>NZ_LT629791.1:2400000-3000000 GCF_900105925.1 Jiangella alkaliphila | reverse complement strand
ACGTGACCGGCTCGAGGCCGAAGGCGTTGGTGAGCCGGAGCCGCAGGTCGTCGCCGCCGATGCTGGTGCGTACGACCATCCGCACCGTCTGGTTCTCGATCCGCACGTCCTCCAGCAGGGACGACGATGCTGTCCAGGTCCCGGTGCCGGGGTGCGGTGGGTCGGCTCCGACCGGGGTGAACCGGACCGCGTCGCCGCGCGCGTTGCCGGGTGCGTCGCCGACCGTCAAAGTGACGGAGCCGAGCTGCTCCGCGCCGAACTCGTACGTGCCGAGCGAGACCCAGCGGCCGCCGGTCGCCGTCTGGTCCAGCACGACGCTGGACTCGCCGCCGGCGTGGGTCACCGTGAAGGTGGCGGCCGTCGTGCTGTTGGTGTGCGGCGGGAACCAGACCGCGACGTCGTAGCCGCCGGCCGGCAGCCGTGCGGACCAGGTGGCGGTGGAGCCGTCCGTCGAGCTGAACCGCGATCTGGTGCCGTCGAACCCGGCCAGGGCGCTGCCGCCCCAGGTGCCGGTCTCGGCGTACGCCGGTGTGTCCGGGTCGCAGGTCGGCGGCGTGCCCTCGTCGGTGACGGTGACGACCGCCGGGCCGCCGGGCGCGGTGACGGCCACCGGCGCGGACCACGGCCCGGTGCCGGCGGCGTTCACCGCGGCGACGCTGTAGGTGCCGGCCGCCTGGTCCAGGCCGCCGAGACTCAGCGACGTCCCGGTCGTGCTGCCGGCCAGTCCGTCGGCGCACGTCGCGGCGCCGGAGACCTCGACGACGTACGTCCGCGCGCCGGGTACCGCGTCCCAGCTCAGCGTGGTCTGGCCGTCGGCGCCGGTCTCGGCCGCCACGGCGGCCGGTGCGGCGTCCGGGGCGGCCGTCTCGACCGGCAGCGAGTGCGTGGCCCGGCCGCCGCCGCTCAGCACGTAGTCGTGGCCGGGCTCGAACGCGAACCGGAACGCGCCGGTGACGTCGTCGACCTCGAACGGGACGGTGTGGCCGGTGGTGCGGTCGGCGATGCGCAGCCGGTCCGGGTCCCAGCCGGTGTTCGCGTTCAGGATCGTGCTCCGCGCGTCGCCGTCGGTCCACTCGTACCGCGACGACCGCGCCACCGGGTAGACCTCGGCGGTGAACCCGGCGACCTCGCCGGACTCGTCGCGGTCGCGCAGCACCAGCACGCCCTTGCCGCCCACGAACGCGGGCACCCGGTCGGTGCCGACGGCGTAGTCCTCGAGCGTGCGCGGGCCGTCGACCACCGCACCCGTGGAGTAGTCGATCCAGCGCCCGGCCGGCAGGTACACGTCCCGCGCCTGCGCCGTCTCGAAGTCGGCGCCGAAGACCGGCGCCGCCAGCAGCGACTCGCCGAACATCCACTCGTACTGCCGGGTCTGGTCGTTCACCAGGCCGTAGGTGGCGGGGTCGTCCGGGTAGGCGACCGGCAGCGGCGTCATGGCCGACGGGTAGCCGGTCTCGTACCCGTCCAGCACGGTGTCGTAGACGTACGGGTGCAGGGCGTCGTGCCACAGCGCGAGGTCGAGCACCTGGGCGGCGTAGTCGGGCCGGCCCAGGTCCCACGGCCCCTTCCCGAACGCCAGCACCGGGGTGAGCGCGTTGAACTGCGCGTTGCGCACGAAGTAGTCCATGTACGCGGGGTCGGTCAGCGACGGGCCCGGGGTGCCGCCGACGTAGTCCGGGTACAGGTTGCCGGCGCCGCTGGCGGCCATGTTCAGCAGGTTCACCGGCATCCGGTCCGGGTCCTCGTGGAACACCTCGCCGGTGCCGTAGATGGTGTCGTTGATGCGGATGATGTCGCCGGGCACGGAGTACGCGGCGTTGCGGACCATCAGCAGGTCGCCGGCGCCGGCCAGGGCCTGCTGCACCGGGTTCCAGTTGCCGTCGAGGTGGAGGTCGGGCTCGTAGAGCATCGTGTCCTCCTTCCACCCGTCCACGCCCCAGGCACGCATCCGGTCGACGTACCACTCGACGGCCGCGGGGTCGGAGCCGTCCAGCACGTAGCTGGCGCCGCTGGGGAACTGCGCGCGGCTGACGACCGTCGGCGTCCCGTCGGCGTCCTCCAGGAGGAGGCCCGCTGCGGCGGCCTCCTCCATGAACGGGCCGTCGTGCACCGGGTTGTGGTTGCCGCCGTCGGCGACCGTCGCCTTGACGTTGTTGCGCGCCCCCAGCAGCAGGTCGAGGTCGTTCTCCGCGAACAGCCGCTTGAGCCCGTCGGGGTCGGGGTAGCGCGGGTTCGGCAGCCCTGGCTGGGAGTCCTCGCGGCCGGGCTCCTCGGTGTCGTCCCACATGCCGAAGCTGTTCGTGGTGCCCTCGGCCGGGCGCCCGCGCGGACCCGGCCAGAAGCCGGAGCCGACGACGCCCCAGCCCAGCGGGTACCCGTGGTCGAGGAAGCCTTGAACGGTCTCCTCGACCGAGGACTGGTAGGTGTTCCACGACAGAGCGCCGTAGGCCTCCCAGCCCAGCTCGAACAGGTCCGGCCGCGGCTCGACGTCGACGTAGCCGTGCTCGACGCGCGCATCGCGGTAGTCGGCGTAGACCCGCTTCAGGTCACCGGCCAGGAAGTAGTGCACGGCGTCGACGCGGTCCACGCCCGCGACGCCCAGCCGGTTCTCGGTGTCCGTCAGCGCGACCCGCTTCTGGCCCTCGTCGAACAGCACCTGCCCGACGCCCTGCGCGGGAAAGACGGTGAACGTGCTGATGTAGCGCTTGCAGGAGCCCTGGTTCGTGAGGTTGTCCAGCACGATCCCGGTCAGCTCCAGCGTCGGCCGGGCCTCGACGTTGCCGCTGCACGGCGTGCCCTGGTCCGGCTGGCCGTCGGCGTGCGCCCCGTAGTCGCCCAGGCCGTAGGACGGACCGGCCGGGCCGGTGCGCAGGTCGACGGTGGCGTCGTCGACCCCGTCGACGGTGATGCGCACGGTCGTCGCCGCCGTGTGGACGTGCACCCGCACCGCCTCGCCGTTCTCCAGCGTGACGTCGAACGCCCCCGGGTCGCCGGCCGGTTCGGCCGTGACGGCGTCGGCGCCGTCGACGCGCAGCCCGGACTCCGGGTGCGGTGGCAGCGTCGGCCGGCCGGCGGCGTCGGTGAAGCCGTAGCGGAAGCCGTCGGCGGCGATGGTCATCGTGTAGGTGTCGCCGCGCAGGACGACGGTGCCGTCGGCGGCGGCGGCCGGGCCGCCCGCCACCCCGGCCAGGCCGGCGGCCAGCGCCACCGTCGCGACGACCGCCAGGCTGCGGTTCCGGGCACGGTCCAGGGTCACGGGAGCTCTCCTCGAACGTCGTCGGTCGTGGAACTCGAAGGTCGGGTCAGATCAGGCCCTGGACCGCCTCGCCCGCCGCGGCCATGGCGTCGGCCGGCGACGAGCTGCCCACGAGCACGGCCTGCACCTGCTCGGCGACGGCCGACTCCATCTGGGCGTACTGCGGGAACTGCCAGAACGGGTTCACGGTGGCGGTCGCGGTGACCCGCTCGCTGAACGCGGCGGTGAACGTATCGCCGGTGACGACGTCGGAGTCCAGGGCCGCCTGGGTCGTCGGCGGCAGGCCCAGCTGCTCGAAGAAGTCGACCGTGGTCGCCTCGTCGGAGGTGACCCACTGCGCGAACTCCGCCGCGGTGCCCGAGCCGTCGCCGTCGACCACGACGATCGCGTGGCCCCAGAACAGCGCCCGCGGGTCGTCGCCGTCCTGCACGACCGGCCGCGCGATCGGGTCGAGCTTGGCGGCGAAGTCGGGGTCGGGCGACTCGCGCACGACCGCGCTCTTGCCGATGATGGCGTCGTCGTACATGACGGCCCGGCCCTGGCTGAACAGCGCGCGGGCGTCGAAGCGGTCGACGTCCGGCGCGATCAGGCCGTCGTCGTAGAGGCGCTTGTACCAGGTGACGGCCTCGACGCTGGCGTCGTCGCCGATGGTGACCTGGCCGTCCTCGATCAGCGGGCTGCCGAACGTCTGCATCCAGATGAGGATGTCCTTGAGCTGCGCCACCTTGGTCGACGCCGCGTAGGGCACGATGCCGTCGCCGAGGCCCTGCAGCTCGCGCAGCATCGCCTCGAAGTCCTCGATGGTGGTCGGCGCGGTGGTGACGCCGGCCTGCTGCAGCAGCTCGGTGTTGGTGACCAGGCCGATGGCGCCGATGGTCCAGGGCAGGCCGTACTGCGTGCCCTCGTACTGCCCGGCCTGCAGGGCGGCGTCGGTGTAGCCGCGGCCCTCGGTGAACGAGCTCAGGTCGGTCAGCTTGCCCAGGGCGGCCAGGGCGCCCAGCCAGGCGACGTCGACCTGCGCCGCGCCGCTGAACTGCCCGCCGCGGATCTGCAGCGTCAGCTGGTTGAGGTACTCGTTGTAGGGGTAGGTGACCGGCGCGATCGAGACGCCGGCGTCGCCCGCGAACGCGCCGACCAGGCCCTCGATGACCGGCTTGGGCGCCTCTTCGCTCAGCGACCATGACGCGAAGGAGAAGTCCTGCGCCTCACCGCCGCTGGTGGGCGTGCTGCTGGAGCCGCCGCTGGTGTTGCTGTCGTCGTCCGCCGACGGCGCGCAGGCGGCCAGGCCGCCGAAGCCGACGGCGCCCGCGCCCAGGCCCATCAACTGGAGCAGACGGCGACGGGAGTAGGTGGTGCTCACGTTGACCTCCGAAGACTGAAGACCGGTCAGCCCTTGACCGCGCCGGCGGTGATGCCGCCGACGAGATAGCGCTGCAGGACGATGAAGCCGATGACGACGGGCAGCGACACGACCAGGGACGCCGCCATGAGTTGCGGCCAGGCCGTCTGGGCCTCGCCGACGAACGTGTTCACCAGGCCGGGCGGCAGCGTCTGCTTGTCCGGGCCGGCCAGGGTGAGAGCGAAGATGAAGTCGTTCCAGCCGCGGACGAACGCGAACAGGCCGGCGGCCACCAGGCCCGGCGCCGACAGCGGCAGGACCACGGAGTGGATGATGCGCATCCGGGACGCACCGTCGACCCGTGCGGCCTCGATCAGCTCGTCGGGGATGGTGTCGAAGAACCCCTTGAGCATCCAGACGCACAGCGGGAGGGTGAACGTCGTGAACGACAGGATCAGCGCGGCGTAGCTGTTGAGCAGGCCGTACGCGCTGAACACCGCGTACAGCGTGACCAGCAGCAGGGCCTGCGGGAACATCTGCGACGACAGCACCAGGTACATCAGCGAGCGCCGGCCGCGATAGCGGAACTTCGAGAACGAGTAGCCCATGTAGGCCGACACCAGGACGCTGAGCACCGCCGTGACGACCGAGACGATGACGCTGTTCACGAGGTAGCGGAACAGGTCCGGGTCGTCGGCAAGGTCGGCGTAGTGCTCGAACGTGATGTCGGTGGGGAAGAACGACGGCGGGTACTGGAACACCTGGTCCTGCGGGCTCAGCGAGGTCGCCAGCAGCCAGTAGGCCGGCAGCAGCGCGAACCCGCCGAACACGACGATGGCCACCCAGGCCGACACGCGCGGCCCGAGCCGGTCGCGCGGCGAGCGCCGCCGCCGCTTCCGGCCGGGCTGGTCAGGTGCGGCGACCGGCCGGGACGGGCGGGTGGACGTGGTCACGCTCACTCCTGCTCACCTCGTTCGGAGAAGCGGACGTAGATGACGACCAGCACCAGCAGGATGAGCATCCACAGCAGGCCGAGTGCGCCGGCCCGGCCGAGGTCGAAGCCCCGGAACGCGGTCTCGTAGACCGACGTCGCGAACGTCTGCGTGGTGCCGGCCGGGCCGCCGCCGGTGAGCACGTAGATGATGTCGAAGTGCTGGAAGTTCCAGATGAACTCCAGCAGCAGCACCAGCCCGACGATGCCCTTCAGGTGCGGCAGCGTGATGGAGAAGAACCGCCTGATGGTTCCGGCGCCGTCGACCTCGGCCGCCTCGTGCAGCTCGGGCGGCACCGTCTGCAGGCCGGCCAGCAGCATGACCATCATCCAGGGGAAGCTCGCCCAGGTCTTGGCGATGATGACCGCGGCCATCGCGGTGCCGGGCTCGGCCAGCCACGCGTGCGGCTCGTCGATGATCCCGAGCCCTTCCAGCAGCCCGTTCGCCACGCCGTAGTTGGCGTTGAAGATCCACATCCAGAGGAAGGACACGATGACGCCGGGCACCAGCCACGGCACCAGGAAGACGCCGCGGAAGACCTTCTGCCCGGGCAGCCCGGAGTTCAACGCCAGCGCCAGGCCGAAGCCGATGACGAACGGCGCCAGCGTACTGCCGATGGTGAACACGAGCGTCTGCCGGAAGATCCGCCAGAAGTCGTTCTCGAGGACGGCCTGGATGTTCTCCAGCCCCACGAACTCCCGCCCGGGGAGCACCAGGCTCTGCTCGAAGAACGCGGTGACCAGCGCCGACACGAGCGGATAGAGCACCACGGCCACGAGGAGAGCCAGGCCAGGCAGGGTCAGCGCGACCGCGAACGCGCCGTCACCGATCCGTCGCGGCGCCGTCGTCGAGGGCGTGTCGACGTTCGCTACACCCGCGCGACCTGGTGCCACAATGCCTCCATGCATCGGATGGAGTTGCTATGCAACATGTGCATACACTACGCATATGCTGTTAAGTGTCAAGCGCGTGTTTCATGCGCTGGTCAGAACGGTGACGTCAGAGGGCCTCGCCGCCGACGGTCGGCTATAGTCGCCACCGTGACCGTGGTTCGTCGGTATCCGTATTTTGCGCAGGCTCCGGGTGGAGCCTGGCGCGTCATGCGCTAGCCACGACCACCCGGAGCCAGCAGGGCAGAGACGTCGGCGTCTCTGCCCTTCGTCATGAGACGGGCCGGCTCGCAGGGCAACCGACGGGACGTCCCACTCGACGCAGAGGAGACGTAGACCCATGTCCGAGCCCCAGTCCCCCACCGGCGACCTGCGCATCACCGGGTTCCAGCCGCTCATCTCGCCGGCCGGCCTGCTCGCCGAGCTGCCGATGGACGAGGAGCACGCCGCGCTCGTGCGGTCCAGCCGGGCCGAGGTCCGCCGCATCATGGCCGGCGACGACGACCGCCTCCTGGTGGTCGTCGGCCCGTGCTCGGTGCACGACCCGGTGGCGGCGCTCGACTACGCCCGCCGGCTGCGGCCGGTGGCCGACGAGCTGCGCGACGACCTCGCCGTCGTCATGCGGGTGTACTTCGAGAAGCCGCGCACGACGGTGGGCTGGAAGGGCCTGATCAACGACCCCGGCCTCGACGGGACGTTCGACGTGCCGCGCGGCCTGCGCATGGCCCGCGAGCTGCTGTTCGAGGTGCTCGGGGCGGGGCTGCCGGTGGGCTGCGAGTTCCTCGAGCCGATCAGCCCGCAGTACATCGCCGACACCGTCTCGTGGGGCGCCATCGGGGCGCGCACGCCGGAGAGCCAGGTGCACCGCCAGCTCGCGTCCGGCCTGTCCATGCCGGTCGGCTTCAAGAACGCCACCAGCGGCGACGTCCAGGCCGCCATCGACGGCTGCACAGCGGCCGCCCACGGCCACGTCTTCTTCGGCGTCGACCACGACGGCCGCGCGGCCGCCGTCAGCACCGCCGGCAACCCCGACTGCCACGTCATCCTGCGCGGCGGCAGCGCCGGCCCGAACTACGCGCCCGAGCACGTCCGCGACGCGCTGGCGCTGCTGCACAAGGCGCAGCTGCCCGAGCGTCTGGTCATCGACGCCAGCCACGGCAACAGCGGCAAGGACCACGAGCGCCAGGCGGTCGTGGCCCGCGAGATCGCCGCGCAGGTCGCGGCCGGCCAGCGCGGCATCGGCGGCGTCATGCTGGAGAGCTTCCTCGTGGCCGGCCGGCAGGACCTCGCGAGCACGCCGCTGGTCTACGGCCAGAGCGTCACCGACGCGTGCATGAGCTGGGAGACGACCGAGGTCCTGCTCGGCGACCTGGCGGCCGCCGTCCGCGCCCGACGCGACGCCGTCCCGGCCTGATCGAGACGCCGCGGCTCAGCCGAGCCACCACCGTTGATCATGGAGAAGGTCGGCTTCGGGGACCGCTGAGAGCCGACCTTCTCCATGATCAACTCGGGGTCCGCGGCGGTGAGTCGGCCAGGCCGCGGTGGACGGTGACGGTGGCGATCAGGGCGGGCAGGGCGGGGAAGAAGAGCGGGACGGCGGCCGGCGTCGTGAGCCAGCCGCCCACCGCAAGCCCCACGACCAGAACCGCCACGGCCACCGTCACCAGCGGCCGGCGCCACGCTACCTCGGCCGTGACCTGCCACGACCGCACCACCGGCAGGTCGACGTGCGCGACGACGGCGGGCAGCTGGAGCAGCGTCGCGAGGTACCCGGCGGCCAGCACGGCCATCCCGACGGCGAACGGCGTCGACCGCGACAGCAGCAGGTAGAACACCACCACCCACACGGTCAGGATCGGCAGCCCGAGCACGACCTGCGACGAGCGCAGCGACGCCCGCCAGGCAGCCCAGTAGTCGTGCCACAGCCGCGGCGACCGGTCCAGCACGTAGGCCCGCAGCACCGCGTACAGGGCGGCCGTAGCCGGGGCCAGGCCGAACAGCACCAGCCCGGCCAGCACGCCGAGCAGCCACAGCACGTTCAGCGCGTCCAGCCGCGCGGGCCAGTCGAGGAACCCGTAGAGGCGGCCGAACCGGCCGCCGATCTCGACCTCAGCCATCGCCCTCCAGCCGGGCCCGCAGGTCCGGCCGGGCGAACGCCGCCGGCGAGGCGATCGACAGCCCGCCGTCGACCGGCAGGACGACGCCGGTGATGGCCGAGGCCGCCGGGCCGGCGAGGAACTCCACCGCCGCCGCGACCTCGTCCGGCCGGATGGTCCGCCCGATGGGGTAGCCCGCCTCGGCGTCGGCGTACTGCTCGCCGCCCACCAGGCCGGGCGCGACGGCGTTGACGCGCACGCCGGAGCGCGCGTAGTCGAGGGCCAGTTGGCGCACCAGGCCGTCGACGCCGCCCTTGGCCGCCGCGTAGCCCGGCAGCCAGGGCGCGGCGAGGAACCCGTTGACCGACGAGACCGCGACGATGGAGCCGCCGCCGTCGACCAGCCGCGGCAGCGCGGCGCGCGCGGTCAGGAAGAACGTGTCGAGGCAGGCGGCCAGGGCCAGCCGCCACTGCTCGTCGGTGGTCCGGTGCGCGGGCGCCACCGGCATCGCGCCGGCCGCCGGCACGAGGACGTCGATGCCGCCGAGGACGCCGGCCGCCTCGGCGACCGCCGCCGAGGCCTGCGCGGGGACGCTGCAGTCGGCGGTCAGGTCCGCCGCCAGCGGCGCGCTGCCCGACGGCTCCAGCGAGATGCCCACGACCCGGCCGCCGGCGGCCGCGAACCGGTCGGCGACGGCGCCGCCGATCGGCGTCGAGGCGCCGACGAGGACGACTCTCACCGAGCGGCCCGCAGGTCCAGCGGGGCCAGGATCTCGTCGAGCAGGGACCGCCCGCCGGCGTCGAGCGTCTTGGCCGGCAGCCGGACGGTGGTGTGTTCGATGATGCCGCGGCGCACCAGCACCTCCTTGTGCACCGCCCAGGCTATGCCCTGCTGCAGCCCGTGCACGATCAGCGGCAGCAGCCGCGTGAACGCCGCCCGCGCCCCGGCCCGGTCGCCCGCGTTCCAGGCGGCCAGGACCGGCGCCAGCAGGTCGGGGAACTCGCAGGCGGGCATGGTGCCGATGGAGCCGCGGGCGTACTCGTCGAGGACGAACTGGGCGTTCTGGCCGCCCAGGACGGCGAACTCGTCCTCGTCGCCGATGGCGTCGGCGACCGCGCCGACCTTGGGCACCGTCGGCGGGGCCTCGACCTTGACGGACGTGACGCCGTCGAGCTTGCTCAGCTCGACGATCAGCGCCGCCGACATCGCGACGCCGGTGACCCCGGGCGCGTCCTGGACCATCACCTCGGTATCCGCCGACGCCGCGAACTCGCCGACCAGCCCGTAGAACTCCACGAGCTGGTCCGGGCCGGGCTTGACCATGAACGGCGGCAGCACCATGAGCGCGTCGGCGCCGCCGTCGGCGGCCTCGCGGGCCTGCTCGAGCGCGGTGACCGACGAGGTGCCGTTGACGCCCGCGACGACCGGGACGGCGTCGGCGACCACCTCGCGGACGTCGCGCAGGATGAGCTGGCGCTCCGTCAGCGTCAGGGCGAACCCCTCGCTGGCCATGCCGAACACCGCGACGCCGTCGACGCCGCTGGTCAGCTGGAACTCCACCAGCCGCCGCAGCCCCGGCCGGTCGAGTGTGCCGTCGGGGAGGAAGGGAGTGGCCAGGATCGGCACCAGGCCGTGGACGGAGTGGGTCATCTGGTTCGGGACTCCTCGGCGAGCGTGCGGATGGTTTCCTCGTCGACGTCGATCCCGAGACCCGGACCGGCCGGCAGCGGGAAGCCGCCGGGGCCGGACGCGATCGGGTGCCGCAGAATGCGCTGGCCGACGTCGGTGGATCTGGGCTGGTACTCGAACACCTCGAGGCTCTCCACCGCGGCGCTGACGTGCAGGCCGGCGGCCAGGGCGACCGCGAGTCCGGTGGAGTGGTGCGGCGCGACCGGCAGGTGCCGGGCGGCCGCGAGTTCGGCGACGACCATCGCCTCGGTGATGCCGGTGCGGCCGACGTCGGGCTGCGCGATCCGCAGCGCCCGGGCGTCGAACCACTGGCCGAACTCGTAACGGTTGCGCAGCGCCTCGCCGACGGCGATCGGGACCGGCGACGTGCGGGCGAGCTCGGCGTGCCCGGCGAGGTCCTCGGGCGCGAGCGGCGCCTCCAGGAACCAGGCGCCCCGCTCGGCCAGGCCGGCGGCGAGCCGGCCGGCGTCGGTGACCGAGTAGACCCAGTGCGCGTCGACGGCGATCCGCAGCGACGGTGCGGCCGCGCGGATGGCGTCGACGGTGGCGAGGTCGGCCTCGACGCCGTGGCCGAGGTGCAGCTTGACCGCGGTGGCGCCGCGGGCGACCCAGTCGGCGGCCAGCGCGGCCCGCTCGTCGTCGGTGGTCCGGGGCAGCCCGGAGACGTAGACCGGCAGGTGGTCGCGGAAGGCGCCGCCGAGCAGGTCGGCCACGGAGCGCCCGCTGAGGCGCCCGGCCAGGTCCCAGAGGGCGATGTCGACGGCGGCCAGAGCGTCGGCCTGGTGCCCCACCAGATGACCGCGCTCGCGCATGAGGTCGCGCAGCCTCGACCACGCCGGCCGCGGCCGGGTGGCGTCCATCCCCCGCAGGATCGGCGCGAGCAGCAGGTCGACGACCGCCGCCGGCACCTCGGGCGCGACCGGCGCCAGTGCCTCACCCCACCCGGACGTCCCGTCCTCCGCCGTCACCTTGACCAGGAGCGCCTCGAACCGATCCGAGTAGAGGCTGCGCCACGGCTCACGGACGGTGTACGCGGGACCGATGTCGCTGCCGTCGCGCAGCGCGCCCAGGTAGGCCTCGTCCGAGCGCAGCTTGACGACGAACGTCTCGATATCACGAATCAACATCTGACATCCGAAGAGGGCTTGACTTCATGCACCATATGCGTAACTCTCCCACATGATGCACGGTTCCTTCAATGTCAGGAGCGCAGTGGCAACGGACCAGGCCACGAACCAGAGTGTCGAGAAGGCGGCGACCGTCCTCAGCGCCTTCCTCGACGGCCGGGCCCTGCGCGTGTCTGACGTCGCCAAGCACGCTGGACTGGGTCAGTCCACGGCGTCCCGACTCCTGTCAACACTTGAATCGTTACAGTACGTCGAGCGCGAACCGGTCAGCGCCCTGTACCGGCTGGGGCCCGCGCTCCTGACGCTGGCCGGCGTGGCGATCAACCAGCACCCCGTGCACCGCGAGGCCCGGCAGGCCGCGCAGCTGCTGGCCGCGTCGCTGGGCCTCGGCGTCAACGTCGCGGTCCGGCACGGCTCGTGGCTGTTCTACCTGTGCAACTTCGAGGGCCGGCTGGCGCCGAAGTCGTTCACGCTCATGGGTCAGCGCAATCCGCTGCACGCCACGGGCATCGGCAAGTGCCTGCTGCTGCCGCTCACCCCGGCCCAGCGCCGCGAGCTCGTCCCCGACCTGCATCGCTACACGCCGCGCACCATCTGCGACCACGACCAGCTCGACGCCGCCCTCGATCTGGCCGCGCACCGCGGCTACGCCACCGAGGTCGAGGAGCTGGCGCTGGGACGGTCCTGCGTCGCGGCCCCGATCCTGGACCAGTCCGGCAACGTCGTCGCCGCGCTGTCCATCTCCGGCCCGCTCTCCGCGCTGGGACTCGCCGACGGCGACCCCGAGCTGGCCAGCACCGTCATCGAGGTAGCCGACTCGATCAGTGTCGGCCTCGGCTACCTCGGTCCCCGGCACGCGCCGGCGTCGCACTACTAGACCCCACGTTCCTCGACAAAGGAGTCAGCGAGAACCATGTCCCGCACACGACGCACGCTGCGCTGGGCCGCCGCCGCCACGGCCGTCGCCCTGACGGCCACCGGCTGCAACCTCGTCGGCAGTGGTGAGGACGACAGCGACAACGACGACGCCTCCGGCGAGAGCGCCACCATCACCGTCGCGCTGGTGCCCGACCCGCCCGGCGCCAGCGAGTTCTACCGCGCTCAGTTCGACCAGTTCGAGGAGGACAACCCGGGCATCACCGTCGACGTGGTCGAGAACCCGTCGGACCAGCAGCTCAACGCCGTCGAGCTGATGTTCCAGCAGGGCGCCCCGCCGGACGTGTTCCGGGCGCAGGCCGACGGCTTCGACCGCATGTACGAGCGCGGCTGGACGCACTCGCTGGAGGAGTTCGTCACCGACGAGTTCATCGACCGCTTCCCCGAGGGCACGATGGACCCGGCGACGTCCGGCCTGCACCGCGACGGCGAGCTGTACACGCTGCCGCTGGTGACCGGCAAGTGGGACGTCCGCGTCATGATCTACAACGAGGCGATCCTGCGCGACAACGGCTACGACGATCCGCCGGAGACGTGGAGCGAGCTGGAGGAGATGGCCACGACCATCACCCAGAACGGCGGCGGCTCGGTGTTCGGCTACGCGCCGACGTCGGGCAAGGCCGGCGCCGTCGAGATCCTCGCGCAGACCGCCGTCCCGTACTCGGTGGTCCAGGACGGCATCGACTTCCGCACCGGCGAGCCGGCGACGGCGTCGCCCGGCATGGTCGAGGCGGTCGAGTTGCACCGGCGCATGCAGGCCAACGGCGTCATGGTGCCGGGCTGGGAGAGCTGGGACGGCAGCCGCGCGTTCACCGAGTTCGCGGCCGGCACGATCGCCATGTACCCGAGCGCGCCGTGGCACGTCGCGGAGATCCGCAAGCTCAACCCGGAGATCGAGATGGGCGTGGCCGCGCTGCCGGTGCCCGACGACGGGCGCGGCGGCTACACGCCGACGAAGCAGTCGTTCCAGCCGATCTGGTCGATGTCCTCGGAGACGGAGAACCCCGAGCAGGCGTGGGCGGTCATGGACTTCCTGGCCTCGGAGGACTTCAACCGGGCCTACTACGAGGAGTTCGGCACGCTGACCGCGGTCGAGAGCGCCTGGGAGGAGCAGGCGGCGGAGAACCCGGACCTGGCGGCGATCCTGGCCGTCTCCGAGGAGGGGATGCGGCTGGTGCCGAACCCGACCCTGGCCAGTCCGGGCGGCGCCGCGCTGCTGCAGGCCCGGGCGCAGCGGCCGGAGCTCAAGCACACCGACGCCGCGGTCGACGCGATCATCAACAACAAGCCGTTCCTGCCGATCGCCGAGGCTCTCGACGCCCAGATCCAGACGTTCCTCGACGAGTCGCTGGCCGAACTGAGCGGTACCGCGACCATCGACGACATCACCTTCCCCGGCTGGGACCCCCTCGAGAACTACACCCCGGAGTAGCAGTCCATGGCTTCGACGCACGCACCCGCCCGGCGGCCTCGCGCCGCCGGGCGGCCCCGGGCCGCGCGCTGGCGCCGGCATGCCTGGAGCTACGCGTTCCTGGTGCCCGGGATCCTGTTGTTCGGCGGCTTCTCGCTCTGGCCGCTCATCGCCAGCTGGTGGTACGCGTTCTTCGACTGGGACGGCGTCGGCACCCCGACCAACTGGATCGGGTTCGACAACTTCCGCGAGGTGCTCGGTTCCGACGCCTTCTGGGACGCGTTCTGGCACTCGTTCCTGTTCTCCTTCGCCGCGCTGGTCATCGAGCTGCCGCTGGCCCTGGTGCTGGCGATCCTGCTGAACAACGCCTGGCTGCGCGGCCGCAACGTGTACCGGCTGGCACTGTTCCTGCCGGTGGTCACGACGACGGCGGTCATCGGCATCGTGTTCGCGATCCTGCTCGACCCCATCCGTGGCGTCGTGAACACCGCGCTCACCGACTCCGGGCTGGTCGGCTCGGCGGTGAACTTCCTCGGCGACACGACGACCGCGCTACCGACGCTGATCGGCATCGACGTGTGGAAGGGCTTCGGCATCACGCTGATCTACTGGCTGGCCGCGCTGCAGACGATCCCGAAGGACATCCACGAGGCGGCGCTGATCGACGGCGCCAACTCGCGGCAGTCGCTGCGCTTCGTGGTGCTGCCGATGCTGGTGCCGCTGGCCATCGTCATCCTGCTGCTGGTCTTCCAGCGCAGCCTCAACACCTTCGACCTGGTGCAGGCCACCACGCAGGGCGGGCCGAACTACTCGACCGACGTCGTGCCGACCTACATCTACCGGTTCGCGTTCGACCCGTTCCTGCAGGCGCCGCGGTACGGCTTCGCCTGTGCGGCGGGCGCGGTCTTCGGCCTGATGACCCTGCTGATCACCCTGATGCAGGCGCCGCTGCTGCGGGGCCGGTACAAGGCGGGAGCGCCATGAGCACCACCGAACTCGTCCGCGAGACCCCGGCGCCGCCCGCGCAGGCCGGTTCCGACCGGCGCAACCGCTGGTATCGGCACCGGCGCAAGCTCTGGCACCTGTTCCTGATCCCGTTCTGCCTGCTGTGGGTCTACCCGTTCATCTGGATGATCTCGGCGGCGTTCAAGTCGCCGCGCGAGATGCTGCTCGGCGGGCTGTCGCTGATCCCGGACGAGTGGACGTTCGACAACTTCGACCGGGCCTGGACGACGGCCAAGTTCGGCGATTACACGATCAACACCATCACGTTCTCCGTCACCGTGGTGCTGCTGGTACTGGTCGCGTCGTCGACCATGGGGTACGCGCTGTCCAAGCCGGGCCTGCCGGGCAAGAAGGTGATCATCGGCGTCCTCGTGGTGACGATGTTCATCCCGCACAGCTACACGATCATCCCGGTGTTCCTGCTGATCAACGACCTGGGGCTGAACAACGGCCTGCTCGGCGCCGCGCTGGCGCAGGCCGGCCCGGGACTGGTGGTGCCGATCCTGCTGTTCATGGGGTTCTTCGCCGGCATCCCCCGGGACCTGGAGGACGCCGCCCGCGTCGACGGCGCCGGCTACGTGCGCACGTTCGCCCGGGTGCTGCTGCCGCTGGCCCGGCCGGTCATCGGCACGGTCGCGCTGATGAACTTCGTCTTCGCCTGGAACGCGTTCTTCGTGCCGCTGGTGTTCACCCTCGGCGCGCCGGAGCTGCGCACGCTCGGCGTCGGCATGTTCAGCTTCTTCGGCCAGGAGGGCACCGACTGGACCGGGCTCGCGGCGGGCGCGTGCATCAGCACCGTCCCGATCGTCATCGTGTTCCTGTTCCTGCAGCGCACGTTCGTGGAAGGCATCGCCGGCGCGGTCAAGAGCTGACCCTCGTACGAAAGGTCGGACCCCATGCACGAGGTACCCCGGGCGGCAGCCTGCCCGAATCCGAGTCTGTCCCGTCGCTCCGCGATCCGCCTGCTGGTCGGCGCGGCCGTGCTGCCGCCGGTGGTGAACGCGTTCGGGCTGTCGTCCGCGGCGGCGGCCACCACCCCGGCCGCGGAAGGGCAGCCGCCGCTGCCCGACGCGCTGCGCCGGCTGCCGATGCCGGACCTGGCCACCGAGCCGGCCGCGACGATCACCGGCGACCGGCACCGGGTGACGTTCCACCGCGCGAGCTGGGGCGGCGGCCACACCTACGTCCGCGACCTCGAGGTCCAAACGGACGGCGGCGACTGGCTGCCGGTCACCGCGGCCGAGCACCGGTTCGACGAGCAGTGGATCGTCCTGACCGGCGACGACGGCAACCCCACCGACTATTACACGTCGATGACGCCGAACTGGGTCGCGTTCGACTCACTCGCCCAGCTCGACGCGCACACCGTCGAGCTGCGCAGCACGCCGCCCGGCGGCTACGACCTCACCGTCCGCTGGTCGCTGGCCGGCGCCAGTCCGGAGCTGCAGTGGACGCTCACCGCCGGCGCCGACGACCACTACGTCGTCGGCTACCAGTCGGTCGACGCCGTCACCCCGGACGACGTCGACGAGGTGCTCTGCGGCTCGTGGCAGCATGCCCGGGTGATCGGCGGGGCACAGTCGCTGGGCGCCTGGGAGCTGTTCGCGCCGATGTCGCTGACCCAGCGCCGCATCGGCGACCACGACGTCACGCTCGGCGTCTACACCCCCGGTGAGGTGCTGCTGTTCGAGCACGAGCGTGAGCCGGGCCCGGACGGCCAGCCGTTCGGCATGAGCCTGCGCAACGACGACCGCGACGTGCAGCCGGTGGTCTTCGCGCCGCAGGCCGGCCGCCGGACGCCGCTGGCCGCCGGTGAGAGCCGCGGGTACGCGTTCGGCCTCTACGCCGCCGCCGGCACCGTCTACCAGTCCTACACCGACCTCGTCCGGAACGAGTACGGCTACACCGACTACCGGCGCAACGTCTACGACACGTCGCTCACCGACACCGTCCACCACCTCATCGACCTGCTGATGGTCGAGCCGGACGGCGACGACAGCGAGTCCTTCGTGCCGTCGTTCAGCGGCTGGTGGAACCGCGCCAAGGGGTTCGTCGACATCGAGAACGACCAGGCCGTGCGTACCCCGATCGCCGGCGTCCTGCTGTCGGCGTACCACCTGACCGGCGACGACGCGCTGTACGAGCGCCGGGCCCGGCCGCTGGTCGAGTACCACCTGTCGCGCGCCGGCCACGGCAGCACCCCGGTGAAGGGCGCGCCGGTGTACGGCAACCCCGATCTCTACCGCATCGGCCGCATCCCCGGCGACGCCTCGACCCTGGTGCCGCTGTACGAGCAGACCCGCGGGCAGAACGCCGGGCTCCACTCGCTGGCGATGGAGCTGATCCGCCAGCGGCCCGGGCGCGACGCCCGCACCCCGATGAGCACCCCGCTGCAGGCCTACGTGCTCACCGGCAACGAGGCCTACCTGGCCGAGGCCAGGGCCGAGGCGCGACGGCTCATCCGCGACCAGATCATGCGGCCGTACGCGACGAACGCCGCCGAGAACGAGTTCGGCTACCACTACGTGAAGGCCTGGACCGAGCTGCTGGTGCTGTTCGAGCTGACCGGCGAGCAGGAGTTCCTGGACGGCTCGTACCGCGAGGCGCAGCGCTACCTCGGCGTCATGAACGTGCGGCCGGTCCCGGACACCACGGTCACGGTGCCGAACCAGCCGTTCATCGACAACCAGATCGACTGGTGGAACACCCCGCTGCTGCCCGACTACCCGCAGACGACCGTGCCGAGCGAGGAGGTGCCGGCCTGGACGGTGTCGTCCTCCGGGGTCACGTTCGAGCAGCTGTCGACCTTCAAGGTCTCCGCGGGCCGGGTGAACCCGGGCGGCGGCTTCACCTGGATCCCCGCCTGGGCGCCGTTCTTCCTGCGCCTCGCCCACCACACCGGTGACGACCTGTTCCGTGACGTGGCGCACAACCTCGTGGTCGGCCGGTTCACCAACTACCCCGGCTACTACAACCGCCAGTTCAGCGTCGCTCACATGAAGCCGGACTTCCCGTACCAGGGTCCGCCCGGTGCCGGGGGCATCTACTTCCACCACATCCCCGCCCAGCTCGGCCTGGCGCTGGACTACCTGATCACCGAGCACCAGACGCGCTCCGACGGCGAGATCGACTTCCCGCGGCAGTTCGAGACCAACTACGTGTTCTTCAAGTTCTCGACCTACGGGCACGCGCCCGGCACCTTCCACGGCGAGGACGGCGTCTGGCCGTACTTCCCGAAGGGGATCGTCGGCGTCGACAACCCGCAGGTCAACTGGCTGACGGCGGTCGGCAACGGCAGCCTCTACCTCAGCCTCACCAACGAGAGCGACACCGACGAGCGGGTCACCGTCGACGTCGCCACCCCGGTCACCGGGCTGGCGCGGCGCGCGGCGAACCGGGTCGAGGTGCTCGGCGGCGGGGTCCGGACCGCTCAGACCCTGCGGGGCGGACGGCTCACCACGACGATTCCGGCGAAGGGCCATGCCGCGCTGGTGGTCCGCGACGTCGACCTCGACGTCCCGTGGCACTGGACCTCCGACGCCGCCGACCAGGGCCCGGACAGCCACCACCACGCCTTCCTCGACCCCGCCGCCCAGGCCGGGCTGGTGCGCGCGGTCCTGCTGGTCCGCCCGGACCGCTCCGGGTACGACGCCTACGTCCAGGCCGACACGGAGACGACGGCCCAGCTGCACTACGCCGTCGGCGACGCTCCCGCCCAGCAGGCGCCGGCGAAGGTGTTCCCGTTCGAGTGGACGATCCCGGTCGGCAACCTGACCGCGCCGATCACCTTCCGGGTCGTCGCCGGCGACCGGGCGACCGCGGACCACACGCTGCGGCTGCCGCCGTCGGTCACCGGGGTCGTCCCGCCCGGCGAGGCCGCCTGCGGCGAGCTGTCGGCCGCGCCCGACACGACGCCGGGCGACGACGTCCGGGTCCGGGCCCGGGTCCGCAACGGCACGGACGCGCCACTGGACGGCGCCGAGCTCGCCCTGGCGGTGCCGAGCGGGTGGACGGCCGCGCCGGTGGGCGACGTGCCGGCGTCAGTGCCGGCCGGCGGCACCGCGGACTGGCTCTTCGACGTCACAGCGCCGGCGGACGCCACCGGAGCCGCCGAGCTGACCGCCACCGCCCGGTGGACGGGTGGCAGCACGGTGCTCACCCCGGCCACGGTCGCGGTCCTGGTGCCGCTCAAGCTCCCCGCGCTGACGGCGGTTCCGGCCGAGCTCGCCCGGCCCGGCGACGCGTTCGAGCTGACCACCGCCGTGCTGAACCTCGGCCCGGTGCGGCGTTCGGGGACGCTGCAGGTGAGCGTCCCGGCGGGCTGGCGGGCCGAACCCGCCATCGTCGGCTACGACGTGCCCGGGCGCGAGGAGCGCGAGTACACCGTCACCGTCACGTCGGCGGCAGGAGCCCTGCCCGGCACCGCGCACCGCATCACCGTCGCCGCGGACGCGTCGGCGCAGCAGGCGGTCACCGTCCGGCTCACGGGCACCGAGATCGTCGTCGACAACGCCGACCCATGGCCCCGGTACGTCGAGACCGGCTGGTGGCTGCCCAGCACCCTGGCCGGCTGGAACCGCACGGCGTCCCGGTTCAGCGAGGAGGACCGGCTCGGCGGCACGGCCACCTGGACCCCGGAGCTGCCGGCCGACGGCGTCTACGACGTCGCCGTCTGGTACCCGTCGAACGCGGACACCACCCGGGCGGCGGTCTACGTCGTCCGGCACGCCGACGGCGAGGACGAGATCGTCGTCGACCAGCAGCAGGACGCCAACGGCTGGCGGGCGCTCGGCCGGTTCCGGTTCACCGCCGGCACCGGCGGGTCCGTGCGCATCGAGGTCCGCAACCCCGGCTTCCACCGGGTCGACGCGGCCCGGTTCCTGCCGGTCGACGCGGCGGCGCTGTTGCCGGTGGTGTCCGGCCTGGCCGCCGCCGACGTCGCGGCGCCCGGCGGCGGCACGACGGTGACGGCGACGCTGCGCGCCCAGGACGGCACCCCGGTGCGGGGCACGGCCACGCTGGCCACCCCGGGCGGCTGGACGGTCACGCCCGCCGAGATCCCGGTGGACCTCGCCGGCGGCGCCACGACGACCTTGGAGTTCGCGCTGACGGCGCCGGCGGACGCCGCGGCCGGGTCGCTGCACGAGCTCGCCCTGTCCGCGGCCGGCGCCGAGGCGGCGATCGCCGTCGCCATCGGGGCGCCGAACGCCGCGGCCGCCGTCGTCGTCGACGACGAGGACACCGGGTACACCGACGCCGGCGGCTGGAGCGCCAGCAGCCTGCTCGGCCACGACGGCAGCCGGTCCCGCTTCGCCGGCGGCGGCAGCGGCGCGGTCGCCACGTGGTCCCCGGAGCTCGCGGCGGCCGGCCGCTACCGTGTAAGCGTCTGGTACCCGACGAACGCGACGACCACCCGCGAGGCCGTCTACACCGTCGTGACGGCCGGCGGCGAGCGGACCGTCGTCGTCGACCAGCAGGCGGGTGGCGCCGCCTGGCGGCCGCTGGCCATCGTGGACCTGGACCCCGCGACCGCGGCGGTCCGGCTGGCCGCGCAGAACAGCGGCCACCATCGTGCCGACGCGGCCCGGTTCGAGCCCGTCGTCCCCGCACAGTGAGGTTGGAGAGCACATGAAGAGCCTGGTGATCGCGGCCGTCGAGGCGCTGCCGCTACGGCTGGCGCTGGACGGCACGCCCGACCGCGGCGGCCCCGACTACCAGGCGCCGCACGAGCGGCCGACCATCTACTCGCCCAGCCGCGAGACGGTGTTCGTCCGCATCGAGACGACCGACGGGCTGGTCGGCTGGGGCGAGGCGCTGGTGCCGGTGGCGCCGCGAGTGGTCGCGGCGATCGTCGAGGACCTGCTGACGCCCGCGCTGATCGGCGCCGACGCCGCCGACGTCCGGCCGCTGCGGTACCGGCTGGGCGAGCTGATGCGCGAGCGCGGGCACCTCGGCGGGCACCAGGCCGACGCGCTGGCCGCCGTCGACATCGCGCTGTGGGACCTGCTCGGCCGGGCCACCGGGCTACCGGTCGCGACGCTGCTCGGCGGGGCGTTCCAGCGGCGGATCCCCAGCTACCTCACGTCCGTCGGCACCGCGACCACGGCGGAGCAGTTCCGGCAGCACTGGGACGACGGCGTGCGCCGGTTCAAGCTGCACCTCGGCCCGTCCGTCGACGAGTCGCTGGCGACGTTCGACGCGGCGGCCGCCGTGCTGCCGGATGCCGCGTTCGCCGTCGACGTGCACTGCCGGCTCGACGGCGCGTCCGGGCTGCGGCTGGCCCGCGAGCTGTCGGCGCGCGGCGCGTGGTTCCTCGAGTCGGCGCTGCCGGCCGAGCACGCCCGCGGGTACGCCGAGCTGGCGGCTGCCGCCGACCTGCCGATCGCCGCCGGCGAGGCGCACCGGCACCGCTACGAGGTGGCCGACTGGCTGGCGATCGACGCCCTGGACATCTACCAGCCCGACATCGGCCGCACCGGGATCACCGAGGGCGACGCGATCGCGACACTGGCCAACACCGCGTACCGGCCGATCCTGCCGCACCACTCGGCGGCGCTCGGGCTGGCGCTGGCGGCCGGCCTGCACGTCGCGGCGGCGGCGGACAACGCGCCGTTCTTCGAGTTCTCGCCGGGGACGGTCGCGCTGGCCAACGTGCTGCTGGCCGAGCCGATCGTCACCGAGCCCGATGCCTACCTGCTGCCCGACGGGCCCGGCCTCGGCGTCGTGGTCGACGAGGACAAGGTCCGTGCCGCCGCCGTCGAACGCTGACCGGTTCGACGTCCTGCCCTGGGAGTTCGCGGCGTCGGCGACCTCCGCGGAGCGCGCCGAGCAGGCGTCGGTGCAGGCCGGGGTCGCGGGCGACACCTCGTTCGGGCCGGACGTGTACGTGTCGCCGCGCGCGGCCGTGTTCCCGCGCCGGCTGGTCCTGGGCGCGCGGTCGTACGTGGCGGCGCACGTGTACCTCACCGACGACGTCGAGCTTGGCGCGGACTGCACCCTGAACCCGTACGCCGTCGCGCGCGGGCGCATCGTCGCTGGTGACGGCGTGCGGGTCGGCGCGCACACGTCGCTGCTCGGGTTTTCGCACGGTATGGCGCCGGACGCGCCGGTGTTCCGGCAGCCGGTGACCAGCCGTGGCATCTCGATCGGCGACGACGTCTGGATCGGCTCGCACGTGGTGGTCGTCGACGGCGTCCGGATCGGGTCGCACGCGGTGGTCGGCGCCGGGTCAGTGGTGACCCGCCACGTGCCCGACTGGGCCGTCGTCGCGGGCAACCCGGCGCGGGTGGTGCGCGACCGGCGGGCGCTGCGGACCGGCGGCTCGGGGCTGGAGTCGCAGCTGGCCGCGTTCGGCGCGCGGGTGCACGAGCAGGCGGCCGACGTGCTGGCGCGGTACTGGACGCCCGCGCCGGCCGCCGAGCTCGGCGGCCGGTTCGCCGAGACGCCTGGCGCCGCGCCCACCGTCCGGGCCTGGTGCGACGCCGTCGAGATCGCCGACCTGCTGCTCGGCGCTCCCCCGCCGCAGGTCGACGGTGCGGCGCTGGCGGCGTACCTGCGGTCGCTGCAGCAGCCGGACACCGGGCTGGTGCCGGAGTACGGCCGGCCGGCATCGCTGGACGACTCAGCGGCCGCGTACCACGTGCTCAGCGTGGGCTATGCGCTGTCGCTGCTGGGCAGCCGGTTCGCGCACCCCGTGGCGGTGCCGCCGGCGGCCGAGCTCGTCGCGCGGCTGGACGCGCTGCCGTGGGCGGAGTCGGCCTGGGCGGCGGGCGCGTGGGTCGATACCGTCGGCACCGCACTGCACCGCAACCGCGCCGACGCCGGCGTCGACGGCCCGGTGGAGGCGCTGTTCGGCTGGCTGCTCACCCGCGCCGATCCCGCGCACGGCATGTGGGGACGCCCGTCGCCACCGCCCACCGGCTGGCACGAGGTGGTGAACGGGTTCTACCGGCTGACCCGCGGCACGTTCGCGCAGTTCGGGCTGCCGCTGCCCTACCCCGAGCGGGCCGTCGACACCGTCCTGGCGCACGCCGCCGACCCGCAGTGGTTCGGGCCGGACCGCGGCACCGCCTGCGACGTCCTCGACGTCGTCCATCCGTTGCTGCTCACCCGGCAGCAGACCGCGCATCGCCGCTCCGACGGCGACGGATGGGTGCGGCAGCAGCTGGACCGGGCGCTGCGCGGCTGGGTCGACGGCGCCGGGTTCTCGTTCGAGCTGACCACCGGCGCGTCGCGGCACCGCACGCCGAGCCTGTTCGGCACCGAGATGTGGCTGGCGATCGTCTGGCTGCTCGCCAACCACCTCGGTGAGAGCGACGCGCTCGGTTACCGTCCCCGCGGCGTGCACCGGCCGGAGCCGGCCGCCGCCGTCAGGGCGCCGTCAGCACCTGGGCGCCGTCCGGCGTGATGGCGATGGTGTGCTCGCTGTGCGCCGTCCGCGACCCGTCGGCGGAGCGGATCGTCCAGCCGTCCGGGTCGTAGACGATGCGGCTGGTGCCGGCGGCGAACCACGGCTCGACGGCGATCGTGAGGCCCGGGCGCAGCGGGTAGCCGCGACCGGCGCGGCCGATGTTGGGGACCGACGGGCTCTCGTGCATCGTCCGGCCGACGCCGTGGCCGCCGAACTCGCCGCTGGGCGTGTAGTCGTAGGACTCCGCGACCGCGGCGATGGCGGCCGAGACGTCCCCGAGCCGGCCGCCTGGCTTGGCCGCCTCGATGCCCGCCGCCAGCGCCTCCTCGGTGGCCCGGACCAGCCGCACGTCCTCGTCGCGCGGCGTCCCGGCGATGACGCTGATGGCGCTGTCGCCGACCCAGCCGTTCAGCGACACGGCCAGGTCCAGGCTGAGCAGGTCGCCGTCGCGCAGCGTCACGTCGTGCGGCAGGCCGTGCAGCACCGCGTCGTTGAGCGACAGGCAGATCACGTTGCGGAACGGCCCGTTGCCGAACGACGGCGCGTAGTCCCAGTAACAGGACACCCCGCCGCCGGCCTCGATCAGGTCGCGCGTGCGACGCTCGATGTCGAGCAGGTTCACCCCGGCCCGGACCATCGGCCGCAGCTCCTCGAGGATCCCTCCGACGAGCCGCCCGGCCGCACGCATCTTCGCGATCTCGGCCTCGGTCTTCAGTTCGATCATTCCCGCACCTCCGGTATAATCATACCGGACCCAAGAGCCAGCCCCACCCCCACCCAAGTTGATCTTGGAGTAGTGCGGCAATTACGGCCCGAAATGCCCGGTAGATACCCGCAGAACTCCAAGATCAACTTGGGCGGGGCGGGGGGTCAGGCGCCGGGGAGGAAGCGGCTGCGCATCTCCGGGCGGGCGAAGGCCGACGGGCTGGCGATGGTCAGGCCGCCGTCGACCGGCAGCGTCACTCCGGTGACGAAGGAGGCGCCGTCGCCGGCGAGGAAGTGGACCACCTCGGCGACCTCCGCCGGGCGTCCGGTGCGGTAGAGCGGGTAGCCCTCGGCGAGGCCCGGCCGGTCGTCGGCGTCGGTGGTGATGAGGCCGGGCACGACGGCGTTGACGCGTACGCCGCGCGGGCCGTAGTCCAGCGCGAGCTGGCGGACCAGGCCCTCCAGGCCGGCCTTCGCGGCGGCGTAGGCGGGCAACCACGGCGACGCGACCCGTCCGTTCACCGACGACACCGCGACGATCGACGAGCCCGGAGCGAGGTGCGGGAGGCCCTGCTTGCAGACCTGGAACGCGGTGGTCATGACGGCGTCGAGGCTGGCGTGCCACTGCTCGTCGGTGGTCTCGACCAGCGGCGCGGTCGGCTGCACCGCCGCCGCGGGCACGATGACGTCGAGCCGGCCGGCGCGGTCGAGCACGGCGTCGACGACCTGCCGGGCGCCGGACGCGGTGGCACAGTCGGCCTCGAGGTGGACGGCCAGCGACGGGTGGTCGAGCGGGTGGACGCTGACGCCGACGACGGTGTCGCCGCCGGCGGCGAACCGGTCGGCGATGGCCCGGCCGATCTCGGACGACGCGCCGATCAGCAGGACACCACGTGCGGGCACCCCGACCTCCTCGCAATTGCACACCTAGTGCATTATCGGGATGACACTATCACCATATGGATACCGAGCTGAGGTCGCATCGATGAAGATCACCGAGGTCGAGCCGCTGGTCATCGCCACCGGCACCGGGACGTATCTGCTGGTCGTCGTGCACACGGACGAGGGCCTGCACGGCCTCGGCGAGGTCGGCATGCGGTCCCGGCCGCGGGCCGTGCTGGGCGCACTGGCCGACTTCGCCGACCTGGCCGTCGGCACCGAGGCGCACCGCATCGAGGAGCTGTCGCAGCTGTTCCTGCGCGGCGGCTTCTTCCCCGCCGTCGGCGACGTCGCGGCGGCCGCGGCGGGCATCGACCTCGCGCTGTGGGACCTGCGCGGCAAGGCGCTCGGCGTCCCCGTCCACGAGCTGCTCGGCGGCGCCGTCCGCGAGCACGTCCCCGCCTACGTGCACCTGCCCGGCCACGGTCTGCCCGAGTACGTCGAGAACGGGCAGCGGCTGGTCGAGCAGGGCTGGCGGCACCTGCGGCTCGGGCTGCAGCCGCCGGCCGAGCCGGTGCTGGAGCCGCGGGCGACGCTGCGCGAGAACATCGCCGCCTTCCACGGCCTGCGCGACGCTCTCGGCGACGACGTCGAGCTGCTCATCGACGTGCACACCCGGCTGGACCCGGCCGAGGCGGCCGTCTTCTGCCGCGAGATCGAGCCGGCCCGGCCGTACTTCGTCGAGGACCCGCTGCGCTCGGAGAACCTGGACTCGTACCGGACGCTGCGGGCCCGCACCGGGGTGCCGCTGGCGGCCGGCGAGCAGCTGACGACGGTGTGGGAGTTCCGCCCGCTGATCGAGGACGACCTCGTCGACCACGCCCGCATCGACCTCGCCAACACCGGGCTCACCCAGGGCCGCAAGGTCGCGGCGATGGCCGAGGCGCACCACATCCAGGTCACCACGCACAACCCGCTCGGCCCGGTCTGCTCGGCGGCGTCGGCGCACTTCAACCTCACGCTGCCCAACCTCGGCGTGCAGGAGCAGACCCATCCGCACGGCTGGGACGACGACCCGCTGCTGCTGGCCGGCCCGGTGGTCTCGGCCGGCGCCGTCCGGCCGGGTGACGGGCCCGGGTTCGGCGTCGAGATCGACCTGCCCGCTGCGCGGCGGGCGGCCGCGGGCGAGCTGGGGCCGCCGCCCCGCTACCGTCGTCCGGACGGATCGCTGACGAACTGGTGAGGTGCCCATGACCGCAGTGCTCGTGACCGGCGCGGCCGGCAAGGTCGCCCAGATGCTCCGGCCCGCCCTGACCGGCCTCGACGTGCGCGCCGTCGACGCCCGCGAGGTGACCGGCTGGGACGGCGCCGACACCCGCACCGGTGACCTCGCCGACCCCGACTTCACCGAAGGCGCAGTCGAGGGCATGGACGCGGTCGTGCACCTGGCCGCCAACCCGCGCCCCGCCTCGTCGTGGCCGGAGTTGCGTGGCCCGAACGCCGACGCCGTCGCCAATCTCCTGGACGCGGCCTGGCGGGCCGGGGTGACGAAGGTGGTGCTGGCCAGCTCGGTGCACGCGATGGGCGGCTACGTCGCCGAGGGCCTGCCCGCCGGCACGCTGGTCGATCCGGCGTGGCCGGCGCGGCCGTGCTGCACCTACGGCGCCACCAAGGTGTTCGCCGAGGCATACGCCCGCACCGTCGCCGACGGCGGCGGGCCGGCCGTGGTGTGCCTGCGGCTGGGCGGGGTGGTGCCGCGGCCGACCGACACCGGCAACCTGCTCGGCTGGCTCTCCCCCGGCGACCTGCGGCTGCTGGTGCGGTCGTCGCTCGCGGCGGACGTCCGCTACGGCACCTACTTCGGGGTGTCGGCCAACACCCGGGGCGTGTTCGACTACGCCAACGCGGTGGACGAGCTCGGCTACCGGCCCGAGTCGGACTCCGAGACCTACGCCGGCGACGTCACACTCGGCGACGGCGGCCTGTGCCGGTGGAGCGCCGAACGCGCCGGCGTCTGAGCGCTGGTCACGAGGCGGCGGTGTCGAGCAGACCGTCGCGGTGGGCGATGGCTGCCGCCTCGCCGCGGCCGGAGGCGCCCAGCTTGGCCAGGATGTTCGACACGTGCACGCTGGCGGTCTTGGCGCTGATGAACAGCTCGGCGCCGATCTCGCGGTTGCTCCGCCCCTCGGCCACCAGCCGCAGCACCTCATGCTCGCGCACCGTCAGCCCGGACGGCGCCGCCGGGGCGGGTACGCCGGACACCAGGGGCAGCTGGGCCCGCCGGGAGAAAGTGCCGATCCAGTCGCGGATCAGTCCCGCACCCACGGCGTCGGCAGCGGCGGCGGCCTGGCGCAGTGCCTCGACCGCGTCGTCGCGCCGGCCGGCCTCGACGAGCGCCTGGCCGAGCCGGTAGCCGGCGTACGGCACCAGGTGCACCGGGCCCTCGGCCGCCCGCAGCTCCGCCAGCGCGGCCTCCCACGCGGCGGCGTCGCTGCCGCCCGGCCCGGCCAGCTCGGCCTCGACCAGCACCGTCCACACGCCGAACGGCCAGCCGCGGCCGGCGTGCGCCGTCAGCGCCCGCAACCACTCGATCTCGGCGCCGAAGCCGGCGGCGCCGCCCGCGGCCCGGATGCGCGCCCCCAGCGCCTGCGCGCCGGCGAACGCCAGCGGCAGGTCGTAGCCGGGCACCGCGGCCTCGGCCCGCGGACCGACCGCATCGGTGACGGCGGCCCAGGCCCGCTCGGCGTCGCCGTGGACGAGGGCGACGTCGGCCTCGAGGCGGGCCACCAGGCGGCCGTCCTGCGGCAGGACCACGCGACGGGTCATGCCGGCCCGCAGCCGCTCGACCGCCGCGGCGGCAGCGTCGACGTCGCCGCGCCAGAGGTCGAGCCAGGCCCGCAGGCCGATCATGTGCCGCTCGTGGTTGGGCGGCGGCACCAGCTCGAGACCGCGCCCGATCATCCGCTCGGCCCGCTCCCAGTCGCCCAAGGCGAGCATCGGCTCGGCCGCGTTGCCCGCCAGCACGACGCCGGAGGTGCGCTTGCGCCCGCGCTTGCGCGCGTGCTCGTAGCCCTCGGTGGCGACGTCGACGGCCTCGCGGTAGCGGCCGAGCAGGCTGTACGCGTCGGACAGGTTGACGAAGTAGCGGTGCAGGTGGTCGGGCTCGGCGGTGGCGATGGGCCCGGCCCGGCGCAGCTCGGTGAGCGCCTGCTCGGCGTCGCCCATGTGCACCCACGCGGTGCCCCGGGTGATGCGCGCCGACGCCACGATGCGGTCGAGGCCGATCAGCGTGGCGACCCGCTCGGCTTCGTCGGCGACCTCGAGCGACTCGTCGAAGCGCCAGTCGAGCATGAGCATGGTGGCCAGCCAGTCCAGCGCCTCGGCCCGCTGCACCGACGGCTCGGCCGGAATGAGCTCGCGCGCCTCCATGAGCGCCTCGATGGCGCCGGGCCGCCCCAGCCGGTTCTTGACGCTGCCCAGGTGCGCCAGCAGCCAGCCGGCCCGGACCGGGTCGGCGGACCGGTCGACCAGCCGCAGGCCCTCTTTGACCAGCGACAACGTCCGCTCGAACTCCCCCGCCGCGTACGCCTCGGTGGCCGCCCGGATGAGGACGTCGAGGCGGTCGCTGCCGGCCACCTGCTCGGGCTCGGCGACCTGGTCCCACAGTTCCAATGCCCGCTCCAGCAGCTGCTGCGCAGTGGCGTGGGCGTAGCTGCGGACCAGCTCGTCGGCCGCGGTCAGCGACCAGGCGAACGCCCGCTCGACGTCGTGGGCGGAGTACCAGTGGTGCGCGACCTCGGCCGCGGTGGGCGTGCTGGGCATCAGCTCGGGGTGCGCCTCGAGCGCCTGCGCGTAGCGGGCATGCATGCGGGCGTGCTCGCCCGGCAGCATGTCGTCGTGCAACGCCTCGCGCAGCAGCGCGTGCCGGAACGCGTAGCCGTCGCCGTCGACCACGATGACGCCGGCCGAGACGGCCTCGCGCAGCGCGGTCTCCAGCGGCCCGGACTGCTCGCCCGCGACCAGCTCGAGGACGGAGTGGTCGACGCGGTTGCCGGCCGCCGACATCAGCCGCAGCAGCCGTTGCGTCTCTTCGGACAGCGGCTCGACCCGGACCAGCAGCAGGTCGCGCAGCGACCCGGGGAGCTCGGCGCAACCGCCGTCGGCATGGGCCAGCTCTTCGACGAAGAACGGGATGCCCTCGCTGCGCCGCACGACGCGGTCGACGTGGGCGCGCTCGGGCGGCCGGCCCAGCAGCTCGCGCAGCTGCACGACCACCTCGTCGGCGTCGAGCCGGGGCAGCTCGATGCGGTGCACCTGGCGCAGCCGGTCGAGCTCGGCCAGCAGCGGGCGAAGCGGATGGCCGCGGTGCAGTTCGTCGGAGCGGTAGGTGGCGACGATCAGCAGCTGGGTGTCGCGCACCCCGCGGACCAGGAAGCGCAGGAGGTCGCGCGTGGGGCTGTCGGCCCACTGCAGGTCCTCGAGCACGACCACCAGCGGACGGTCGGCCGCCACCCGCTCGAACAGCGAGGTGACGACCTCGTACAGCCGGCCGCGACCCTCGGGCCCCTCGGCCGGCGCCACCCCCAGCTCGGGCACCAGCCCGGCCAGCGCGTCGCCGCCCGGACCGGCCAGCTCTAGCAGGCGTTCCGCCCCGAACTCGGCATGCAGCCCGCGTAGCGCGCCCACCAGCGGAGCGAACGCCGGTCCCTCGCCGTCGAGCGGAACCGACTGGCCGGCGACGGCGCGGGTGCCGCCCGCCACCACCTCGGCCACGAACTCCTCGGCCAGCCGCGACTTGCCGATGCCGGCCTCGCCGCCCAGAAGGACGGTGACCGGCTCGCCCGCACACGCGGTGGCATAGGCCGCCCGGAGGTCGGCGAGCTGCCGATCCCTCCCGACGAGGCCCGTGGTGTGGGTGACGTGAATGACCACGTCATTCATCCTGCCACCCGCCACCGACAGCCCCATCCGACCTTTCCTCCCAGCAGAGTCGTCCTCCAGCAGAGACGTCGTCCAGCAGACCCGCCGCCGCTCAGGCGATCCGGGCCCGGCTGCGCGCGGTGGCGCCGGCCTTGCGGCCGGTCCCGCGCCGCAGGGCGGCCAGCGCCTGCCGCGCCAGCCCGTCCCTGCGTGCCTCGGCCTGCAGTTCGCGCGACCGCTGGTCGTGAACGATCCGTGCCGCGTAGTCCCCGTGAATGCTCATGATGCTCGGCTCCTCGCCATGCTCGTGTCCTTCTGTCATCGAGCATGGTTCTGAGGCGCCGTGTGACGCATCGGGAGACTGCCGCATTGTGGCCGCCCGGAACCCGTCTAAGGCGGTCTGAGGCAGCACCTAAGGTGGCTCTGAGCTGGGCTGAGGTGCCTCAGAGACGCAGTTCGCCCGGTGTTCGCCGAGCTGGGGCGTCCCCCTGCTGCCCATTGTCTTAGCCGCGCACCCGCGCCTCAAGCGGACTATGGGGGCGCTTCGCGCCGACGGGACCGCTTGACCCGCGCGCACGCGGCCTAAGAACTGGCAGCTATCAGGGGGACGGGGAAGAACCGGGCACAGCCCGCGCCCGATATGCACCGTTCGCCGGACCCCGCAGTGCCGGCATCCTGGGTCTGAGGCGCGTCCTGGGCGTGAGTCGCGCCGAACCGGCGAAACGGGCCCGAAAACGCGCCTCACGCCCAGGACGCGCCTCACACCCAGGATGGTGTCCGTCGGGCTCCTGGTCTGCCGTGACGTCCTGGTCCCCGGTCACGCCACGAGCCCCGAATCCGCCATTTCGCGTCACGGCAAACCACGACGTAACGCCAGACCACGACCCGCACCGTCGTCCTCAATGGCCAAGGTCATCCTCGATGGCAGAAACCGTCCTCGTGCCCCATCGAAGACGCCCGGCGCTATCGAAGACGACAGCCGGCATCGACGACCAGCCGTCGCCAGACTCCTCCCGTCCCCCTGATAGCTGCCCGTTCTTAGCCTCGATCCACCGACAGGTGGAGTGTCGTGGTAGGGCGTGGGAGCGTGAGAATGCCCTTCTGAGCTGGGAGGATACGACTTGTCTAAGGCACGTATCGCCAGCTCAAGAAGGGCATCTCGTAGATGCAACTCTCTCACACCCGACCGGTCGTCTCGGCGGCCTTCGATGAGCCCAACCTCGTGTCGTCGGCGGGCCTGGTCCCGGCGATGGCCCTGGCCGGCGAGGCACGGCTGCGCGAGCTGGGCGATGAGCACCTGAGCGTGCCGACGGACAAGGGCGCCAACGCCGGGCTGAAGCTGTCGGGCCTGGTCGCCGGCATGACCGCCGGCGCGGACAGCATCGACGACATGGCCCTGCTACGCCACGGCGCGATGGGGAAGGTCTTCGCCGGCATCTACGCCCCCTCCACACTTGGCTCGTTCCTGCGCGCCTTCACCTTCGGCCATGTCCGCCAAGCCGACGCGATCGCCTCTCGGTTTCTGATCAACCTGACCCAGCGCACGGCCCTGCTGGGCGAGACCGCAGACACCGCGACGGTGATGGTCGACATCGACGACACCATCGTGGAGGTACACGGCTATCAGAAGCAGGGCGCGGGGTTCGGGTACTCCGGGGTGCGGGGCCTGAACGCCGTGCTGGCCACCGTTTCCAGCCAGACCTTCGCGCCGGTGATCGCCGCCCAGCGCCTGCGCAACGGCTCGGCCGGGTCCCCACGCGGGGCGACGCGTCTGGCCACCGACGCCCTCGCCCTGATCCGCCGCACCCACCTGGCCGGCCGAGACGTGCTGGTCCGGGCGGACTCGGCGTTCTACTCCCACGCCCTGGTCACCGCAGCGTTGAAGGCCGGCGCGAACGTCTCGATCACCGTGCGGATGGACCCGGCGGTCAAACGCGCCATCGCCGGCATCGCCGAGACCGCCTGGACCACGATCAAATACACCGACGCCGTCTACGACGAGACCACCAGAACATGGAACTCTCGTGCCGAGGTCGCCGAGGTTCCCTTCACCGCGTTCACCTCCAAGAACAAGACCGACCAGGTCCCCGGCCGGCTCGTGGTCCGCCGTATCCCCGATCTCAACCCCCGCAACAGCGAAGGCCAGGACACGTTGTTCGATTCCTGGCGCTTCCACGCCTTCTTCACCACCACCGACACCACCGAGATGGACACCGTCGCCGCGGACCAGACCCACCGGGCCCACGCGGTCATCGAGAACGTCCACGCCGACCTCAAGGCCTCCGCGCTGGCCCACCTGCCCTCCGGGGTGTTCAACGCCAACGCGGCCTGGCTCGTCTGCGCGGTCATGGCGTTCAACCTCACCCGCGCCGCCGCGACCCTGACCAAGACCCCCACTCTGACCAGGGCGACCACCGCGACGATCCGCCGCAAACTCATCACCGTCCCCGCCCGGATCGCCACCTCCGCCCGGCGTCTGACCCTGCACCTGCCGACCAACTGGCCCTGGCAGACCGCGTGGTCCACGCTCTACAACGCCCTCTTCCCCCGGCCCGCCACGACACACACCTGACCACCAGCCCCCGCCGGCACGAGAAGGAACCCCAGTGGAAAGCCGGGCAGACCGGTAACTCACTCACACCCAACGTGATCACAACCACCTCGCCTGAAACCAGACGACGTCACCAAGCTGGTCGGTGGATCGAGGCTTAGAGGGCGTCTGGTCTAGATCTGTGGGGGTGCGCCTGAGTTGGCTGGTTCGTCGCGCCAGGTTTGGATGGTTTCGCCGGTGATCCGGCGGCTCATGTTGTCGATCATCGCCCAGTGGATCATGGTGCGGGAACGTTCTGGGAGCGTCTCGTAATCTCGGACTAATCGACGATGCAGCATCAGCCAGCCGAAGGTGCGCTCCACGGGCCAGCGCAGAGTCGGGTGGAAGCCCTTCAGCCCGGGGTCTTTCTGGACGACCTGAACGTCGATACCGCGATCGACACCACGCTGGGCGACGCTGGCGCGGTAGCCGCGGTCCACCCAAGCCTTGGACACGCCCGCGTGGCGATCGGCGAGGCGATCAACCAGGTCACGCCCACCTGCGGTGTCGTGCACGCTGGCCGCGGTGATCAACACCACCAGCAGCAGCCCCAGCGTGTCGGTGGCGATATGCCGCTTGCGTCCCTTGATCTTCTTGCCCGCATCGATGCCCTGATCGGACTCGGCCACATTCGACGACGTCTTCACCGACTGCGCGTCCAGGATCGCCGCGCTGGGCTCACTGGCCCGCCCGGCCGCTGCGCGCGCCGTGCCGCGCAGCAGGTCATGGATCTTCTCCGTCGTCCCGTCCTTCTCCCACTTGGCGTAGTAGTCATAGACGGTCTTGAACGGCGGGAAATCGTGCGGCAAGTACTCCCAGGCGATGCCGGTCCGGTTCACGTACAAGATCGCGTTGACGATCTCTCGCAGGTCATGGACGGGCTCACTGATCCCCAGCCCGCGCCGGGCCGCACGCCACCCGGACATGACCGGCTCGATCAGCGCCCACCGGGCATCGGACAGATCGCTACGGTACGGCGCCCTGGACATCACAACGACGAGCCCTACCACACCACCCGCCCAAGAACGAGGACCCGAACACCAGCCAACCTCACAACCAGAACATCAACGGATCAGACGCCCTCTTAGACCGGGGACGTGCGGGTCAAGTCCAAGCCCCCAACCACCGCGGAACTCAACCACAGCGGCGCGGACTTGAGGCGCGCGTTCACGGCTAAGAAAATGGGCAGCAGGGGGACGGCCAACGGTCGCTATCCCCCGCCAACTCGGCAACCCGAGCGACAAGTGGGTCCACCGGATGGTGGACACCGGAGCCCACCGCGCGGTGCTCGCCGCCGGCCCAGGCCGGAGCGCATGGTTGACGTCATGAGCACACCCACCGCCATCCGGGTCCGCGGGCTGCGCAAGGCCTATGCCGGAGTCGCCGCCGTCGACGGGCTCGACCTCGACGTGGAGCACGGAGAGGTCTTCGCCCTGCTGGGGCCGAACGGCGCCGGAAAGACCACCACCGTCGAGATCCTCGAGGGCTTCCGCCGCCGCGACGGCGGAGAGGTCAGCGTGCTCGGCGCCGACCCCGCCCGGCCGGGCGCCGGCTGGCGCGAGCGCATCGGCATCGTGCTGCAGAGCTCCGGCGGCCACGACGAGCTGACCGTCCACGAGCTGGTGCACCACTTCGCCGGCTACTACCCCGACGCCCGCGACCCGGACGAGGTGATCGCGGCCGTCGGGCTGGACGAGAAGAGCACCACCCGCGCACGGCACCTGTCCGGCGGCCAGCGCCGCCGGCTGGACGTCGCGCTGGGCATCCTGGGCAACCCGGCGCTGCTCTTCCTCGACGAGCCCACCACCGGGTTCGACCCGGAGGCGCGGCGCGAGTTCTGGGCGCTCATCACCTCGCTCGCCGCCGACGGCACGACGATCATCCTCACCACCCACTATCTCGACGAGGCCGAGCACCTGGCCGGCCGCGTCGGCGTCATCACCAGCGGGCGCATCGTCGCGCTGGACAGCCCGGACCGCCTCGGCGGACGCGACCAGGACCAGGCCGTCGTCCGCTGGACCGAGGACGGCCACACGCAGACCGAGCGGACCGCCGAGCCGACGGCGCTCGTCTCCGCCCTGGCGCACCGCCTCGGCGGCGAGGTGCCCGGCCTCACCGTCAGCCGGCCCACGCTGGAGGACGTCTACCTGCGGCTCATCGGCGAGCCGGCCCAGACCATGGAGGTCGTGTCATGAGCGTCGCCGTGAGCCCGGCACGCATCGCGCGGTCGCGCGCGTCGCTGGAGATCAAGAGCTACTTCCGCGAGCGCGACTCCGTCATCTTCTCGTTCCTGTTCCCCATCATCATGCTGGGCATCTTCGCCGTCGTGTTCGGCGGCGACGACGTCGCGCTCGGCAGCGAACAGGGCATCGACTTCGCCCGCTACTTCCTGCCCGGCATGATCGCGTCCGGCATCATGCTGGTCAGCTTCCAGACGCTGGCGATCAGCCTGGCCATCGAGCGCGAGGACGGCACGCTGAAGCGGCTGCGCGGCACACCGATGCCGCCGGTGTCGTACTTCCTCGGCAAGGTCGGCATGATCCTGGTCGTCGGGCTGAGCCAGACGGTCCTGCTGCTGGCGGTGGCCGCGGTCGCGTTCGGCGTCGAGCTGCCGACGGACCCGGCGAGGTGGCTGACGTTCGCCTGGTGCTACGTGCTCGGCACGGCCGGCGGCGCCGTCCTGGGCATCGCGTACTCGTCGGTCCCGAAGTCGGCGAAGAGCGCGTCCGCCGTCGTCGTCGGGCCGCTGATCGTGCTCCAGTTCATCTCCGGCGTGTTCTTCGTCTTCAACGACCTGCCAAGCTGGCTCCAGAACGTCGCCTCGGTGTTCCCGCTGAAATGGCTGGCCCAGGGCATGCGTTCGGTGTTCCTGCCCGACCGCTTCGAAGAGCTGGAGGTGTCCGGATCATGGCAGCACGGTCCGACGGCGCTGATCCTGTCGCTGTGGCTGATCGTGGGCCTGGTGATCTGCGTCCGGACGTTCCGGTGGCAGCGCCGGGACGACGGCTGAGCCCGGACGACGGCGACCCGGCACGCAGCAGCGTCGCCGAGCTGGACGCGTTCTGGCAGCGCACGACGGTCGCCTGGCACGCCGTCTACCTGGGGTTGCTCGGCCTGCTCGCGGTGATCATCGGCAGCTCCGGCGATCTGTCCAGCCGGCACCGGCTGGCCGGGCTGCTCGTCGTGGCGGCGATGGTGGTCGTCTATCTGCTGATCGGGCGGCGGCTGCTCGGCGCCGAGGAGCACGGCTGGCAGGGCGTCGTGCAGCTGGTGGTCAGCTGGGGCGGCATGTACGCGCTGCTGGGCCTGGGCGTCTACGACGCGTACTTCCTGCTGTTCGGGCTGATCCCGCACATCTGGGTGCTGCTGCCGACCCGCTGGGCCGTCGGCGCGTCGCTGGTGTTCCTGTCCGGCCTGGCCGTCGTCGAGGTCGGCCGCGACGGCTGGACCAGCGAGGCGGTACGCGACGTCGTCCCGCAGGTCGCGCTGCAGATCGGGCTCGCGCTCCTGATGGGCCTGTTCATCACGCACGTGTTCATCCAGGCGGAGAAACGGGCCACGCTCATCGACGAGCTGGAACGGACCCGTTCGGAACTGGCGCAGCTGGAGCACTCCCGCGGCGTGCTGGCCGAGCGGGAACGGCTCTCGCACGAGATCCACGACACCCTGGCCCAGGGCTTCACCAGCATCCTCACGCTGGCACAGGCCATCGAGGTCGCGCTGGACCGCGACCCGCGCGCCGTCCGCGACCGGCTGGCGTTGCTCGAGCAGACCGCGCGCGACAACCTCGCCGAGGCGCGGGCGCTGGTCAGCTCGCTGGCGCCGGTCAGCCTGCAGAACGCGTCGCTGCCCGAGGCGCTCGAGCGCATCGCGGCGCGGTTCGCCGACGAGACCGGGCTGGAGGTCAGCCTGCAGGTCGACGACGGCTGCCCGCCGCTGCCGGCGAACGTCGAGGTCGTACTGCTGCGCACGGCTCAGGAGGCGCTGACGAACGTCCGCAAGCACGCCGGGGCCCGCCGGGTCATCGTCGCGCTGCGGTTCCGGGCCGGGTCCGCGGGCGCCGCCACGGTCGCCGTCGTCGACGACGGGCGCGGGTTCCTGCCCGGCGCGTCGCATGACGGGTACGGGCTGCGCGGCATGCGGGCGCGGGTCGAGCAGGTGGGCGGGCTGCTGGAGGTCGTCAGCGCGCCGGCCGCCGGGACCACCGTCCGCGCGACCGTCGGGCTGGCACCGGGGTAGCTCCGCTTCAGCGCTGAAACGCCCAGGACACCATCAGCGGGAACTCGGCCTGCCAGAACGGGTCGCCGTGGTCGCCAGCCCGCTCGGCCATGACGACGTCCGCGCCGGCGTCGCGCAGCGCGTCCGCCCAGCGGGTCGCGTTCTCGAGGAACCACGGCTCCAGCGTCCCGGCGACGAGGTACGTGGCCGGCAGCGGGCTCGGCAGCACGGCAGGCGGGCGGAAGCCGCCGCCCGGCGATGCGCAGAAGACCGCGCCGTAGACATCCGGGTGGCGAAGCCCCATGGCGAGGGCCAGCTCACCACTGGCCGACACGCCGCACACCGCGGTGCGTTCGGCGGGCGGGGCGAGGCCGAACCGTGACCGTACCCAGCCGCGGACCTCCTCGACGAAGAACCGCTCGTGTGCCGCGAACCGTTCCTCGTCGAAGGACGGTGAGTACTCGGCGATCCGGATCATCTCGTCCGGGTCGTCCGTCCGGTGGGCACCGACGATCATGGTGGGCGGCACGTCGGCCGCCTCGAGGTGTCCGCCCCACTGCGAGATCAGCTGACCGTCGCCGGCGTACACGACGGCTTCGGGCGGATCCGGCGGCACGTACACGGTGACCTGCCGCCCGCCGTCGTAGTCGAAGGTCTCGGTGACCAGGTCACCAGCGATCGGATCGGCGCGCGCCGGCTCCGGCTTCTCGGGCACGACGTCAGGGTAACGTGGGCGGCCGTGACGACGTTGCGGCTGCTGCTGGTCGACGACCACCCGGTGGTGCGGACGGGACTGGCCGGCATGCTCGGCGCCGAGGACGACCTCGAGGTGGTCGGCGAGGCCGGCGACGGCGAGGAGGCGCTGGTCATGGCGCGCCGGTTGCGTCCCGACGTCATCCTGATGGACCTGCGGATGCCGCGGCTGGACGGCGCCGAGGCGACGGCGCGCATCCTGGCCGAGCTACCGAGCATCCGGATCCTGGTGCTGACGACCTACGACACCGACTCCGACATCGTCCGCGCGGTCGAGGCGGGCGCCACCGGCTACCTGCTCAAGGACACCCCGCGGGTCGACCTCGCCGCCGCCGTCCGCGCCGCGCACCGCGGCGAGACGATCCTGGCACCGCCGGTGGCCGCGCGGCTGGTGCACCGGCTGCGGGCGCCGTCGGTGCCGCCGCTGACGCCGCGCGAGCGCGAGGTGCTGGCCGCGGTCGCGACCGGGCTGTCCAACGCCGACGTCGGCCGGGCCCTGCACATCGGCGAGGCGACGGTGAAGACGCACCTGCTGCGGGTGTTCGCCAAGCTCGGCGTCGACGACCGCACGGCCGCCGTGACGACGGCGTACGCGCTGGGCATCCTGGCCCCGCCGGGGTCGTCCCCGGCCCCTTGACCGGCCGGTTGACCACGCCCGGCCATACTGTGGGCATGTCTCCAACCCGGACACGGGTGTCCCGGCTGGCGCTGCGGCCCACCATCGGCATCGACATCGGCGGCACCAAGGTCGCCGCCGGCGTCGTCGACCCCGAGGGCACGATCATCGAGCGCACCCGCCGCGAGACGCCGAGTAAGAGCAAGAGCCCGCGCGTCGTCGAGGACACCATCGCCGACGTCGTCGCCGAACTCGGCGCCCGCCATCACGTCCTCGCGGTCGGCATCGGCGCCGCCGGCTTCGTCGACGGCACCCAGTCCTCCGTGCTGTTCGCCCCGCACCTCGCCTGGCGCAACGAGCCGCTGCGCGACGCCGTCCAGCAACGCATCGGGCTGCCCGTGGTGGTCGACAACGACGCCAACGCCGCGCTGTGGGCCGAGTGCCGGTTCGGCGCCGCCCAGGGCGAGTCGCACGTCGTCTGCGTCAACCTCGGCACGGGCATCGGCGGCGGCGTCGTCCTCGACGGCGTCCTGCACCGTGGCCGGTTCGGCGTCGCCGGCGAGTTCGGGCACATGATCGTCGTGCCGGGCGGGCACCGGTGCGAGTGCGGCAACCGCGGCTGCTGGGAGCAGTACGCCAGCGGCAACGTGCTGGTCCGCGAGGCACGCGAGCTGGTCGCCAACGGCTCCCCCGTCGCCTACCGCATCGCCGAGACGTGCGAGGGCGACCCGTCGCGCATCACCGGCCCGATGATCAGCGAGCTGGCCGCCCAGGGCGACCCGGCCGCGCTGGAGCTGCTCGAGGACATCGGCCACTGGCTCGGTGTCGGGCTGGCCAACCTGGCCGCCGCGTTCGACCCCGGCCTGTTCGTCATCGGCGGCGGCGTCTCCGACGTCGGCGACCTGCTGCTGGATCCGGCCCGGACGACGTTCCGCCGGACGTTGACGGGGCGCGGCTTCCGGCCCGAGGCGAAGGTCGTCCGGGCGGCGCTGGGCAACGACGCCGGCCTGATCGGCGCCGCCGACCTCGCCCGGCGCGAGCGGGCCCGCCGCCGCCGCGACCGCGCCAAGCTGGTGACGACGCGCCTGCTGCTGCCGCGCCGGCGCGAGCTGATCGCCAACGGCACCCCGATCCGCCGCTCCCGTCGCGTCAGCGGCACCGGCACCGCGATCGAGCCGGCCGGCCGCCGCACGAACAGCGCGTGGCGGCGTCAGTACGAGTAGAAGCCGCGGCCGGTCTTGCGGCCGTGCTCGCCGGCGTCGACCATGCGCCGGAGCAGTTCGGGCGGGAAGAACTTGGGGTCGGCGGTCTCGTCCCAGATGTTCGACGTGGCGTGGTGCAGGACGTCGACGCCGGTGAGGTCGGTGGTGGCGAGCGGGCCCATGGCGTGGCCGAAGCCGAGCTTGCAGGCGGTGTCGATGTCTTCGGCCGACGCGACGCCGGACTCGTAGAGCTTCACCGCCTCGACGACGATCGCGCTGATCAGCCGCGTGGTGACGAAGCCGGCGACGTCGCGGTTGACGACGATGCAGGTCTTGCCGGCCGACTCGGCGAACTCGCGGGCCGCCGCCAGCGTGGCGTCGGACGTGTGCAGGCCGCGGACCAGCTCGCACAGCGCCATCATCGGCACCGGCGAGAAGAAGTGGGTGCCGACGACCGCCTCGGGCCGCTGCGTGGCGCCGGCGATCTTGGTGATCGGGATGGCGCTGGTGTTGGTGGCCAGGACGGCGCCGTCGCGGCACAGCCGGTCCAGCTCGGCGAACAGCTCGCGCTTCACGTCGACGCTCTCGAACACCGCCTCGACGACGATGTCGGCGTCGGCGACGGCGCCGAGGTCGGTCGTCGTGCTGATGCGGGCGAGGGCGGCGTCGCGGTCGGCCTCGGACAGCCGGCCCTTCTCGACGAACTTCGCCGTGCTCGCCTCGATCGCCTGGCGTCCCCGCGCGACGGCGGACTCGTCGAGGTCGCGCAGCACGACGTCCCAGCCGCCGGTCGCCGCCACCTGGGCGATGCCCGATCCCATCAGGCCGGCTCCGACGACGGCCACACTGCGTGCCATGCTCACTGCCTTCCCGCTCGTTCGTTCGGTTCCGTGGCGACGCTCGGCTCGGTGCGCAGCGCCGGCTCGACCGGCGCCGGCGTGCCGGCCGACAGCGTGGCCGCCACGGGCTCGAGCCGCTGCCGGCGCCAGCGCTCCCACAGGTGCGCGATGCCGATGACGGCAGCGACGTACAGCCAGCCGAGCAGGACGTCGACGACGTAGTGCTCGCCGCCGTAGACCAAGGTGAACGCCATCGCCAGCGGGTACGCCATGACGAGCACCCGCAGCCACCAGCGTCGCGCCAGCGGCCACAGCGTCACCGCGACCAGCATCGCGAACCCGGCGTGCAGCGACGGCAGCGCCGCCACCTCGTTGGCGCCGCCCTGGGCGTCGGACAGCCAGGCGTTGGCGCTGCGCAGGCCCAGCTCGTTCCAGCCGCGGCCGACCAGCCGATAGACGGGCTCGGCGATGTCGCCGGTGCGGGCCGACGCGTACCACGGCGGCGCGGCCGGCAGCAGCACGTACGTGAGCAGGCCGGCGTACGTCAGCAGCAGCACCCGCCGGATGTAGGACACCCACAGCGGCCGCGACCACATGTAGAACGCCGCCGCCAGCACCCACGGCACGACGAAGTGGCTGAAGTAGATCAGCGCCGCGCCGACGTCCCACCAGCGCACGGTCGACTCGAACAGCTGCTCCTGCAGCCACACCGTCGGGACGGTGCCGCCGAACAGCCATCGTTCGACGTCGACGACCCCGCCCACCTGCAGCGGCATGCCCAGGGTGTCGGCGATGCCGCGGGTGTGGTCGTAGAGGATCAGCGCGGCCAGCAGCGGCAGCCAGTCGAGGAAGGTGCGCAGGTGCTCGCGCCAGGGCCGGCCGATCTTGACCGCGATCATCCCGGCGATGATCCAGCCGGTCTGCCCGACGCGGTCCATCGGGATGCCCTCGACGGCGCAGTAGACCAGCAGCGCGACCAGGTAAGCGGCCAGCCCGACGCGACCCGGCGTCACCCAGCCGCGCAGCCTGTCCCCGGCGCTCGCCGGCGCCTCCGCCTCGTCAGTCATCGAAGTGGTCCGGGTCGGGCTCACGGACCACGTCGGCGCCCAGTGACTGCAGCTGCCCGACGAAGTCGGGGTAGCCGCGGTCGATGTGGTGGACGGCGGACACCAGCGTCTCGCCCTCGGCCAGCAGGCCGGCCAGCACGAGGCCGGCGCCGGCGCGGATGTCGGTGGCGACGACCGGCGCGCCGGACAGCCCGGGCCGGCCGCGCACGACGGCGTGGTGGCCGTCGATGCGGACCTCGGCGCCCAGGCGGACCAGCTCGTTGACGAACATGAACCGGGCCTCGTACACGTTCTCGGTGATCATCGCGGTGCCGTCGGCCACCGCGTCGAGCGCGACGATCATCGGCTGCAGGTCGGTCGGGAAGCCCGGGTACGGGAGCGTGACGACGTCGATGGCGCGCGGCCGGCCGGACATCCCCACCCGTAGCCCGTCGCGCCCGGACTCGATGACCGCACCGGCCGCGGCCAGCTTGTCCAGCACGATCTCGAGGTGCTCGGCCCGGCCGTTGCGGATGGTGATGTCGCCGCGGGTCATGACGGCGGCGACGCCCCAGGTGCCGGTGACGATGCGGTCGGGGATGGTGGTGTGCTCGGTCGGGTTCATCGAGTCGACGCCCTCGACCCGCAGCGTCGACGTGCCGGCGCCGTCGATCTTGGCGCCCATGTCGCCGAGCATGCGGCAGATGTCGACGATCTCGGGCTCGCGGGCGACGTTGTCGATGACCGTCGTGCCCTTGGCCAGCACCGCGGCCATGAGGATGTTCTCGGTGGCGCCGACGCTGGGGAAGTCGAGCCAGATGCTGGTGCCGTGCAGCCCCTGCGGCGCCCGGGCCACCACGAACCCGTGCTCGATCTCGACCTGCGCGCCCAGCTTCTCCAGCCCGGACATGTGCATGTCGAGGCCGCGTGAGCCGATGGCGTCGCCGCCGGGCAGCGCCACGTTCGCCGCGCCGCACCGGGCCACCAGCGGGCCGAGCACGCAGATGGACGCGCGCAGCCGGCGCACCAGGTGGTACGGCGCCTCGTGGTCGATCTTCGCCGGGACGTCGATGGCGACGGTGCCGCCCTCGCGGTGGACGTCGGCGCCGAGTTGGCGCAGCAGCTCGCCCATGTAGTCGACGTCGGTGATGGTGGGGACGTCGTGCAGCACGGTGCGTCCCTCGGCCAGCAGTGCCGCCGCCATCAACTTGAGTGCGCTGTTCTTCGCGCCGCTGACCCGGACCTCACCCCGCAGGGAGCTCCCCCCGGTGACCCGAAATCTCTCCACGCCCGCTGTACCCTTCCGCCGTTCCGATGAACGGTACGCCCCGAAGGCGTCAACCGACGAACTGACCCCCGGGCGGCGCCGCCTCCAGCCAGGTGACGAACGCGGTGGCCGCGGCCTCGGTCATGGACACCTCGACGGTGGAGCCGCTGGAGCGGCAGACCAGCACGACGTGGGCGGCCGGCAGCTCGTAGCTCTCCTCGGCGTCGGGCTGACGACGGCTCTCGACGACCAGCTGGTGGCGCCGGAACGACCGCTTGGGCCACGTGGTGAAGCTGAACGTGCGGAACCACTCGAGGGTGTCCTCGCGGTAGCGCCCGATGCCGAACGCCCAGCCGCCGGACCAGCCGTCGTGGCTGTCGCCGCGCACGCACATGTCGAAGCCGCCGTCACGCTGCAGGATGCCCCGGCGGACGTACAGCGCGAGGAGGACCAGCACAGCGGCGAGCGCGAGCGCACCCAGCACCAGCAGGGTCCACGACACCAGCGCCACCGATCACCTCCCCCGAGCGTGATACCGATGCTCTCAGATCTACCGGCTCGCCGCGACGTCGAGCCTGGCCTGGGCCCATCGGCTCGCGCCGTCACCGTCCTCGCCCAGCTCCGCGAGCTCGGCCTGAGCAGCGGCGACGTCGATCTCGTCGGCCAGCTCCGCCTGTTCGGCCAGAATCGCGATGGTGTTCTCGGAGACCGACAGGAACCCGCCGGACACCGCCACCACGACCGCCTCGCCGCCGGTCGAGCGCACCGTCACCGGGCCGGCCACCAGCAGGCCGAGCACGGGCTCGTGACCGGACATGATGCCGATCTCGCCCTCAGGCGTGCGCGCGATGACGATCGAGGCCTCGCCGGACCACACCTTGCGGTCGGCGGCGACCACCTCGACGTTCAGATCTTCGGCCACGATCTTCCCTTTCTCGTGATCGGCAGGGAGCTGCCTCGCGTGGAGACGGCCCCCTGCCGGTCACCGATGTCAGCCTCAGGAGGCGAGCTCGCGCGCCTTCTTCTCGGCGTCCTCGATGTTGCCGACGTAGCTGAACGCCTGCTCGGGCAGGTGGTCGTACTCGCCCTTGGTGATGGCGTCGAACGACTCGAGCGACTCCGACAGCGGGACGAACACGCCCGGCTGGCCGGTGAACGACTCGGCCACGAACATGTTCTGCGACAGGAACCGCTGCAGGCGCCGCGCCCGGTTGACGGTGACACGGTCCTCCTCGGTCAGCTCGTCGACACCGAGGATGGCGATGATGTCCTGCAGCTCCTTGTACTTCTGCAGGATCTCCTTCACCCGGGTGGCGATGCGGTAGTGGTCCTCGCCGAGGTACGCGGCGTCGAGGATCCGGCTCGAGGAGTCGAGCGGGTCGACCGCCGGGTAGATGCCCAGCTGCGAGATGGGCCGCGAGAGGACCGTCCGGGCGTCGAGGTGCGCGAACGCGGTGTGCGGCGCCGGGTCGGTGATGTCGTCGGCCGGGACGTAGATGGCCTGCATCGACGTGATGGAGTGACCACGCGTCGAGGTGATGCGCTCCTGCAGCTCGCCCATCTCGTCGGCCAGCGTCGGCTGGTAACCGACGGCCGACGGCATGCGGCCCAGCAGCGTGGAGACCTCGGAGCCGGCCTGGGTGAACCGGAAGATGTTGTCGATGAACAGCAGCACGTCCTGCTTCTGGACGTCGCGGAAGTACTCGGCCATGGTCAGCGCCGACAGCGCGACCCGCATGCGGGTGCCCGGCGGCTCGTCCATCTGCCCGAACACCAGCGCGGTGTCCTTGAGGACGTTGGCCTCGCCCATCTCGACCCAGAGGTCGTTACCCTCGCGGGTGCGCTCGCCGACGCCGGCGAACACCGAGGTGCCACCGAAGTTCCGCGCGACACGGGTGATCATCTCCTGGATGAGCACCGTCTTGCCGACACCGGCACCACCGAACAGGCCGATCTTCCCACCCTGGATGTACGGGCTCAGGAGGTCGAGCACCTTGATGCCGGTCTCGAGCATCTGGGTGCTGCCCTCGAGGTCGGCGAACGGCGGCGGGTCGCGGTGGATCTCCCAGCGCTCGCTGACCTCGATCTGCGACTCGTCGACGTCGAGCGGCTTGCCGAGGGCGTTGAACACGTGGCCCTTGACGCCGTCGCCGACCGGCACCGAGATGCCCTTGCCGGTGTCGCGGACGACCGCGCCGCGGACCAGGCCGTCGGTGGGCTGCATCGAGATGGCCTTCACCAGGCCGTCGCCGATGTGCTGCTCGACCTCGAGGGTGAGCGTGCGGTCGCCGCCGGCCTCGTCGGCCAGCTTCACGTCGACCTCGAGGGCGTTGTAGATGCCGGGCATGTGGCCGCCGCCGAACTCGACGTCGACGACAGGTCCGATGACCCGGACCACCCGGCCTGTAGCAGCGGTGGTCTCTGCTGGGGTTTCGATGGTGGCAGTCATGAGGTCCTACTCGCTCCCTGCGGCCGCCAGCGCGTCCGCGCCGCCGACGATCTCGCTGATCTCCTGGGTGATCTCGGCCTGGCGAGCCGAGTTGGACTGCCGGGTGAGCGTCTCCTGCAGCTCACCGGCGTTGTCCGTGGCGTTCTTCATGGCCCGGCGCCGGGCCGCCCACTCCGACGCCGCGGCGTCGAGCAGGGCGGTGTAGACGAGGTTGCCGGCGTACTGCGGCAGCAGCGCGTCGAGCACCTCGTCGGCCGACGGCTCGAACTCGTACAGCGGCAGCACGTCGGTGCGGGCCGGCCGGGTGCTCGCCGCGCCGCCCGAGCCGGCCGCGCCGGCCTGCCGGCCGTCGTCGTCGTCCGAGCGGACCGCGCCGGCCTCGGCCTGGTGCAGTTCCTCGGGCACGTCCTCGACCATGATCGGGAAGAGCCGGCGGGCCCGGACCTGCTGCGTGACCATGTTGACGAAGTGCGTCGAGACGATGTGGATCTCGTCGACGCCGCCCTCGTCGGTGGGCGTGTTGATGGCCTCGAGGAGGTCGTCGGCGATGCGCCGCGCGTCGGCGTAGGACGGCCGGCCGGTGAAGCCCACGTACTGCCCGCCGAGCTCGCGGCCGCGGAACGTGAACCAGCTGACGCCCTTGCGGCCGACGACGTAGGGCACGGTCTCCTGGCCCTGGTCGCGCAGCAGCCCGGCCAGCGCCTCGCTCTGCCGGATGACGTTGGCGGAGTAGGCGCCGGCGAAGCCGCCGTCGCTGCTGACGACGAGGATGGCCGAACGGCGCGCCTGCTCGACGCCCTCGAGCAGCGGGTTGTCGAGGCGGGCGCGCTCGGCGGCCGCCTCCATGGCTCGCACCAGTGCCTGGCTGTACGGACGCGCGGCCTCGGCGTACTGCTGGGCCCGCGCGATCCGGGAGGTCGCGATGAGCTCCTGGGCGCGGGTGATCTTCTTGATCGACTCGACGGAGCGGATGCGCCGCCGCAGCTCGCGAATTTGAGCTCCCATTACGCGTGCGACCTCCCTTCAAAGCCTCGGTACGACATGACGGCCACGCTCACTCGCCCGCGTCGGGACGAGCGGCCTCCTGGATGCCCTGCGCGTCGCGCTTGCGCCGGCGCAGCACCGTGAGGTCCTCCTCGCCCTCGCCGAGGGCGTCGACCGGCTCGTCCTTGATCAGCGGCTGGCCCGAGACGGTGACGTAGTTCTGCTTGAAGTCGTCGATCGCCTGCTCGAGCGTCTTGACGTCGTCGTCGGACAGCTTCCCGCTGGACTCGATGTTCTCGAGGACGGCGGTCTGCTCGCGCGCGACGGTGTCGAGGAACTCGCCCTCGAACCGGCGGATGTCCTCGACCGGGACGTCGTCGAGCTTGCCGGTGGTGCCCGACCAGATCGAGACGACCTCGCGGCCGACCGACAACGGCGCCGACTGCGGCTGCTTGAGCAGCTCGGTGAGCCGCTCGCCGCGGTTCAGCTGCGCCTTGCTGGTGGGGTCGAGGTCGGATGCGAACGCCGCGAACGCCTTGAGCTCGTTGTACTGGGCGAGGTCGAGGCGCAGCGTGCCGGCGACGCTCTTCATCGCCTTGATCTGCGCGTCGCCACCGACGCGGGAGACCGAGATGCCGACGTTGATGGCCGGGCGCACACCCGAGTGGAACAGGTCCGACTCGAGGAAGCACTGGCCGTCGGTGATGGAGATGACGTTGGTCGGGATGAACGCCGAGACGTCGTTGGCCTTGGTCTCGATGATCGGCAGGCCGGTCATGGAGCCGCCGCCGAGGTCGTCGGAGAGCTTCGCGCAGCGCTCGAGCAGCCGCGAGTGCAGGTAGAAGACGTCGCCGGGGTACGCCTCGCGGCCCGGCGGGCGGCGCAGTAGCAGCGACACCGCGCGGTACGCCTCGGCCTGCTTCGACAGGTCGTCGAAGACGATGAGGACGTGGTAGCCCTGGTACATCCAGTGCTGGCCGATGGCCGAGCCGGTGTAGGGCGACAGGTACTTGAAGCCCGCGGCGTCGGACGCCGGCGAGGCGACGATGGTGGTGTACTCCAGCGCGCCGGCCTCGTCCAGTTGCTGCCGGATGCCGGCGATCGTGGAGCCCTTCTGGCCGGTGGCGACGTAGATGCAGCGGACCTGCTTCTTCTTGTCGCCGCTCTTCCAGTTCTCCAGCTGGTTCAGGATGGTGTCGACGGCGACCGTGGTCTTGCCGGTCTGCCGGTCACCGATGATCAGCTGGCGCTGGCCGCGGCCGATCGGGGTCATGGCGTCGATGGCCTTGATGCCGGTCTGCAGCGGCTCGGCGACCTTCTGCCGTTGCACGACGGAGGGAGCCTGCAGCTCCAGCGCGCGGCGGGTCTCGGCCTTGACCTCGCCCAGACCGTCGAGCGGTGCGCCCAGCGGATCGACCACGCGGCCGAGGAAGGCGTCACCGACCGGTACCGACAGCACCTCGCCGGTGCGACGGACCGTCTGGCCCTCCTCGATGCCGGAGTAGTCGCCGAGCACGACGACACCGATCTCGCGTACGTCGAGGTTCAGAGCCAGTCCGAGGGTCCCGTCCTCGAACTCCAGCAGCTCGTTGGCCATGGCCGAGGGCAGGCCCTCGACACGGGCAATGCCGTCGCCGGCGATGGTGACGTGGCCGACCTCTTCGCGGACGGCGGCCGCCGGCTGGTAGGACTCGACGAAGGCGTCGAGCGCCTCGCGAATCTCCTCGGGACGGATTGTCAGCTCCGCCATCGGTTGCTCCTGCTCTCTTCGCTCATCGAACGGTGGTCTCAGGTCTGGGTGGGTGCCGGTCAGCCGACGACCAGCTGACGGCGGGCGGCGTCCAGGCGGCTGGTGACGGTGCCGTCGACGACCTCGTCACCGAGCTCGACCCTGATGCCGCCGACGACGTCAGGCTCGACGACGACGTTCAGCAGGACCGGCCCGCCGGCGCGGACCGCCAGCGCTCGCTCCAGCCGTTCGCGGTGCTCGACGGCGAGCGGCGCGGCGACGTGCACCACGGCCACCCGGCGCTCGCGCAGCCGCGCGGCGAACTCCGCGACGCGAGCGAGCTCCGCTTCCAGGCTACGTGCCCGGCGGTCGAGGACGGCGTGCTCCACCAGCGCGACGGTCTCCGGTGCCGCCTTGTCGTTCAGCAGCGTCCGCACCAACTGCCGCCGTGCGTCGGCGGGAGCGGCACGGTCGATCAGTGCCGAGCGCAGGTCGCGGTTGCCACGGACGACCAGCCCGAACCGGAAGATCTCTTCCTCGACCGCGTCGAGGCGGCCGGCCGACCGGGCGGCCATCAGCACCGCCTGGAGACCGAACTCCTCGATCGAGGAGGTGAGGTCGCCCGGCTTCGCCCAGCGCTCACGCACCGCCGCGGCGAGCACGTCCGTCGCGGCCGGCTCGATGCGGTCGCCGGCCAGCCGGCGCACGAGCGTCTCGCGATCGTCGGGCGTCCGGCCGGTGTCGGTGAGCGCGCGGCGCACCGACGGACGGGAGTCGAGCAGGTTCGCGAACGAGAACAGAGCGTCGCCGACCGCCGGTGCGCGACCGGCAGCCTGGTCGACGATGCTCTCGAACCGCGGCCGGAGCTCGGGCTGGTTGGTGTCAGGCATGCTCACGAGTCCCCTGGGGCGGGCGTCGCCGCGTCGGAGGCCTGAGCGGTCTCGAGGTCGGCCAGGAACCGCTCGACGACGCGGCGGGACCGGTCGTCGTCCTGCAGCGACTCGCCGACCACCTTGCCGGCCAGCGTGGTCGCCAGCGTGCCGACCTCGCCGCGCAGCTCGCGCAGGACCTGCTCGCGCTCGGCCTGCAGCTGCGCCTCGGCCCGTGCGGCGACCCGCTTGGCCTCGGTCTCGGCGTCGTCGCGCGCCTGCGCGACGATGGCCGCCCCCTGCTGCTTGGCGTCCTCGCGGATGCGAGCCGCCTCGCTGCGGGCGTCGGCCAGCTGGGCGCGGTACTCCTCGAGCAGGCGCTGGGCCTCGGCCTGCGCCTCCTCGGCCTTCCTGGCGCCGCCCTGGATGGCGGCGGCGCGATCCGCGTAGGTCTTCTCGAAGATCGGGTAGACCTTCGCGCGAAGGAAGAAGAACAGCAGGGCGAAGGCGACCAGACCGACGATCAGCTCGGACATGTGCGGCATCAGCGGATCGGGACCGTCCTCCGCCGCCATCACCGCGATCGGTGCCATCGAGAGGGCCATGATCAGATGGCGAACGCGAGGCCGATGGCGATGATGAACAGCGCCTCGGCGAGCGCGAAGCCGAGGATCGCGATGCCCTGGAGAACGCTGCGCGCCTCCGGCTGGCGGGCCACGCCGTTGATGTAGGCAGCAAAGATCAGACCGATGCCGACGCCCGGGCCGATGGCCGCGAGGCCGAGACCGACCATGTTGAGCGAGCCTTCCATCTTTCTTCCTTTCCTCTTTAAGTGAAGCTCAGTGCTCGTGGGAGAGAGCGCCGCCGATGTAGATGGCGGAGAGCAGGACGAAAACGTAAGCCTGGAGAATCTGGACGAATGCCTCGAAGAAAGTCAGCACGATGCTGAACAGAATCGACACGCTACCGGCCGCGATTCCGACCACACCCTGATATTCGGTGATCAGGTATTCGCCACCCAGAATCGTCAGCAACAGGACGAGGTGTCCGGCGAACATGTTGAACGTGAGACGGAGGGTGAGCGTGAACGGCCGCACGATGAAGGTCGAGAAGAACTCCAGCGGCGCCAGCAGGGGGTAGATCGCCTTCGGCACACCGGGCGGGAACATCATGTTCTTGAAGTAGCCGCCGAAGCCCTGCCGCTTGATGCCGACGTAGTTGTAGATGACCCACGAGATCAGCGCCAGGAACAGCGGGATCGCGATCTTCGAGGTGGCCGGCAGCTGGAGGACCGGGATGATGCCCGAGATGTTCAGCACGGCGATGAAGCTGAACAGCGTCACGAGATAGGGGACGTACTTGATGCCCTCGCGACCGATGGCGTCACGCGCGATTCCGTCGCGGACGAATCCGTAGACCGCCTCGCCGGCGAACTGCAACTTGCCGGGAACGAGCGCGCTGCGCCGGGCGGCAAAGTAGAAGAATGCGCCGACGGCGATGGTGCCGAGCACGATGACCAGCATCGGCTTGGTGAAGAACGTGCCCTCGCCGAACAGCGGCGGGAATTCGAAGTCGGCCGGTCCGGGACTGTGGAATCCCGACTCGGCCACGATCCGAGTGCTCACGTGGTCCTTTCTTCAGCGCGCTCGCGACACGCCCGACGAGGAGGGCCAGGTCAGGGCTTACCGTATCTGACCCATACCAGGTACAGAGCGGCACCCATCCCTACCAGGAGCCCCAGTACGAGGAACACGCGGCTGTTGAGCCACTCGGAGACGAGCCAGCCGACGCCACCCCATACTGCTACTCCGGACGCGACCAGTGCGAAGGCATCCCACGCACCGTTCTGATCCGTCTGACGTACGTCATCAGGATCGTCCGGACTCATGGCGCCTCGAATACTACTGGGTGCCCTCGCCGGTAACGAAATCGGGTCCCACTACCAGCCGCGGCCGTCGTCAAGGCCCAGGTCATTCCGGCCCGCTGCTCCGTGCCGGTGTGCTCACCCCGCGGCTGTTCTCGCGGAACATCGTCACCGCGTAGGTGAGCGTGTAGACCAGCGCGCAGGCCATCAGCGACAGCCCCAGCGCGCGCTCGTGGACGCCGTCGACGCTGGTCAGGACGCCCAGCCCGATGAGGACCAGCCCGATGCGCAGCGAGTACGTGACGATCAGCGCCCCCGCGGCCGCCATGCCAGTGGGCGGCAGGAACCGGTCCAGCAGGACGGGCAGCGCTCCGGTGGCGAAGAACGCGATGACCAGCGCCGTCGCGCCGACCGCCGACCACAGCCCTGCGCTGCCGCCGGTGAACGCCGCCACCACGGAGCAAGCGACGCCGGCGGCGAGGGTGAGCAACAGGGCGGGGCGCGCGACCGCGGCCGGGCTGCGGCGGCGCGGTGGCGGGGAGGCGGGTTCAGTCATGGCCGCTTCAGCCTACCCGGCCGCTCCGACGTGCTGTTTCTCACACCAGTTCTCACACTGTGGACGGCCCGCCGCGGCGGAAGAGCCGGCGCGGATGGCCCGTGGTGAACGCGATCATGACGACGACGGCGAGCGCCAGCAGCACGTAGGTGGTCCAGCCGCCGACGAGCGCGATGACCACCAGACCACCTGAGACCAGCGCCGCCCACACCCACATGATCGCCACCGCGCGCCACTGCGAATGGCCGATCTCCAGCAGCCGGTGGTGCAGGTGCATCTTGTCCGGCGCGAACGGCGACTTGCCGGCTCTGGTGCGGCGTACGACGGCCAACATCATGTCGAGGAACGGCAGCAGGATGACCGCCAGCGGCAGCACCAGCGGCAGCAGCGTGAGCAGGAAGCTGGAGGTGTCGACGTCCTGGCTGGGCAGCCGGCCGGTCAGGCTGATCGACCCGGCCGCGAGCAGCAGCCCGATCAGCATCGCGCCGGAGTCGCCCATGAAGATCTTCGCCGGGTGCGCATTGTGCGGCAGCAGCCCGGCGCAGATGCCGACGACCACCACCGACACCAGCGCCGACGTCGTCATGTACGAGGGGTTGTTGTTCTCGCGCGCCAGCAGGTAGGCGTAGGAGAAGAACGCCGCGGCGCCGATGCCGACGACGCCGGCGGCCAGTCCGTCGAGTCCGTCGACGAAGTTCACCGCGTTGGTGGCACCCACCACCAGCAGCACCGTCATGATCGCGCCCTGGGTGGAGTCGAGCACGAACGTGCCGCCCGGCAGCGGCAGATAGAGCAACTGCACGCCGAGCGCGACGAGCAGGCCGGCCGCGACCACCTGACCGGCGAACTTGGCCAGCGCGGAGAGGTCCCAGATGTCGTCGGCGACGCCGATGAGGCAGATGACCACCGCGGCGAGGATCAGCGCCCAGGCGTCGCTGGACTCGGTGAACACGTTGCGCATGCGCGGCAGGTAGCTGGCCACCAGCATCGCGACCAGCAGGCCGACGAGCATCGCGATGCCGCCGAGCCGCGGGACGGGGTCGCGGTGCACGTCACGGTCGCGGGTGGGCGGCACCGCGCCCACCCAGTACGCGAACCGTCCCGCGAGCCCCACCACGAGGTACGTGACCGAGGCCGCGATGAAGAAGGTCAGAAGATACTCGCGCACCGGCGGCGTCCTTACGCTTCCGGGCCCTGCAGCTCGGGGACCACTGACTGGAGCTCGGCCAGGCCGAGGGCGCCTTGCCGGAGCACACGCGGCAGCGAGCCGGAGACGTCGACGATCGTCGACGGCGTGTCGCTGCCGGTGTCGCCGGCCTCCAGGTAGACCGCGACGGAGTCGCCGAGCTGGTCGCGGGCGTCGCCCGCGGTCCGGGCCGGCGACTGGCCGGTGACGTTGGCGCTGCTGACCGCCAGCGGGCCAGTGGTCTTGAGCACCTCGACGGCCACGTCGTGGTCGGGCATCCGCACCGCGACGGTGCCGCCGGTGTCGCCGAGGTCCCACCGCACCGACGGCTGCTGCCGGCAGATGAGCGTCAGCCCACCCGGCCAGAACGCCTCGACCAGTGCGTCGATGGTCTTGTCGGTGACGGCGACGCCGCCCAGCGTGGCCGGCGAACCGACCAGCACCGGCACCGGCATGTCGCGGCCGCGCCCCTTGGCCTGCAGCAACGCCGCGACGGCCTCGGGCGTGAACGCGTCGGCGCCGATGCCGTAGACGGTGTCGGTGGGCAGCACGATGAGCTTGCCGTTGCGGATGGCGCGGGCCGCGGCGGCGACGCCGCGCTGCCGCTTGGTCTCGTCGGAGCAGTCGTACAGGGGACTCACGGTGCCATCATCCCGCACGGCGGGCCGTGACGTACCGCGGGCGGCCGGCCAGATCGAGATGATCCGCGACGGCGGTCCAGCCGCCGTGCCGCCGGAACACCTCGGGCGCGGTCTCGCCCTGCACGTCGGCGTGCTCGGCGACCAGCAGGCCGCCGGGCTTGAGCAGCCGCGCGCCGACGTCGGCCAGCACCCGCATGGCGTCGAGGCCGTCGGCGCCGGACCACAGCGCGGCCGGCGGGTCGTGCTCGGCCACCTCGGGGTCGCGGATGGTGGCGTCGGCCGGGATGTACGGCGGGTTCGCGGCGACGACGTCGACCTGGCCGAGCAGCATCGACAGGCTCCGCTCGGCGACCAGGGCGACGTCGTCGCGGTGCACGATGACGGAGTTGCCGGCCGCGTTGCGGCGCAGCCAGGCGACGGCGTCGTCCTCGCGCTCGACGGCGTGCACCATGACCGGGCGCACCTCGGTGGCGACGGAGACGGCAATGGCGCCGGAGCCGGCGAACAGGTCGACGACGACCGGCACCCGGCCGGCCGCGACCACCGCCGCCGCCTCGTCGATGGCCGCTCCGGCGGTCAGCTCGGTCTCCGGCCGCGGGATGAACACACCGGGCCCCACCTGCAGCGTCAGGTGCCGGAAGGGCGCCTCGCCGGTGAGGTGCTGCAGCGGCTCGCGGCCGGCGCGGCGGCGGACCAGTTCGGCGAACCGGGACGCGAACGAGGCGTCCGGCTCGGGCTGGGACAGCAACGCGCCGCGCTCGATGCCGAGCACGTGCGCCGCCAGCGCCTCGGTGTCGTGCCGCGGCGACGGCACCTCGGCGGTGGTCAGCACACCGGTGGCCGCACGGAGCTGCTCGAGCAGCGGCGCCGACGTCATGCCCGCTCGCCGCCCTCGGCGGTGGCCGCCAGCGCCGCCTCTGCGTCGGCGTCGACCAGCGACTGCAGCACCGGGGCGAGTTCACCGTCGAGCACGGCGTCGAGGTTGTACGCCTTGTAGCCGGTGCGGTGGTCGGAGATGCGGTTCTCCGGGTAGTTGTACGTGCGCACCCGCTCGGAGCGGTCGACGGTGCGGACCTGGCTGCGGCGCGCGTCGGAGGCCTCGCGCTGCGCCTCCTCCTGCTGCGCCGCGAGCAGCCGGGCGCGCAGGATGCGCATGGCCTGCTCCTTGTTCTGCAGCTGGCTCTTCTCGTTCTGGCAGGACACGACGATGCCCGTGGGCAGGTGCGTGATGCGTACGGCGGAGTCGGTCGTGTTGACGCTCTGCCCGCCCGGGCCGGACGACCGGAACACGTCGATGCGCAGGTCGTTGGGGTTGATCTCGACCTCGCCCTCGTCCTCGGCCTCGGGCAGCACCAGCACGCCGGCGGCCGACGTGTGGATGCGGCCCTGGCTCTCGGTGACGGGGACGCGCTGGACACGGTGAACGCCGCCCTCGTACTTGAGCCGGGCGAACGGCGCGGTGCCGGGCTGCGGCGTGCCGCGCGCCTTCACCGCGACCGAGACGTCCTTGTACCCGCCGAGGTCGGACTCCTCGGCGTCGAGCACCTGGGTGCTCCAGCCGGCCTGCTCGGCGAAGCGCAGGTACATGCGCAGCAGGTCGCCGGCGAACAGCGCGGACTCCGCGCCGCCCTCCCCCGCCTTGATCTCGAGGATGGCGTCGCGGTCGTCGTTGGGGTCGCGCGGGAGCAGCAGCATGCGCAGCCGCTCGGCCAGCCCGTCCTGCCGCGTCTCCAGCTCGGCCGCCTCGGCGGCGAACGCGGGGTCGTCGGCGCCCAGCTCCAGCGCGGCGGCGCGGTCGTCGCCGGCTTCTCGCCAGGCGGCGTACGCCTCGACGATGGCCGACAGCTCGGCGTAACGCCGGTTCAGCCGCATGGCCAGCCCGGGGTCGGCGTGCACCGACGGGTCGGCCAGGCGCTGCTCGAGCTCGCTGTGCTCGGACACCAGCGTCTCGACACCTTCGAACACGGGGTCGGCTCCTTCCGGGGACGCGGGGTGCGGGCACAAAGGGGGCGGGGCGTGCAAGAGAACCTCGCACGCCCCGCCCACGGAGAACTACTTCGCGTCGGCCTTCTTCTTGCCGTACCGCGACTCGAAGCGCGCGACCCGGCCGCCGGTGTCGAGGATCTTCTGCTTGCCCGTGTAGAACGGGTGGCAGGCGGAGCAGACGTCGGCGTGGATGACGCCGTTGGACGCGGTGCTCCGGGTGGTGAACGTGTTGCCACAGGTGCAGGTGACCGTGGTCTCCACGTAGGCCGGGTGGATGTCGGACTTCATGCTCTGTACTCCTGGCGTCTCATGGGCCGCCGGGTCGGCACGACGGGATGTCGTGACGTGAACCGGAGCCAGCAGATCAGTATTCCAGGCCGCGCCGCCCCGGCCAAACCGTGACCGGGATTCGTACCGTTGGCCGGGGGTTTGCAACGTTGGTCGTCCCCCTGCTGCCCATTTTCTTAGCCGTGAACGCGCGCCTCAAGTCCGACGCCTCTGCTGGTCGCGGCGGTCTGTGGTTGAGGGCTCTGGACTTGACCCGCACGTCCCCAGCCAAGAACGGGCAGCTATCAGGGGGACGGGGGAGGTGTGGCGACGGCTGGGGCGTCGATGCCGGCTGTCGTCTTCGATAGTGGTGACCGTCCTCGACGGGGTGCGAGGACAGTTTCTGCCATCGAGGACCGCCCTGGCTATCGAGGACGACGGTACGGGTCCTGGTCTGGCGTTACGTCGTGGTCTGCCGTGACGCGAAATGGCGGATTCGGGACTGGTGGCGTGACTGGGGACCAGGACGTAACGGCAGACCAGGACGCCGGCGCTCACCAACCTGGGTGTGAGTCGCGTTTTCGGGCCTGTTTCGCCGGTTCGGCGCGACTCACACCCAGGACGCGCCTCACACCCAGGAAGCCGACGCTGCAGAGTCCGGCGAACGGTGCATATCGGGCGCGGCTGTGCCCGGTTCTTCCCCGTCCCCCTGATAGCTGCCAGTTCTTAGGCCGGGGACGCGCGGGTCAAGCGGTCATCGACGGCGCGAAGCGCCCCTCTGTCCGCTTGAGGCGCGGGTGCGCGGCTAAGACAATGGGCAGCAGGGAGACGCCCAACTTGGCAACACACACAGCGATGCCCTGACCGCTCGACAGAACGGTCAGGGCATCAGCGGACTCAGCGGCGTCAGTCGGCGTCCTTGGACCCGTTCCCACCGACCGCCGGCGTCGTCTTCTGGACCGTGAGCATGAACTCGGCGTTGCTCTTGGTCTTCTTGAGCCGGTCGAGCAGCAGCTCGATGGCCTGCTGCGGGTCGAGCGCGGACAGCACGCGGCGCAGCTGCCACATGATGGCCAGCTCGTCGCGCGAGACCAGGATCTCCTCGCGCCGGGTGCTCGACGCGTCGACGTCGATGGCCGGGAACAGGCGCTTGTCGGCGAGGTCGCGACGCAGCCGCAGCTCCATGTTGCCGGTGCCCTTGAACTCCTCGAAGATGACCTCGTCCATCTTGGACCCGGTCTCCACCAGTGCGGTGGCGAGGATGGTCAGCGAGCCGCCGTTCTCGATGTTGCGCGCGGCGCCGAAGAACCGTTTCGGCGGGTACAGCGCGCTGGAGTCGACGCCACCGGACAGGATGCGCCCGCTGGCCGGCGCGGCCAGGTTGTAGGCGCGGCCGAGACGCGTGATGCCGTCGAGCAGGATGACGACGTCGTGGCCCAGCTCGACCAGCCGCTTGGCCCGCTCGATGGCGAGCTCGGCGACCATGGTGTGGTCGATCGGCGGACGGTCGAACGTCGACGCGATGACCTCGCCCTTGACGGTGCGCTGGAAGTCGGTGACCTCTTCGGGCCGCTCGTCGACCAGCACCACCATGAGGTGGGTCTCGGGGTTGTTCTGCGTGATCGCGTGCGCCAGTGCCTGCATGATCAGCGTCTTGCCGGCCTTCGGCGGCGACACGATGAGACCACGCTGGCCCTTGCCGATCGGCGCGATGAGGTCGATGATCCGGGTCGCCATGGTGGTGGCGTCGGTCTCGAGGCGCAGCCGGTCCTGCGGGTACAGCGGGGTCAGCCGGGCGAACTCGGGCCGCTGCTTGGCCGCCTCGGGGTCGGCGCCGTTGATGGTGTCGACCCGGACCAGCGCGTTGAACTTCTGCTGCTTCTCGCCCTCGCGCGGCTGCCGGACGGCGCCGGTGACGGCGTCGCCCTTGCGCAGGCCGTAGCGGCGGACCATGGCCAGCGACACGTACACGTCGTTGGGGCCGGGCAGGTAGCCCGACGTGCGGACGAACGCGTAGTTGTCGAGGATGTCGAGGATGCCGGCCACCGGGATGAGGACGTCGTCCTCGGTGACGGTCGGCTCCTCGATGCGCTCGCGGTCGCGGCCACTGCCGCTGGCGCCGCCACTGCCGCGGCGGTCGCGATCGCGGTCGCGGTCACGCTCGCGGCTGTTGCCGCGCCGGTCGCGCCGGCGCCGCCGGCGGCCGCGGTCGTCGTCATCGTCCTGGGCGTCGTCGCGGCCACCACCCTGGCGGGCGCCGTCGGCGTCCTGGCGGGCGCTGTCGGGACGGGTGTTGTCGCGGTCGCGCTGACGGCCGCCGTCACGGTCGTTCTCGCGGTCGTACTGACGCTCACCGTCGCGGTCACGCTGACGGCCGCCGTCGCGGTCGTTCTCGCGGTCGCCGTCGCGGTCGCTCTGCCGGTCACCGTCGCGACCACCCTGGCGGCCGCGGCGGTTGTCCTGGCGCTCGGAGCGGCGCTCGCGCGGCTCGTCGTCAGAGGCCGCGTCGTCGGAGGCGGGGGCCTCGGTGGCCCGAGCGTCGGTGGCCGGAGCCTCAGCGGCCGGGGTCTCCGCGGCGGCGTCGGCCACGACCACGACCTCGTCGGGACGGGCCTCGGCGGCGGCCTGCGGGCGCTCGGCCCGGCGGCGGCTGCGGCCGCGGGGAGCGGCCGGCGCCTCGGCGGTGCCGGCGACGACGGAGTCGGTGACGGCCGGGGCGGCGGGCTGCGCCGCGGACTCGACCGGAAGTGCGTTGGCAGCGGCCGGCGCCGAGCCGCCGGACTGAGCCGCCTTGATGGCCGCGACCAGCTCGCCCTTGCGCATGCGGCCGGTGCCCTTCAGCCCGAGGCCGCCGGCGAGCTGCTGGAGCTCAGCCAGAACCATGCCCTCGAGGCCGGCTGCGCGGCGGCGCGCGGGGCGCTTCGCCGCGGTGGCGTCGGAATCAGACGCCGAAACGTCCGGCGTCCCAGTGACGCCAGGAATCTCGGTATTAGTCACTCAGGGTCCTTCCCTGGACCGGCATCGGTTCAGACAAGCCGATGCATCGAACACCTCGGGAGGTTCCCGAGGAAAGGCACGACGCGAACTGATGGGCCGCCCTTCCGCGGGACCCGCGTGAGCGAAACCCGGGGAGATGGGCGAAGACCATGGCCATCGGCGACGAACGTCACCACCATGGGGATACCGACCAGCAGAACGTCGGTGCACAGCGAGCGTAGCATGCCGTGGGCCGTTTGACCCACCCCCGTTCGCGCCGCTCACGGCGTGGCGTACTCCACATCCGCACCCCGCGTGTCCACTTGCAATGCGCGGACGTACCACCCGCCGGCGAGGGCGCTGACGCGGCCGGCGTCGTCGCCCGTTCCGAGCACCAGAACCGTCGGGCCGGCGCCCGACACGACGGCCGCCAGCCCATCCGCCCGCAACGCTGTGACCAGCTCGAACGTCTCAGGCATGGCGGGTTCGCGGTAGTGCTGGTGCAGCCGGTCGGCGGTGGCGTCGAGCAGCAGGTCCGGGCGCCGCCCGAGCGCGTGGACGAGCAGTGCGGCGCGGCCCGCGTTGGCGGCGGCGTCGGCGTGCGGGACGGTGCCGGGCAGCAGCCCGCGGGCCTTCTCCGTCGACACCTCGAAGGACGGGACGCACACGATCGGCGCGACGTCGGGGTGGACGTCGATGCGCGTCGCGCGGGCGGCGCCGGCGTCGTCGCGCCAGGCCACCGTGAGCCCGCCGTACAGACAGGCGGCGACGTTGTCCGGGTGCCCCTCGAGGCGGTCGGCCAGGGCGAGCGCGTCGTCGTGCGCCGTCACGCCGGTCAGCGCACGGGCCGCGACGACGCCGCCGACGATCGCGCCTGCCGACGAGCCCAGCCCGCGGCCGTGCGGCAGCGCGTTGCGGCAGTGCAGCCGCAGCGCCGACGGCTGCTCCCCCAGCTCGGCGAAGGCCGCGCGCAGCGACCGCACGACGAGGTGCCGTTCGTCCAGCGGCACCGACCCGGCGCCCTCGCCGTCGACGGTCACCTCGACCGGCGCCGCAGGCCCGCCGAACCGCGCCGTCACCTCGATCTCGTCGTGCAGCGACAGCGCGAGGCCGAACGCGTCGAACCCTGGACCGAGGTTGGCGCTGGTGGCCGGGGTGCGGACGCGGACGGTGGCCGGGCTCACGCCAGGCCCAGCGCCTTCGCGGCGGCGGCGGTCTCGGCCGGGACGACGTAGGGACGGATCTCGCCGTAGTAGGCGCTGGCGGTGTCGACGTCCTTGAGGCCGTGCCCGGTGACGGTGACGACGATGCGCTGCCCGGCGTCGAGGCGTCCGGTGCGGCTGTAGTGCAGCAGGCCCGCGACGCCGGCCGCCGACGCCGGCTCGACGAACAGGCCCTCGCGGCCGGACAGCTCCTGCTGCGCGGCCAGGATCTGCTCGTCGGTGACGGCGTCGATGAGGCCGCCGGAGTCGTCGCGCGCGGCGATGGCGAGGTCCCACGACGCCGGGTTGCCGATGCGGATGGCGCTGGCCACCGTCTCGGGCGCGGACACCGGGCCGCCGTGCACGAACGGCGCGGCGCCGGCGGCCTGGAAGCCCCACATGCGCGGACGTCGCTGGGCCGGGCCGTCGGCCGCGTACTCGGAGTAGCCGAGCCAGTAGGCGGAGATGTTGCCGGCGTTGCCGACCGGCAGGACGTGCAGGTCGGGAGCGTCGCCGAGGTCGTCGACCACCTCGAACGCGGCGGTCTTCTGCCCGGCCAGGCGGTACGGGTTGACCGAGTTGACCAGCGCGACGGGGTACGTCTCCGCCAGCTCGCGGGCCAGCCGCAGGCAGTCGTCGAAGTTGCCCTGCACCGACGCGATGACGCCGCCGTGCACGACCGCCTGGGCCAGCTTCGGGCCGGAGATCTTGCCGTCGGGCAGCAGCACGACGGGGCGCATGCCGGCCCGGACGGCGTACGCGGCGGCCGACGCGCTGGTGTTGCCGGTGGACGCGCAGACGACGGCCTCGGCGCCCTCCTCGGCGGCCTTCGAGATGGCCACCGTCATGCCGCGGTCCTTGAACGAGCCGGTCGGGTTGACGCCCTCGACCTTGAGGTACACCTCGCAGGACGTCTGCTCGGACAGCCACGGAGCCGGGACCAGCGGCGTCCCGCCCTCGCGCAGCGTCACGACCGGCGTCGCCGGGTTGACCGGCAACCGGTCGCGGTACTCCTCGATGACTCCACGCCACAGCCGAGACTGAGTCACGACAGCCATGGTCACTCGCCTTCCACCCGCATCACCGACAGGACAGCACGAACGGTATCGAGTCGCGTGAGCCCGTCGACAGTCGCCGCCAGTGCGTCGTCCGTGGCCTGGTGCGTGACGATGACCAGTTCGGCGTCGTCGGGGCCCTCGGCGCGCTGCCGGACGGTCTCGATGGACACGTCGTGCTCGGCGAACACCGCGGCGACGGCGGCGAGGACGCCCGGCCGGTCGTCGACGTCGAGGCTGATGTGGTAGCGGGTGACCGTCGCGCCCATCGGTCGCACCGGGCGGTCGGCGTACCACGAGCCGCGCGGCCCGACGGCGTCGCCGAGGCGGTTGCGGGCGGCGGTGACGAGGTCGCCGAGGACGGCGCTCGCGGTGGGCACGCCGCCGGCGCCGGGGCCGTAGAACATCAGCCGGCCGGCCGCCTCGGCCTCGACGAACACCGCGTTGTAGGCGCCGCGGACGCTGGCCAGCGGGTGGGTGCGCGGCAGCATCGCCGGGTGGACGCGGACGCCCACGCCCTGGCCGTCGGGCGACAGCTCGCAGATGGCCAGCAGCTTCACCACGGCGTTCATTGCCTGCGCCGACGCGACGTCGGCGGAGCTGACGTCGGCGATGCCCTCGCGGTGCACGTCGGCGGCGACGACCGGCGAGTGGAACGCGATGCCGGCCAGGATGGCGGCCTTCGCGGCGGCGTCGAAGCCCTCGATGTCGGCGGTGGGGTCGGCCTCGGCGTACCCGAGCGACTGCGCCTCCTCCAGCGCCTCGGCGAAGCTGCTGCCCTCGCTGTCCATGCGGTCGAGGACGTAGTTGGTGGTGCCGTTGACGATGCCGAGCACGCGCTTGATGCGGTCGCCGGCCAGCGACTCGCGCAGCGGCCGCAGCAGCGGGATCGCGCCGGCGACGGCGGCCTCGTAATAGAGGTCGACGCCGTGCTTCTCGGCGGCGGTGTGCAGCGTGACGCCGTCCTCGGCGAGCAGCGCCTTGTTCGCCGTCACGACGGAGGCGCCCCGCTCCATGGCGGCCAGCAGCAGCCCACGGGCCGGCTCGATGCCGCCGATGACCTCGACGACGAGGTCGACGTCGTCGCGCTCGGCCAGCGCGCGGGCGTCGGTGGTGAACAGGCCGGGGTCGACACCGGTGATGGACCGGTCGCGGCCGAGGCGGCGGACGGCGATGCCGGCGAGCTCCAGCCGGGCGCCGGCCCGGGCGGCGAGGTCGTCGGCGTGCTCGTGCAGGAGGCGGGCGACCTCCGTGCCCACCACACCGCATCCGAGCAGTGCCACGCGCAGGCTGGCCATCAGTCCCCCTCCTTCACCCAGTGGACCTTTAGTCTCTGGGAGCCCCGGACGATCTCGCGCCGTCCATCCATGATGCGAGACATCCGTCTCACCATACGTGGCGACACCGCAAGTCCTTCGTTGTCCCGAACGGGCCTCCCTACCCCGTATCATTCCGCGCGTGAGTGTGCTGCAGGTCACCGTCGGCGGGGTGACCCAGCACTTCCCGCCGTCGGCCGGCGAGGTCCGCATCGGTCGCTCGGCCGCCTCCAACGTCGTCGTGCCCGAGTCCAGGGTGTCACGCCGGCACCTGGTCGTGTCGTATGACGGCGGCTGGACCGCCCGCGACCAGGAGAGCTCCGGCGGCACCTGGCGCGCCGGCGTCCAGGTCGGCGAGGTGCCGGTCAACGGAGCCGTCGAGCTGACGCTGGGCGGGCCGTCCGGGCCGGCGGTGTCGCTGTCGGTGCCGCCGCCACAGGCCGCGCCGCCGCGGCCGCCGGGCACGATCCGGATCGGCCGCGCGCCTGACAACGACCTCGTCATCGACGACCTCCTCACCGCCCGCTACCACGCGCGGCTGACGCCGAACGCCGACGGCTGGTACCTCGAGGACCTCGACAAGCACCACCAGACGTTCGTCCGCGGCGCCGACGTCGAGACCGCGCAACTGCACGAGGGCGACGTCGTCACGTTCGGCAAGGTCCGCTTCGTCGTCACGCGCGACGGCGTGCTGCCGGTGCCGGACTCCCCGTCCAGCGGCGGGCTGGACGTCGCCGACGTGCACTACGCACTGCCCGGCGGCAAGGTGCTGACGTCGGGCGTCTCGCTGGACATCGCGGGGCAGCGGCTGGTCGCGCTGATCGGGCCGTCCGGGTCGGGGAAGTCGACGCTGCTGCGGCTGATCAGCGGTGAGCTGGAGCCGTCGCAGGGGTCGGTGCACTACCAGGGCATCAACCCGCACCGGCAGCAGGAGGAGGTGCACGGCCGCATCGGCGTGGTGCCGCAGCACACCATCGCGCACGCCCAGCTGACCGCCCGCAAGGCGCTGCAGTACGCCGCCGAGTTGCGGCTGTCGCAGGACACCACGGCGGCCGAGCGGCGCCAGCGGGTCGACGACGTGCTGGCCGAGCTGTCGCTGTCCGAGCACGCCGACATCCCCGTGCGCCGGATGTCCGGCGGCCAGCAGCGCCGGCTGGCGATCGCGTTCGAGCTGCTGACCAGCCCGTCGCTGCTGATCCTCGACGAGCCCACCGCCGGCCTGGACCCCGCGCTGGTCCGGCAGATCATGACCGGGCTGCGCGAACTGGCCGACGCCGGCCGGCAGATCATCGTCACCACGCACGACCTCGCCCACCTCGACCTGTGCGACGACGTCCTCATCATGCTCCCGGGAGGGCGGGTCGAGTACTTCGGCCCGCCGGCCGGCATCTCGGCGCACTTCGGGACCGCCGACTGGGCGGACATCTTCGAACGGCTCAACGCGGCGACGCCGCCACCACCTCCGCCGGCCGCGGCCGGTCCCGGCCTGGGCGAGTCGCTGCGCCGGCTGAACCCGCTGACCTGGCTGGACCGGCTGAGCGGCTTCGGGCGCCCGGACGCCGGGGACCCGTCGGCCAGCGCGCGCCGGCTGGCCCGCCTGGGCGCGGCCGCCGGACCACTCACGGCCGGCGCCGCGCCGGAGATCGTCGGACCGCAGGCCATCGACCAGCGCCGCCGCCGGCAGCAGTCCTGGGTGCTGATCCGCCGCCAGCTCCGCCTCATCTGGGCCGACCGCGGCTACGCCGGCTTCCTGCTGGCGCTGCCGATGGTGCTCGCCCTGCTGACCTTCGCGATCCCGGACGAGACCGGGCTGGGCCGGCCGACCAGCCCGGGCAGCACCGAGGCGATGCGGCTGCTGGTCGTCATGGTCGTCGGCGCCGCGTTCATGGGCATGGCCGCGACCGTCCGCGACCTCGTCGCCGAGCGGCGCATCTTCCGGCACGAACGCGCCGCCGGCCTGATGCCCGACGCGTACCTGGCGGCGAAGATCGCGGTGTTCTGCGGGGTCGTCGTCGTGCAGACGCTGATCCTGCTGCGGCTGGTCTACTGGTTCCGCGCCGGGCCCGAGGACGGCGTGCTGTTCGGCACCGGCAAGGTCGAGGTCGGCATCGCGCTCGCGGCGACGGCAATCGTGTCGGCGCTGCTCGGCCTGCTGATCTCGTCGCTGGTCGCGACGCCGGAACAGACCATGCCGCCCCTGGTCGTCGCGATCATGGCGCAGCTGGTGCTGTGCGGCGGGCTGATCGAGGTCACCGGCCAGGCCGTCGTGTCGCAGCTGTCCTGGCTGGTCCCGGCCCGCTGGGGCTACGCCGCGGCCGCGTCGACGGTGGACGTCACCGAGCTGATCCCCAGCGCCCCCGACGACGCCCTGTGGAGTCACAACGCGGCGGCCTGGCTGGGCGCGCTGCTGGCGCTGACGGTGCTCGGGACGGCGTACGCCTGGCTGACCCGCCGCCGCCTGCGCGCCACCTGACCGTCGGCGCCCCCATGATCATCGGCTATCCCCCACGTCAGAGCGGGGTGGACCGCCGATGATCATGGAGAAGGTCGGGGTTCCGGGGCGCTGGGAGCCCCCTTTTTCCATGATCAACAGCGGTTCCGGGGGGTGTTCATGCTCATCGGCGGGGAGGAGGCGGACGCGCACGGTGAGCAGGTCGGCGCCGAGGACGCGGACGTTCATGGCGTTGAGCATGCGCAGCGGATGCCACCGGACGATCGAGCGTTGCCGCGCCAGGACGTCGTCGGCGGGGAGGATCTCGGCGACGCCGCTGACCCAGCGGTAGCGCCAGCCCACGCGCAGCCGGATCCGCACGTGCGGATCGCGCTGGATGTTGCGGACGTAGCCGGCCCGCAGACCGTGCTCGGCGATGATCCAGAAGTCGTCGCCGACTCGGCCGTTGCCGACCGGGGTGCGGCGCGGCTGACCGCTCACCCGGCCGCGGGTCTCCAGGATCGCCAGGCCCAGCGGGTTCAACCCGACCCGGAACAGCAGGCGGACCAGCGGGTTGATCAGCCATCGCTGCAGCGTCCGCACGACGGCGACCTTCGTGCGCCGGCTTCGCGCGGTCACCACCAGGTTGGCCACGAAGAGGGCGGTCTGCGTCAGCGCTCCGGCCAGGCCGGGCCATGCTCCGGGGTCCAGCGCGTACAGCCCCCACACCAGCGCGAGCGCCACGGCAGTACCCACCACCAGGCCTCGCGGTGCCGTCATACGATCGTATGGTCTCATACGACTGTATGATGGCACGCATGGCTCAGGTGTCAACCCCCCGGCCGACGAAGGACGTCATCACCGAGGCGCTGCTCGACATCACGGCCGAGCGCGGCCTCGACCAGGTCAGCGTCCGGCAGGTCGCCGCGGCGGCCGGCGTCGCCATCGGCACGGTCCAGCACTACTTCCCCACCAAGGACGCCATGCTGACGGCGGCGTTCACCGAGGTCGTCCTCCGCATCCGCGAGCGCGTCGCGGCCACCGTGCTCGGGCCGGACGTCCGGCGCAACCTGGCCGCCGTGCTGCGGGAGCTGCTGCCGCTGGACGACCACCGGACGGCGGAGGTGCGCATCCAGGTCGCGTTCGCCGCCCGCGCGGCGACGTCGCCCGCGTTGGCCGAGATGCAGGGCGTCATCCTCCGCGACGTCACCGACGCCATCGCCACGGCGTTCACGCTCGCCGGTCACGGCACGACGACGGCCGAGCGGGCCAGCGTCCAGGCCCAGGTGGCCCTGGCTACCGTCGACGGGCTGGCGCTGCACGCCGTCAGCTCGGGCGACTGGCTCGACGCGGAGGCGCAGACGGCGGCGCTGGACCACCTGCTCGACGCGCTGGTGAGGCGGTGAGGGCGGCGAGCGGTCAGAGCCAGCCGTTCCCCTCGGCCACCCGCACGGCCTCGACCCGGTTGCGGGTGCCCGTCTTGCCGATCGCGCTGGACAGGTAGTTCCGCACCGTCCCCTCGGACAGGTAGAGCCGCCCGGCGACGTCGGCGACGCTGGAGCCGTCGCGGGACGCGCGGAGGACGTCGGCCTCGCGCGGGGTGAGCGGCGACGGGCCGGCGGCCAGCGACTCGACCGCCAGCGCGGGGTCGACGACGCGCAGGCCGGCGTGGATGCGGCGGATCGCGTCGGCCAGCTGCTCAGCCGGGCTGTCCTTGACGACGAAGCCGCCGGCCCCGGCCTCGACCGCCCGGCGCAGGTAGCCGGGCCGGCCGAACGTCGTCACGATGAGCACGCGGCAGGTCGGCAGCTGCTCGCGCAGCACCGCCGTCGCCGCGATGCCGTCCAGGCCCGGCATCTCCACGTCGAGCAGCGCGACGTCGGGGCGGTGCGCCAGCGCGGCCGCCACCACCTCGTCGCCGCGGTCGACCTGGGCGACGACCTCGAGGTCGGGCTCCAGCGACAGCAGCGCCGCCATCGCACCGCGGACCAGCGCCTGGTCGTCGGCGAGCAGCAGTCGGATCACGTCACCATCATCGCGGCCGTCGTCCACCCGCCGGAGCCGTCCGGCCCGGCCTGCAACGTCCCGCCGGCCGCCTCGACCCGTTCCCGCAGCCCGACCAGGCCGGACGAGGCCGGCCCCGGCGCCGTCCCGTCGGCGTCGTCGTTCCAGACCTCGATCCGGTCAGGCGTGACGGTGACCCGGGCGTGCCGCGCATGGCTGTGCCGGACGACGTTGGTGACGGACTCGCGCAGCACCCAGCCGAAGATCTCGCGACGTCCGGCCGGGACGTGGTCGACGCCGCCGGGCAGCTCGGCCGCGATGCCGGCCGCCTCGAGCACCGTCGCCGCGCGGACCAGCTCCGACGTCAGCGTGACGTCGCGATAGCCGGCGACGGTGCCGCGGACGTCCTTGAGCGCGTCGCGCAGCAGGCCCTCGACCTCGCGCAGCTCGCCCCGGGCGCGGTCGTCGTCGCCGCCGACCATGCGTCGGGCCAGCTGCGTCTTCACCGTCGCCGCGGTGAGGCTGTGGCCCAGGACGTCGTGCAGGTCGCGCGCGAAGCGCAGCCGCTCCTGCTCGACCGCCATCGTCGCGATCTGCTCCTGCGCCCGCACGAGCTGCCGGTTGCTGTCGCGCAGCCGGAAGATCGCGTCGGTCGCCCACGCCGACCCGAGGATCGCCACCAGGAACCAGACGTTGACCTCCCAGTCCAGCCCGAGCGACCACGGCACGAAGAGCACGGCGACGCAGATGCTGCCGATGGTGGACCACGCCTCGCGCCGCGGCATGACCACGAGCGCGATCTGGCTCAGCGCGAACCAGACGACCACGCCGTTCTCGCCGGCGAACCCGACCACCAGGGCGCCGAGCACGCACAGCGCCGCGAAGCCGAACCGCCCGACCGCGCACGGCGGCAGCTCACCGCGCCGCCGGGCCACGGCCGCCCGGGTGAAGACGTAGAAGAACGCCACGAGGAACGCTGCCAGCACGACGTAGCCGAGGATCTCCCAGCCCAGGGAGTCCTGCTGCTGGTGGACGCCGACGGCGGTCGGAGTCAGCACGACGGCCCACACCAGGGCGACGACCAGCGGCATCCGCCGCTCGCCGTCGCGCGCGACGGGCGCCGCCGTCTCGGCCGGTGTCGTGGGAGCCATCGGCGCCAACCTAGCGCGGACGGTCACCGGTCGGCCCGGCCGTAGCGCCAGCGGACCAGCGCCGCCAGGACCAGCGTCCACGCCGCGAGCGTCGCCACCGCCCGCACGACGTCGACGGACTCGCCGAACGGCGCCTGCGCGAGCGCGTTGAGCCAGTACGACGGGTACCACTGGGCGACCGCCTCCATACCGCTGGGCAGTTGGTCGATCGGCACGAACACGCCGCCGAGGAACGCGCTGCCGAGCAGCACGACCATGCCGCGCGGCTGCGCCGAGCTCGCCGACCCGATCTGCCCGATCAACACGCCGATCAGCGCGAACGGGATGCTGCCGAGCCACAGCAGCAGGAGCGACTCGACCATGGCCGGCAGGTCCGCGCCGCCGCCCTGCACGGCCAGCCCGACGGCGAACACCAGCGTGCCGGCCAGCATGCCCAGCACCAGCGCGACGATGCTCTTGGTCAGCGCGTACGAGAGCGGCCGCAGCGGCGACAGCCGCAGCTGCTTGGTCCAGCCGGCGTGACGTTCGAGCGAGACGCGGCCGCCGGCGGAGATCGTCGCGGCCAGCCCGGCGAACACGCCCATCATCACCATCAGCGACGTCGTGGCGCCGGTGTCGTCGCCCCACATCGTGTTGTACAGCAGGAACAGCCCGGTCGGCAGGCCGGCGGTGAGGATCAGCGCCGCGCGGTCGCGCAGCAGCCGGCGCACCTCGAGGATCGTGTAGGTGGCGTTCATCGGACGGAGCCTCCGGTCCGGGTCGTGAGCGACAGGAACGCCTCCTCCAGGTCGGCGCCGGTCACCTCGATGTCGTGCGCCTCGGGCGAGTGCGCGAGCAGCGTGCGCAGGACGCCGTCGCCGTCGTTGGTGCGGATCCGCACGCCGCCGCCGTCGCCGTCGACCGTCACGCCGTCGGTGCCGAACAGGGCGCGGAGGGCGTCCGCGGACAGGTCCGGCACGGTGGCCCGGACGGTGCGGACGGCGACGATCGACTTGATGTGCCGCGGCGTGCCGTCGGCGACGATGCGCCCGTCGCGCAGCAGCACGATGCGGTCGGCGAACCCGTCGGCCTCGTCGAGGTAGTGGGTCGCGAACAGCACGGTCCGGCCGGCGGCGACGAACCGGCGCATGGCCGCCCAGAACTCGCGGCGGGTGGCGACGTCCATCGCGACGGTCGGCTCGTCGAGGACGACGAGGTCCGGGTCGGGGACCAGCGCGAGGGCGAACCGGACTCGCTGGGTCTGCCCGCCGGACAGCTCGGTGGCGCGGCGGCAGGCGAGGTCGGCGATGCCGGCCCGCTCGAGCACGTCGGCGACCGGCAGCGGGTGCCGGTGGACCGACGCGAACAGCGCGACCAGCTCGCCGACGGTGGCGTCCTCGAGCATCGCGCCGTCCTGCAGCATGGCGCCGACCAGGCCGTCGTCGACCGCCTCGCGCGGGGTACGGCCGAAGACGGCGACGGTGCCGGCGTCGGGGCGGCTCAGGCCGAGGATCAGCTCGACGGTCGTGGACTTCCCGGCGCCGTTCGGGCCGAGCAGCGCGACGATCTCACCGGGAGCGATCTCCAGGTCGACGCCGTCGACGGCGAGCGTGTCGCCGTAGGACTTGCGCAGCCCGGCCAGCCGGACCGCGTGCGGTGTGGGGTGTTCGGTCATGCCTCCAGCGTGCGGCGGCGACGCCCCGGGCGGACGTCACCGCCGTCCGGTCCTGGGCATGACAGTTGTCATGCCTGGTCGGCCAGCTCCACCGGCCGGGCGATGACGTCGACCATGGCACCGTTGCGGAACGTGGTGATCGGCAGCGGCACGTCGATGGCGTCGGCGAACATCCGCCGCTGCAGCGCCTGCGCGTCGTCGACCGGCTCGCCGGCGACCGTCACGACCAGGTCGCCGGGGCGCAGGCCGGCCACCTCCGCCGGGCTGCCCGGCTCGACGTGGACGATGCGGACGCCCTTGGCGCGGCCGATGCGCTCGGCCAGGGCGGGCGGCACCGGCGCGGGCGACGTCGCGACCCCGAGGAACGCCCGGCGCACCCGGCCGTCACGCAGCAGCGTCGTGACGATGCGGTTCGTGGTCGCGTTGATCGGCACGGCCAGGCCCAGCCCGACCCCGGCGACGGCGGTGTTGACGCCCACGACCTTGGCGTTCGCGTCGGCCAGCGCGCCGCCGGAGTTGCCCGGGTTCAGCGCGGCGTCGGTCTGGATGACGTCCTCGATGATGCGGACGGTGCGGCCGCTCTGCGCCGGCATCGACCGGCCCAGTGCGCTGACCACGCCCGCCGTCACCGACCCGGTCAGCCCCAGCGGGCTGCCCACGGCGACCACGAGCTGCCCGACCACCAGCTCGTCGGCGTCGCCCAGCGTCGCAGGTGGCGGCGTCTCGCCGTCGGCCCGGACGACGGCGAGATCGGACAGCCGGTCCCGCCCGATGACGGTGTAGCCGACCTCGGTGCCGTCGGCGAACGCGGCCACGCCCCGGGACGAGGCGCCCACGACGTGCGCGTTCGTCAGCAGGAACCCGTCGCCGGTGAACACCACCGCCGACCCGGTGCCGACGATGCCGGTGCGGCCGCGCCGCTCCCCCTGGACCGCCAGGCTCGCGACCGACGGCAGCAGCGTGCGCGCCACCCCGGTGACCACCTGCGAATACGCGTCGAGCTCATCAGCCACGGCGCACCTCCTGACCTTCGAAGATGCACGGTCAACGCCGGGCCCTCGGCACGCTACTCCCGTGTCCGCCCTGGGCGGACAGCCGTGGCCGCCGGCAGCCGGAAATGCCCGGCCAGGTCCGCGGCGAGTTCGCCGGCGCTCCGGCTCCCGTCCACCTCGACGACCCGCAGCCCGGCCGCCGCGGCCTGCTGCCGCACCTCGGCGTCCCACAGCGCGTCGCGATCCAGTCGCTTGGCCAGCATCGCGGCCGGGTCGTGGTCGCCCCAGTTAGCGCGGGCTCGCTCGGGGTCGGCGTACCGGTCGGTCAGCATGCGACGGCGGAAGTCGGGCCTGGGCAGCAGGAACACCGCCTGCCACGGCTCCAGCAGCAGCGGCGCGACGTCGCGCGGCGGGTTGCCGAACCAGTCCACCAGCACCGGCCGGTCGCCCGGCAGCGCGAGCAGGTCCTCCGTCACGAAGCCGATCGTCTCGCCGTGCCGGCTCGCCATCGCGTCGAAGATCTCGGCCGCCGTGCGACGCGCCCACGACGCGCCGGCCGACCCGGCGTGGACCATCGCGTGGAACCGCGGATGCTCGTCCGCGGTGGCCCGGTCCAGCCAGCCGTGCTCGGCACGGTCACCGTCGTAGACGAGGGCGTCGTGGGTGGCGGCGAGCGCCCGCGCCACAGTGCTCTTTCCCGCCCCGGTGCCGCCGCCGATCCAGCGCACGTGCGCCAACCTCCGGGCGAGTTCCTCGTCGGCCACGGCGGCCAGGCTACCCGGGCGCGTACGAGAGGATCGGTGGCATGAACCCTCGATTCGACGACGTCGCCGACGACCTCCGGGCCGCGTACGCCGGCGGGGTGGGGTGGCGCGAATCGACGCCCAAGGCGGCGTGGAAGCTGGCCGAACGGGCCGCGTTCCGCGACCGGCTGCGGGCCGCCGGTGCGCGGTCGCTGGTCGAGATCGGCGCCGGCACCGGCCAGGACGCGCTGTTCTTCCAGGAGCACGGGTTGGACGTCGTCGCGACCGACTTCACGGCCGAGATGGTGGCCGCCTGCGCGGCGAAGGGCCTGGAGGCGCAGGTGATGGACGTGCTGGCGCCGGACCTGCCGCCGGAGTCGTTCGACGCGGCGTACTCGCTGAACTGCCTGCTGCACGTGCCCAACGCCGACCTGCCCACGGCGCTGGCGTCGGTGCGCACGCTGCTGCGGCCGGGCGGGCTGTTCTTCCTTGGCGTCTACGGCGGCGACGGATCGGAGGGCGTGCACGAGAACGACCGGCACGACCCGCCCCGGTTCTTCTCCTGGCGCACCGACGAGCAGCTGCTCGCCTACGCCGGCGAGCACTTCGAGGTCGTCGACTTCCACGTGCTCGACGGCGACAGCCACCCGTTCCAGTCGCTGACGCTGCGTCGATGATCTTGACGTTCCCTCGGCGCACGTCGGCCCAGCGAGGGCTGGGCCGGGTGCGATCGCGGAGGACCCGCCGGCCGCCTGGTCGGGGCGGCGCCGCGGTGTCTCCGGATCGTGGAGTCGGCTATCCGCCCGCCCTGAGGGCGAGCAGGACCGCGAGGCACAGCACCAGGCCGAGTGCCAGACCGGCCACCTGATACTGGCCACGCGGGCTCACCAGCCACCTGCGCAGGCGAGCTGGCGCGCGTCGCGTACCGGAGCAATACACCACCGGGTTCCTGCCCTTCTGAAATAAGGGCTCCCAGGGGTGAAACCGCTGCTACGGCCGACCGGGAGCCATGTGATGGCGGTCCCGGCCGGGACTCCAGATATTGTGTTGTTCCCATATGCTCGGCGCGCATCGACAACCGGTCAACCCCGCAGTTACAGTGATTTTCACTGGGCGAGGTGCTGCTACACCGACGACCCCGGCGGCGGGTCGCGGCGCGTTTCCGACACCGGGTTTCCGCGCCGCGGCTCAGCCGACGTCGAGGGCGAGCATGTCGTCCTCGGTCTCGCGGCGCATAATCAGCCGGGCGTCGCCGTCGCGGACGGCGACGACCGCGGCGCGCGGGATGAGGTTGTAGTTGCTGGCCATGCTCCGGCCGTAGGCCCCGGTGCCGGGGACGGCGATGAGGTCGCCCGCCGCGATGTCGTCGGGGAGGAACTCGTCCTTGACGACGATGTCGCCGCTCTCGCAGTGCTTGCCGACCACGCGCGCCAGCACCGGCGCGGCCGAGGACCCGCGCGAGGCCAGCGTGCAGGAGTAGTCGGCGTCGTACAGGGCGGTGCGGATGTTGTCGGTCATGCCGCCGTCGACGGCCACGTACCGGCGCGAGTGCCCGCCGTCGAGCGGGACCGACTTGACGGTGCCGACCTCGTAGAGCGTGAAGGTGGACGGGCCGGCGACGGAACGGCCGGGCTCGACGCTCAGCCGCGGCACCGCCAGGCCGTAGCCGGCGCACTCGTGCGCGATGATCTCGGCCATGTTCGCGGCCAGGACGGCGGGCGGCTGCGGGTGGTCCTGGCTGGTGTAGGCGATGCCGAAGCCGCCGCCGAGGTCCAGCTCGGGAAGCTCGACCCGGTGCTCGTCGCGGACCTCGGCCTGCAGCCGCAGGACCCGGCGGGCGGCCACCTCGAAGCCGGCGGTGTCGTAGATCTGCGAGCCGATGTGCGAGTGCAGGCCGAGCAGCCGCAGCGACGAGGCCTTCAGCACGGCCCGGATCGCCCCGGCGGCCTCGCCCGACGCGATGGAGAAGCCGAACTTCTGGTCCTCGTGCGCGGTGGCGATGTACTCGTGGGTGTGCGCCTCGACGCCGACCTTGGTGCGGATGAGGACGTCGGCGCGCAGCCCACGCGCGGTGGCCAGCGCCGCCAGCCGTTCGATCTCTTCGAACGAGTCGACGATGATGCGCCCGACGCCGGCCTCGAGCGCCCGCGCCAGCTCGGCGACGGACTTGTTGTTGCCGTGCAGGCCGATGCGCTCGGGCGGGAACCCGGCCCGCAGCGCCACCGCCAGCTCGCCGCCGGAGCACACGTCGAGGCTGAGCCCCTCGTCGGCGATCCAGCGCGCGACGGCGACGGAGAGAAACGCCTTGCCGGCGTAGTAGACGTCGGCACCGCCCAGGACCGCGCCGAAGGCGTCGCGGAACGTCCGGGCCCGCGACCGGAAGTCGTTCTCGTCGACGACGAACAGCGGCGTGCCGAACTCGGTCGCCAGCTCCTTCACCGACAGGCCGCCGACCCGCAGGACGCCGTCGTCGTCGCGTTCCACCCCGGCGGCCCACAGGCCCGGGTAGAGGGCGTTGACGTCATCGGGCTCGCGCAGCCAGGTCGGCCCGGCTTCGTGTGTGCGCATGGGTTACATCCGATCCGGTGCATCGACGCCGAGCAGGCCCAGGCCGTTGGCGACGACCACCTTGGTGGCCTCGACCAGCCAGATGCGCGCGCGGTGCACGTCGGTGGCCTCGTCGTCACCGATCGGCAGCACCCGGCAGGCGTCGTAGAACTTGTGGAACGTGGACGCGGTCTCCTCGAGGTAGCGGGCCACGCGGTGCGGCTCGCGCAGCTCGGCCGCCGTGGCGACGACGCGCGGGAACTCGGCCAGCGCCGCCAGCAGCAGCGACTCGCGCTCGTGGTCGAGCAGCTCGGGCCGCAGCTCACCCTTGTCGATGCCCAGCTCGGCGGCGTTGCGCAGGATCGACGCCAGCCGCGCATGCGCGTACTGCACGTAGAAGACCGGGTTGTCCGACGTCTGTTTGGTGATCTGCGCGACGTCGAGGGTCAGCGGGGAGTCGGCCGGGTAGCGGCACAGCGAGTAGCGCAGCGCGTCGACGCCGGCCGCCTCGACCACCTGGCCGAGCGTGAGCATGGTGCCGGCCCGCTTGGACAGCCGCAGCTCCTGGCCGTCCTGGACGATCTTGACCAGCTGGCCGATCGGGATCTCGATGTTCTTCTCGGGGTCGTCGCCCGCGCAGGCGGCCAGCGCCTTGAGCCGGCCGATGTAGCCGTGGTGGTCGGCGCCGAGCAGGTAGACGCAGACGTCGAAGCCGCGCTCGCGCTTGTCGACGTAGTACGCGGCGTCGGCGGCGAAGTAGGTGAACTCGCCGTTGCCGCGCCGCAGCACGCGGTCCTTGTCGTCGCCGAAGCCGGTGGTGCGCATCCACAGCGCGCCGTCGGCCTCGAACAGGTGGCCCTGCTGGCGCAGCACGTCGAGGGCGTGCTCGACCCGGCCCCGCTCGTACAGGCTGCGCTCGGAGTACCAGACGTCGAAGTGGGTGCGGAACTCGTCGAGCTGGCGCTGCTGCTCGGCCAGCTGCAGGCGGTAGCCCTCTTCGCGGAACGTGACCAGCTGCTCGTCGCGGGGCCGCTCGAGCAGGCCGGGGTCGGCGGCGACGATGACCCGGGCGAGGTCGTTGACGTACTCGCCGTGGTAGCCGTCCTCGGGCACCGTCTCGCCGTGCGCCCGGGCCATGATGGACGCGCCGAACTTGTCCATCTGGGCGCCGCGGTCGTTGATGTAGAACTCACGGGTGACGGCGGCGCCGGCGGCCTCGAGCACGCGCGCCAGGGCGTCGCCGACGGCGGCCCAGCGGACGTGGCCGAGGTGCAGCGGGCCGGTCGGGTTGGCGGAGATGAACTCGACGTTCATGGTGGTGCCGGCCAGCGCCTCGCCGCGCCCGTAGGACTCCCCCGCCTCGACGACGACGCGGGCGAGCTCGCCCTGCGCGGCGGCGGAGACGGTGATGTTGAGGAAGCCCGGCCCGGCGATGTCGACCGCCTCGACGCCGCCGGCCTGACGCAGGCGGGCGGCCAGCAGCTCGGCCAGCGCCCGCGGGTTGGTGCCCGCCTTCTTCGCCAACTGGAGCGCGACGTTCGTGGCGTAGTCGCCGTGGTCGCGGTTGCGCGGTCGCTCGACGCTCACCTGGGCCGGCACGCCGTCGGGCAGGGCGAGGTCACCTGCGTCGACGGCGGCGGTGAGGACGTCACGTACCGCGGCGGAGAGCTGTTCGGGGGTCACCGGCCAAGGGTAGCCATTTCCGCGGCGTCGCCGGAGGCCAGCCCGGAGAGCAGGTCGTCGACGGACAGGCCGAGCACGTCGGCGACCGCCACGACGGTGAAGAACGCCGGGGTAGGGATGCGGCCGCGCTCGATCTTGCGCAGCGTCTCGGGCGAGATGCCCGCCTGCGTCGCGACCTCGACGATGCTCCGCGCGCCGCGCGCGGTGCGCAGGGCCAGGCCCAGCCGCTCGCCGCGCTCGCGCTCGGAGATGGTCAACGGGACTCGCACCATGACACCGATACTAATACCGGTCGCCCGCAGCCAAGACCTGGCCGCCGTAGCCGATGGTCGCGGCGCGCTCGACTTTGGTCCGATGCGCACACCGCCGCCGCCCGCGAGGCTCGTCACCATGGCCACGACCCCGCAGACCCGGCCCGCCGGACCCACCGCGACGTCCGAGCGGGCACTCGGACCGGACCTCGCGCGCGGCTTCATGCTGCTGTTCATCGCGCTGGCCAACTCGCACTACTTCTTGCGCGGCGACACGGTGCGCGGCGGCTTCCCGATGGACGGGACGTGGCTGGACTCCGCGGTCACCTGGCTGATCGCGACGTTCGTCGACGGCCGGGCGTTCCCGATGTTCGGGCTACTGTTCGGCTACGGCGTCGCGCACATCGTGCGGCGCAACGAGGCGCTCGGCCCGCGCGGCGTGCGGCACCTGCTGTGGCGGCGCAGCCTGGTGCTGATCGTGGTGGGCTTCCTGCACGCGATGCTGCTGTACGTCGGCGACATCCTGGCCGCGTACGGGGTCCTGCTGCTGCTCGGAGCCTGGACGGTGCGCTGGCGGGCCCGCTGGCTGGTGCTGGTGGCGGTCGCGTTCTTCGCGCTGGGGCTGGCGCCGTCGGCCGACTCCCTGTCGGTCTCCGCCGAGCCGCCGGACGCGTCGATGCTTCCGCCGGACCTGGCGGCGATGTTCTCCGAGCGGATCGTGGTGCAGCCGATCATCATGCTGTTCGGGCCGATCGGGTTCGCCTGCCCGTTCCTCATCGGGCTGCTGGCCGGGCGGGCCCGGGTCCTGGAGCAGCCGGAGCGGCACCGGCGGCTGCTCATCGTCACCGCGGTCGCCGGCATCGGGGTGGCCGTGCTCGGCGCCCAGCCGGCGGCGCTCATGCTGGCCGGCGTCACCGACGTGCCGGGCGAGGCCACGCTGGAGCTGATCGGGCCGCTGCACGACGCGGCCGGCGTGCTCGGCGGGTTCGGCTACGCGGCGCTGATAGCGCTGGTCGCGGCGCGGCTCACCGGGCGCACCGGCCGCATCACCGAGGCGATCCGGGCGACCGGCCAGCGGTCGATGACCTGCTATCTGATGCAGTCGGTGGTGTGGGCGGCGGTGTTCACGCCGTTCCTGCTCGACCTGTCCGGCACGCTCACCGTCACCACCACTGCGCTGCTGGCCACCGCGACGTGGCTGGGCACCGTCGCCGCGGCCGACTGGATGCGGCGGACCGGCCGGCGCGGCCCGTTCGAGGTGCTGGTCCGCCGGGTCACCTACGGCCCGCGGCGCACCTAGCACCGTCGAGCGTGCGGAACGACCCCTGTTGATCATGGCGAAGGTCGGGTCCCGAGCGCGGCGGGAGCCGACCTATTCCGTGATCAACAGGGGGTGGGGCGGGAGTGCTGGGGCGCCAATGAGCCGCGACTAGAGGTCGAGGCGGCCGAGCTCGGCCCGCCGGGCGACGCCGAGTTTCGGGTAGGCCTTGTAGAGGTGGTGGCCGATGGTGCGCGGGCTGAGGAACAGCTGGCCGGCGATCTCGCGGTTGGTCAGCCCGCGCGCCGCCAGCCGGACCACCTGCAGCTCCTGCGGGGTCAGCCGGCCGGTGTGGCGCGGTTCCGGCCGCCGCTGCGGTACGGCGCCGCCCAGCGCGTCGAGTTCGGCCCGGGCACGGGGCTTCCAGGCGTGCGCGGCGATGCGGTCGAACGTCTCCAGCGCCCGGGTCAGCTGGTCGCGAGCGGTCGTCGGCCGGCGGTGCCGGCGCAGCCACTCGCCGTAGGCCAGCCGGGTGCGGGCCTCGTCGTACGGCCCGGCGCCGGCGCGCAGCGACGCCTCGAACCGATCGGCCGCGGCCGCGCCGTCGTCGAGCAGGGCGGCGCAGCGCAACGCGAGCGCCGTCGCGGCCGGGCCGGCGGTGCGCGCGGCCCAGCGGTCGAGGTCGGGCAGCCAGGTGCCGGCCCGGTCGCGGTCACCGGCGCGGATCGCGGCCTCGACGTGGTCCGGGATCGCGCGGACATTCACGTCGAAGCGGGCCGGGCCGGTGCAGGCGTCCTCGAGGCGGTCGAGCGCGGCGGCGGGCTCGGCTCGGGCGAGCAGGGCGACGCCGTCGGCCCAGGCGAGCGTCGCGGCGGCCATCCGGTGCCCGCGGGTGTCGCCGACGACGACGGGCGGGTCGCCCCGGACGGCGGCCAGCCAGGCGGCGATCGAGGTGAGGACGGTGACCTCCAGGTGCTGGCCCAGCTCGGTGGCCAGGGCGACCGCCTCCGTGACCGTGACCTCGGCGTCGCGGAACCGCCCGGACACCAGGTGCGCGAGGGCCAGCGTCTCCTGCACGTACGGCAGCCAGCCGATCGCGCCGTCGTCGCGCAGCCCCGCCACCTGCGCCGTCAGCGCCTCCAGGGCGACGTCGTCGGCGCCGATCAGCAGGCCGGCGAAGCCGCCGAGCAGCCGCTCGACGTTGTCCTCGACCCGGCCGTCGCGGGTCGCCAGCAGCAGCGCCCGCAGCGGCTCCGTGGTCGCGGCCGGCTCGCCGCGCAGCAGCGACGCGACGCCGATCAGGCAGTCGCGCACCTCGTCGCGGCCGGCCGGCAGCTCCCGGGCCAGCTCGGCGCAGCGGGCCAGCAGGACGGGGCTGGCGGCGTCACGGGCGCACCAGGCCGCCTCGGTGAGCACGGCCGTCGCGCGGTCCGGGTCGGTGGTGACGATCGGCGCGGCGACCTCCAGCGCGAGCCCGCAGGCCCGGGCCGGCGACTCGCGCTCGTACGCCACTTGGGCGCGGACCCAGGCCGCCTCGGCCGCCTGGCCGGCCGGCAGTCCAGGCGCGTCGGCCGCCGTGGCCAGCGCCTGGGCCCGGTCCAGCTCGCCGGCGTCGTAGGCGGCGCGGGCGGCGTCGACGAGGCGGCCCTCCGGGGTGCCGCCGCTCAGCGCCGCGGCCCGCTCCCAGGCGCGCGACGCGGCCGCGGGCGCGCCCCGCGCCAGGGCCCGCTCGGCCGCCCGGTCCAGGGCGGCCGCGGCGATCTCGTCGGCGCCGGTGGCGGCCGCGGCGAGATGCCAGGCGCGGCGGTCGGCGTCGCGCGCGTCGTCCAGGACGGCGGCCAGCGCCTGGTGCGCGGCCAGCCGGCGGGCGAGCGGGACGTCCTGGTAGGCGGCCGCGCGGACCAGCGGGTGCCGGAACTCCAGCCCGCCGGCCGTCACCCGCACCAGCCGCTGCAGCTCGGCCGGCTCGAGGTCGGCGACGCCCAGGCCGAGCCGCTCCGCGGCCGCCGCGAACGCCGTCAGGTCGGACCGGTCGTCGGCCGCGGCCAGCAGCAGCGCCCACCGCGTCCGCTCGGGCAGCGCCAGCAGCCGGCCGCGGAAGTGCTCCTCCATCCGGCCGGCCGCAGGGAGCGGCGCGACCGGCGCCGGCAGCACACCCTTGGGCCGGTCGGCGGCCAGCTCGACGATGGCCAGCGGGTTGCCGCCGGACTCCCTGATCACACGGCCAGCAACGTCGTGCGGCAGCGTCCGCAGCCCGGCCAGCAGCAGGGCCGCGCTCTCGTCGTCGAACCGGGGCAGTGTCAGGCTCTCGACGCCGTCGGCCGGGAACGGGCGGTCGCCGTCGCGGGCGGCGAGGATCACGACGACCGGGTCGGACCGCAGCCGGCGGGCCGCGAACAACAGCGCGGCCGCCGACGACCGGTCGAACCAGTGTGCGTCGTCGAGCAGGCACAGCACCGGCGCCTCGTCGGCCAGCTCCGACAGCAGCAACAGCGTCGCCGCGCCCACCATCAGCGGCTCGGTCGGCGCCGCCACCGTCCCGAACGCGGCCCGCAGCGCGCGGGCCTGCGGCGCGGGGAGGTCGTCGACGCGCTCGGCGAACGGCGCGAGCAGCAGGTGCAGGGCCGCGAACGGGATCTCCGCCTCAGACTCGACCCCGGACGCGCGCAGCACCCGGAACCCGCCGGCGATCGCGGCCGCGTGGTCGAGCAGCGAGGTCTTCCCGATGCCCGCCTCACCGCGCAGGACGAGCGCGTACCCGCGCCCGTCCTTGGCGTCGGCCAGCGCCCGACTCAGCCGGGAGCGCTCGCTCGCGCGGCCCACGATCGCCGGTGCGGTGCCGGTGCCGTCCTGGTGCACAGGGCGACGGTAGCCGAGGACGGGTTACTCGCCGGTCCAGCCGTCGATGGATTCGCGGACGAGGTCGGCGTGGCCGTTGTGCCGGGCGTACTCGCCGGTCAGCTTCTGCAGGTTCCACCGCAGGCTGCGGCCGTTGCCGGCGCCGACGGAATCGAGCGTGGCGTGCGCGGCGATGCGCTCGTCGGCCAGCGCCTTCTTCTGCTCCCACGCCGCCAGCGACTCGTCCACCACGGAGGCGTCGACGTCGAAGTCCCACTCGGGGCCGTCGTCGGTGTAGTCGCCCCACACGCCGCGCCACGGCCCGCCCGGCCCGAGCGCCCAGGCCGCGTAGGCGTCCTCCATCTCGGTGAGGTGCCGCACCAGGCCGATCAGCGACAACGACGACGGCGGCACCGATCGGGTGGCCAACTGCCCGGCGTCGAGCCCGGCGCAGTTGGCCCGCAACGCGTCGCGGTGGAACGCGAGCCACCCCAGCAGGATGCTCCGCTCGTCGCCGTCAGCCGGCTCCGGCACTCGATCGACCATCGGCACAAGGTAACAGGGCTATGCAGGGCGGCTGCTATTCAGCTAGCCTGCCTAGCGTGGACGACGGTATCCCCTCTCACTGGTTGCACGGTTTCCTCGATCTCGCCCTGCTCAGCCTGCTCGCGGCCGGGCGCGACTACGGCTACGGCCTGACGCAGCGGCTCGCGGCCGCGGGGCTCGGCGAGGTTCCGGGCGGGACGATCTATCCGGCGCTGCTGCGCCTGGAACGGCAGGGCCTGGCCGCGGCGACGTGGGAGTCGTCGGCAAGCGGCCCGCGGCGCAAGTACTTCGAGCTGACGGCGGCCGGCGTGACGGCGCTGGCCGGGCTGGCCGAGCAGTGGCGCGGGTTCAGTGCCAGCATCACCGGCCTGGCCGAGTCGGCGCGGGACCCGCTCCGATGAGCGCCGATCAGCACTGGGCCGACGAGCTGCGCGCGGCGCTGCTCGACCTCGGCGTGCCGTCGGCCGAGGCTGGACAGCTGGCTCAGGACAGCGAGCTGGAAGCGGCGGGTACGGGCACGCCGCCGCGGCAGCTCTACGGACCGGCGCACGCCTATGCCCGCGAGTTGGCCGGCGCGCTGCGGGTCGAGCCGCCCGCGCTCGACCCGGACGACGCCGGCGCGGTGCTGCTCGAGGTCGACGCCGTGACGAAGACCTACCGCGGCCGGACCGTCCTGGACGGCGTCTCGTTCACCGCCCGCGCGGGCGAGATCGTCGCCGTCATCGGGGCGAACGGGTCGGGCAAGTCGACACTGCTGCAGATCTGCGCGGGACTGGTCCGGCCCAGCTCCGGCTCCGTGCGGCGGACCGCGCGCATCGGCTACGTCCCGCAGGCGAACGGCCTGGCCGACAAGCTCACCGCGGCCGAGCACTTCGACCTGATCGGCGCCGGACTGGGCCAACCGCGGCGCAAGGCCCGCGCGGCCGGCGAGCATCTGGCCGGGCGGCTGTCGTGGCGGCCGACCGGCGAGCTGGCCGAGCACCTGTCCGGCGGCACCCGGCAGAAGCTCAACGTCGTGCTCGGCGAGCTGGGCGACCCCGAGCTGATGCTGCTCGACGAGCCGTACCAGGGCTTCGACCAGACGTCCTACGTCGACCTGTGGCGGCAGGTCCGGCAGTGGCGGGCCGCCGGGCGCGGGATCGTGCTGGTCACGCACCTGTTGTACGAGCTCGACGCGGTCGACCGCGTCGTGGAGCTGGGCACGAGGGAGGACCGGTGAACCGGCTGGCCGCGGTGGCGCGAGGCTGCCTGCGGGAGGTGTCGCGGCGACGCGGCGTGATCGTGCTGCTGGTGCTGCTGCCGCTGGTGTTCTACCTGGTCCGCCGCGATCTGCAGGGCCAGTCGATCCGGATGCTTGCGCTCGGCCTGGGCTGGACGGTGTCGACGCTCGCGCTGTTCGTGACGGTGTCCGCGCGCGGCGTCGACCAGCGGCTCCGGCTGGCCGGCTACAGCGCCCAGCAGCTGGTGGTCGGACGCACCCTCGCCATCACGCTCTGCGGGCTGCCGCTCGCCGCGCTGTATGGGCTGCTCATCGCCGTCGACCAGGACGTCAACCGGCTGTGGGCGGCGATGCTCCTGCTGGCGACGACCACGGTGATCGCCGCGCCGCTGGGCGCCGTCATCGCGGCGGTGCTGCCGCGCGACCTGGAGGGCGCACTGGCGCTGCTGGCCATCCTGTCGACGCAGCTGCTGGCCGACCCGGGCGATCGGATCGCGGTCATGCTGCCGTTCTGGTCGACCCGGGAGATCGGGACGTACGCCATCGACGGCACCGGCGACGACTATCTCGGCCGCGGGCTCACGCACTTCGCCGTGACGTGGGTGACGCTGTTCGCCGTGGCGATGGCGGTCAGCGCCGTGCGGCTGCGGCTGGCCCGGATCCCCGTGCCCGGGCCGCTGCCGAACTGAGGACTTGTCTCCTACGTCCGCCCGCCGGATCGCGGCTCGACGGCGGGCGGCGGCGTCGCGTACCGTCTCGGCGCAGCGATGAGGAGGACAGCGAGATGGCCGTCTGCGACGCGTGCGGGAACCGCGTCTCCGAACTGGCCCGGGAGTGCCCCCGGTGCCGCGCCGCGATCGTGACGACCCCGGCGCCGGTGGCGGTCTCGGTCCCGCCGCCACCACCGTCGTCGGCGATCAGGCCGTCGCCGCCGGTCAGGCCGGCGGAACCGCCGCCGCCACGGCAGGGCACCCAGCCGATCGGCATCGCCCCGCCGCCGCCACCACCGCCCGCCGGCCCGGTGCCGCCGCCTCCGGAGCACGACCGGGCGCCGGTGTCGCGGGGCGTCTTGGCCATCGCCGCGGCGGCCGCCGCGATCGTCGTCGTGATGATCGTGGTCATCCTGGTCGGACGCGAGCCGGCCGGCGACGACACCGGCGACGCCGCGCCCCCGGCCGAGGTCGCAGCGCAGGCGGACGTCGACGTGCCCGGCACCGCGCCCGAAGGCGTCGACAGCGCCGGCAACACCATCGGCTACGCCGCAGCCAACCTCGTCGACGGCGACCCGAGCACGGCCTGGCGGGTCGAGGGCGACGCCGAGGACGAGGAGATCGTCCTCACGCTGCCGTCGGCCCGGACCATCACCGAGGTCGGCATGGTCAACGGCTACGCGAAGGTCGACGAGGAGAGCGGCGACCGCCGGTACGGCCAGAACCGCCGCGTCCTCGCCGCCACCTGGATCTTCGACGACGGCACCGAGGCGTCCTTCGAGCTGGAGGAGACGGTCGAGCCGCAGGTCTTCACGCTCGACGCGCCGGTCGAGACGACGACGGTGCGCATCCGCCTCGACGAGGTGTCCGACCCCGGCGGCCGCGACTTCACCGCGATCGGCGAGCTCAGCCTGGTCGGCCGGTAGATGATCAGGTGACGGACGTCGTCTGGCGGCGGCCGCACGCTGCGCGCCGGTAGCCGGCGACACACGCGGACCGTGCCGGGTGAAGCAGTTCCGACGCTGAAATGAAGCAACGAGGGGGTTGGCTGGTCTCGTCAGACCAGTCGACCGATGGGACCGCTCCTTGCCACGCCGGATCAACCTCCACGTCACCCTGACCGGGGACGGCGATCTGAGCGGTCAGATCCACCGGCGCATCCGGCAGGTGATCCTCGACGGCCTGATGGAGCACGGCGAGCTGCTGCCGTCGACCCGCGACCTCGCCGCCCGGCTCTGCGTCTCCCGCACCACCGTGGGCACGGCCTACGACCGGCTGATGGCGGAGGGCCTGGTGAAGGGGCGGGTGGGGGTGGGGACGTTCGTGACCGGGAGCCCGGCGGGCGCCCGGGCCCGGCCGTCCGCCGCGACGTCGCCGCTGCGGCCGGCGCCGCTGTGGCCGGCTCTGCCCGCCTCCTGCGATGCCGCCGCCGGCGACGTCCGGTTCGACCTGCGGCCGGGGCGGCCGGACCCGCGGCAGTTCCCGTTCTCGACCTGGCGCTCGGAGCTGTCGCGGCACACGAACGCCGAGGCGCTCAGCGCCACTTCGTCCGACGTGGCCGGGCCGGTCGCGCTGCGGTCCGCGCTGGCCCAGCACCTCGGCCTCTTCCATGGCGTACCGGCCGAGCCGGACGACGTCGTCGTCACCACCGGCGCGCGGCAGGCGGTGGAGCTGGCCGCGCGGGTGCTGCTCGAGCCCGGCGACCTGGTGGCGGTCGAGGAACCGGGCCATCGCGACCTCGCGGCACTGTTCACGAGCCTCGGGCTGCACGTCGTCCCTGTCCGTGTCGACGCCGAGGGGCTGGTGGTCGACGCGATCCCTTCCGGCGTGCGCTGCGTCTACACCCGCGCGGCCCGGCACTTCCCGCTGGGCCGGCCGCTCTCCGCCGACCGGCGCGTGGCGCTGCTGGACTGGGCCGGCCGCGTCGACGGCGTGATCGTCGAGGACGGCCACGACGGCGAGTTCCGCCACACCGGCCGCCCGATCGACCCGCTGCGCGGTCTCGACCGGTCCGGCCGCGTGCTCTACGCCGGCTCGCTGGCCCGTCTGCTCCGCCCCGACGTGCGCATCGGCTACCTCGTCGCGCCGGCGCCCCTGCACGCCGTCCTGCACAAGGCCAAGCAGGTCCTCGACCCCGAGCCGGCCACGCCCGTGCAGCTCGCGGCGGCCGCCTTCCTCCGCGACGGGCACCTGTCCCGGCACGTGCGGCGGATGCGAGCGGTCTACACCGAACGGCGCGAACGCCTGATCACGGCGGCGACCTGGACGCTCGGTGAGCACGCGACGCTCCAGCCCTCCCCCACCGGCCTGGACGTCCCCGCCCTCTTCCGCGACCCACACCTGGACGACGTCGAGGTCGCCCGGCAGGCCGCCTCCGCAGGCGTCGCCGTCGCGGCCATCTCCGACCGCACCGTCACCGGCCGCCACCGCGGCCTCCTCCTCGGCTTCGGCGCCCTCCCCACCGACCACGTCGAGGAGAGCCTCACCCTCCTGCGCACCGCGATCGAGTCGGTCGCGACCGGCGAACCGGTATAGTTATCGGCGTTCGCTGAACGTAGGGCTCCAACCGCGAGGGTGCCGCATGATCGAGTTGAAGACCGCCGCCGAGATCGAGGCGATGCGGGCGGCCGGCCGCGTCGTCGCCGCCGTCCATGCGGAGATGCGCGCGCAGGCCGTGCCCGGCGTGTCGCTGGCGGAACTGGACGAGCTCGCCCGCAAGGTCATCGACGGCGCGGGGGCGGTGTCGTCGTTCCTGGGGTACCACCCGCGGTTCGGCGCGACGCCGTATCCGGGCGTCATCTGCACGTCGGTGAACGACATCATGCTGCACGGCCTGCCGACGCCGTACCTGCTGCGCGACGGCGACCTCCTCAGCGTCGACTGCGGCGCGCACGTCGACGGCTGGCACGCCGACGCCGCCATCAGCTTCGTCGTCGGGACGCCCGCGCCCGCGGACGTCGCGCTGGTCGAGACCGCCGAGCGGACCCTCGCCGCCGGCATCGCGGCAGCCCAGCCCGGCGCCCACCTGGGTGACGTCGGTCACGCGATGTCCGCGGTCGGGCGCTCCGCGGGCTATGGCATGCAGAACGACTTCGGCGGCCACGGCATCGGCCGGGCCATGCACGAGGAGCCGTTCGTGCCCAACGAGGGCGAGCCGGGCCGCGGCCTGCGGCTGCGCCCGGGGCTGGTCATCGCCATCGAGCCCAGCCTCATGGCCGGCGGCCACGACGGCTACCACACGGCCGACGACGGGTGGTCGCTCGTCACCGACGACGGCAGCCGCAGCGCCCACGTCGAGCACACCGTCGCCATCACCGCCGACGGGCCGCGCATCCTCACGCTGCCGTGAGCTGAACAGGTTCGCCCGGCCCTGCGGAGGGCTGATACCCTTCTCAAGCCCGAGCCCGCGTAGCTCAGGGGATAGAGCGTCTGCCTCCGGAGCAGAAGGCCGTAGGTTCGAATCCTACCGCGGGCACCAGCAGGTCAGCGGTCATGTCGATCACGATCGAACGACCACGTACGCCGGCCCTGCGCTCGCAGCTCATGCGAGCAGCCGCCGGAACGCGCCCGGTGGCATACCCACGACGCCGCCGAAGACCCGGGTGAAATGGGCCTGGTCGGCGAAGCCGAGCAACACGGCCGCCTGGGCGAGCGACACGTCGCCGCGGCGCAGCAGCAGCGCCGCCTGCCGGACGCGCATCGTCCGCACGTACTCGCCGACACTCTGCCTGTGGAACCGGCGGAACACCGCGGCGAGATGGACGGGATGCACGCCGGCCTCGCGCGCCAGCGCCGCCGTGGAGTGCCGCCGGTGCGGCTCGTCGTGCAGCTGCTGCACGACTCGGGCCAGCCAGCCGGGCGGCGACGACGGCGGCCGTTCGGCGTGCCGCAGCGCGCACCCGGCCAGCTCCAGCGCCAGGCTCTCGGCGACCAAGGTGGAGCAGGGCCGCCACTGCCGCAGCTCACGCAGCAGCCGGCAGGCCAGCCAGACGACCCGGGTCCGCTCCTCGTGGAAGTCGCGCCGCGACGGCCCGGCCTGCGCCAGCAGCTGTGTGCCCCCGGCGGTGAGCTCGACGTTGAAGAACCGGCCGCCACCGGTGCCGACCGCGTCGTCGTGCACGACCCCCGGACGGTGCCACCAGACGGTCAGCGGTTCGTACTCGTGGCACCGGCCGTCGTAACGCTCGGCGTAGCGCCCGTCGACGAGCAGGCTGAAGTACGCGGCCCTGTGCGCGTGGGTCGGCAGTGCCCGGCCGCGCGCATGGCTGATCTCGGACAGCACAAACTGCGACGCGGCCTGAGTGCGCAGTACCTCGCCGTAGAACTCGCCGGCGGAGAGATCGCGGCCGCCTGCGGGCACCTTGTGTTCGTTCAAGACCGGCACCCCCGCACAGTGCCAGGCTGGGTGGCCATGGACGCCATGGTATTCGCGCCGGCTGACTCGACCCTGCACTCCGTCCAGCAGGCACGCGCCGTGCTGGAACGGGCGATCGCCGTCGCCGGCGGGGAGGATCGCCTCCGCCGTCTGCGCACCGTCACGCTGCACTACACCGGCCACCGCACCATGATCAACCAGAGTCGGCAGGCGTACCCGCCGTGGGACCGTGAACCCGCCAGCGGCAGCGTCGTCGTCGACCGCGAGGGCGAGCGGATGTTCGCCGAGAACTACACGTCCTACCCGGGGATCGGCCGGTTCGGCGCCGCCTGGGCGGTCCGCGGCGACCAGGGCGTGCACTGGGAGCCCGACCGCAACCACTACGGCAGCGAGGTCATCGCCACCTACTCCGGGCGCGAGACCGCCGGACCCTGGGCGCTGGCCACGCGCTGGATCCCGCCGCTCATCCTGATCGACGCGTGGGACTGCGGCACCAACCTGCGCCGGCTGGGCCGCGTCACGCGCGACGACCTGCCCATGGACGCTGTGGCCTGGACCCAGCGCGACGGCGGCACCGTCACGCTGCTCGTCGAGACGGGCACCGGTGTCGTCCACGGGTTCGAGTCGGTCCGCGGCGACGGCGTGTACGGCGACGTCACCGACCGTGTCGCGTACTCGGACTGGCGCCGGGTCGGCGGGGTGGTCCTCCCCGCCAAGCGCACGGACCGGTGCAACGACGAGGTCGTGCGCGAGCTGGACCTCGAGTACGGCGTCGACCTTGCGGTCGAAGACGACCGGTTCGAGCTGCCGCCCGGCTACACCCGTCCAAGGCCCGCACCGGACCGGCCGGATGAGCGCCTCCGCGAGGTCGCCGACGGCGTGTACCTCGACCCCGACGGCGTCATGGTCGTCGAGTTCGGCGACTTCCTCGCCGTCGCCGACTGCCCCGACGATTACCACCGCTCCCGCTCGACCATTGCCGCGCTGCGCGAGCGGTTCCCGGACAAGCCGGTGCGCTACGTGGTGCCGAGCCACACCCACGGCGACCACGGCGGCGGCGCCAGGGCGTACTTCGAGATCGGCGCCACGGTGCTCACGACGCCAGGCCACGTCGAGTTCTACCGCACGCTGGCCCGGCCCGCGCCGCGGACCATCTCGCCGGACCCTTACGTCGCCACGGACGACGGCCCGCCGATCGAGGCCTTCCGCGGCACGCACGTGATCTCCGACAACGTCCGGACCATGGTGCTCCACGACGTCGGCCCGAACGCGCACTCGGAGGAGCTCACGATCGTTCACCTCCCCGACCAGGGCGTCGTCTGGCAGGCGGACATCTTCTTCTCGCCGGCCACCGGCGGGGGTCTGAACCCGGCGATGCCAATCACCGTCGACTTCGCCGAGAAGCTGGCGGCGCTCGGCATCACCACCTTCACCGCACTGCTCGAAGCGCACCACGGCCGCGTCGTCTCCGTCGAGGAGTTCCGGCAGGCGCTGGCGCTGGCGGACTACCGAGGCTACTGACGCCGTCGCCCCATCCACCAGGGCGCCGCCGTCGTGCGTGCGATGAGGCATCGATCACGCTCACTCATCGAATCGTCGGCGCCGCGTCATGGGTCGGCCGAGGTGCGGACGCTCATTCCGGGACCGTCACGCCGAGGGTCGCCGCTTGGACAGGCGGTCGGGGCGAGGTGTCCACGAGGAGGCGGAAGACGTCGGGCCGGTTGTAGTGCCCGGTCGGATCCATGAGGCGGCGGGCCGACGCGACCTGGCCGAGGTCCAGCTCGGCCAGGAGTGTCTGCTCTCGCTCCCGCACCGGACCGGCGAGGATGCTGCCGCCGGGTCCGACGATGGCGCTGTTGCCCTCCTCGACCCACGGCCCGCTCGATGCGAGGAAGCTCTCCGGCAGGAGGCGGTCCCGGTGCGGAAAGTCGGCGGGCACCATGCCCTCGTGCAGCACCGGGTTGACACCGACGACGTACATCCGGTTCTCCCGTGCCAGGTGCTGCAACGTGGCGATCCATGCGTCGCCGACGGCCAACGTCGGCGCCAGCCAGACGTCCACGCCCTGCGCGTACAGGTGGAACCGCGCGAGCGGCATGTAGTTCTCCCAGCAGATCAGTCCACTGATGCGTGCCGTGCCGGTGTCGACAACCGGAAGCGTCGAGCCGTCCCCCGGTGCCCAGACTGTCCGTTCCGACCCTGTGGGCACCAGCTTGCGGTGCCGCCCGACCAGCTGGCCCGCCGGCGAGAAGTACAGCACCGTGTTGTAGATCGAGGCCCCGGCCGGCTCCCGCTCCTGTATCCCGATCACGAGCCAGACGGCGTAGGTCGCCGCGATCCGCGCCAGGCGATCGCAGTGCGGCGAGCCGACCACGACGGCGTTGGCCACCAGGAGGCGGAACCACTCGTCGTCGCCGTCCCAGATCGGGCGCGTGTCGATCCAGATCGGGGTGCCGGGCACGAATGCCTCGGGAAAGACCACGAGCTGGGCGCCGTGGCTCGCGGCGTCCGCGGTGAGCGCCTCGACGCGGTCGAGGTTCGCCTCGCGGTCCATCAGAACGTACGCGGCTTGGACGGCGGCCACGGTCAAGGTTTCCATCGGAGTCGGCTCCTTGTACTTCGGGGAGGTCGGACGACGATCAGGTCTCGCGCCGCCCGACGCGCCCGGCTCTGGTTCCCTAGCTCTTGGTGCCGATCGACAGCAGGTACTCCTTCTCGAAGCGCGCCCGCTCGTGCGTGCCGCGGTTCCACTTGTCGCAGAAGGCCTCGAGCGCCGCATCGAACTCGTCGGCCCGTCCGTTCTTCTCCGCGTTGTTGCGCGCTGCGATGGTCGGCCCGTAGAAGGCCTTGAAGTGCTCGCCGTAGCCATGGGCGCGGGCGAACGCCGTGATCTCCAACGTGGCCCGTTCGCGCCTGCCGAAGGTCACCCGGTCGCCGAAGAGCTCATCCAGGTGAATCTCGCTGCCCCACAATGGCGGGGACGACACCCCGGCCGGCGGCGGCGGCGCGAACGGCTTCATCGTCGCGAACAGGTCACCGATCATGCCCTCCGGAGTCCAGCTCAGCAGTCCGATCGTCCCGCCCGTCCGGCAGACCCGCACCAATTCGTCGGCGGCCGCTTGGTGGTGCGGCGCGAACATGACACCGATCGAGGACATCACGACGTCGAACTGGTCATCGGCGAACGGCAGGTGCTCGGCATCGGCGGGGACCCAGGTCAGCTGCAGGCCATCCGTCTCGGCCACCGCGCGGCCGGCATCGAGGAGCTCAGGCGTGAGATCGCTGGCCGTCACATCCGCGCCCTTGCGTGCCGCCGGAATGGCCGCGTTGCCGGTGCCGGACGCGACGTCGAGCACGCGGTCGCCTGCCCCGATGCCGCACGCGTCGACCAGGCGTGGGCCGAGCGGAAGCAGGAAGGTGGTGACCATCTGCGGGTAGTCGCCGGAGGCCCACATGGCGCGATGGCGGCTCTTCAATTCCTGGTCGCTGACAGTGCTGGACATGATCGTCTCCCCCTGGGTCGGTGCTGATGAGGCCGACACTAGGCCCGGAACCGGCTCGCGTACGTCGGGGACGCTTCCCTATCTTTCGCCCAAGCCGCGCCGCACGGCCTCGGCGGCGGCCTGGGCGCGCGTGCTCACGTCCAGCTTGCGCAGGACGGCCGAGACATGGTGGTCGACCCCTTCTACGAGCAGACCGAGGTGCTCGCCCCCGACGGCGTCGCCTCCATGGTCACCCGCCCCCGCCACGCCGCCGTCGGCGAACTGTGGATCATGCCCACCGACCAGGCACGACAGTCTCCGCCGCCCGCCGAAGCAACGGTCACCGCGACCTCGGTGGAGCGCTCGAGCCGCGGACCACCAGGCTCGGCGCTGGGTCGCGAACCACCAGGCCACGGGCCTGCTCGCCGTCCGCGTCAGCGTCCAGCCGTTGCAGCAGCAAGGTGACGGCCGCCGATCCGAGCTCGCGCAGGGGCATGGTGACGGTGGTGAGTGGCGGGGTCACGTGCTCGGCGAAGACGACGTGGTGCAGGGCCACCAAGGAGAGGTCGTCCGGTACCGACAGGCCCGCCGCGCGAACCGCGGTGAGCGCCCCGATCGCCGCGAGGACGTTGCCCACCACGAACGCGGTCGGCCGGTGCGCCGCGGGGACGCCGGCGAGCATGGCGGCCATCCCGTCGTGTCCCAGCGAGACCGTGTGTCCGCCGTCGACCAGCCGGTCGGGGTCCGCGGCCAGCCCGGCCCGGGTCAGGGCGGCGCGCCACCCCCGGACCCGGGCGCTGGAGCGGCTGGTCCCGCCGACGGTGAGGTGACCGATGCGGGTGTGTCCCAGCTCGATCAGGTGCTGAGTGGCGAGGTCCGTGCCGGCGGCGTCGTCGAGGGCGACGCTGGGGAGGGTGGTGGAGCGATCGTTCAGCAGCACTGTCGGCACCCGGGCCTTGGCCGCGCGGACGATCTTCTGGTCGGCGGCGGTGCCGGCCCGTTGCAGCAGCAGCCCGTCGATGGCCCCGCCGTGCAGGACGCCACGGAATGCCTCGTCGCCCCTGGCCAGCGCCTCGATGTCGGCCAGCAGCAGCACGTAGCCGGCATCGGTGGCGGCCTTCTGGGCACCCGCGATGATCTCCCCGTACACCGGGTTGGCCATGTCATGGACGGCCAGGCCGAGCGCGTTCGACCGGCTGCGCCGCAGCGCCCGGGCGGCGTGGCTCGGCGTGTAGTCAAGCTCGAGCGCCGCGGCCAGCACGCGTTCTCGCGTCGCGGCGCGCACCTTCAGGGTCGGGTCGCCGTTGAGGACCCGCGAGACCACGGCCGGCGTGACGGCGGCGGCCAGCGCGACGTCGGTGATGCTGGTCTTCACCCCGCGACCCTAGACGCCGAGGCGCGCCAGCAGGCCACCGTCGACCAGGTAGGGGGCGCCGGTGATGGTGGCGGCGTCGTCGCTGGCGAGGAACGCGACGAGGCCGGCGACGTCGGAGGGCTGGATGAGCCGGCCGATCGGGTGCTGGCGGCCCCAGTCGTGCATGGTGGCGCCGGCGTCGCCCTCGCCGAGCAGCTCGGCGCCGTAGCGCAGCATGGGCGTCTCGACCGAGCCCGGGCAGACGCAGTTGACCCGGATGCCGTCGGCGGCGTGGTCGACGGCGAGGGAGCGGGTCATCGCCACGACGGCGCCCTTGGACGCCGCGTACGCCGCGACCAGCGGCTGGCTGGCGAACGCCTGCGCGGAGGCGGTGTTGACGATCGCGCCGCCGCCCCGGGCGCGCATGGCGGGGATGGCGTACTTGCAGGTGAGGAAGGTTCCGGTGAGGTTGGTGCCGACGACCAGGTGCCAGTCCTCGACGGACATCTCGGGCACGGTGCCGTAGCGGACCACGCCGGCGTTGTTGACCAGCACGTCGATGCCGCCGAACGCCGAGACGACGTCCGCGAGGCCGTCGCGCACCTGATCGGGCGAGGCGACGTCGACGACGACCGGCCGGGCGTGGGCGCCGGTCTCGGTGATCGCCGCGACGGTGTCGGCGGCGGCGTCCGCGGCCAGATCGAGGACGGCGACGGACGCGCCCTCGGCCGCCAAGCGGAGCGCGACCGCGCGGCCGATGCCCGCGCCGGCTCCGGTGACGACCGCGACCTTGCCGGCGAACCGTGGCGTCATGGGGTCAGACCTCCTCGTCGAGGGCGGGCAGGATCTCGTCGGTGTGCTGTCCGGCGCGGGGCACGCCGCGGCGCAGCGCCGGTGGGGTGCGCGAGAACGTGAACGGCGAGCCGACGGTGCGGAACGTGGCGCCGTCGTCGCCGACGGGGACGTCCCAGAGCAGGCCCGCGTGCCGGACCTGCGGGTCACGCTCCAGCGCACGATAGTCCTGGACCGGCGCGCACCACACGTCGTGCGCGTCGAGCAGCGCCAGCCAGGCGGCGGTCGTGCCGGTGGCGAAGTGCGCGGCCAGCCGCCGGTGGATGACGTCGCGCCCGGCGAACATCTTCTCGTTGGTGTCGAACTCCTCCAGCCAGTCGACGCCGAGGATCTTCCCCAGCTGAGGGCAGGGCATCATCGCCAGCGCGAGGTGGCCGTCGCTGGTCGGATAGGTGCCGAACGGTGCGGTGGCGCCGACGTGGCCGACGTTCTCCTCGGCGCGCGGCATGGGCCGGCGGTGGTTCAGCCACACCGTCAGCTCCTGCTGCTGGGCGGCGATCGTGCAGGAGAACAGGTCGACGGCGACGCGCTGGCCGATGCCCGTGGCCTGACGGTGGCTGAGTGCGGCCAGGATCGCGACCGCGAGGTGCAGGCCGGTGTACTCGTCGCTGATCCCGATGCCGCTGGGCGTCGGCGGGTCCTCCCGGCGCCCGGTCAGGTGCAGGGCGCCGGCCAGCGCCTGGACCAGCAAGTCCTGGCCGGGCCGTTCCCGGTACGGGCCGGTCTGCCCGTACCCGCTGGAGCTGGCGTAGACGATGGCCGGGTTCACCGCGGCGAAGTCGTCGTAGCCCAGGCCGAGGCGGTCCATGACGCCGGGACGGAAGTTCTCGACGACGACGTCGAACTCGCGGCTGAGGTCGAGCAGCCGGTCGCGCACCGCCGGGTCCTTGAGGTCGGCGGCGACGCTGCGCTTGTTCCGGTTGAAGGCCAGGAAGCTGTCCATCTCGCCGGCGGTGGTGCTGGCCAGGATGCCCCACGAGCGCATCCACTCGCCGTGCGGTTTCTCCAGCTTGACGACGTCGGCGCCGAGGTCGCCGAGGATCTGGGTGGCCAGCGGGCCCTGCAGCAGCTGGGTGAAGTCGAGCACCCGCACGTGGGACAGGGGCCCGGCGGTGTCAGTGGACGGCATCGGCGCTCCGGCGGGTCGGTGGGTCGAGGACGGTCTCCTCCAGGTCGAGGAGCTGGTCGACAAGCTGCTGGCGGTCGGCGGCGCCGACGAGGTCGAGCCGCCGCACGCCGAGCGGGTCGACGACGGTGCGCAGCGCGTGCAGCTCGTCCGGCGTGGGCGGCTCGGTCGTGCCGGCACTCGGCGGGACGACGACGTCGAACCCGGTCCGCGCGCGCAGCTCGTCGACGCTGACGCCGGGGTGCAGGCTGCGCACCCGCAGCGTCCCGGTCGCCGGATCGTCCTCGAAGACAGCGAGGTCGGTGACGACGAGCGTGCGGCCGGGCCGCAGGCCGTACCGGCGGCGCAGGTCGGGGTCGGCCCAGGCGCGCCGCGCGCTCACCGTCTCGACCCCGTCCGGGGTGTTCCGGGTGCTCTGCCGCGGCAGGTAGATCATGAAGTTCGCGTGCAGGTTCGCGACGTCGGCCATGCCGCCCTGCCCGGGCAGCCGCACCCGCGTGCCGTCGCCCTTGCGCACCCACAGGTTGTTGGTCGCGCCCCGCGCGTCGACCTGCGCCGACCCGACCACCTCGTGGGTCACCAGGCCGCGCTGGTAGTACCAGTGGTAGGTCTCGTCGCCGCCGGTGTGCGCGGCGGCCAGCTCGTGGTCGAGCTGCTCCGACGCCGCCAGCGCGAGCGGGCGCACCGGCACGTCGACCAGGCCGCCGTTGTGCGACATCAGCACCACGTCCGGCGCCCACAGGTGCTTGGCCAGGACGTACGCGGCCGTCGGCAGCGGGCTGGCGGAGCCGAACGAGCAGACGTCGCCCGGCCCGATCGTCCGCGCCAGCACCGCCACCATCAGCTCGTCGACGGTGTACGGGGCCGCGGCGTCGACGGTGGTCAGCGCCCGGAAGCCGGTGGCGATCGAGGTCGCCGGGACAGCCGCCCGCCGGGCCAGCGCGGCCTGCGCGTCGGGCGGCGGGCGGAGCGCGGACTCGGGCACCGGCCCGGCCGGGTCGGCGCCGACGACGGCCCGAAGCGCCCGGTAGTCGGCCGGGTAGAACGGCAGACACGACGTCGGATAGGCGCCGAACGGGGCGACCGCCAGGCGGCTGACGAACGTCCGCGGCAGCACGAATGAGCGGGCCGCGCCCAGCGCGCCGCGCGGCACCCGCTCCTCGACGGTGACGAGGACCCGGCGGGCGGCGAAGATCGCGGACATGTCCAGGCCGCGGGCACCGGCGATCTCGACGTTGCCGTCGTCGTCGGCGCGCTGCGCGTGCAGCAGCAGCACGTCCAGCGGCAGCGGCCGGACCGCCCGCAGCGGCGTGCCGTCCGGCCCGTACGGGGACGGCGCAGGCACGCTGAACCCGTCGGTCAGCGACGAGCCGGCCGGCTCGTGGAACACCTCGTACGGCAGGTTCTCGCCGGCCGCGCGCAGCCCGCTGATCAGGCCGAGCGCCGTCCACTCGTCCAGCGCGAGGGCGCCGGACTCCACCGCGCGGCGGAACCGCGGCGCCGGCCCGAGCACGTCGAGGCTGGAGAAGCACAGCGTGGCCCGGGCGACCGCGCCGCGGCCGAGCAGGATCTCCAGCGGCAGCCCGCCGCCCCACGCCACGTAGTGCAAGTCGCGAATGCCGGCGTCGGCCAGCGCCAGCAGCGCCGCGACCGGGGCCCGGGTGAAGTGGAAGCCGCTGACGCCGACGCGCGCGCCCGGCGCGACCTCCGCGACGAGGTCGTCGACGTCGACGGCCCAGCGCGCGGTCACTGTGACATCAGTCGATCGGCCCATGCAGCGATGTCTCCTTCCCACCAGTCGGCGTTCGGTCTCGACCGACGACTCGGCGGGACCTTCGGCCCCGCCTCGCCGTCGGTGCCGCATGAGCCTCACTGGGCACCCCCTCGCGGTGCCGGTCGGCCAGATCGGCCAGCCGGCGGTGGATCGACGCGGCACCGTCGCCGTCCCGCAGCGCCTCGGCCAGCAGCCCGCCGGCCACCCGGTGATAGGCCGGCCACCAGGGGTCGCGCGGCCGGACGTACGCCTGCGCCAGGCTGCGGCGGATGTCGCGGAAGAACGCGCCCGACGCGGGGTCGTCCCAGACCGCCCCGTGCCCCGGCTGCCCGCCCGCCGTCAGCAGCACCGTCCGCTGGACGTCGGCGCTCATGCACCAGGCCGCGAACGCCGCCGCCTCCGCGACGTGGCGCCCGCCCGGCAGCACGGCCAGGCCGGCGCCGCCGAGGATCGCGCCGCGCGGGTGCCCGTCGACACCCGGGACGTCGGTGAATACCAGCGGGCCGCGGGCCGCGACGGCGTAGCCGAAGACGAACGGCGCGTAGACGATGCCGCCGTCGCCGGCCAGGTGCTCGAGCAGCCGCGGCGGCGTCAGCCCGATCGACACCGGGTGCGCCAGCCGGGCCAGCTCGACGAGGAACTCCACGGCCTCCGGACGCAGCCAGGTGGCCGGCTCGCCCGCGGCGAGCGCCGCGTTGGCCGACAGCGACACCAGCGTGCACAGCGCGTCCGCCGGGGCCAGCGTCAGCGCGACCGCACCGGCCGTCCGCCCGGCCAGCGCCAGCACGTCGTCCCAGGTCCGGGGCACGACCTCGAGCCGGTCGGCCCGCACCACGGCGACCTGGCACGCGACGTCGACGCTCAGCGCCCACTGGCGCCCGCCCCACGCGTAGGCGTCGTGCCCGAGCGAGTCCGCGGCGATGCGGGCCAGCCGCTCCGCCGGCAGGACGGCGTCCAGCGGCACCAGGGCGCCCCGTTCGGCCGCCGCGCCGGTCATCGGATGGTCCACGAACGCCAGGTCGTAGCCGTCGCCGAGCTCCCACGGCGGCTGGTCGTTGAACAGCGCCAGCGGCCGGGCCTCGCACCGCACCACGACGTCCGGACGCACCGCCCGGTAGGCGGCCGCGGCCGCCGCCATCGGCCCGGTGCACCGGGGATGGTCCCAGCACAGGACCCGCAAGGTGGTCGTCACACGCCGAAGTAAAACCTTTTACCAACGCGCCGTCAAGAGCCGACCAGGCCGGGCGACCCGGGTCATTCCAGCGGGACGGCAGGGTCGAACGTGACGGCGAGGTCGAGGTGGCTGGTCTCCGGATCGCCGCTGTCGGTGACGCCCAGGACCTCGTAGGTGAGCGGCCCGTGCGTGACGATGTCGCCGGCCGTGATCTCGTCGGCGAAGTCCTGTTCGACGCGGTCGTCGGTGGAGGCGCCTTCGGCGTACCAGAACAGCGTGTACGCGAAGGTGGCGGTCTCGCCGTCGATGGTCGTCGCGCCGGTGCCGGCGTCGGGCCACAGGCCGGTCGCCTGCAGGGTGACGCGCGGTGTCTCGTCGTCGTCGGCCGCGGACCGGGCCTGGACGGAGATGTCCTGGCCGGCCGGCGGGGTGACGTGGACGATGGAGAGGTTGCTGCCCGCGGGGGCGTCGCAGGCGATCAACGCGAAGTCGGAGCGGTCGAGGATCGTGTCGCCCTCGACGTCGGGTTCGCACAGCTCGATGGCGGTCGTCGGCGACGTCGGCTCGCCGTCGGGGATCTCACCCTCGCCCAGGGTCGGGCTCGCGCTCGGATCGGGCCCGTCGCCCTGGTCGTCGTCACCGCACCCGGCGAGGCCGAGCGCGAGCACCGTCACGGCTGCCGCCGCGATGGTCCGGCGGTGTGCCGAGCTCAGGGGGTGTCCTCGGTGAGCGGGACCGACGGGTCGAACCGGACCGCGAGGTCGACGTGGCTGGTGGTGACGTCACCGGTGTCGCTGATGCCGAGCACCTCGTAGCTGAGCGGTCCGTGGGTGACGGTGTCGCCCACCGCGACGTCGTCGGTGTAGACGACGGCGACCTTGGTCCCGTTCTGCAGCGACCGCTTCGGCGTCGGGCTCCAGGCCAGGCGGTAGGTCAGCCTCGCCCGCTGGCCGTCGACCGTGACGTCCTTCCACAGCCCCGTCGTCGTCAGGTGCGCCCACGGCGCGGTCTCGCGGTCGGGCGCGGAGCCCACCTGGATCGACGGCCGCTGGCTGGTCGGCGGCGTGATGTGGATGAGCGACAGGTTCGTGCCCGCGGGCGCGCCGGCGACGACGCGAGCCTTGGCCGTGCGGGTGTGCACGGTCGGGTCGTCCGCCGGCGGTTCGACGAGGTCGACGGCCACGGAGGCGAGCCCGCCGCCGTCCAACGGTCGTGCGCTCATTCGGTCACCGCCACGTAGGTGAAGTCGGGCCAGTCGTCGGCCGGCGGGGGAACTGCCCGGAGTTGAACTGCTCGGGCGTCATCGCGACGACGCTGCCGTCGCCGCCCCAGGGATTCATCACCAGAACCTGTCCGTTCTCGAATCCGACCACAGAATACGCGTGGCCGCCGCCGCCCATGATGATCGGCCGGCCGTCCTCGAACGCCTGCTGCATCTGGGCGAGCAGCAGCTCCGGCGGGATGATCGAGCTCAGCGGCAGCTCGGTGTTGTTGCTGCCGGTGCCGATCGTCGTGGCCAGCCGGTCCGGGGTGTAGGCGCCGTCGATCTCGACGTAGTTGCCGCCCTGGTACTGCGCCATGGCCTTCTCGTAGATGGACGCCCAGGTCAGCTCGCCGTCGAGCTCGTCGCCGTTGTACACCGGGTTGCCGTCGTCGGCCGGGATGTAGCCGTTGACGGTCACCTCGACGGGGTTGCCGGCCTCGTCGTACAGGGTGACGGTGTAGGTGCCGTTCGGGTTCTCCTGGATGTGGCGCTCGAGGAAGGTCGGGTCGGCGGCCTGGGCGGCGGCGATGGAGGCCAGCGTGGCGCAGTCGCCGAGACCGCCCTGGTCGATGTCGGTGAAGCCGTTGCCGCCGTTGGTGAAGTCGGTGTCCGCCGACATGTCGACGTCGCCGTCGACCCAGCCGTCGGCGTCGCCGTGCAGCGTCGGCTCGAGGTTGGGCACGTCCTCGTGGAACTCCGCGATCTGCTCCGTGCTCATGTTCCGCGTGAGGAACGAGCTGAGCCCGAGGGCCGGCTGGCCGGGGTCGGGCTGCTCGTTGTCGGGGTCGCCCTTGTTGTCGCCGAGCCACTGGTCGAGGGCGGCGCGCTCGTCGGCGTCGAGGTTGTCGAGGGCGGCCTGCACCTCGTCGGGCGAGTAGCCGTTGGTCCGGGCCCACTCGTTCCAGTCCGCCGGCGGGTCCTGCCCGTCGGAGAGGCCGGTGATGGTGGTCTCGATCTCCTCGACCTGGGCCGGGTCGATGAGCTTGCCGGTCTCGAAGTACTCGCCGGCGGCCTCGGCGTCGAGCTGTTCGCCGAGGTCCGGCCCGCCGTGGGTCTGGATGGGGCTGAACAGGTAGTCCAGCGGGTCGCCGGCGTCGATCACCGGTTGCAGCTGGTCGGCGAGGTCGACGAGCGAGGTGCGCGCGGTGGAGGTCCGCTCGGCGAACTCGCCGCGGACGGCGTCGGCCTCACCCTCGGAACCGGCGCGGTCGAACAGCGTGCCCTCGTCCCACTCGCGCCGGATCTCGTTGATGGCGGTCGTCGCGCTATCCGCCTCACCGGCGATGGTGCGGCACGCGTCGGCCATGTTCGCCAGCGCGTCGGCCGTTCGCCCCGCGTCCTGCGCCTGCTGGAGCATGCGGTTCAGCCGCTCCTCGGGCATCGGGCCCTTCCAGACCGCCTCGGTGGCCGCGGTGCCGGTGTCGTCGGCGATGGACCTTGCGGCCGCGGCGGCGTTGTCGAACCCGGTCGCCTGCTCGGTCCAGACATCGGCGTCGTGGTCGAACGGGTCGGGCTTCTCGAACCACACGGCGTCAGATGTCCTTGTACTCGTTGTAGGCGGCCAGATCGAGGCGGCCCTGGTGGTCGGCGCGGTCGCGGAGGACGTGCAACACCTCGACGGCCTTGACGCGGGCGTCGGTGACCGACTCCTCGCTGCGCATGCCGTCCAGATCGGGCCCGTAGACATCGGGCAAGGCGTAGTCGGCTTCGGGCGCGACCGCGACCAGACGGTCGCCGGCGGCCTGCACGGTCGGCGGATCGATCTCGTTCGGCGGCACGATCCGCATCGTACGGGGTCGAATCATGCCAACTCAACGCGACATAACCGGCAGTCACGACAGAATTCAGCGCCGGTCCCAGGTGCGGTTGACCTGGCGGACGACCAGGCGGACGAGGAGGGCCAGGGCGACGATTCCGGCCAGGATGCCGGCGACGACGGCCGCGACGGTGCCGGCGCCGAACGCGTCGGCGATCAGGCCGGCCAGCGCGCCGATCAGCACGGACACGATGACGCTGACGAGCAGCGCGATGCTGGAGAGGTACTGGCCGGCCGGGACGCGGCTGTGGCGTCCGCCGTAGGTCTGCATGATCCCGGCGACGTCCTCGCGGTGGCCGGTGATGAAGTACTCCTCCAGCTCCGGTGCGAGGTCGAGGTAACCGCGCCGCAGCCGGTTCATGCCGGCGACCAGCTCGACGTCCTCGCTGTTGAGCTGGACGAGGCGGATGACGGTGGCGACGCCGATGACGACCAGGAGCGGCATCAGCACGAGCGCGAACAGGCGGAACCCGGCGCCGAAGTCGGTGCTGTCGGCGACCAGCGCCAGGGCGACGACGGTCGCCGACACGACGGTCAGGAACCAACTGGCCCGGCTGAAGCTCTCACTCCACGCCAGCCCCCGGGTGGCCAGCAGGCTCCAGTGCTCTGTCGACAGGATCTGCGCGCGGACGGGGATCGGCGCCGGCTCGCGGACGGGGGCGGGGACGGGGGCGGCGGGCTGCTCGTCGGCGGAGGGGTCGGGCACGTCGCGCTCCTGTTCTGCCGCCCCGAGGACCGGCGGCGGACTCCGCAATACCTTATGGTGCGGCCCGGAACGAAAGCGTCGTCTCACCCATTGAGCCGTTCGGCGCGCGCGCCGGCGCCACCGCAGCTAACGTCTTGCTGCGTGGACGCCGCTCGTTATCGTGCTCACTGTCCCAGCTGCCCGTGGACCAGCCGCGATTTCTCCCGCTACACCACCGCCGAGAACGCTGCCCGCACGCATGCGGACGAGAAGGATCACGCCTGTCACGTGATCGACCAGTACGGCTTGCGGGTCACGGGATCGACGGTGCGGCCCGGCGAGGAGATCTGACCGCAAACACACAGGTCAGGCCATCTTTCCGACCCTTCGCCTACGCTGGAGGCATGGCCGTCACGCGCACGGCCGGCCAAGACCTCGCCGGCCTGGTGCTCCCGCTCGCCAAGGCGCTCGCCGCGTTGGAGTCCTCCGTAGCGCGTCGTCACGGCATGACGTCGTGGCAGTGCGCCGTCCTGCGCGCCGCCGCCGAGCCGCCGGGCCGCACGCAGCGCGAGATCGTCGGCGCCATCGGCTACGACCGCAACCGCATCGTCGCCGACCTCGACGACCTCGAGCGGCGGGCGCTGCTGTTCCGCCGCGTCGACGATCTCGACCGCCGGTCCAACCGCGTCGAGGTGACGGCGGCCGGACGGCGTCTGGCGCGGGCCGCGACCCGCGACCTGCGGGCCGGGACCGAGGACCTGCTGGTGGCCGTCGAGCCGGGCGGCGAGCGCGAGACGATGCTCCGCGCGCTCACCGCGCTACGCGACCGGTGCGCCGACGACGCCTGGTCCAGGGCGTGGCTGCGGCCGTGACGATCATGTTCCGGCCGCTGACCCGCGCCGACTTCCCGCTGCTGCACCGCTGGCTGGACCGGCCGCACGTCGCCCGGTGGTGGAACCACGAGACCACGCCCGAGGCACTGGAACGCGACTTCGGCGGCACCACCGACGGCACCGAGCCGGGCGAGGACCTGCTCGCCCTGGTCGACGGCGCGCCGGTCGGGCTGGTGCAGCGGTCGCGGCTGGCCGACTTCGCAGAATATGAGGACGAGTTCGCCGCGCTGACCGAAGTGCCGGACGGCGCGGTCACCATCGACTACCTGGTCGGCGACCCCGCGCGCGTCGGCCGCGGCCTAGGCACAGAGATGATCCGCGCGGTCGTGGTCGACACCTGGGCCATCCGTTCGGACGTGCCGGCCGTCCTCGTCGCCGTCGTCGCCGCCAACACCGCGTCGTGGCGGGCGCTGGAGAAGGCCGGCTTCGGCCGGGTCGCCGAGGGCCCGATGGAGCCGGACAACCCCGCCGACGACCCGCTCCACTTCGTCTACCGCATCGATCGCCCCGCTACGGGCAGCGGATGACCAGGCCCGCATAGGACAGCCCGCCGCCGAACCCGAACAGCAGGACCGGCGCGCCGGCCGGCACCTCGCGCCGCTCGACCAGCTTGGACAGCGCGATCGGGATGCTCGCCGCCGACGTGTTGCCCGACTCGACGACGTCGCGGGCGACGACGGCGTTCACCGCGCCGAGGCGCTTGGCCAGCGGCTCGATGATGCGCAGGTTGGCCTGGTGCAGGACCACGCCGCCGAGGTCCTCGGGCGCGACGCCACTGCGCTCGCAGACCAGCCGGGCGATGCGCGGCAGCTCGGTGGTGGCCCAGCGGAACACCGCCTGGCCCTCCTGGCCGAACGTGCCGGGCCGGCCCTCGATGCGCACCGCGTTCGACATCTCCGGCACCGAGCCCCACGTCACGGGGCCGACCTCGGCCTCGTCGGCGGCCACCAGCACGACCGCGCCGGCGCCGTCGCCGACCAGCACGCAGGTCGAGCGGTCGGTCCAGTCGGTGAAGTCGGTCAGCTTCTCCGACCCGATCACCAGCGCGCGGGTGGCGGCGCCGGCCCGGATCGCGTGGTCGGCGGTGGCCAGCGCGTGGGTGAACCCGGAGCAGGCCGTGTTGACGTCGATGGCGGCCGGCGTCGTCATGCCCAGCCGCTGCGCGACCCGGGCGGCCATGTTCGGCGACCGGTCGATGGCGGTGCAGGTCGCGACGACGAGGTAGTCGATGTCGGTGGGCGCGAGGCCGGCGTTGGCCAGCGCCTTCGCCGCCGCTTGGGCGGCCATGGCGTCGACGGTCTCGTCGTCGGCGGCGATGTGGCGGGTCTCGATGCCCACCCGGGAGCGGATCCACTCGTCGCTGGTGTCGACCATGGTGGCCAGCTCGGCATTGGTGAGCACGCGGTCGGGCTGGTGGTGGCCGACGGCGACCACGCGGGAGCCTGTCATGCTCGCAGCGTAGTCACCCTTCGAGGAGCGCCGATGACAAGGCACCAGTACACGACCACCGTCCGCTGGACCGGGAACCAGGGCACCGGCACCGCGTCGTACCGCGGCTACTCCCGCTCGCACGACCTCGTGGCCGACGGACGGCCGGTGCTCGCGGCCAGCTCGGACCCGGCGTTCCGCGGCGAGGCGGACCGCTGGAACCCGGAGCTGCTGTTCGTCGCCGCGCTCTCGGAGTGCCACCTGCTGCAGTACCTGCACCTGTGCGCCGTGGCCGGCGTGGTCGTGACCGGCTACGAGGACACCGCCGGCGGCACGATGGAGACGACGCCCGACGGCGGCGGCGCGTTCACCGAGGTCGTGCTGCGTCCGGTCGTCACTGTCGCCGACGCCTCGATGGTCGAGCAGGCCGTGGCGCTGCACGAGCGGGCGCACGAGCTGTGCTTCCTGGCGTCGTCGGTGCGGATGCCGGTCCGGCACGAGCCGACGGTGGTCGCCGGTTGACGGCCGCCGAGCTGCGCGACTGGATCGTTGCCGACTTCGGTGTCGTGCCCGGCGAGGTGACGCCGGTCGGCCACGGCGCCGACGCGGCGGCCGCGGTCTGGATGGTCCGCGCCGGCGACACGCGGTACGCGGTGAAGTGGAGCGGCGGCGGCTCGGCGGCCGGCCTGCTGCTGCCCGACCGGCTGGCGTCGCTGGGCGTCGACGGGGTGCCGGCTCCGGTCCGCGCGCTCGACGGCGGGCTCTGGTCCGAGCGCGACGGGCGCCGGCTGTCGCTGCAGCCGTGGGTGTCCGACGTCCGCGCCGTCGACGCCGGCCTGTCGCCGGGGCAGTGGACGGCGTTCGGCGCACTGCTCGCGCGCGTGCACGCGGTGTCGGCGGCGGACGTCGTCGCGCGCGAGCTGCCGGTCGAGGAGCACCGGCCGGACGCGGTGCTGGCGGCCACGGCGGCGGTGACCGCGCGACTGGCCGGCGACGGCTCCGGCGATGACCTGGTCCGCGGGCTGGCCGCCGCCTGGCGCGACGGCGTGGAGCTGCTCGGCGCACTGACCGTCCAGGCCGCCGTGCTGGGCGCCCGGCTGCGCGACCGGCCGGCCCGCGCGGTCGTCTGCCACACCGACGCCCACCTGGGCAACGTGCTGGCCGGCGACGACGACGCGGTCTGGCTGATCGACTGGGACGACGCGACGCTGGCCCCGCCAGAGCGCGACCTGATGTTCGTCGTCGGCGGGCTACCGGGCTACGCGCCGGTCGGCGAGTGGGAGCTGGGCCGGTTCGCCGAGGGGTACGGCGCGGTCGACGTCGATCCGGACCGGCTGTCCTATTACCGCACCGTCCGGGCGCTGGCCGACCTCACCGAGTTCGCCGCGGAGCTCCTCGATCCCGCGGGCGATCGCGCGGACCGGGAGTTCGCGCTGCGCATCGTCCGGGCCGAGCTGACCGGCGCCGGACTGGCCGCCCTCGCCGTCGGTGCCGCGTGAGAACATGACCGCCATGAGGACCTGCACGCACCTGGACACCGTCGCCGAGGTGACGCCGTCGGGCGCCGGCTGCGACGAGTGCCTGCGCGACGGCGGCCGCTGGGTGCATCTGCGGCTCTGCATGGCCTGCGGCCACGTGGGCTGCTGCAACAGCTCGCCGGGCAAGCACGCCACGGCGCACGCGCACGACCACGCCGACCACCCGATCATCCGCTCGTACGAGCCGGGCGAGGACTGGTGGTACTGCTACGCCGACGAGCTGACGTTCGAGCTCGAGGGCCAGCAGCCGGCGCCGTCACACCCGTGAACCGTCGTTGACGATCACCCCGTCGGACCCGGACGGCTCCGCGGCCAGGAAGAACGGCACGTGCACGGTGGTGGCCTCGACAGTTTGCCCGCGGCGAACGCCGCCAGCGCGGCGAACACCACGAAGAGCGCGAGCCCGGCGATCAGCGTCCGCTTGGCGCCGATGCGGCTGGACACCCAGTTCGCGACCAGCATCGCCACCGCGGTGACCACGAGATAGCTGGTGAACAGCAGCGTTACCTGGCTCGGCGTGGCGTCCAGGTCGCTGGAGATGGCCGGCAGGATCGGGTCGACCAGGCCGATGCCGGGTCGCCCGTACGGGTGATTCCTGACACATCAACAGCGCTGCTGGGTTTCCCGTGGGTAACCTCGACCGGCGAAGCGGCCGAACGGCCGCTGATCAGCGATTCGACCGGTTCATCCGGTCTGGGGACTTCGGTCGGAGGGGAAGCGGGACGCCGGTGAACACATCGTTCGGCCGCCGGCTGCGTTGCACCCTCGGCACCGTCGCCGCGCTCGCGGCCGCCGGTGGCGCGCTCGCCGTGCCCGCATCGGGCCTCGAGGTCGACACCACCCCCGTCGCGCCCGACGTCCGGATGCGCGCCTTCGACCCGTCCGACTTCGCCGACCGCGCCGCACAGTTGCCGGCCGGCCTGACCGAGGCGGTCCGCCGCGACCTGGGCCAGTCGCCCGAGGAGTACCTCGCGACGGCGGCGGCCGCGCGGCTGGCCGGCGAGGTCGTCGGCTCGCTCGGCGACGTCGTCCGTTCGGCCTGGCTGGACGGCCAGACGCTGCACGTCGCCGTCACCGACCGCGGCGCGGCGATCGTCGCCCGCACGGCCGGCGCGCAGGTGCAGGTCGGCGACGTCCTGACCGACGCGCTGTCCGCCGCCCGCGCGCAGGACAAGCTCGCCTACATCGACCGCGAGGACGAGCGGGTCGTCGCCGTCGGCGCGGAGGTCCGCGGCGAGCCGGTCGGCCAGGTGCGGCTCTCGGCGCGCAGCGACGACGACCACCGCGGCGGCGCCGGTGCCGCCGTCCGCGGCCCGCTCGCCGACTACCACTGTTCCACCGCCTTCGCGGGCGCCGACGCCGATGGCGAGCCGCTGCTGCTCACCGCCGGGCACTGCGGCACCCAGGGGTCCGGCGTCGACGAGCTCGCGCCGGACGCCCCGCTGTCCGGCGGCCCGGTGATGTGGCCCGGCCTGATCGGCGACCCGCTCGGCGAGTACGTCCCCGACAGCGTCACCTTCGGCGACGGGCACGACGCCGCGCTGATCTCCGTCGACGGTGACGTGCGGCCCGAGGTGGCCGGCTGGAGCCCGGGCGCCGGCGACGAGCCCGCGCTCGCCGTCCACGACTCGATCGGCGCCGTCACCGGCGCGCCGGTCTGCGCGGCCGGCGTCGCGTCGGGCTGGACCTGCGGGCACGTCCTCGACGCCCAGACCACCGTGCCGGTGAGCGGCCAGTCCGTGACCGGCTTCCTGTTCGACGCCTGCGTGCTGCCCGGCGACAGCGGCGGCGCCGTCACCGTCGGGACGTACGCGCTCGGGCTGAGCTCCGGCTCGACCTGGCCCGGCCCGTCCTGCGCCGACGGCGACCCGGCCGCGGCCGGCGACGACCTCAGCGTCGGGTACGCGCTCACCGGCGCCGCCTCCGTCGAGTCGCTCTACGGCTCGGACTGGGAGCTGGCCGTCAGGGTCGGCGAGCCGGAGGTCACCGCGCCCGCCGACGACGCCACCACCGGCCCCACGCCGACCATCACCGGGACGGCCGACGCCGCGGCCGGCGCCACCGTGACCGTCCGGATCGAGGACGGGCCGGAGCTGGCGGCGCCGGTCGGCCCGACCGGCCGCTGGAGCGTGCCGGTCGCGGAGCCGCTCGAACCCGGCCACCATTCCTATACGGCGACCACCTCGCTCCGGCCGGCGACCGGCGACCGCGCCGTCACCTCCGACGAGGCCACCGGCGAGTTCGAGGTCGCCGAGCAGGCCGGCCTCGGCGTGAGCTGGCCCGCGCCCGGCCACGTCAGCCCGGACGGGCGGCTCGCCTTCGAGGGCACCGGCCAGCCCGGCGCCGGCGTCTCGCTCACCGTCGGCGGCGAGGAGCTGGCCCGCACCACCGTCGGCGACGACGGCACGTGGTCGCTGCGCGCCGAACCGGCCCGCCCGGCCGGCCGGTTCGACGCGGTGCTGACGCAAGAGCTCGACGCCGCCGCCGACATGGACTCGGCCGGGACGGCCGCGGCGTCGCCCGGCGCCGGGACCGGGGAGTCCGGCGGATCCGAGACCGGAGCCGGCTCCGACGCGGAGGCCGCCGCCTCCGTCACGGTCGCCGACGTGGGCGTCGCGCCGAGGGCGCCGGTGGTGAGCGCGCCGCTCGGCCGGATCTCCGTCACCGACGCCGGCACGCTCAGCGGCGCCGGCATCCCGGGCGCCGCCGTGACGGTGCGCGTCGCGGACGCCGAGGCGGACGTCACCGCCGCGCCGGAGCTGCACGCCGAGGCCGGCGCCGACGGCGCGTGGACGCTCCGGCTGGACGCCCCGCTGCCCGCCGGCCGCCACGTCGTCGTCGCCACCCAGGCGGTGGACGACCTCACCTCCGAGCCGTCCGACCCCGTCGTCCTCGACGTCGCCGCGACCGCCCGCACCTCCGGCGGCATCGACGGCGGCACCGCCCCGAGCGACGACGACGGCCTGCCCGGCGGCGTCCTCGCCGCGGCCGCCGGGATCCTGGTCGCCGGTGCGGCGGTCGCGGGCGCCATCGCCTGGCGCCGCCGCCGCACCGCAGCCTGACGCCCGCACCGCCGCCTGACGTCCGCCGCACCACCTGCGGCGCCCCGGGCGGCCGGCCCCACTGGCCCCACTCGTCACAGTGGCACCACTCGCACCAGCGGTCGCTATACGCGCGCCATATAACCGCCGACAAGATCGCCGCCAGCGCCCTCTGCAGGCCGCTCGAATGCCTGCCGGGACGGCCGCACCCACCGACGCGACCATGCCCGCCGGCCAGTCCCGAGCCCCGCAACGAGTCCTGCGACACGCGGTGCGACCTTCGCATCTCCTGGTGACACCACCGGTCAACGACCCGGTTGTGTCCGATTCGCACTATTCACCACTTGAGCATTCAATTTTGTCGTCACTCACCGTGATGTCGGACATTCGCCCTGATAGGTGCCGAGTACTTGAATATGGGCCTGAACGGTGCTGTAGGGTGACACAGGTTCCGGAGGTGCCGACGGCAGTTCCACCCCGCCGGCGGTGCACCGGATCCATTCCATGTCAATGACATTTCATTTTGGAGTAACTGTGAGCACAGCCCTGCTGCGCCGTCGCGGCGTCGCACGGGTCTCCGGTGTGCTGGGCGTCTGCGCTCTCGTGAGCACAGGCGTCGTCATCTCTTCCACGGCAGCTTCGGCCGAGGAGGAGACCGTCACCGGGTCCCTGCAGACGTTCGCTGCGGAGGCGTTTGCCCCCCAGGCCGACGAGCTCCCCACCGGCCTCGTTGAGGCCATCCAGCGTGACCTCGGCATCTCCGCCGAGGAGTACCTCGCCAACGCGGCGGCCGCCAAGGTCGCCGCTGACGTGTCTGCTGAGCTCGTCGACGCCGGCGTGAACGTCAACGCCACCGTCATCGACGGCCAGGACGTCACCCTGTACGTCGAGGCCGAGGCCGACGTCGCCGCCGCTGAGGCGGTCGGCGCCAAGGTCGAGATCGGCGAGCCGGAGCAGCACGACTACTCCGACTACGACTTCGAGCCGAAGATCGACCACAAGGGCGGTTACGGCTTCTTCACGCAGGCCAGCCCGGACGGCAGCGGCTACCGCTGCTCGGTCGGCTTCAGCGGCTACACGCCCGACGGCGCCGACCGCTACCTGACCGCCGGTCACTGCGGCCTGGACGGCGAGACCTACGAGCAGCTCGCCGGCCCGGTCTCGCACCTGCCGCTGGACGCTCCGATCGGCCCGCCGCAGGACCCGCCGCCGCCGCTCAACGTCGGCGACGAGATCGGCGACCTCACCGACGGCTCGTTCCACTTCGGCCCGGACTTCGACAACTACGACGCCGGCCTGGTCGACATCACCAACCCCGACTACACCGGTGTCCCCCAGGTCGCCGGCTGGGGTGGCGGCGAAGGCGCTCCGGACGAGAACTCGGTCACCGTCTACGGCACCATCGACGCCGTCCAGGGCGCCGAGGCCTGCAAGTCGGGTTCCACCTCGGGCTGGACCTGCGGCACCATCCAGACCCCTGAGCAGTCCGTCACGTTCGGCACCGGCGAGACCGTCACCGGCTTCATCTTCGACGCCTGCATGTTGGGCGGCGACTCCGGCGGCTCGATCGTCGTCGGCAACTACGCCCTGGGCGTGAACTCGGGCTCGGACTTCGGCCCCGACTGCAACACCGGCAGCTTCGGCATCGGCTTCGCGGTGTCCGGTGGCCAGTACAACGCGCTGGACGTCCTGGGCGACCAGTGGGAGCTCAACGTCGCGGTCAACGCGCCGGCCGTCTCCACCCCAGAGGACGGCGGCGAGACCGGCCAGTCCGTGACCTTCGAGGGCACGGTCGAGGGCGGCACCGCCGACCACCGCGTCTCGGTCTCCGTCGACGGCGGCGACGCTGTCGAGGGCGACGTCGCGGCCGACGGCTCGTTCTCGGTCCCGCTCGAGGGTGACCTCGAGCCGGGCGAGCACAGCTACGCGGTCCAGGCGTTCTACGGCAACCACTCGCAGTCCGAGGTCACCGAGGGCTCGTGGACGGTCACCGAGGCCCCGCCGGTCGAGGAGCTCGCTGTCGACTCCCCGTCCGAGGGCCAGACCACCGGCAACGCCCGTCCGGAGTTCTCCGGCACCGGCCAGCCCGGCGCCACGGTCGCTCTGACGGTCGGCGACGCCGAGTTCGGCTCGGCCGAGGTCGGCGAGGACGGCTCCTGGGCGATCGCCCCGGAGAGCGACCTGCCGGTCGGCGTGCGGTTCGACGCCGTCGTGACGCAGACCTTCGAGGAGGACACCCAGAAGGTCACCGTCGCGGGTCTCGGCATCGAGGCCGCGGACGTCACGATCACGGCGCCCGAGGACGGCTCGTCCGTCGCCGGTGACACGAACTTCGAGGGCACCTCGTTCGGTGGCGCCACGGTCGGTCTGCTCCTCGAGCAGGCTGCCGCCGACGCCGCTGGCGACGACGCTCAGCCGCGCCTGGGCCTGCGGGCCGAGGGCGACGACGACGTCGAGGAGTGGGCCGGCGAGTTCGAGATCGACGACGCCGGCAACTGGACGTTCGACCCGGCCGAGGACCTGCCCGAGGGTGAGTACACCATCACCGCTCAGGCGACCCTCGAGGGCGGCGACCCCGAGCTGGCCGACTCCGAGGCCGTGGCCACCTTCACCGTGGCGAACGGCGGCGGTGACGACGACGGCGACGACGACCTGCCCGACACCGGTTCGTCCGGCACCACCTGGATGATCGTCGGCGGCGTCGCGCTGCTGCTGGCCGGCGGCGCTGCGGTGGCCGTCCGAGCCCGTCGCAACGCTGGCAGCACCACTGCCTGATCACTAGGTAGACGCACCACCAGCTGAACCGAGTGGCCCCGGCCCCGCCTCGTGCGGGGACCGGGGCCACTCGGCGTTACGGAATCGTGATGAGGCCGTCCCCGTCACTCTGGGTGACCGCCGCGGCCCGCCTAGGCTGGACGGTGTGACCTCGCCCACGCCGCGGCCCGACGCCACCGGTCTGCTCCGCCACGACGTGCTGCTCGAGTGGTACCGCTACCCGCCCGGCCCGCCGGTCACCATCCCTCGGCACACGCACGACGGCTACCAGCTCAATCTCAACCTCGACCTGCCCGGCGGCATCCGCTACCGCGGCGAGTACCACGTCGTGCCGGCCCGGCGGCTCACCGTCGTCATGCCCGGCGAGGCACACACGGGGATCGACCCGGACCACCGCGACAGCGACTCCGAGCACCTCGTCCTGTACGTGGCGCCGGACGCCCTCGCCGCCGCGGCCGCCGAGATCGCCGGCCGGCCGGCCGGGCTGCCGTTCTTCCGCGATGTCGCCATCGCCGACGCCCACACCGTCGCCCGGTTCGCCCGTGCCCACGCCGCGCTGTCCGGCGGCCCGGCCACGGCGTCGGTGCTCGACCAGGACGTGCGGCTGCTCGGCTTCGTGCACGGGCTCCTGCACCGGTACGCCCGCGTCCCCGCCGGCCGCCCGCTCCCACCCGCCCACCGCGCCGTCCGCCGGGCCCGCGAGTACCTGCACGAGCACAGCGCCGCCCCGGTCACGCTGGCCGACCTCGCCCGCGTCAGTGAGCTGAGCCCGTACCACCTGACCCGGCTGTTCACGGCGAGCGTCGGGATGCCACCGCACGCCTACCAGCTCCAGTTGCGCGTCGAGCACGCCAAACGCCTGCTGCTGACCGGCCGCCCGGTGAGCGACGCCGGCCACGAGGCGGGGTTCTTCGACCTCAGCCACTTCACCCGGCACTTCCGGCGGTTCGTCGGCGTCCCGCCCGGCACGTATGCCCGCAAGAACGTACATCCCCCGGCCAGGAGCGCTCCGTAGGGTCGGCTGCGTGAACACGAACCACACCACGCGGGTCTGGCTGGTCACCGGCGCGTCGTCCGGACTCGGCCGCGCCGTCGCCCAGGCCGCCCTCGACGCCGGCGACTCCGTCGTCGCGACCGCCCGCAAGGCCGGCGCGCTGGACGACCTCGTGGACCGCCACCCGGACCGCGTCGCCGTCGTCGAGCTGGACGTCGCCGACCTGCCCCCCATCCCGTCCGCCGTCGCCGCCGCGACCGACGCGTTCGGCCGTATCGACGTCCTCGTGAACAGCGCCGGCCGGGCGCTGATCGGCGCGGCCGAGGAGACCACTGACGAGGAGCTGCGCGACCTGATGGAGGTGCACTTCCTCGGCCCGGCAGCACTCGTCCGCGCGGTCCTGCCCGGCATGCGGGCGCGCGGGTCGGGCGCGATCGTGCAGATCAGCAGCATGGGCGGGCGCCTGTCGTTCGCCGCGGTGTCGGCGTACTCGGCGACGAAGTTCGCGCTGGAGGGCTACTCGGAGGCGCTGGCGGCGGAGCTGGCGCCGTTCGGGATCCGGGTGCTCATCGTCGAGCCGGGCGCGTTCCGCACCGGCCTGCACGGCGCGGCGATGCGGATGACCACCCCCATCCCCGCCTACGACGCCGTAGTCGGGCCGATCCGGGCCATGCAGGCCGGGTTCGACGGCGCCCAGCCCGGCGACCCGGCCAAGGCGGCCGCCGCCATCCGCGCCGCCCTCGACGCCGCCGAGCCGCCGCTGCGGCTGCCCTTGGGCAACGACGCCGCCGACGCGGTGGCGGACAGCCTGGACCGCCTGCGCGCGGAGTTCCTGGCTTGGGAGCCCGTGTCGCGGGGCACCGACCTCGACCCCGCCTGACCCTCGGGCGGCGCGATGGCGCGCTCGCCGGCGACCTGGCGCGATGCCGGCACCGGCGCACTGCAAGGATGTCCAGGTGCGCCGGCTGCTGTTGGACCTTACGCCGCTCAAGGTCAGCGTCCCGTACCGCCGGCTCTGGATCGGCATCTCGCTGTCCGGCATCGGCACCCACCTGACCACGGTCGCGGTCGGGTTGCAGGTGTACGACCTGACCGGGTCGACGTTCAACGTCGGGCTGGTGGGGCTGTTCGCGCTGGCGCCGCTGGTGGCGCTCGGCCTGTACGGCGGCGCGATCGTCGACGCGTACGACCGGCGGCGGGTGGTGATCGTCAGCTCGGCGGGGTTGCTGCTGGTGGCGACCGGGTTCGCGGTGCAGGCGTGGCTGGACCTCGGCCAGGTGTGGCTGCTGTACGGGCTGGTCGCGGTGCAGAACGGGTTCTTCGCGGTGAACTCCCCCGCGCGGACGGCGATCATCCCGCGGCTGCTGCCCGGCCCGCTGCTGCCGGCGGCGAACGCGCTGGGCAGCATGTCGATGAGCCTCGGCCTGACCATCGGGCCGCTGCTGGCCGGCGTGCTGATCGACTCGGTCGGCTACGGGTGGACGTACAGCATCGAGGCGGTGCTGCTGACGTTCGCGCTGACGACCCTCCTGGCGCTGCCGCCGATGCCGCCGCAGCGGGGCGTCCGCCGGGCCGGGCTGCGCTCGGTGCTGGAGGGCCTGTCGTACCTGCGCACCCGGCCGAACGTGCGCATGACGTTCATCGTGGACCTGTGCGCGATGGTGCTGGCGATGCCACGGGTGCTGTTCCCGGCGGTCGCGGCGGCGGTGCTGGGCGGCGGCTCGACGACGGTGGGCATCCTGGTGGCCGGGATGGCGGTCGGCGCGTTCCTGGCCGGCCTGTTCTCCGGGCCGCTGGGGCACGTGCGCCGGCAGGGCCTCGCGGTCGTGGTCGCGATCATCGCGTGGGCGCTGTCGGTGATCGCGTTCGGCCTGGTGCTGCTGGTCGTCACCGGACCGGAGGACGGCGTCGTGCACTGGGCGCTGTGGCCGGCGGTGTTCTGCATGGTGCTGGCCGGCGCCGCCGACACCGTCAGCGCGGTGTTCCGGATGACGATCCTGCAGGCGGCCACGCCCGACGAGCTGCGGGGGCGGCTGCAGGGCGTGTTCATCGTCGTCGTGGCGGGCGGGCCGCGGCTGGGCGACCTGGCGCTCGGCTCGCTGGCCGAGCTGAGCACCGAGGCGTGGGCGGCCATCATCGGTGGCCTGGCCTGCATCGTCATCGTGAGCATGCTGGCGGTCACGCAGCGGCGGTTCCTGCGCTATGACGCCCGGCACCCGGAACCCTAGGGTGTGTGCCGTGACCGAACCGAGCGTGTCCGCACACCGCGGCTGGGAGATCGTCCACCTCACGTCCGACGAGCTGAGCGTCGACGTCGTCCCCGGCAAGGGCGGCGACGTGACGTCGGTGCGCTGGCGCCCGATCGACGTCGACGTCATGTGGCGTACGCGGTGGGGGCTGCGCCCGCACGGCGAGCACGTCACCGTGGGCAGCAGCGAGGCGCTGCTGATGCAGGCCTACCCCGGCGGCTGGCAGACGGTGTTCCCGAACGCCGGCGCGCCGAGCCAGGAGCACGGCGTCGAGTGGGGCATGCACGGCGAGGCGTGGCTGGCCTCGTACGACTGGACCGCGACGGGTCCGAGCGCCGTCGAGCTGCGCACCGACCTCGTCCGCAGCCCGTTCTCCATCGTCAAGCGCATCGAGGTCGACGGCCCCGCGGTCACGGTGACGGAGACCGCACGCAACGACGGCGCCGAGCCGGTCGAGGTGATGTGGAGCCAGCACCCGGCGTTCGGCGCTCCGCTGGTCGGCCCGGCGGCGCGCATCGAGACCGCGGCGCGGACCGTCTGGCTGGACCCTGCGACGCCGGCGGCCTGGCCCGGCGACGGGTTCGACCGCGTCCCGGCGCCGGGGTCCGGGGTCAGCCGGCTGGCGTTCCTGGACGGCTTCGCCGAGGGCCGGGCCGGCATCGTCAACGACGAGCTGGGGCTGCGGGCCGACCTCACCTGGGACACGTCGCTGATGCCGCACGCGTGGTACTGGCTGGAGGCCGGAGGGCGGGCCGGCTTCCCGTGGTACTCCGGTGCGTACGTGCTCGCGCTGGAGCCCGCGACCAGCTGGCCCGACGCCGGCGTGGCGGGCGTGCGGTCGACGACAGGCACCCAGGTCACCATCGCGCCGGGCGAGGAGCGCACGGCCACGGTGACGCTGACGCTGGCCGCCACGACGCCGTGACCGATACTGGCGGCATGCCGCACTCCCCCATCACCCGCGTCGTGACCGCCGGCCGTCCCGAGCGTGCGGCCGACGCGCCGCTGAACGAGCCGGTGACCTTCGCATCGACCTTCCACGCCGGCGGCGAGGTCGGCTACGGCCGCTACGGCAACCCGTCCTGGGCGGCGCTGGAGTCGGCCCTCGGCGACCTCGAGGGCGGCCGCGCGCTGGCCTACGCGTCCGGTCTGGCCGCCTCCGACGCGGTCATGTCGCTGCTGCCGGAGGGCGCCGTCGTCGTCGCGCCCGACTGCGCCTACCTGGGTGTGCTGGACCTGCTGCGCGAGCGGGCCGCCCAGGGCCGGCTGACGCTGCGGCAGCTGCCGGTCACCGACACCGACGGCATCGCGGCCGCGGCGAAGGGTGCGGCGATGGTGTGGCTGGAGTCGCCGACCAACCCGAACCTCGACGTCGCCGACATCGCGGCGGTGGCCACGGCGGCCCGCGCGGCCGGCGCGCTCACCGTCGTCGACAACACGTTCGCGACGCCGCTGCTGCAGCGGCCGCTGGAGCTGGGCGCCGATATCGTCGTACACAGCGTCACCAAGCTGCTGGCCGGCCACTCCGACGTCGTCCTCGGCGCCGTCGTCACCAACGTCGACGACGCGTACGAGCGGCTCGACGCGCACCGCCGGCTGCACGGCGCGATCCCCGGCCCGATGGAGGCCTACCTCGCCGTGCGCGGCCTGCGGACGCTGTCGGTGCGGCTGGAGCGGGCCCAGGCGAACGCGACGGAGCTGGCCTCGCGGCTGCGCGCCCACCCGGCGGTGAACGTCGTGCGCTACCCCGGCTCGGGGACGATGTGCTCCATCGAGGTGGCCGGCGGCGCGGCCGGCGCCGACGCGGTCGTGGCGGCGGTCGACCTGTGGGTGCACTCGACCAGCCTCGGCGGCGTCGAGTCGTCGCTGGAGCGGCGGCGGAGCTGGCCCACCGAGAGCACGTCGGTGGACGAGTCGCTGCTGCGGCTCTCCGTCGGCATCGAGGACGTCGAGGACCTCTGGGCCGACCTCTCCCGCGCGCTCAAGACGACGAGCTGACCCGCCGCGTCACCGGAGGCCGGAAGCCGTCTTCAGCCCGCTTTGCAATGAGCACCTATACGCACCACCGGCGGGGTGGTGTTATGCCGGGGTGGTGCGTATTGGTGCTCATTGCAAAGGGCACCGTCACCGCATCCCGCCCGGCGCTACTCCGCCAGCGCGGGCCGCGACGCCCACCAGAGGTCCTGGTAGGCGCCGTCGGCGGCGACCAGCTCGGCGTGGGTGCCGCGCTGCACGACCCGCCCGGCGTCCATCACCACGATCTCGTCGACGGCGTCCAGCCCGGCCAGGCGGTGCGTGACGACGACCGTCGTCCGGCCGCGGGTGGAGGCGAGCAGGTCGGCCATGAGGTCGTCGGCCGTCTGCGGGTCCAGGCCCTCGGTCGGCTCGTCCAGCAGCACGACCGGCGGGTCGGCCAGCAGCGCCCGGGCCAGCGCCAGGCGCTGCCGCTGCCCGCCGGAGACCTGGCCGCCGGACTCGCCGACCATGGTGTCGAGCCCGGCGGGCAGCGACTCGACCCAGTCGCGCAGCCGGGCCGTCCCGAGCGCGGCCAGCAAGGTGTCATCGGAGGCGGACGGCCGGGCGAGGCGCAGGTTCTCGCGGATCGACGTGTGGAACAGGTGCGCGTCCTGTGTCACGCCGGTCACGACGGCGCGCACGTCGTCGCCGTCGTAGCGGCGCACGTCCTCGCCGTTGAGCATGACGGTGCCGGCCGACGGCTCGATGAAGCGCATCAGGCAGGCCAGCAGGGTGCTCTTGCCGGACCCGCTGGCCCCGACGACGGCCACCCGCTTCCCGGGCGTCAGCGCGAGGTCCACCCCGTCGACCGCGTCCACGGTCGCCCCCGGGTAGCGCACGGAGACCGACCGCAGCGTCACCGTCACCGTCACCGGGCCCGACGGCGCCGGCAGGGCGTCGGCGCCGGGCTCGGCCACCGGCGCCGGGGTGTCCAGCACCGCCAGAACCCGGCGCAGCGACGACCGCGACTCCAGCAGCTTCTGCACCGCCGGCACCAGCGGCAGCACCGGCTCGAACGAGATCAGCGCGACCAGAGCGACCACCGGCACCATGACCCCGGCCAGCCCGCCGTCGGAGCGCGCGCCCAGCGCCAGAACCGTCACCGCGACCGTCGTCACGCCCTGGACCAGCATCGACGCCGCACCGCCGAGCGCCGTCGCCAGCGCCGTGCGTCGCTCCAGCCGGGCCAGCCGCTCGCTCGCGGCCTCCGCATCGGCCAGGGCGGCGGCCGTCGCGCCGAACACGGCCAGATCGGCGCTGCCCTGCAAGAGATCGGTGTGGTGCGCGGCCAGCTCGGCCCTGGCCGGCGCCAGCCGCCGAGCGGTGTGTCGTGCCGTCGCCACCATGAGCAGCGGCACGACCAGCCCGGCCAGCGCCAGTCCGGCCGCCAGCACGACAGCCGCGGACGGCAGCACGGCGGCGGTGACCCCGACCGCGACGGCGGCCACCACGACCGCCGTGCTCACCGGCACCAGCACCCGCACGACGAGGTCCTGGACGGCCTCGACGTCGGAGACCATGCGGCTGAGCAGGTCGGAGCTGCGGTAGGCGGGCAGGCCGGACGGCGCCAGCGGCACCAGCGCGTCGTAGACCCGGCCACGCAGCGTGGCCAGCGCCCGCAGCGCGGCGTCGTGGCTGGCCAGCCGCTCGGCATAGCGGAAGACGCCGCGACCGGTCGCGAACGCCCGCACCCCGACGATGGCCAGCGACAAGGCTGCCAGCGGGGGCTGCTCGGCGGCGCGGGCCAGCAGCCAGGCGGCGGTGCCCATCAGCGCCAGCGCGGCCAACTCGGTGGCGACCGACGCGGACACCGCGACGAGCAGCCGCCCCACGTGGGCGCGGAGCAGGCCGGCCAGCCGCCGCACCATCAGCTCACCTCCGCGGCCAGTGGCCCGGCGACGCGGCCGTGCTCCAGCGTCACGACCCGGCCGGCGTCGAGCACCATGGCCGGCCGGTGCGCGACCACCAGCACCGTCCGGCCCGCCATCAGCCGCGCGGTCGCCTCGACGACGACCGCCTCGCTGCCGGCGTCGAGCCCGGCCGTCGGCTCGTCCAGCAGCAGCAGCGGGGCGTCGCGCAGGAACGCGCGGGCCAGGGCGATGCGCTGGCGCTGCCCCGCGGACAGCCCGGCGCCGCGCTCGCCCAGCGGCGTCTCGTAGCCGAGCGGCAACCGGTCGACGAACTCGTCGGCGTGCGCCAGCGTCGCGGCCCTGACGACCTCGTCGTCGGTCGCGCCGGGCCGGCCGAGCCGGATGTTCTCGGCGACGGTGCGGGCGAACAGGTGCGGCCGCTGCGGCACCCAGGCCAGCTGCCGCCGCCACTCGTCCGGGTCGGTGGCGGCGAGGTCGGTCTCGCCGACGAGCACCCGCCCGGACGTCGGCGTGACGAGGCCGAGCAGCACGCCGAGCAGCGTCGACTTCCCGGCGCCGCTGGGCCCGACCAGCGCGACCCGCTCCCCCGCGGCGACGGTGAGCGAGACGCCGTCGAGCGCCGCCTCCGACCGCCCCGGATACCGCACGGTGACGTTCTCGAACCGCACGGCCGCGCGGGCGTCGGGCGCCGGCGTCGGCCCCGCCGGCCGCGGGCTGCCGCCCTCGGCGTCGACCACCGAGAAGCACCGTTCCGCGACGGCCAGCCCCTCGGTGCTCGCGTGGAACTGCGACCCGAGCGCCCGCAGCGGCAGGTACGCCTCCGGCGCGAGCAGCAACACCAGCAGCGCGGTCTCGAGGCCCAGCCCGCCGTCGAGCGTCCGCAGCCCGACCGGCACCGCGACCAGCGCCACCGACAGCGTCGCGACCAGCTCCAGGACCAGCGCGGACAGGAACGCGATGCGCAGCGTGCGCATGGTGGCCGAGCGGTGCTCGTCGGCGATGCGCCGCACCTGCTCGGCCTGCGACTTCGCCCGGCCGAACGCCCGCAGCGTCGGCAGCCCGGCCACGACGTCGAGGAAGTGCCCGCCCAGCCGCTCGAGCGCCCGCCACTGCCGTTCGGTTGCCCGTTTGGCCGACATGCCCACCAGCGCGCCGAAGACCGGGATCAGCGGCAGCGTGACCACGATGATCACCGCCGACGCGAGGTCGGCGACGGCGATGCGCACCAGCACCGCGAACGGGATCACCGCGGCGAGGAACAGCTGCGGGAAGTAGCCGGTGAACCACGGGTCGAGGGCGTCCAGCCCGCGCCCGAGCGTCGTCGTCAGCCCGCCGGTGTGCTGCCCGGACAGCCAGCCCGGGCCGAGCTCCTGGGTGCGCCGCAGCACCTGCCGCCGCAGCGACGCCTTGACCGAGGCCGCGGACCGCTGGGCCAGCGCCTGCTGCGCCCACGACAGCCCGGCCCGGACGGCGAACACGCCGGCCAGCAGCCCCAGCAAGCCCGCGACCGAGCCCGCCGACCGCCCGTCGAGGACGCCGTCGGCGAGCAGCCGTGCCAGCAGCTCGGCCTGCACGAGGATGGCGACGGCCGCGGCCACCGCCAGCAGGGTGAAGACCAGGGCGACGACGCGGTAGGCGGGCAGTGCGGCGAGCAGCCGGCGGGCGAGACGGTTCAGAAGAACACCGCCGATCCGACGCCGACGCGGTGCCGGAACGTCCACCACATCCACGCCTGGACGGCGAGCAGCACCGGGAGCAGCGGCACGACGACGGCGCCCAGCAGGTCGAGCGTGCCCGAGGCGGCGAGGCCGTCCATCAGCCGTGGCGTCGTCGCGAGCCCGGCGGCGAGCACCGGCGCGGCCGCGGCGACGGCGGTGCAGGCGTACGCCCAGCCGTCGCGCTCGCGGTCGAACAGCCGGGTCGCCAGCACCACGGCCGCGACGGCGACGACGCCCAGCACGGCGGCCGGCAGCGGCCGGGCCAGCTCGACGCTGAACGCGGGCGTGGCGGCTCCTGTGGCGGCCAGCAGCGCCAGCGCGGCGGCGGCCGCCTTGCGGACGGTACCGGCGGCGCGCGTGCGGCGGCCACGCGGCAGCTTCAGCGCGGCGAACACCGCGCCGTGCAGCGTGAACACGGCGACCACGACGGCCCCCCACAACAGTGAATACGGCCCGAACAGTGTCTCAACCCCCGGCCGGCCGTCGGTCGGCACCCCCTGGACGACGTTGCCCAGCAGCAGGCCCCAGGCGAACGGCATGACCGTGCTGGCCGCGACGACCACGGTCTCCCAGCCGGTCTGCCAGCCCTTCGAGCGTCGCCGGCTACGGAACCAGACCCCGATGTCGCGCAGCACCCAGGCCACCACCAGGCCGACGACCAGTGGGTAGTAGGCCGACAACAGGTCCTTCTCCAGCCCGGGGAACGCGCCGATCAGGATGCCGGCCGCTGCGACCAGCCAGACCTCGCCGCCGAGCAGGAACGGCCCCATCGCGGTCAGCAGCAGCCGCCGCTCCGGCCCGCTGCGCCCGATGCGCCGCAGCGACGCGCCGAGGCCCAGGTTGGCGCCGTCGAGCACGGACCAGCCGGCCAGCAGCAGCCCCAGCAGCCCGAGCCAGAGGACGTCCACGTCAGCTCCTTTCCGCGAGCACGAGCTCGGGTTCGGCATCCTCGCGGCCGGCGCCGTCGGAGCCCAGCACGAGGTCGTGCGGGCCGCGGCGGGCCAGCCGGGCGATCAGCCACCAGTCCAGCACGGCGAGCGTCGCGAACAGCGTGCCGAACACCACCAGGCTGGCCAGCACGGTGCCGGCCGAGTGCGACGAGACGGCCTCGGCCGTGGTCAATTCACCGTAGACGACCCACGGCTGCCGGCCGACCTCGCGCAGCAGCCAGCCACAGGCCACGACGACGAACGGCCACGGCAGCGTCCACACGTAGAACCGGTGCCAGAACCGGCGCAGCCAGGCCGGGCGGGCGCGGTCGAAGGCGTTCTTGATCAGGAACGGCAGCAGACCGAAGAAGACCAGCATGTACATGATCCCGCTGATCTCCATCAGCGGCCAGGTGAACGAGACCCACGTCGGCGGCGTCCAGTCGCCCGGCCCGTGCAGCGCCTCCATCTCGACCTGGAACTCCGCCCGCTCCACCGCCGACCCGCCGAGCGCCAGCTCCTTGCCCTCGGTCAGGTGGCCGAACTGCGCGAACCCGTTGCCGACGGCGAACAGGGCGGCCACCGCGCCCACGACGACCGCGACCCGCAGCGAGCGGCGGAAGAAGTCGACGTCGGGGGTGCCGCGCAGGAAGTGCCACGAGCAGATGCCGACCATGACGACGCTCCCGGTCAGCAGGCAGACCGGGACGATGTGCAGCAGCGCCCCGACGGCCTGCGGGTTGGTCAGCAGCGCCCCGACGTCGTCGATGCGCGCGACGCCGTCCTCGATCACGTGCCCGACCGGGTCCTGCAGGAACCCGTTGGCGACCATCACCCAGTACGCCGACAGATACGCCGTCAGCACCACCAGCCAGATCAGCGTCGTGTGCACCCAGCGGTTCAGCCGGCCCCAGCCGAAGATCCACATGCCGAGGAAGGTCGACTCCAGGAAGAACGCGACCAGTGTCTCGATGGCCAGCGGCGCGCCGAACACGTCGCCGGCGAAGGTCATCAGCCCGCTCCAGTGCAGGCCGAACTGGAACTCCATGCCCAGCCCGACGACGATGCCCATCGCGTAGTTGACGATGTAGAGCTGGCCCCAGTAGCGGGTCAGGCGCTCGTGGATCTCCTTCCCGGTGATCGCCCAGCGGGTCTGGAGAAACGCCACGACCGGCGCGAGCCCGAGCGTGAGCACCACGAACAGGAAGTGGAAGATCGCCGTCAGCGCGAACTGCAGCCGCGACACGTCCAGCACGCTCATCCTCGCCCCTCCCGCGGGTAGATCTGACTGTCTACCTGTAGTCAGGCTACATGGTGATGCGTAGACTACCGACATGAAGGCCGACGCCCTCCGCGGCAACCTCGACGCGCTGATCCTCGCCGTCGTCCGCGACCGGCCGCTGCACGGCTACGGCGTCTCCGAGGCGCTGCACGCACGCAGCGACGGCGCCGTCGACCTCCCCACCGGCACGCTCTACCCCGCGCTGCGGCGGCTGGAGCGGCTGGGCTACCTGCGCAGCTCCTGGGACACCGTCGGCGGCCGCAAGCGGCGCACGTACGAGATCACCCGCGACGGCAAGGGTTACCTAGCCGCGCAGCAGCAGGCCTGGAGCGAGATGAGCAGCGTCATGAACGCCATCCTCGGCCCGGCGTGACGTCAGCCGCAGGCAGCTCACCGCCAGCCAGGTGATCCACAGGGTCGACCCCACCGAGAGCAGCGACATCGCCACCAGCTCCGGCCCGTTCCACTCGTTCACGCTGGCCGGCGCGTACGCGCTCAGCACGGCGCCGCTGACGACGTGCAGCACGACGTCGACCAGCGTCACCACGGCGATCACCCGCACCACCCGGCGGGTCGGCAGCCGCCGGGCGCCGCGTCCGAGCGCCAGCACCGCGAGCGCGGCCAGCCCGATGAACGCGAAGCTGGAGACGTCGACGGCGCGCGACAGCAGGCCGTACCACGGCGCCGGCTCCGGCCAGCCCTGCGCCGCGGCCGCCGTCGTCCACGTGTAGGTCGACAGCGCGAACTGCGCCGACCCGAGGACGGCGATCAGCCCGGCCAGGTAGCGCGCCGCCACGGCCGCCAGCTCCTCGCGTAGGCCGGCGGCGACCACCTGGACCGGACCGAACTCCTCGACGGCGAGCCGTTCGGCCTCGGCGGCGCCGGCGCCGTCGGACCGGTGCGCGTCGGCGGCGTCGCGCAGGCCGTCGCGCAGCTCGCGGATCATGCTGCGCCGGGGCAGCAGTGGTCCGCGCACCTCGCGGCGCAGCTGAGCCACGTACTGGTCGATCACGACGCCTCCGGATGGCTGGTTCGCCGCCAGCGTAACGGCCGCGCTGACGCGGGCAGAAGGCCCGCTCGCGCATCTCCGGGACCGGTCAGGGATGCCCCCGACCCGCCGCGGCGGGCGGACCGGATGTCGACTTGAGCCACCGCGTGATCTAGGCCACGATGGCGCCGATGCGCGGAGTCGGGGAGCGCGACTAATCTGTACCAGAGCAGCCGCGCAGATTCGAACGGAAGAAGGCGAACGCGACAGTGGCCCCTACCGGCCCGGAATCGGGATTCGGACCGAACGAGTGGCTCGTCGAGGAGTTCTACGAGAGCTGGCTCGAGGACCCCTCCAGTGTCGACCCCCAGTGGGCGGAGTATTTCGCCGAGCGCAAGGCCGCCGGCGCCGCTCCCACCGCGCCGCCGGGTACCGCCACCGCCACGAAGCCCGCCTCCGCACCGACCGCCACTGCCACGTCCCCCGCGAGGACCACCGTGACTTCCACGCCCGCCGCCGCGCCGGCGCAGCCCGCGGCGAAGCAGGCCGCCCCGGCCCCGGCCAGCACCCCGACCAGCACCAAGGCCGCCACCGCGACCACCACCAAGGCCGCGGCCAAGCCCGCGCCCGCCCAGCCGCAGGACACGTCGGCCGACCAGCCCGAGATCGTCCCGCTGCGCGGCGCGCCGGCCCGCACGGTTACCAACATGGAGACCAGCCTCGAGGTCCCGACGGCCACCAGCGTGCGGGCCGTCCCGGCCAAGCTGCTGGTCGACAACCGCATCGTCATCAACAACCACCTCGCCCGGTCCCGCGGCGGCAAGGTGTCGTTCACGCACGTCATCGGGTTCGCGCTGGTCAAAGCTCTGCACCAGATGCCCGACATGAACCAGGCCTACGCCGACATCGACGGCAAGCCCGCGCTGGCCAAGCCGCGACACGTCAACCTCGGCCTGGCCATCGACACCAAGAAGTCCGACGGCACCCGGCAGCTGCTGGTCCCCAGCATCAAGCGCGCCGAGGGCATGACCTTCGCCGAGTTCTGGGCCGCGTACGAGGACGTCGTCCGCCGGGCGCGCGACAACAAGCTGACGGTCGCCGACTTCCAGGGCACCACCATCACGCTGACCAACCCCGGCACCATCGGCACGGTCCACTCGGTGCCGCGGCTGATGAAGGGCCAGGGCACCATCATCGGCGTCGGCGCCATGGAGTACCCCGCCGAGTACCAGGGCGCGGCGCCCGAGACGGTGGCCCGGCTGGGCGTCTCCAAGACCATGACGCTCACCAGCACCTACGACCACCGCATCATCCAGGGCGCCCAGAGCGGCGACTTCCTGCGCATCGTGCACGGGCTGCTGCTGGGCCAGGACGGCTTCTACGACGAGATCTTCCGCGCGCTGCGCATCCCGTACGAGCCGATCCGCTGGGCCACCGACGTCCCGCACAGCCACGAGGACGAGGTCAGCAAGCAGGCCCGGGTGCTGGAGCTGATCCACGCCTACCGCGTGCGCGGCCACCTCATGGCCGACACCGACCCGCTGGAGTACAAGCAGCGCACCCACCCCGACCTCGACGTCAGCACCCACGGCCTCACCCTGTGGGACCTCGACCGCGAGTTCGCCACCGGCTCGTTCGGTGGCAGCAAGCGGTTCATGCTGCTGCGCGACATCCTCGGCGTGCTGCGCAACGCCTACTGCCGCACCGTCGGCATCGAGTACATGCACATCCAGGAGCCCGAGCAGCGGCGCTGGATCCAGGAGCGGGTCGAGAAGCCGGTCGACCTCACCGCCCGCGAGGACCAGCTGCGCATCCTGCTCAAGCTCAACCAGGCCGAGGCGTTCGAGACCTTCCTGCAGACCAAGTACGTCGGGCAGAAGCGGTTCTCGCTCGAGGGCGGCGAGTCGCTCATCCCGGTGCTCGACGAGGTGGTCGAGGCCGCCGCCGAGGCCGGGCTGCTCGAGGCCTGCATCGGCATGGCCCACCGCGGCCGGCTCAACGTGCTGGCGAACATCGTCGGCAAGAGCTACGCGCAGATCTTCGGCGAGTTCCAGGGCAACATCGACCCCCGCACCGTCCAGGGCTCCGGCGACGTCAAGTACCACCTGGGCGCCGACGGCGAGTTCACCGCGCTCGACGGCTCGAAGATCAAGGTGTCGCTGACGGCCAACCCGAGCCACCTCGAGGCGGTCAACCCGGTGCTCGAGGGCATCGCGCGGGCCAAGCAGGACATCCTCGACCGCGGCGAGGAGTTCCCGGTGCTGCCGATCCTGGTGCACGGCGACGCCGCGTTCGCCGGCCAGGGCGTGGTCGCCGAGACGCTGAACCTCTCGCAGCTGCGCGGCTACCGCACCGGCGGCACCGTCCACGTCGTCGTCAACAACCAGGTCGGCTACACCACCTCGCCCGACCAGTCGCGCTCGTCGATGTACTCCACCGACGTCGCGCGCATGGTGCAGGCGCCGATCTTCCACGTCAACGGCGACGACCCCGAGGCGTGCACGCGGGTGGCCCGGCTGGCCTTCGAGTTCCGGCAGGCGTTCAAGAAGGACGTCGTCATCGACATGGTCTGCTACCGCCGGCGCGGCCACAACGAGGGCGACGACCCCAGCTACACCCAGCCGCTCATGTACGACCTCATCGAGGCCAAGCGGCCGGTGCGCAAGCTGTACACCGAGGCGCTGATCGGCCGCGGCGACATCACCATCGAAGAGGCCGAGCAGGTCCTGCTCGACTACCAGAAGCAGCTCGAGCGGGTGTTCGCCGAGACCCGGCAGACCGCGCCCACCAGCGTCACCACGGTCCCGAGCTACCCCGACAAGCCGGCGCCCGAGGGCGAGGTCGTCACGGCCACGACGCCCGAGGTCCTCAAGCGGGTGGCCGACGCCTACCTCACGGTGCCCGACGGCTTCACCGTCCACCCGAAGGTGCTGCCGCAGGTGCAGCGCCGGGCGCAGGCGCTCACCGAGGGCGGCATCGACTGGGCCACGGCCGAGATCACCGCGTTCGGGGCGCTGCTGCTCGACGGCCGCCCGGTGCGGCTGGCCGGCCAGGACTCCCGCCGCGGCACGTTCGTCCAGCGGTTCGCGTCGCTCGTCGACCGCAAGACCGGCGAGTCGTACCTCCCGCTGCAGCACCTCGACGACACGCAGGCGAAGTTCTACGCCTACGACTCCCTGCTGTCCGAGTTCGCGGCCATGGGCTTCGAGTACGGCTACTCCGTCGCCCGGCCCGAGTCGCTGGTGCTCTGGGAGGCGCAGTTCGGCGACTTCGTCAACGGCGCGCAGACGATCATCGACGAGTTCATCAGCGCCGGCGAGGCCAAGTGGGGCCAGTATTCCGGAGTCGTGCTGCTGCTCCCGCACGGCTACGAGGGCCAGGGCGCCGACCACTCGTCGGCGCGCATGGAGCGGTTCCTGCTCATGGGCGCCGAGGAGGCGTTCCGGGTGGCGCAGCCGTCCAGCCCGGCGTCGTACTTCCACCTGCTGCGCTCGCAGGCGCTGGGCGGCAGCCACCGCCCGCTGATCGTCTTCACGCCGAAGTCCATGCTGCGCAACAAGCGGGCGGTGTCCGTGCCCGACGACCTCACCGGCACCACGACGTTCCGGCCGGTGCTGCCCGACCCCGAGCCGCTCGACGCCGCGAAGGTCGACCGCGTGCTGCTGTGCAGCGGAAAGATCACCTGGGAGCTGCTGGCCGAGCGCGGAAAGCGCTCCGACGACCACACCGCGATCCTCCCGGTCGAACAGCTCTACCCGCTGCCGGCGCGCGAGATCGCGGCCGAGGTGGCCAAGTACCCCAACGTGCGCGAGATCCGCTGGGTGCAGGACGAGCCCGAGAACATGGGCCCGTGGCCGTTCATGGCGCTGCATCTCGCGCCGCGGCTGCCCGACGGCATCGTCTTCCAGCCGGTCACCCGGCCGGCCAGCACGTCCCCCGCGGTGGGCAACCACAGCGTCCACCTCGACCAGCAGAAGGCCCTGCACGACGGCGCCTTCGCCTGATCGCCCGACCCATCTCGCCGGGAGCTCGAGGATGTACTTCACCGACCGCGGCATCGAGGAGCTGGACGAGCGCCGGGGTGACGAACAGGTCACCCTGGGCTGGCTGTCCGAGCGGCTGCGCGACTTCGTCGACCAGAACCCCGAGTTCGAGACCGCCGTCGAGCGGCTGGCCACCTGGCTGGCCCGCGCCGACGACGAGGCCGACGACGACGCCGCTGTCGGCGGGGGCGGCTGAATGGCCGGCCGCCGAGACGTCCGGGTCTGCGTCTTCGGCGACTCCTTCGTCGCCGGCGTCGGTGACCCGAAGTCGCTCGGCTGGGTCGGCCGGGTGGCCGCCCGCACGCCGCCGTCCACCGGTGTCGAGCTGACGGCGTACCCGCTGGGGGTGCGCGGCGAGGCCACCGAGGAGGTGGTCGTGCGGATGCCGATGGAGTCCGCGCCCCGCTTCGCCCGCGGCGACGAGCACCGCGTCGTGCTGGCGCCCGGCGTGGCCGACGCCCACCGCGGCGTCGCCGTGGCGCGGTCGGTGGCGGCGCTGGAGTTCGGGCTCTCGTCGCTCAGCGTGCCGGCGCTGGTGGTCGGGCCGCCGCCGGTCGGCGACGACGCGATGGTGGCGCGCATCGGCGAGCTGGACGCCGCCTGGGCCGACCTGTGCGAGCGCCGCGACGTCCCGTACATCGCCACGTTCGGCCCGCTGAGCGCGAAGGACGCCTGGCGGACCGCCCGCGCCGACGACGGCCTGCACCCCGACCAGACCGGCTACGGCCTGCTCGCCTATCTCGTCCTCAACGGCGGCTGGTACCCCTGGCTGGGCGTCGAGGCGCCGCTGACGCCGGTGAAGGACCGCCGGGCGCCCCGCGCCACGTCGTGAGCGCCCGGTGAACCTGCTCGACCGGCGGCCGGTGCGCCGGGTGGAGTTCGACCCGACAGCCGACCCGCCGCTCGACCTCGATCGCTGGCCGTGGACGCTGCCGCCGGTGCGCCAGCTGGTGTCCGGCGGCCTCGACCTCCCGCCGCTCACCGTGCTCGTCGGCGAGAACGGCAGCGGCAAGTCGACACTGGTCGAGGGGGTCGCGCTGGCGTACGGGTTCTCGCCCGAGGGCGGCTCGACCGGGGCCCAGCACTCCACCCGCGTCAGCGAGTCCGAGCTGTGGCGCGGGGCGCTGGTGGCGACCCACTCACCGCTGGTCGCCTCGCTGCCCGGCGCCACCGTCCTCGAGGTCGGCGAGTGGGGCCTGCGCGAGACGGCCTGGGCCGACCTCGACCTCGTCCGCCACTGGCGCGCCTTCCTCGACGCCCCCGCCCGCTACCTCCGCCACGTCACCTGACCCCGCCCCCAAGTTGATCTTGGAGTTGTTCGGGTAACTACCGGACATTTCACCCCGCAATTGCCGAACTACTCCAAGATCAACTTGGGCTTGGGGGTCGATCAGGGGGTGAGGACGACCTTGCCGAAGACGTCGCCGTTGTCGAGGGCCGCGAAGCCTTCGCGGGCGTCCGCCAGCGGTAGGACGCGGTCGACGACCGGCCGCAGCCCGGTCCGCTCGCAGAACGCCAGCAGCCGGACCAGTTCGTCGCGTGTGCCCATCGTCGAGCCCAGTAGCCGCAGCTGCAGGAAGAACACCCGGTTCAGCTCGGTCTCGGCCACGTATCCCGACGTCGCGCCGGAGACGACGAGCGTCCCGCCCGGCCGCAGGCACCGCACCGAGTGCTTCCACGTCGCCGCGCCCACCGTCTCCATGACGGCGTCGACCCGGGCCGGCAGCCGCGCGCCGCTCTCGAAGAGCTGGTCGGCGCCGAGGTCGAGCACCCGGGCCGCCTTCTCCGGATCGCGCGACGTCACCCAGACCCGCGCGCCGGCCGCCGCGCCCAGCGCCACCAGCGCCGTCGACACCCCGCCGCCGGCGCCCTGCACCAGCACCGTCTGCCCGGGCGTGACCCGCGCCTGCGTGAACAGCATGCGGTACGCCGTCAGCCAGGCGGTCGGCAGGCAGGCGGCCTCCTCGAACGACAGCGCCGCCGGCTTGGGCACCAGGTTCCGCGACGGCACCGCGACCCGCTCGGCGAACGTGCCCGGGTGCAGCTCGGACAGCAGCGTGCGCTTCGGGTCGAGCGTCTCGTCGTCGCGCCACTCGGGGTCGGAGACGACGGCGTGGACGACCACCTCACGGCCGTCCTCGGTGACGCCCGCGGCGTCGCAGCCGAGGATCATCGGCAGCCGGCTCGCGTCGAGGCCCACGCCGCGCAGGGACCACAGGTCGTGACGGTTGAGCGCGGCCGCCCGCACCGTCACCGTCGTCCAGCCGTCGGGGACCGATGGCTCCGGCCGGTCGCCCAGGGTCAGTCCGGCGAGCGGGTCGTCGGCGTCCATCGTCGAGGCGTAGGCGGCGAACATCCCCCGAGCCTAAATGAGCGAGTCTGTGAGGCGGACCATCCGCCAACTCGGGTGGCGGACCTGCTGCCGTCGCTGGACGCGATCGTCGTCCACGAGGCCGTCGACATCGTCTCCGAGGGAACGTGGCGACGGCTGGCGTAGGCGGCGAACATCCCCGAGCCCAACGAGTTGATCCGGCCGCACCGGTTCACGCCGACCGGCTCGGATGGCAGGATGCGTCGGGGCGTACGTGGCCGGGGTGTGACACTCTGGTCGGGGGAGCAAGACACACGAGGAGGTTTGGTGAGCGAGTCCGGTTCGTCGTTCGGTGACCTGGTGGAGCTGCAGGTACCGGCGTCCAGCGCTTACCTCACTGTGCTGCGGACCACCGCCGCCCGGCTGGCCGCGAGGCTCGGGTTCACGCTCGACGAGATCGAGGACCTGCGCATCGCGGTCGACGAGGCCGGCGCCATGCTGCTCCCGCTCGCCGTCCCCGGCTCGAACATGCACTGCAGCTTCCAGCTGCACACCGACATCCTCGACGTGGTGGTGTCCGTACCGGCCGCGCAGACCGACCTCCCCAGCCGCGACAGCTTCGCGTGGACGGTCCTGTCCGCGCTGGCCGGCGAGGTGGCCTCGCGGGCCGAGGACGGCCGGGTGTCCATCATGCTGCGCAAGAAGCGAGGTTGAGACAGGCGGTGGGAGCTGCCGAGGCGCGGCTGACCAGCGAGGCCACGGACGAGCCCGCCGGTCCGGTCGTCGACGTCGTCCGGCCGGTGGTGGCGGTCGGGCCGCTCGAGTCCGACACCCCCGAGGGTGAGACCCAGCGCGGCACCGTCGACCGCGTCACCAGCCGGGCGCTGCTCGAGCGGCTGTCCCGCCTCGACGCCGACGACCCCGAGCGGGCCGAGGTCCGCAACCGGCTGGCGACCCTGCACCTGCCGCTGGCCGAGCACCTGGCCCGCCGGTTCGCCGGCCGCGGCGAGCCGTACGAGGACCTCGTCCAGGTCGCCACCATCGGGCTGATCAAGGCGATCGACCGCTACGACCCCGGCCGCGGCGCCGAGTTCTCGACGTACGCCACCCCGACCATCCTCGGCGAGATCAAGCGCTGGTTCCGCGACAAGGGCTGGGCCATCCGGGTGCCCCGGCGGCTACAGGAGCTGCGGCTGTCCATCAGCACGGCCACGACGGAGCTGTTGCAGCAGCTGGGCCGGTCGCCGACCATCGCCGAGCTGGCCCAGGCCACCCGCACCACCGAGGACGAGGTGCTCGAGGCGCTGGAGACGGCGGCCGCCTACAGCACCGTCTCGCTCGACTCCCCTGAGCCGGGCGACAACGCGCCCAGCACCATCGAGACCATCGGCAAGGACGACGAGGCGCTCGAGGGCGTCGAGAACCGCGAGACGCTGGCCCGCATGCTCGACGGCCTGCCCGACCGCGAACGGCGCATCATCGTGCTGCGGTTCTTCCGCGGCATGACGCAGTCGCAGATCGCCGGCGAGATCGGCATCTCGCAGATGCACGTGTCCCGGCTGCTGGCGCGCACCTTGATCCAACTGCGCGAGGGCATGTTCCGCTGACCGGCGGCGGAACCGCGGACCGTAGGCTGTCAACCATGCGCGCCCTCGTCGTCCTGAACCCGAACGCCACGACGACGTCCCTACGCACGCGCGACGTGCTGCTCTCGGCGCTGAGCAACGACCTCGACATCCAGGTCGCCGAGACCACCCACCGGGGCCACGCCACGGAGCTGACCAGGAAGGCCCGCGCCGACGGCGTCGGCCTGGTCGTGTCGGTCGGCGGCGACGGCACGGTGAACGAGGTCGTCAACGGCCTGCTCGACCCCGCGCCGGCCGCCGGCGAGACCATCCCCGACGTCGCGATCATCCCGGGCGGCAGCACCAACGTGCTGGCCCGCAACCTCGGCATCCCCGAGAACGCCATCGAGGCGACCGGACTGCTGCTGGACGCGCTGCGTACCGGCCGGCGGCAGAGCATCGGCCTGGGCCGGCTCGACGACCGCTACTTCACCTTCACCGCGGGGTTCGGGCTCGACGCCGACGTCATCAAGGCCGTCGAGGCCGAGCGCGAACGCGGCCGGGTGTCCACCGTCCAGTTGTACGTCCGCACCGCCATCCGCCGGTTCTTCGCCCAGCCCGAGCGGCGGCACGGCGTCATCGAGCTCACCGCCGACGGCGGGCTGCCGGTGCGTGAGCTGGCGGTCGTCATCGTCACCAACTGCACGCCGTGGACATATCTCGGCGCCCGGCCGCTGCGCCCGACGCCGTTCTCCGACCTCAACGCCGGTCTCGACGTGTTCGGGCTGACCAGCCTGCGGCTGGCGCCGACACTGGTGCACCTGGCCCAGCTGACGACGCGGCGCGGGCCGCGCGGGCGGGCCGTCGTGTCGTTGCACGACCGCAAGGAGATCGTGCTGCGCGCGCCCGAGCCGCTGCCGGTGCAGGTCGACGGCGACTACATCGGCGAGCGGACCGAGGTCACGCTGACGTCGGTGCCGCGAGCGGTGCGCATCGCCTACTGAGCGGAACTCCGTCGATCCGAAGCCGGCGAGCAGGTCGAACCTGCCAGATGCAGGTGCGCAGGACCCTTGCCAGGGCTAGAGGTGCCGGTTATGGTCCCATCTTGGCTGTTTTGAACCGATGCTGTGACCGACGCTACACCGACCTTCATGAGACGGATTACACAAAGCCCTTGTAGATGCATCACGAACTTGTCACCCTGGTAGGGCGACGCGGTCACCCGCGCGCCACGAGCGCGCAGTAGATCGCCGCAAGACTTCGCGTCATCCCCCTCGGCCCCACGGAGCCACAGGGCCGGGCAGGGATTCGTGAACGAATTCACGTACTGCAACGTGGCTGGACGGCCGAGCCGTCCGGCACGACACCATAAGGAGCTGTGAGAACCATGGATTGGCGCCACCGTGCCGCCTGTCGCGACGAGGACCCAGAGCTGTTCTTCCCGATCGGGAACACCGGGCCCGCGCTGCTCCAGATCGAGGAGGCCAAGACCGTCTGCCGCCGTTGCGACGTCCGCGAGTCCTGCCTGAGCTGGGCACTCGAGAGCGGTCAGGACGCCGGCGTGTGGGGTGGGCTGTCCGAGGACGAGCGCCGCGCCCTCAAGCGCCGCAACGCCCGAGCCCGCGCCCGAGCCTACTGACGCCGGAACCCACCCGGCACCTGCGCTGAAACGCTACGCCCCGCCAGAACCCCGGAATGGCGGGGCGTCGGTATGTCCGGACCCGGCTCGCGCCGCCCCGCCAGCGCGCCCTGGTCAGCGCGGCGAGTCGGCCTTGACCGGGAGGTCCAGCACCACCCGGGTGCCGCCGCCGGTCCGCGGCCCGATCTCCAGCGTCCCGCTCAGCTCCCCGACCACCAGGCTCCGGACGATCTGCAGCCCCAGGTTCCCGGTGGTCGTCGCGTCGAAGCCGGGCGGCAGGCCGACGCCGTCGTCCTCGACCGTCAGCAGCAGCCGCCCGTCCGACCGCTCCGCCGTCAGCAGCACCGCGCCGCCGCGGCGGCCGAGGCCGTGCTCGACGGCGTTCTGCAGCACCTCGGTGAGCGTCATGGCCAGCGGCGTCGCCGTCTCGGCGGCCAGGATGCCGAACGTCCCCGACCGCGTGGCCCGCACGTCGGACGTCGTAGCGGCCACCTCGGCGACCATGCCCAGCAGCCGGTCGGCGACGTCGTCGAACGCGACGGTGTCGTCGACGGTCTGCGACAGGGTCTCGTGCACGATCGCGATGGAGCCGACCCGGCGGACCGCCTCGTCCAGCGCCGCCCGGCCCTCGGCCGACGCGATGCGCCGCGACTGCAGCCGCAGCAGCGCCGCCACCGTCTGCAGGTTGTTCTTGACCCGGTGGTGGATCTCGCGGATGGTCGCGTCCTTGGTCAGCAGCTCCCGCTCGCGCCGCCGCACCTCCGTGACGTCGCGGCACAGCGCCAGCGCGCCGACGTGCTGACCGCCCGGGTCGAGCGGGATGATCCGCAACGTCATGACCGTGCCGTTGCCCTCGATCTCGGTGCGGATGTGCTGCCTGCCGCCCAGCACGTCCTCCAGCGGCTCGTCGCGCGCACCCGGCGGCGGCGCCAGGGCTGCGGTGGCCTTGCCCAGGTGCTGGCCGACGAGGTCCGCGGCGAGCCCGAGCCGCCGGTAGACGGAGACGGCGTTGGGGCTGGCGTAGAGCGCGAGGCCGTCGGCGTCCATGCGGACCAGGCCATCGCCGACCCGGGGGGCTCCGCGCCGGCCCATGTCGGTGCGCGTGGTGTGCGGGAAGCGGCCCTCGGTGATCAGCGTGGCCAGCTGGCTGCCGCACTCGAGGTAGGACAGCTCCAGGCGGCTGGGCGTGCGGACCGCGATGAGGTTGGTGTGCCGGCCGATGACGGCGATCACCCGGCCGTCGTGGCGCACCGGGATGGCCTCGACCCGCACCGGGACGTCGTCCCACCACTCGGGGTCGCCCTCGCGGCGGATGACGCCCTCGGTGTAGGCGGTGTCGATGAGCGGACGCCGGCCCTTCACGAGGTACGTACCGACCAGGTCCTCGACGTAGGCCGTCGGGCCGGTGGTCGGGCGCATCTGGGCCACGGCCCGGTAGCCCTCGCCGTCGCGGTCGGGCACCCAGAGCACGAGGTCGGCGAAGGAGAGGTCGGCCAGCAGCTGCCAGTCGGCGATGAGGGCATGCAACCAGTCGAGGTCGGCCTCGGAGAGATCGGTGTGACGCTGGACAACGTCGTTGAGCGACGGCACGTCACCGAGCGTAGCTCTCGTCACGTCGCTTCCCTCCACGGAGGTGGTTCTGCGAGGATTGCTCCGTGCAGCAGTCCTACTGGGAGCAGGTCGTCGCCGACGGCTTCCGGCTACCCCAGGGTGCTGCCCTCGACGAGCTCACGATCGAGCTGGTCACCATGCTCGGCGACACCGACCCGCACGTGCGCGAGGACATCGCCCGGTCGGTCCTGCAGACCTGGATCCGCGAAGGCGTCTACGACGATCTGCTCATCGGGCTCGGCGACGGGCTGGCGCTCGGGCTGAAGAAGGGCCTCGGCGAGGAGGGCACCGACTCCGTCCTGCGCCGCTCCTTCTCGGCGAGCGTCCTGGCCGAGGTCATCGCCCGCGACAACGTCACCCACGGGCTGCACCCCGCCGCGGTGCTCACCTGGGCCGACCAAGCGGTCGGCTGGATCCTCGGCGAGCGCGACCTGCGCGGCTGGACGCCCAGCCAGGGCTGGGCCAACGCCGTCGTGCACGGCGCCGACGTGCTCGGTGCGCTGAGCGCGTCGCGGCACCTGGGCGCCGACGAGCTGCGCGTCCTGCTCGACGTCGTGGCCGAGCGGCTGACCACGCCGACCCGGCACCGCTTCTCCGCCGGCGAGGAGCTGCGGCTGGCGTACGCGACGATGTCGGTGCTGCACCGCGACCTCGTCACCATCGAGCCGCTGGAGGGCTGGCTGGACCGGCTGGCCAAGGCCTGGCGCGACGACGCCCGCCCGCCGTCGTCGCGTGCCGCCGCTCGCGAGAACACCCTCGACTACCTGCGGGCGCTGCACCTGCAGCTGCTGCTGGGCGTCCAGGGCACGCCGGCGCAGAACGTCGCCAGCACCGTCCGGCCGATGCCCGCCGTACGCTCCGACCTGCTGCTGGCCCTGCAGGCGACGCTGCGCTCCAGCGCGACCTGGCTGTACCGCCAGCCGTAGTCACGCGAGAACGGAGAGCGATGTCCGACGACATACCCAACCCGTATCTCGCGGCGTTGCGCGACGCCCGCATCGACGCCGACCGCCTCGCCGGGCACATGCGCGACCACCTGAAGGACGTCAAGACCGCGATGGACAACGGCGCGTGGGTCAGCACCACGGCCGACGAGTTCTACACCGCGCTCGGCCAGCAGAACACCGCGCTCGACACCACCGCCGACGAGGCCGTGGCCGAGGTCGACGACGCGATCCGCGGCCGGCCCGAGATGGTCCCGCCCGACTCCCCCGACGGACGCTGGACGCCCTGATGGCCACCGCATCCATCGACATCGCGCAGATGTCCTCGCTCGTCTCCGCCATGGAGACCGCCAGCAGCACCGTCGGGCAGAGCAAGACCTCCATGTCCGGCGTCCTCGAGGGCGTCGACCTCGACACGTCGTCGGTGAGCCGGCTCGACGGCGTCGACACCTGGGTCGCCGACCAGCTGCCCGGCGTGCGCCGGCGGCTGGCCATGGCCGAAGCCATCGAGGCGCAGACGCCCGGCCAGCAGTTCATCGTCACCATCGACGAGAGCCTGCTCTCGACCCTCACGCCCGAGGAGGCGCGCGAGGCCGCGCGCCGCGCCGCCGAGCTGATCGAGGAGAACGGCCTCGACCCCACCGTCTCCGACGAGGTCCTCGACCAGTACGGCATCCCGCAGGAGCTGCTGGACCTGCTGGAGGCCAACTCCACCGACCCGTACTTCGCTCAGGAGCTGGCCCGCACGACCGACCCCAAGGCCGTCGCGATCCTGGTCTCGGAGGTGTCGGCGTACCGGCAGCGCGCGGTCGACAACCCGCTGGTCGACCACGAGGACGTCGACGCCCAGTACGAGTCGCTGCTGTCCGGGCTGGGCGGCGCCCTGGGCCTGGCCACCCGCACCGACGCCGACCTGCGCCTGCCCAACGACATCCGCGACCGGTGGGTCGAGGCCGTGGCCACCCCGTACACCGGCCTCGACGACGACGCGTTCCCCGGGCAGGCCTCGGCGCTCGCGCTGGTGATCTCGCGCGGCCAGTTCAGCACGCCGTTCCTCTTCTACGCGGCGGAGCAGCTCTACGGCGGCGAACAGCTCATGGGCCGTGAGGCGTGGGGCAACGAGATCCCGCTGGTCGCGCCCGGTGGCGACAGCTTCGGCGACCCGCTGGCCGGCGTCCTGGCCGCGATGGGCACGAACCCCGAGGCCGCGCAGTGGGTCTTCGACGACTCCACCACCGGCACCGTCGAGATCGAGGGCGTCGAGGTCGACACCTCCGGGTTCCTCGAGTACTGCTTGCGCCGCGGCTGGCAGAGCGACGGCGGCGCCGGGTTCCAGGCAGCTCTGCAGGCGGCGGTGACGCCGTTCGAGGGCGGCAGCACCGTCAGCGCCGACATCGCCGCCCATGCCGGCGAGCTGATCGAGACCATCACGACCGAGCAGGAAGAGGCGCAGGCGGAGTACGACCGCAACTGGCTCTCCCGGCTCGGGCACACCATCCTCGACGTCGTCGGCCTGATCCCGCTGCTGGGCGAGCCGGCCGACGCCGTCAACGCGGCCTGGTACACAGCCGAGGGCGACTACGTCAACGCCGGGCTGTCCGCGGCCGGCGTGATCCCCGTCATCGGCTGGACGGCGGTCGGCGGCAAGTGGGTGCGCCGGGCGCTCAGCGCCGACGAGCTCGCCGCCATCAGCCGTCAGCTCGACGGCGCCCGGGTGGTCAACGCCAACCCGGGCGCCGGCGTCCGCATCGCCACCAGCGGCGCGCCGGTCGGCGGCGTGTACCGGCGCGAGATGCCCGAGTGGCTGCGCAACATCATCCGCGGCAACGAGTTCGAGCGGGCCCAGACGCCGGTCATCGAGGGCGCGGGCGGCACCACCCAGCTACGGGTCCAGCAGCGGGCGATCGACCCCGAGACCGGCCGGCCGATGGTCGACGAGGCCGGCAACCCCGTCTACCGCGACAGCTACCCGTACAACATCGTCGACGGCTACATCGACGGCGATGAGATCATCGAGATCAAGTCCACCCAGCTCGCCGAGGTCACCGAGCAGCACGCGCTCACCGAGATCCGGTCGCTCGGGAACAAGTACCCGCCCGGGACGCCGATCGCCGACGTCCCGTCCACCCCCGAGGCCATGCGCGGGGCGACGCTGGACGGCCGGCCCGTCCTGCTCGTCCCCGTGCAGAATGCGCCGATACCGGAGAACATCCTGGCCGAGGCGCGCAGACTGGGTGTCGAGATCCGGGACGACACTGGAAGGGTCTACACCTGATGACCGACGCCATCTCGTACGGCAACCTCTGGAACCGCTCCACGCACAGTTTCGGAGAGAGCCTGACCGAGGACGAGGCCCGCCGGCGGCACGAGGCGCGCGAGCGCTACGCCGTCCTCCTCGAGGACGACGGCCGGCCGGTCGTCGCGCTGGACCTCAACTTCCGGCCGCCGGTCGTCGACGTCTTCCTGCTCGACGAGGAGCGCCGCCCGGCCGGGCAGTACAAATTCGTCGCCGACCCGGGCGGCGACGGCCTGTGGCTCGAGCAGACCCGTCGACGCCAGTTCGAGGGCCCGCGCGACATCACCAGCCAGGAGTCGACGTGGACGCGGCCGAACGGCCTGCTGCGCACCGAGGTGCGGGCGAAGGGCCAGCCCACCGCCGAGGTCATCGAGGCGACGTTCGACCCCGCCGACCACCCCGAGCTGCGTGAGCCGATGCCGGAGTTCGGGGCGTACGACTCCATCGCGCGCTGGCAACGCGGCTGACGCCTGGCCGTTTCGTTCAATCGGGGCGTGCCGGGCGGCCGTAGCGTCGGCGGCATGATCGCTGCGGCCCTCGACGGTGAGGTGTACGAGCCCGGCTCCCCCGGCTACGAGGCGGCCTACCGCCCGGCCGACGTGCGGTTCGCGCACGTGCGGCCCCGGCTCGTGGTGCGCTGCCGCTCGGCCGAGGACGTCGCGCGGACACTGGAGCACGCGCGGGCGACCGGGACACCCGTCGTGCCGCGTGGTGGTGGCCACTGCTTCGCCGGCCGGTCGTCCACCGAGGGCATCCTGCTGGACCTCGGCCTGCTCGACGACGTGTCCGTGGCCGACGGCGGGGTGGCGACGATCGGCGCCGGGGCGCGGCTGGCCGGGGTGTACGGCGCGCTGGCGCGGCACGGGCGGACGCTGCCGGCCGGCTGCGGCCCGACGGTGGGTATCGCCGGGCTGACGCTGGGCGGGGGCATCGGGCTGCTCGGACGGCGCTACGGGCTGACCTGCGACCGGCTGGCCGGCGCGCGGGTCGTGCTGGCGGGCGGCGCCGTCGTCGACTGCGACCGGGACCGCGAGCCGGAGCTGTTCTGGGCGCTGAGGGGCGCGGGCGGCGGCCAGGTCGGCGTCGTCACCTCGCTGGTCTTCGACACCGTGCCGGAGCCCGTGACGACGCGGGTCGGGTTCGGAGCGCCGCGGGCGCCGCTGGCGGAGGTGATCGAGGCGTGGCAGGACTGGGCCCCGGACGCGCCTGACGAGGTCACCGTCGGCCTGGAGGTGCTGGCGTTGCCGGGGCGGCCGGTCGAGGTGCGTCTCGGCGGCGCCTCGCTGCTGCCTGAGGCGCCGACCCACGCGCTGCTCGACGGGTTCCGCGCGGCCGTCGGCGCGCCGCTCGACCTGCACGGCGGGTTGCCGTACTCGCGGCTCAAGACGGTCCTCGCCGGGCCGGACCCGCTGGACGCCGCGCCCGGGGGCCGGCGGATCCGGTCGGAGTTCTTCGCAGGACCGCTGCGGCGGTCGACGGTCGACGCGCTGTGCGCTTCGCTCACCGCCCGGGCCGGCGACGATGACGACGGGCCGCGACGGCTCGCGTTCACCCCGATGGGCGGCGCCTACAACCGCGTCCTCGCCGACGCGACGGCGTTCGCCCACCGTGGCGAGCGGTTCCTGCTCGAGCACGGCGCCGCCGCGTCATCGGCCTGGGCGGACACGTCGTGGGCGATCGCGCACGCCGACGGCTCCGGCCACGTCTACCCGAACTTCCCCGACCTCGCCCTGCCCGACAGCCCGGCCGCCTACCACGGCGCGAACCTGCCCCGGCTGGCCGCCGTCAAGCGCCGGTACGATCCGGCCCGAGTGTTCGGCTTCCCGCCGTCCCTGTGATCCGGATGGAGCACCGATGACCCAGACCGCGCCGATCCGCCTCTACATGTCAATGTCCCTGGACGGCTTCATCGCCGGCCCGGACGACCGCCCCGGGCAGGAGTTGGGGCGAGGTGGCGGGCGGCTGTTCGACTGGCTCGACGACCGCCTGGGCCCGGGCATCAACGGGCAGGTGTACAGCGAGGCGTTGGCCACCGGCGCCGTGATCTCCGGGCGGCGCACGTTCGAACTGGCCGGACGCTGGCAGGGCGACCACCACGACGGCGTCCCGATCAACGTGCTCACCCACCACGTCGACGACGGTGACGTGGCGCCCGGCAGCGCCCGCTTCTACACCGACGTGCTCGCCTGCGCCGCCGACGCCCGGGCCGCGGCCGGCGACCGCGCCGTCATGGTGCACGGCGCGGGCGCGGCCCAGTCGCTGCTGCGGGCCGGCCAGCTGGACGAACTGGAGCTGCACGTGGTCCCGGTGCTGCTCGGCGGCGGCCGCCCGCTGTTCGACAGCGCCGCCGGGGAGCGCGTCGAGCTCGAACTCGTCCGCAGTCTCGAGGGCCGCGAGGCCACCCACCTCCGCTACCGGGTACATCACTGACTTATCCAAGGTAAGTCGCTTATCGTCATGTCGCCTTCGGTGCCTCGGGCGCCGATGATGAGAGGGTGACTGACTACGGACGTCCCCTCACCTTCGGGGTCAGCCTCGACCCCACCGCCGCGGACTTCGGGTCCGCGCTCGACCTCGCCCGGCAGGCCGACCGCGCCGGGCTGGAGTACCTCGCCGTCCAGGACCACGCCTACCTGCCCGGCTACCTGGACGTCTGGACGATGCTCAGCGTCCTGGCCGCCCGCACCGAGCGCGTCGCCGTCGTCCCCGACGTCGCCGACCTGCAGCTGCGCCCGCCCGCCATGCTGGCCAAGGCGGCTGCGTCGCTGGCCACGATCGTGCCCGGACGGGTCGCACTCGGCGTCGGCGGCGGGCCCAGCGCTGCCGCCGTGGCGTCGATGGGCGCGACGCCGCACCACGGCGACGACATGGTGCGATACACCGAGGAGGGCATCGGCATCGTCCGCGCCGCCCTCGCCGGCGAGGCGATCCGCACGAACACCGCCCAGCACCGCATCGCCGGCTACCAGGCCGGCCCCGTGCCGCCGCAGCCGGTCGAGATCTGGGTCGGCAGCCAACGTCCGAAGATGCTCGGCGTCACCGGCCGAGTGGGCGACGGATGGGTGTCGCCGCTGAACATCTACGTGCCGCCGGAGCAGGTCCTCGAGCGGCAGACCCTGGTCGACGACGCGGCTCGTGCGGCCGGACGCGACCCGCGCGACGTGCGCCGGCTGTACAACGTCCTCGGCGCGATTGGCCCGTACAGCGGCGGCCAGGGGCTGGTCGGCCCGGTCGAGCTGTGGGTCGAGTCGCTCACGGAGTGGGCGGTCGAGCTGGGCTTCGACACGTTCGTGCTGTGGACGATCACCGACCCGGCCGCCCAGCTCGAGCTGTTCACGTCCGAGGTGGTCCCGGCGGTGCGCGAACGGGTGGCGAAGATACGGGGAGGTTCGCCGGGGAGTTCGCCGGCGTAGTGCGGACGTTGGCCGAGGGTGTGCCGAGTTGGGCGTTCCCCCTGCTGCCCATTGTCTTAGCCGCGCACCCGCGCCTCAAGCGGACTATTGGCGCTTCGCGCGACGATGACGGGCGTGTTGAATCTTTCGTGTAAGGCCGGGTGGGCCAGGATTGGTCCGGGCGTGTTTGCGTCGTGGCCGCGAGAGGATTCTTTGTGTCGGAGCAGGAGAAGGTTGTCGATTCCTCGGATGAGGCAGCTCGTCGGTTGGCGGCGGTGTTGTCGGATGAGGCGATTGACAATCTGTTGGCGGATGCCGAGTCGTCCGGGACACCGGTTGATGGTGTTCATGGGTTGTTGAATCGGTTGACGTCGAGAGTTCTGGAGCGGGCGTTGGAGACCGAGATGACCGATCATCTCGGTTATGAGCCCGGCGATCCGGCTGGGCGCGGATCGGGGAACTCCCGGAATGGGCGTTCGGCCAAGACGGTCGCGACGACGGCCGGCCCGGTGAACGTGACCGTGCCACGAGACCGGAATTCGACATTCGCCCCGCAGATCGTGCCGAAACACTCCCGGCGTGTCGGCGCGATCGAGGACATCATTCTGTCGTTGTATGCGCGCGGGCTATCGACCCGGGAGATCGAGGCGCACCTGAAGGAGATCTACGACATCAACACGTCGCCGGCGCTGATCTCCAAGATCACCGACGTGGTCGTGGACGAGATCACACTGTGGCAGAACCGGCCGGTCGACGAGGTCTACCCGATCGTCTACGTCGACGCCATCCGGATCCGGGTCCGCGACCGCGGCTCGGTCACGCTGAAGTCCGCACACCTGGTCGTGGGCGTCGACGTCGACGGGTTGAAGGACGTGCTGGGGATCTGGATCGCCGCGGAGGAGGGCGCGAAGTTCTGGGCGCACGTGCTCACGCAGCTGCGCAACCGGGGCCTGCGCGACGTCCTCATCCTGTGCTGCGACGGGCTGACCGGGCTGCCTGACGCCGCGCGCAGCGTGTTCGACAAGGTCACCGTGCAAACCTGTGTGGTGCACGTGATCCGCAATACGATGCGGTTCATCTCCTACGGCGACCGGAAAAAGGTCGCCACGGCGATGCGTCACATCTACACCGCTCCCGGCGTCGCCGCGGCCGAGATCGCGTTGAAAGAATTCGAGCAGAATTTCGGGCAGCAGTATCCCGGCGCGATCGAGGTGTGGAAGAATGCGTGGAACGAGTTCATCCCGTTCCTGGATTACCCGGCCGAGCTACGCCGAATCGTCTACACGACGAACCTGATCGAATCAATCAACTACCAGCTACGGAAGATCACCAAGACCCGCGGCCACTTCCCCGACGATGACGCCGCCATGAAGCTGCTCTTTCTCGGGATCCGTAACATCAGCCGGAAACGAGGAGGAGCATCAGGCACCGGAACCCACGGATGGAAGAAAGCACTCAACTTCCTGGTCGTGGAATTCCCCGGAAGACTCACCTAGAAAAGTCACATCAAGGTAAAGGTTTGCCCTGTCTTACACGAAAAACTTGACAGGCCCACGATGACCGCTTGACCCGCGGCCACGCGGCCTAAGAACTGGCAGCTATCAGGGGGACTGGGAAGAACCGGGCACAGCCCGCCCCGATATGCACCGTTCGCCGGACTCTGCAGCGTTGGCCTCCTGGGTGTGAGGCGCGTCCTGGGTCTCACGCGCGCCGAACACTCGTTTCGAGCCCGAAACCGCGCCTCACACCCAGGACGCGCGTCAGACCCAGGTTGGTGAGTGCCGGGGTCCTGGTCTGCCGTTACGTCCAGGTCTCCAGTCACGCCACCAGCCCCGAATCCACCGTTTCGCGTAACGGCAGACCACGACGTAACGCCAGACCAGGACCCGCACCGCCGTTGGCGTGCCTCCCACTTTCCGGACTGCGGACCTCATAAGGTCCGATCCGGAAAGGAGAAGTGTTCGTGGCGAGGAAGAAGGCAACATTCACGCCTGAGTTCCGCGAAGAGGCTGCTCGACTGGTGGTCGAGAATGACCGTCGTATTGCCGATGTGGCGCGTGAGATCGGCGTGGGTGAGACCACTCTCGGCAATTGGGTGAAGAAGTACCGAGAGGACCACGTCGGCGACGAGCCGCCGCTGGGGTTGTCCGAACGTGCGGAGTTGGCCGAACTGCGACGGCGGACGCGAGACCAGGAGATGGAGCTCGCGTTCCTGAAAAAAGCTGCCGCGTACTTCGCGAAGGAGCAGCGGTGAGCGAGAAGTACGAGTTCATCGCCGCCGAGTACGCGCACAATAGCGCCGACAATGTCAACGACGCTCCGTCTCTCAAGCAGATGTTCACCTGGCTGGGTGTGTCCAGGTCCGGCTACTACGACTGGCGGGACCGGCCACCGTCGGCGACCACGCGGCGGCGTGAGGAGTTGAAGCTCAAGATCGAGGCGTTGTTCGACCACAACGACCGCACCTACGGGTACCGGCGCATCCACGCCGAGCTGCTCCGCGGCGGCGAGCAGACCGGGCCCGAGCTGGTCCGTGACCTGATGCGTGAGCTGGGCCTGGTGCCGTGCCAGCCGCGCCCGTACAAGATCACCACTATCCAGGGCGACGACCGGCCGGCCACCCCAGACCTGGTGCGCCGCGACTTCACCGCCGACGCGCCGGGAACGAAGCTGGTCGGCGACATCACCTACATCCACACCTGGGAGGGATGGCTGTACCTGGCGACCGTGATCGACTGCTTCAACAAAGAAGTCATCGGGTACGCACTCGCCGACCACATGCGCACCGAACTCGTCACCGACGCGCTCGACATGGCCGCCAGGAATCACGATCTCGCCGACCGCTGCATCCTTCACTCAGATCGCGGGACGCAGTACACATCGACTGACTTCTCAGCGAAGATCAAGCAGCTCGGGATGCGCGCTTCGCTCGGCAGGACCGGCATTTGCTACGACAACGCTCTGGCCGAATCGTTCAATTCCATGTTGAAGGTCGAGCGCGTCTACCGCACCGTGTACCCGACACGGAAGAAAGCCCGCGAGGATGTTGCGAACTACATCGAACTCTTCTACAATCGCAGACGAATCCATTCAGGGCTCGGCTACCGGACCCCGCACGAAGTCCGCAACGAACACCTGAATGGCCAGCTCGCAGCATAAGAGACCGCAAACGAAGCGGTCCGGAAAGCTCGGGGCAGCCCACGTCCTCGATGGTCAGGACCGTCCTCGATGGCAGAAACCGTCCTCGACACACGCAGACCACGGCCCCCAACATCGAAGACGACCGGCGCCATCGAAGACGGCCGCCACCATTACGGACCGTCGCCACACCTCCCCCGTCCCCCTGATAGCTGCCGAGTTCTTAAGACCGGGGACGCGCGGGTCAAGTCCAAGCCCGGAAGCACAGCGAAGAGACACCACAGAGGCGCGGACTTGAGGCGCGCGTTCCCGGCTAAGAAAATGGGCAGCAGGGGGACGGCCAACTCGGCAACACCTACGCGAACTCCCGTCAGGCGCCGTCGACCGCCGCGGCGACCGTGGCGACGGTCTCCTCGGTCCAGGGCGTGCCGCGGGTGATGAGGCCGACGTGGTCGAAGCCGCGCTCGCGGGCGACCCGGCAGCGCTGCACGAACGAGTCGGCCGACTCGCCCGGCGCGAGCGCCATGGCCAGCGTCTTCTCGATCTCGTCGAACGGCCTCCCGACAGCGTCGCAGTGCCGGGCCAGCACGTCGAGCTTGTGCCGGACCGTCTGCCCGTCGTCGGGGATGTCGGGCAGGTTGCAGGCGTCGGCGTACTGGGCGACCAGGCGCAGCGTGATCTTCTCGCCGGCGCCGCCGATGAGGATCGGCGGGTGCGGGCGGGTGACGGAGTTGGGGTTGTTGAGCGGCCGCTCGAGCCGGTAGTGCGCGGTCTCGAACGCGGCGTCGTCGCCGGCCCACATCTGCTTCGCGAGCCGCAGGACCTCTTCCAGCCGCGCGAACCGCTCGGCCGTGGGCGGCAGGAACAGGCCCATCATCGCGGCCTCGTCGCCGTGGTAGCCGGCGCCGACGCCGAACCAGGCACGACCGCGCGACAGCACGTCGAGGCTGGTGACGGCCTTGATGAGCAGCGCCGGCGCCCGGAACGTCGCCGCCGACACCATGGTGCCCAGCCGGACGCGCTCGGTCTGCCCGGCCAGGTAGCCGAGCGTGGTGTACGCCTCGAGCATGTCGTCCTCGAGGCGGCAGGTCGGGTCGCCCTGCAGCAGGTGGTCGGCGACCCAGACGGTGTCGATGCCGGCCTGGTCGGCGGCCCGCACCACGCGCGTCAGCTCGTCGGTGAGCCCGCCGCCGGGCCACGTGTAGTTGGTGATACTGATGCTGACCTTCATGCCGCCGACGATAGACATATTTACTTGGATTAGTCAAACTATTGGAGTTATCCAAGCAGTATGCTCGACCCATGGGCACCGACGACCACGCGCGCCTCGCCGCCGACACCTGGCGGGTGATGTTCGACCTCCTCATCCGATCGCGGCCGGAGCGCGACGCCGTCCTGGCGCATCTCGGCCTGACGGCGAACGAGTACAAGGCGCTGCACTCGCTGAACGCCGAGGACGGCCGGACGATGAAGGAGCTGGCCGCCGAGTGGCAGTGCGACGCGTCCACCGCCACCTGGACGGTTGACCGGCTGCAGCGACTCGACCTCGCCGAACGGCGGGTGCACCCGACCGACCGCCGGGCCCGGCTCGTCGTCCTGACGCCCCAGGGCGCACGGATGCGGGCCGAGCTGATCCGGGCCATGTACGCGCCCCCGGCGGAGGTGCTCGCACTCGACGACGCCCAGCTGCGGGCGCTGTCGGCGGCGGTATCGCCGCTACGCCATGATCGGCACATGGATTCCGGTACGGTGACCGCGTGAGTATTTCGCAGCGCAAAGACCTCACCTTGAACGGGCACGCCGGCCAGCACGCCCTGGCCGTCGCCGAGGCGCACGGCGTCGGGACCATGTGGACGCTGTCCGGCGCTCACGTCTTCCCGCTCTACGACGCCGTGGTCAAGGCCGAGTCGCCCACCCGCATCGTCGACGTGCGGCACGAGCAGACCGCCGTCTTCGGCGCCGAGGCGACCGCGAAGCTCACCCGCGAGCCGGGCCTGGTCGTACTCACCGCGGGCCCGGGCGTCACCAACGGCGTCAGCGGCATCGCCCAGGCCTACTTCAGCGGCGTCCCGCTGCTGGCCGTCGGCGGCCGCGCCCCGGCCTGGCGCTGGGGCACCGGCGCGCTGCAGGAGCTGGACCACCCGCCGCTGCTGGCGCCGATCACCAAGCTGGCCACGACGGCGCACAAGGCCGCCGACGTCGGCCCGGTGATCGACGACGCGCTCAGCGTGGCGCGGTCGGCGCACCGCGGGCCGGTCTTCGTCGACGTCCCGATGGACGAGCTGTACAGCTTCGCCGACGTCACGCTCGAGGTCACGCCGCCGGCGCACCGCCCGGAGCCCGACCCCGACAGCCTCACCGCCATCGCCACGCTCATCGGCGAGGCCCGGCACCCGGTGGTCGTGCTCGGCTCGGACGTCTGGATGGACGGCGCCGAACAGGCCGCGCTGCACTTCGCCGACGAGTCCGGCATCCCCGTGGTGGCCAACGGCATGGGCCGCGGCGTGCTGCCGCGCGGGCACCGGCTGCTGGTCAACCGGGCCCGATCGGCCGCGTTCAAGAACGCCGACCTCGTCGTCGTGGTCGGCACGCCGCTGGACTTCCGGCTCGGCTTCGGCACGTTCGGCGGTTCCGACGGCACCGCACCGGCCAAGGTCGTGCACGTCGCCGACTCCCCCGAGGGTCTGGCCACGCACGTCGACCTGGCGGCGAGCGCGGCCGGCGACCTCACGCTGGTGCTCGAAGGCATCCTGACGGCGATGCGCGCGACCCGCCGCTGGGACGACTGGGCGAATGACCTCCGCGACCAGGCGGCGGCCGCCGTCGAGCGCGACGCCCCGCTGCTGGCCTCGGAGGCCGAGCCGATCCACCCGGCGCGCATCTACGGCGAGCTGAACCGCATCCTCGAGGACGACGCCGTGGTCGTCGGCGACGGCGGCGACTTCGTGTCGTGGGCCGGCAAGCTGATCGAGCCCGGCCGGCCCGGCTGCTGGCTCGACCCCGGCCCGTACGGCTGCCTCGGCGCCGGCGCGGGAGCAGCAGCGGCCGCCCGGCTGGCCCGTCCGGACAGCCAGGTCGTGCTGCTGTACGGCGACGGCGCCGCCGGCATGTCGCTGATGGACGTCGACACCCTGGTCCGGCACGACCTGCCGGTCGTCATGGTGGTCGGCAACAACGGCGCGTGGGGCCTCGAGAAGCACCCGATGCGGTTCCTGTACGGCTACGACGTCGCCGCCGACCTGCGCCCCGAGACCGGCTACGACGCCGTCGTCGAGGCCCTGGGCGGCGCCGGCGAGACCGTCACCGAGCCCGGCGACGTCGGCGCGGCGCTGCGCCGCGCGTTCGACGCCGGCGTGCCGTACCTCGTCAACGTGCAGTGCGACCCGAAGGTCGCCTACCCCCGCTCGACGACCGGCGTCTGACCGCGGGTCAGGCGCGCGCCTCGCCCGGGTGGCGGTGGAAGAACGCCGCCCGGTAGGCCTGCGGCGTGGTGCCCAGGCGCTTGGCGAAGTGGTGCCGCATGGCCGCCGCCGTGCCGAAACCGGCCCGTGCGGCCACCGTCTCGACGACGTCGTCGCCGCGCTCGAGCATGCGCTGCGCCGCCGCCAGCCGCGCCGTCAGCAACCATTCGTACGGCGTGGTGCCGGTCTCGGCCCGGAACCGGCGGGCGAACGTGCGCGGCGACATGTTGGCCAGCGCCGCGAGGTCGTCGACGGTGAGGTCCTGGTCGAGGTGGGCGGCCATGTAGTCGACGACGCCGGCCAGCGTGCGGGCCGGCGTGGCGCGGATCGGTGCCTCGATGAACTGCGCCTGGCCGCCGTCGCGATGCGGCGGGACGACCATGCGCCGGGCCACCATGGCCGCGGCGTCGGCGCCGAACTCCTTGCGCCAGATGTGCAGGCTGGCGTCGAGCCCGGCGGCCGTGCCGGCGCTGGTGATGATGGGGTCGTCGTCGACGTAGAGCACACCGGGGTCGACCTTGGCCTCGGGGAACCGGGCGGCCAGCTCGGTGCTGTACATCCAGTGCGTGGTGCAGCGGCGGCCGTCGAGCAGGCCGGCGGCGCCCAGCACGAACGCGCCTGAGCAGACCGACAGCACCCGCGCCCCGCGGTCGACGGCGGACCGCAGCGCCTCGAGCAGGTCGGCGGGGTAGGCGTCGCCCCGCGGCATGGCGGGCACGCCGATGAGGTCGGCCGACTCGAGCCGCTCGAGGCCGTGCTCGATGATCAGCCCGAACCCCATGGACGTCTTGACCTGCTGGGATGGGCCGCACAGGTCGAAGTCCATAGTCGGCAGGCCCTGGTCGGACCGGTCGACGCCGAAGGCCTCGCAGAGCACACCGAGCTCGAACGGGGCGACCCCGTCGAGCACGACGACAGCAACATTTCGCAGCATTCAGACAGTCTGCCAGACAACTGGCAGGAAGTCGATGGCTACTGGCAGTCCTGCCACTCGTGGCAGGATCCCAAGGAGAGTAGATTTACTGCCATGAACACAGTCATCGTTCTTCTCGTCCTGGCACTCGCGATCGCCGCCGCGGTCTCCGCGGCTCGGTGGGCGGTCTCGGGTGGCGGCCCCCGGCTCGACCCGCCCAAGCGGGCCGATGACGACTGGTCGCTGACCCTGCCCACCCACCCCTACGCCCGCTGACCCCAGCGGGCCAGGAACCGCTCGCGCCCCACGACGGCGCGGGTGATGGTCCCACGACCCACCGGCTCGCCGTCGCCGTCCAGCGCGACGACGTAGAACCGCAGGGTCCGCCCGTCGACGGCGGTCAGCTCGCCGCGCACCTCCACGAGGGCGCCCAGCGGACTCGCCGCGACGTGGTCCACCTCGACCCGGGTGCCCACCGTGGTGTCGCCGTCGGCAAGCACGTCGTCGACGGCGGCCACGGTCACGGCCTCCATCCACGCCAGCAGCCGTGGCGTGGCCAGCACCGGGACGTCGCCGGAGCCCACCGCCAGCGCGGTGTCGACCTCGGTGACCGTGTGCGGCTCACGCGCCGACAGGCCCGGCCCGAGCGCCGTCACGAGAGGACGACCAGCACGTCGCCCTCTTGAACGACGTCGCCGGGGCCGACCTTGACCTCGGACACCAGCCCGGCGTCCTCGGACAGCACCGGGATCTCCATCTTCATGGACTCCAGGATCAGCAGGGTCGCCCCCGCATCGACCTGATCACCCACGGATACCGCCACGGAGTGGACATTGGCCACCATCTCGGCGGCAACCAGCTCAGCCACGCGCTGACTCCTCTCGGCTGCTCGCAGCATTCCACCACGAAGCCGCGGGCTCCCGGGCGTGGCATCCCCGGGTTCGGCGCCGGTCCAGGTCAGGATGATGATATGGCGCTCCTCCTGCTCGCCCTGGCCGCCGGCCTGGCGGCAGGGTACGCACGCGGCGGGCGGCTGCACCGGCTGGGCGATCGGCCGCCGGTGCGCAGCCGGCTCATCCTCACCGCGCTGGGCGCGTACGCCCTCGGCGTCGCCGGCAGCTGGGTCTGGGAGCCGCTGCTGCCGGTCATGACGGCGCTGTGCTGGTTCACGCTCGGCTTCTACGCCTGGCTCAACCGCTCCTACTTCGGCGCGTCGCTGATCGCGCTCGGCCTGGCCGCGAACGGCCTGGTCATCCTGCTCAACGGCGGCATGCCGGTGTCCACGTCCGCCGAGCAGCGGGCCGGCGTCGAGACGACGGTCGCGGAGCGGCCCGACGAGGGCGTCGTCACCGTCGCCGGCGACGACAGCCGGCTGCCGTGGCTGGGCAAGACCATCCCGGTCGCGTTCCCGCCCCTCCCCGGCGCGGTCAGCCCGGGCGACGTCGCGGTCGCCGCGGGGGTCGCGGCCGCACTGGCCACGGCGTTGACCGGACGGCGTACGGCGCCGGCCGCCGAGCGCACCGAGGCGCCGCGACGACCCCAGCGGCGGCCCGTGCCGCGGCCGCGGCAGTCCACCCAGCCGCCACCGCCGCCGGAACCGGCCGCCGGTCGTGCGACAATGGACGACGACGCGACCGCCGGTACCGCGCCGGAAACGCCGCGCGTCACCGCCTGACGGCCTCGCCGTCACCCGCGGATCCCGGCGGTTCGCCCGCCAGCAGCACCGAACCCGGAGAGGAGTCAGCTCGCCATGGGCAAGAAGGCACGCAAGCGCCGTTCGCGCAAGAAGAGCAACGCCAACCACGGCAAGCGCCCCAACTCCTGAGGCGCCCCGTAAGACGAGCCCCGGCACCTGCGATGCAGGGCCGGGGCTCTGGTCTGTGCGAAGTCGGTGGTCAGGGCGTCCGGGTCATCTGCACCCGGACCTCCTGGATGCGAGCGCGGATCTTCAGCCGCAGCTCGTCGGGCGCGTGGTCGCAGGCGCACGCACGGGCCAGCGTCTCGCGGATGACCCGCTCGATGTCGTACGTCGACAGGCACGGCTCACAGTCGTCGAGATGAGCCTTGATCTCGTCGTAGGTCAGGGTGCGGTCGTCGAGCTCGCGGTCGAAGAACACGTAGACCCGATCGAGAACCTCAGCGCAGTCGACGTCGTCGTCGTTGCAGCTCATCCTCCGACCTCCTGAGTGACCTTCGGCACCAGCCCACGCTCGCGGGCGTAGTCCTCGAGCAACCCGCGCAGCTGACGGCGGCCCCGGTGCAGCCTCGACATCACCGTGCCGATGGGTGTGCCCATGATGTCGGCGATCTCCTTGTACGGGAACCCCTCGACATCGGCGAGGTAGACCGCGATGCGGAACTCCTCGGGGATCTCCTGCAGGGCGTTCTTCACGTCGGAGTCGGGCAGGTGCGCCAGCGCCTCGGCCTCGGCCGAGAGCAGGCCGGACGAGGTGTGCGCCTCGGCCCGCGCCATCTGCCAGTCCTCGATCTCTTCAGTGGCGCTCTGCTGCGGCTCGCGCTGCTTCTTGCGGTACGTGTTGATGAACGTGTTGGTCAGGATGCGGTAGAGCCACGCCTTGAGGTTCGTTCCCTCCCTGAACTGGTGGAACGAGGCATAGGCCTTCGCGAACGTCTCCTGGACCAGGTCCTCGGCATCGCTGGCGTTGCGCGTCATGCGCAGCGCCGCCGAGTACAACTGGTCGAGGTACGGCAACGCATCGCGCTCGAAACGCTGCGTGCGCTGCTCGTCACTCTCCTGATCTGCCATCACCGACAAGTCTACCGGCGACATGGCCTCCCACGTCTCACGGCTCTCGCTTCCCGCGCCCGCGGACACCGGTCGCTCCAAGCACGTCGCACTCACAGTCAGCTGAACCTCCATGACTCGGTTGTTCCGCTGGCGTCAACGGCGACGGCGCCCGGTTCATTCCCCGACGGTGCCCAGGAAGGCCCCTACAGCAGCCACGACGGCGTCGATCGCCTCGCGCTGCGAATGGCCCTTGAGCACCCGCATCCCGTGGTCGGCGCCGGGGATCGTGACCAGCTGATGCGGGCCGGGCGGGAACTCGTCCGGGCCGCCGAAGGTGTCGCGCTCACCCTGCACGACCAGCACCGGCAGCTTCTCGGCGGCGCCGGTCAGCTCGGGCAGCCGCGACGCCTGAGGCTTGCCGGGCAGGTGCAGCGGGAACGCCAGGCAGACGACGGCGGCGGCGTCCAGCTCGGCGGCCGTGCGGCAGGCCACGCGGGCGCCGGAGCTGCGTCCGCCGAGCACCAGCGGCACGTCGCGCGGCAGCGTCGCGAGCGCCGCCAGCCAGCCCTCGTCGAGCACCGGCGGGCGCGGCGCGACCTTCTTGCCTGCCAGCCGCCAGGGCTGCTCGAACCGGACGACGGTGACGCCCTCGGCCGGCAGCGTGCGCGACAGCGCCTCGAGGTCGGCCGCGTTCGGCCCGCCGCCGGCGCCGTGCCCCAGCACCAGCCGCAGCCGGGGCTCGTCGGCGGCGTCGGTCCAGAAGGCCGCCTCGCCGATCGGGGTGGCGGCCGTGGTCCGGACCGGCGCCATCAGAGCTCCACCGGCTCGACGAGGTGCGGCCCGTTGTTGCCGACCTTGTTGACGTCGGTGGACACCGGGTAGGCGTCGAGGATGCCCGGGACCGCCGGGGTCAGCAGCCGCGTGACGTCGTCGGGCTCGGTGGTGGCGGGGTCGAGCCAGCGCTCCCAGTGGTCGGCCTCGACCAGCATGGGCATGCGGTCGTGGATCTGGCCGACGTCGTCGGTGGCGTCGGTGGTGAGAATGACCACCGACCACACGAACGCGTCGTCGGCGTCCTCGGGCTTGCTCTTGTCGCGCCAGATCTCGTACAGCCCGGCCATGGCCAGCGAACCGTCCTTCGGGTGGATGTAGAACGGCTGCTTGTCGCCCTTCTCGCCGCGCCACTCGTAGAAGCCGTCGGCCGGGAGGATGCAGCGGCGTAGGGCGAACGCCTTGCGGAACGCCGGCTTCTCCGCCGCGGTCTCGACCCTGGCGTTGATCAGGCGGTTCCCGATGGCGATGTCCTTGGCCCACGAGGGCACCAGGCCCCAGCGGAACGTCCGCAGCCGGCGCACCGGCGCGACGTCGGGCTCGTCCTTCTTGCCGCGGGTCATCACCGCGTAGACCTTCTTCGTCGGCGCGACGTTCCAGTCGGGGTCGAGGCGCTCGCGCACCTCGTCCCGCTCGACGCCGAACTCGTCGGCGAGGTCGTCGGCGCTCTGGCTGACCGCGTACCGTCCGCACATACGTCCATCCTCGCACCGGCACGCGCGGGTTTCGTGGTAGGCAAGGGGTATGAGCCTCGTCCGTATGATCGCCCGCCCGATGCTCGCGTCGATCTTCGTCGTCCAGGGCGCGCAGCGCCTGCGCGACCCGGAGCCGGGCCTCGCGGCGGCCACGACGTTCGCCGACCGTTTCGGCCCCACGCTGCAGAAGCGGGCGCCGCAGCTGCCGACGGACCCGAAGACGCTCGTGCGCCTCAACGCCGGCGTGCAGATCGGGGCCGGGCTGGCGCTGGCCACCGGCCGGGTCCCCCGGCTGGCGTCGGTGGCGCTGCTCGCCTCACTGGTCCCGACCACCTGGGCGGGACACCCGTTCTGGACGATCGAGGACCCCGACCTTCGCAACGCCCAGCGGGTCCAGGCGCTGAAGAACGTCGGCCTCGCCGGTGGGCTGCTGCTGGCCAGCGTCGACACCGAGGGCAAGCCGGGGCTGTCGTGGCGGGCGCGGCGCGCGGCCAAGGACGCGAAGCGGGCGACGAAGACGGCCAAGCGCGAGGCCAAGCTGGCCGCCAAGGCCACCGCCGGCCAGGCCAAGGCCGGCCTGCGCTCGGTGCAGCACCGCGTCACGTCCTGACGCGGAGCGTCAGCGCAGGGCGGCGGCCAGCAGGTCGGCGGCGGCCGCGCGGGCGTGCGTCAGGGCGTCGCGCTGCCCGCCGGCGGTCATCGTCACCAGGCCGCCCTCGTGCAGCAGCGCCAGCCGCAGCCCCAGCTCGGTGGCCGCGGCGGGCGGCACGCCGGCCTCGGTGACCAGGCGGACGTAGAGCTCGCGGACGGTCTCCTTCTCCGTCCGGATCACCGCGACGCCCGGGTGGTCGGTGCCGCCGATCTCGGCGTAGGCGTTGACGAACGCGCACCCGCGCTCGGCGTCGCGCTGCCATTCCGCGAGCGCGTCGAACACCGCCAGCACCCGGTCCGGGCCCGGCCGAGGCGCGTGTTCGTCGAGGTAGCCGGCGAGAAACGCGCTCCACCGCTCGAACCGGCGGCGCAGGTACAGCGCGACCAGCGCATCCTTCGAACCGAACCGGTCGTACAGCGTCTTCTTCGTGGTGCCGGCCGCCGCCGCGATGGCGTCGACGCCGACCGCGCGGATGCCGTGCCGATAGAACAGCGCGCTCGCGGTGTCGAGCAGCCGCTGCCCCGCCGGGGTGAGCACACCCGGTTGCCGCTGTGCCATCGCCGCCCTCCTTCCGGACACTGACAGTATACCGACCGGTATGTTTACATCGACAGTATGACGACCACGACGCTCCCCCCACGCACGTCCGCCATGGACGCCGCGGCGGCCGCCGCCCTCGTCGTCTTCTGGAGCTCCGGGTTCATCGGCGCTCGGCTCGGCACCGAGCATGCGCCCGCCGACACCATGCTGGCGTGGCGTTACCTCATCGCCGCCGCGATCCTGCTGCCGGTCGTCGGCCCGCGGCTGGTCCGCCTCGCCCGCCGCGACCTCGGCCGGCACGCCGTCGTCGGGCTGCTGGCGCAGACGCTCTACCTCGGCGGCGTCGTCACCGGCATCGGCCTCGGCGTCCCGGCCGGCACGACCGCGCTGATCGCGGCCCTGCAGCCGCTGGTCGTCGCCACCGCGGCCCGCCGGCTGCTCGGCGAGGCGGTCAGCGTGCGCGCCCGGCTGGGACTGTGGCTCGGCCTGGCCGGCGTCGGCATCGTCGTCGCGGACGACATCGGCGCCGGCGGGTCGGCGTGGACGTACCTGCTGCCGGTCGGCGGGATGCTGGCGCTGTCGGCCGGGACGGTGCTGGAGCAGCGGTGGCGGCCCGGTGGCGGCATCGCCGCCTCGCTGACCACCCACGTCGTGATCGCGGCCGTCGCCTTCACCGCGGAGGCGGCTGTGTTCGGGCGGCTGACCGTGCCGCAGTCCGGCGGGTTCTGGTGGGCCGTCGTGTGGGTGCTGGCGCTGTCGACCGCCGGCGGCTACGGGGCGTACCTGGTGGTGCTGCGCCGCAGCGGGGCGACGCGGGTGAGCAGTCTGCTCTACCTGACGCCGCCGACGACCGCGGTGTGGGCGTGGCTCATGTTCGGTGACGAGCTCGGCATGCTCACACTGACCGGGTTCGCCGTGTGTGCTGCCGCCGTGTGGCTGGTGCTGGGTCGCCGGCCGCTCCCCTGACTCAGACGACGGGTTCGGCGACGCCGGGGCGGAACTCGGGGGCGGACGACCGGACGCCGTCGGCCGCTTGATCGTCGGGCTCGGTCTGCGATGCGCGCTCGGCCTCGACGCGCTTGCGGTAGACGTCGACCTCGCGGGCGATGGTCGCCGCGTCCCAGCCGAGGGTCTCGGCCATCAGCCGGGCGACCGCCTCGGAGGAGTCGAGGCCACGGTGCGGGTACTCGATGCTGATGCGCGTGCGCCGGGTCAGCACGTCGCTGACGTGCAGGGCGGCCTCGTGCGTGACCGCGTAGACGACCTCGACCTGGAGGTAGTCGGCGGCGCCGGGGATCGGCTGCAGCAGTTCCGGGCGGCCGTCGGCGAGCGCGAGCACCTCGTGCACCATCGAGCCGTAGCGGTCGAGCAGGTGCCGCAGGCGGTGCGGGTGGACGCCGTGCTCCTCGCCCAGCCGGTCGACCTGGTTGACGAGGGCGTGGTAGCCGTCGGCGCCGACGAGCGGCACCTTGTCGGTGATGGACGGGCGGATCCAGCCGCGCAGGTCGGTGCGGGCGGCGTCGATGGCGTCCTTGGCCATGACCCGGTACGTCGTGTACTTGCCGCCGGCGATGGCGACCATGCCGGGCGCCGGCCGGGCCACCGCGTGCTCGCGCGACAGCTTCGAGCTCTGCTCGCTCTCACCGGCCAGCAGCGGCCGCAGCCCCGCGAACACGCCCTCGATGTCGTCGTGGGTGATCGGCGTGGCCAGGACGGAGTTGACGTGCTCGAGGATGTAGTCGATGTCGGCCTTCGTGGCCGCCGGGTGGGCGAGGTCGAACGTCCAGTCGGTGTCGGTGGTGCCGATGACCCAGTGGTTGCGCCACGGGATGACGAACAGCACCGACTTCTCCGTGCGCAGGATCAACCCGCTCTCGGCGGCGATGCGGTCGCGCGGGACGACGATGTGCACGCCCTTGCTGGAGCGCACCCGGAACCGGCCGCGGGTGCCGGCCAGCCGCTGCATCTCGTCGGTCCAGACGCCGGTGGCGTTGACGACGACGTCGGCGGGGACCTCTTGCTCGGCGCCGGTCTCGACGTCGCGGACACGGACGCCGGTGATGCGGTCGGCCTCGCGCAGGAACGCGATGACCTGCGTCGACGACCGTACGACGGCGCCGTAGTGGGCGGCGGTGCGGGCGACGGTGAGGGTGTGGCGGGCGTCGTCGGCCTGGGCGTCGTAGTAGCGGACGCCGCCGATCAGCGCGTCGTGGCGCAGGCCGGGGAACAGCCGCAGCGCGCCGGCCCGGGTGAGGTGCTTCTGGCCCGGCACCGAGCGGGCGCCGCCCATGGTGTCGTACATGAGCAGGCCGGCCGCGGTGTACGGGCGCTCCCACCAGCGGTGCTTGAGCGGGTAGAGGAAGCTCACCGGCTTGACCAGGTGCGGCGCGATGCGGGTGAGCATGAGCTCGCGCTCGTGCAGCGCCTCGCGCACCAGGCCGAACTCGAACTGCTCGAGGTAGCGCAGGCCGCCGTGGAACAGCTTGCTCGACCGGCTGGACGTGCCGGCGGCGAAGTCGCGCGCCTCGACCAGCGCCACCCGCAGCCCGCGGGTGACGGCGTCGAGCGCGGCGCCGGTGCCCACCACGCCGCCGCCGATGACGACGACGTCGAAGTGCTCGGAGCCGAGCCGGTCCCAGTTGTCCTGCCGGGCCTGCGGCCCCAGCCGGCTGCTCAGGCCGGCGGTCTCGGGCCGCGCGCTGTCACCGGTCACGTCGATCACGTCTCCTTGCAGCTCAGAGCGCATAAAGCGGTCGAATGCCGCCAAGGCTCGACATGTCGGCACGACCCGTCAGCGGCACCCCGCAACACGCTACCCGCTCAGGTCGCGGAGAACGTAGACAGTTGCTCTACGCACCAGTAAGTTCCGAAGAGACCCTTGGCAACGTTGCCGAGACCAGCCGGGACACCGGGGACGCCACGGCCGTTGTCGTCAACGGAAGCGGAGGTTCACATGGACCTGAGTTTCGGCGACATCTTCCAGCCCGAGTTCCTCGGCACCGCCATGCTGACCCTGTTGGGTTGCGGCGTGGTGGCGACCGCGATCCTCACGCAGAGCAAGGGACTCGGCGGCGGCTGGTTGCTCATCAACTTCGGCTGGGGCCTCGCGGTCTTCGCCGGCGTGTACGTGGCGTTCGACTCCGGCGCCCACATCAACCCCGCCGTGACGATCGGCATGGCGGTCGAAGGCACCACCGAGTGGTCCGACGTGCCGGCCTACCTGCTCGCGCAGTTCGCCGGAGCGTTCGTCGGTGCCGTGGTCTGCTGGCTGGCGTTCAAGCAGCACTTCGACGCCGAAGAGGACAAGGGCAAGCAGCTCGGCGTGTTCTCGACCGGCCCGCAGATCCGCAACCCGCTGTGGAACACCATCACCGAGGTCGTCGGCACCTTCGTCCTGCTGTTCGTCATCTTCTCGTTCGGCAACTCGCCGGCCGACCTCGGCCCGCTGCCCGTCGCCCTCCTGGTCGTCGGCATCGGCGCCTCTCTCGGTGGCCCGACCGGCTACGCCATCAACCCGGCCCGTGACCTCGGCCCCCGCATCGCGCACTTCCTGCTGCCGATCAGGGGCAAGGGCCCGAGCGACTGGGGCTACGCCTGGGTGCCGATCGTGGGCCCGATCATCGGCGGCATCCTCGGCGCCCTGCTCGCCAGGGCGATCTACTGATCGCCTGTCCCCGGATACTGCCTGCCCCCGAACGACGATGTGAGGAGAAGGGATGACTCAGTACGTAGCCGCCATCGATCAGGGGACCACATCCACCCGGTGCATGATCTTCGATCACTCCGGGCGGGTGGTCTCCGTCGACCAGCGGGAGCATCGGCAGATCTTCCCGCAGGCCGGCTGGGTGGAGCACGATCCGGAAGAGGTCTGGCAGAACACCCGTGAGGTCTGCGCGGGCGCACTGGCCAAGCGGGACCTCGTCACCAACGACATCGTGGCCGTCGGCATCACGAACCAGCGCGAGACGGCCGTCGTCTGGGACCGCACGACCGGCAAGCCGGTCTACAACGCGATCGTGTGGCAGGACACCCGCACCGATCGCATCGTCGACGAGCTGGGCAAGGACGGCGGACCGGACCGGTATCGCGCCCGGACCGGCCTGCCGCTCGCGACGTACTTCTCCGGCCCGAAGGTGAACTGGATCCTCGACAACGTCGAGGGCGCCCGGGCCAAGGCCGAGGCCGGCGACCTGCTGTTCGGCAACATGGACACCTGGGTGTTGTGGAACGCCACGGGCGGTCCGGACGGCGGGCTGCACTACACCGACCCGACCAACGCCTCGCGCACCATGCTGATGGACCTCGACACCTTGTCGTGGGCCGAGGACCATGCGGCCGACATGGGCATCCCGCTGTCGATGCTGCCGGAGATCCGGTCGTCGTCGGAGGTGTACGGCAACATCCGCGAGCGCGGCGCGCTGGGCGGCGTCCCGGTCGCCGGGATCCTCGGCGACCAGCAGGCGGCCACGTTCGGCCAGGCCTGCCTGTCGCCGGGCGAGGCGAAGAACACCTACGGCACCGGCAACTTCGTCCTGCTGAACACCGGGACGGAGAAGGTGATGAGCGAGAACGGCCTGCTCACCACCGTCTGCTACAAGATCGGCGACAACGCCGCCGTCTACGCGCTGGAGGGCTCCATCGCGGTCACCGGCTCGCTGGTGCAGTGGTTGCGCGACAACCTCGGCATCATCGGCGCGGCGCCCGAGATCGAGCCGCTGGCGCGCAGCGTCGACGACAACGGCGGGGCGTACTTCGTCCCGGCGTTCTCCGGTCTGTTCGCGCCGTACTGGCGCTCCGACGCCCGGGGGGCGATCGTCGGGCTCACCCGATTCGTCAACAAGGGACACATCGCCCGCGCGGTCCTGGAGGCCACGGCCTTCCAGTCCCGCGAGGTCATCGACGCCATGAACGCCGACTCCGGCGTGGCGCTGACGTCGCTGAAGGTCGACGGCGGCATGGTCGCCAACGAGTTGCTCATGCAGTTCCAGGCCGACATCCTCGGCGTCCCGGTCATCAGGCCGGTCGTCGCGGAGACGACGGCGCTCGGCGCGGCGTACGCGGCGGGCCTCGCGACCGGGTTCTGGGGCAGCGAGGACGACATCCGCACCAACTGGGCGCAGGACAAGCAGTGGGACCCCGACATGGACGACGCCCACCGCGAGAAGATCTACCGCACCTGGAAGAAGGCCGTCACGAAGACCTTCGACTGGGTCGACAACAGCTAGATCTCGGAGGTCGGTCGTCGGGGCACCCGATAGGCTGGGTGCCCGATGACCGACACCACCGCCCCGCTCTGGCCTGCACCGACCGCCGTCACGCCGGTCGACGCGACCATCGAGCTGCCCGGGTCCAAATCCATCACCAACCGCGCGCTCGTGCTCGCCGCGCTCGCCGACGCCCCGTCGCTGGTGCGGCACCCGCTGCTGGCGCGCGACACCCGGCTGATGATCGACGCGCTGCACGCGCTGGGCACCGGCATCGTGGCCGACGGTGACGACGTGCGCGTCACGCCCGCGCCGTTCCGCGGCGACACCGCCGTCGACACCGGCCTGGCCGGCACCGTCATGCGGTTCGTCCCGCCGGTCGCGGCGCTGGCCGCCGGTGACGTCCGGTTCGACGGCGACCCGCACGCCCGCAAGCGGCCCATGGGCACCGTGCTCGACGCGCTGCGGGCGCTCGGCGTCAGCATCGACGACGACGGCCGCGGCCTGCTGCCGTTCACCGTCGCCGGCGCCGGCGCGGTCCCCGGCGGCGACGTCACCATCGACGCGTCGGCGTCGTCACAGTTCGTCAGCGGGCTGCTGCTGTCCGCGCCGCGCTACGACAAGGGCGTCACCGTCCACCACGACGGCAAGCCGGTCCCGTCGCAGCCGCACATCGACATGACGGTGGGCCTGCTGCGCGAGCGCGGCGTCGAGGTCGACGACGCCACGGCGAACACCTGGCGGGTCGAGCCGGGCGTCGTCCGGGCCGTCGACACCGTGGTCGAGCCCGACCTCTCCAACGCAGCGCCGTTCCTGGCCGCCGCCGTGCTGACCGGCGGGACGGTCCGGGTGCCGCGCTGGCCCGCGTCGACCACGCAGCCGGGTGCGGAGCTGCGCGACCTGCTGGCTCAGATGGGCGCCGACGTGTCGCTGTCCGGCAACGGCGTGCTGACAGTGCGCGGCGGCGGCACGGTGCTCGGCCTCGACGCCGACCTGCACGACGTCGGCGAGCTGACCCCCGTCCTGGCGGCACTGGCCGCCGTCGCCACCACGCCGTCGCACCTGCGCGGCATCGCCCACCTGCGCGGGCACGAGACCGACCGGCTGGCGGCGCTGGCCGCGGAGATCAACGGGCTGGGCGGCGACGTCACCGAGACCGCCGACGGCCTCGACATCCGGCCGGTGCCGCTGCACGCGGGCGTGTTCCACAGCTACGCCGACCACCGCATGGCGCAGGCCGGCGCCGTCCTCGGGCTGGTCGTGCCGGGCGTCGAGGTCGAGGACATCGCGACCACCGCCAAGACGCTGGCCGACTTCCCCGGCATGTGGGCCGCCCTGCTCGGCGAGCCGACGGCGTGATGGCCCGGCGGACCGCCGCCTCGTCCTACGACGAGCGCGACGTCAAGGTCCGCCCCGGCCGCGGCTCGCGCCCGCGCAGCAAGCTCCGGCCGGCTCATGCCGACGCCAGGTCGGGCCTGGTCATCGCCGTCGACCGCGGCCGCTACACCTGCGTCGTCGAGCCCGACGGGCACACCGTCACGGCCATGACCGCACGCGAGCTGGGCCGCAAGGCCGTCGTGGTCGGCGACCATGTCGGCCTGGTCGGCGACGTGTCCGGCCAGACCGGCGCGCTGGCCCGCATCGTCCGGGTCGAGAAGCGCACGACAGTGCTGCGGCGCAGCGCCGACGACGACGATCCGGTCGAGCGGGTCATCGTCGCCAACGCCGACCAGCTCCTCATCGTCACCGCCGTCGCCGACCCCGAACCCCGGCCGCGGCTGATCGACCGCGCCCTGGTCGCCGCGTTCGACGCCGGCATCGAGCCGCTGCTTTGCATCACCAAGGCCGACCTCGCCGACCCCGCGCCACTGGTCGACGCGTACGCACCGCTGCAGGTCCCCGCCGTCGTGGCGCGCCGGTCGCCGGGCACCGAGGCGACAGACGTCCGCGAGGTGGCCGAGTACCTGCGCGACCACGTCACCGTCCTGATCGGCCACTCCGGCGTCGGCAAGTCGACACTGGTGAACGCGCTGGTCCCGGGTGCCGACCGCGCCACCGGGCGGGTCAACGTCGTCACCGGGCGAGGCCGGCACACGTCGACCAGCGCGGTCGCGCTGCCGCTGCCGGGCGGCGGCTGGGTCATCGACACCCCGGGCATCCGTTCGTTCGGGCTCGCTCACGTCGACCCGGACCGGCTCATCCTCGCCTTCCCCGACCTCGCCGCCGAGACCGAGGACTGCCCCCGCGGCTGCACCCACGCCGACGGCGCACCGGAGTGCGGGCTCGACGCCGCGCTGGCGGCCGGCCGCGTCGACCCGGACCGCCTGGCGTCGTACCGCCGCCTGCTGGCCAGCCGTGACCGTCAGGTCGGGGATTGACGGGTGTCCGACGGTCCATGGACCCGTCAGACACCCCTCAGCGTGTAGGTTGGCCGATCGTGGCCCACGACGACGACATCCGCTTCGCTCACGTCCTGGCCGACGACGCCGACTCGCAGACGATGTCCCGCTATCGGGCTCCCGACCTGCGGGTCGAGACCAAGGCCGACCAGTCCCCCGTCACCGACGCGGACAAGGCGACCGAGGAGGCGATCCGCCGCACCCTCGGGCGGGCGCGCCCCCGCGACGCCGTCGTCGGCGAGGAGTTCGGCGCCGGCGGCTACGGTGCGCGCCGCTGGGTCATCGACCCGATCGACGGCACCAAGAACTACCTGCGCGGCGTGCCGGTCTGGGCCACCCTGATCGCGCTGATGGTCGAGGACCAGGTCGTCGCCGGCGTCGTGTCGGCGCCCGCGCTGGGCCGGCGCTGGTGGGCGGCGCGCGGGACCGGCTCGTACACCGGCCGGTCGCTGTCATCGGCGACCCGCTGCCGGGTGTCGGACGTGTCGACGCTGGAGCGGGCGTCGCTCTCGTTCTCGTCGCTCGGCGGCTGGGAAGAGCGCGGCCTGCTGCCGAACCTGCTGGACCTCACCCGCGCCTGCTGGCGCACCCGCGCCTACGGCGACTTCTGGTCGTACATGCTGCTCGCCGACGGTGCCGTCGACATCGCGACCGAGCCGCAGCTGGCCCTGCACGACATGGCCGCCCCCTCGATCGTCGTCGAGGAGGCCGGCGGCCGCTTCACCAGCCTCGCCGGCGACCCCGGCCCGCTCGGCACCGACGCCCTGGCCACCAACGGCCCCCTCCACGACGACGTCCTCGCCCGCCTGGGCGCGGCGGGCTGAATCACTCCGGAACGGCGACGGCGACCGGCCGGCGCCGCAGCGCGACCGTGGCGGTCAGCGCGACGATCGCCAGCACGACCGCCCCGACGGCGGCCGTGACGGTGAACCCCTCGGTGAACGCCACCCGAGCCGCCTCCAGCAGCGCCTCCGCCTCGCCCGCGGGCAGCGTGTCGGCCACCGCGACCGCCCCGCCCAGCGACCCGGTCGCCGCTTCCGTCGCGCCGTCGACGGACTGACGCAACGAGTCGCCGTACACCGCCACCGCGACGCTGCCGAGGACCGCGATGCCGGTGGCGGCGCCCAGCTCGCCGGCGGTCTCCGAGGTGGCCGCGGCCGAACCGGAGCGCTCGGGCGGCGCCGACCCGAGGATCAGGTCGATGACCAGGCTGGCCGCCATGCCGACACCGGACACGAGGACCGTGTAGCAGGCGATGACGACACCCACGGCGGAGTCGACCTCGACGGTCATGGCCACCAGCGCGAAGCCCAGCGCGGCCACCGCGGCCCCGATGCCGACGACGACGCCCGGCGCGATGCGGCGCGCCAGCAGGTTCGCCACGGCGATGCCGACGATGGTGCCGCCGACGGTCGGCAGCATCCACAGTGCCGCGGTGAACGGCCGGATGCCGAGCACCACCTGCACGTACTGGACGGCGATCGCCCCCATGCCCGCGGTGCCGAACGTCACGGCGGCGTTGGTCACGACGGCGGCGCTGAAGGCCGGGCTGCGGAACAGCCGGACGTCGATCATCGGGTCGTCCAGGGACCGCTGGCGCCGGACGAAGACGACGCCGAGGACCACGCCCGCGACGATCGCGGCCACGGCGAGCGCCGAGACGGCCGCGTCGGCCGCGATCTCCTTGATGCCGTAGATCACCGGGAGCACCGCGGCCAGTGACAGCACGGCGCTGGCGACGTCGATGCCGCCGTGCCCGGGGTTGCGCGACTCCGGCAGCAGCAGCGGCCCCACGATCAGCAGGAGCACCATGACGGGCAGGTTGATCAGGAACACCGAACCCCACCAGAAGTGCTCGAGCAGCAGCCCGCCGATGATCGGCCCGACGGCCACGCCGCCGGTGAAGGCCGCGGTCCACACCCCGATGGCGGCCCGCCGCTGGTTCGGGTCGTGGAACATGCCGCGGATCAGCGACAGGGTCGACGGCGCCAGCGTCGCGCCACCGATCCCGAGCAGCGCCCGGGCCGCGATCAGCGTCTCCGGGGTGGTCGCGTAGGCCGCCAGCAGTGACGCCGCGCCGAACGCCACGGCGCCGGCAAGCAGCAGCCGGCGGCGCCCGATGCGGTCGCCCAGCGAGCCCATGGTGATGAGCAGCCCGGCCATCAGGAAGCCATAGACGTCCATGATCCACAGGAGCTGCGTGCCGCTGGGCTCCAGATCGGCACTCAGCCAGGGCGCCGCCATGAACAGCACGGACAGGTCCATCGACGCCAGCAGCGCCGGGATGGTGAGGACGACGAGGCCCACCCACTCCCGGCGGCCGGCCCGCTCAGCGATCTCGGTCATGATCGGGACTATACAAATGTCTTATACATATGTCTATGACGGGCGTATAGATTTCCGTCTACACTGGGCCCATGGGACACCGCGAGGAGCTGCTCGCCGCGGCGCAACGGCTGCTGGCGGAGAAGGGCTTCGCCCACATCACCGCCCGCGACCTGGTGGCCGAGTCCGGCACCAACCTGGCCTCCATCGGCTACCACTTCGGCTCGAAGGACGCCCTGCTCAACGCCGCGATCATCGACTCGTTCGACCACTGGGACAACCACATCGAGGCGGCCATGCAGGCGCGCTCCGGTGACACCCCGCTGGACCGGCTGGAGGCGTTCCTCGCCGGGCTGCAGAGCGGGCAGGACGGCAACCGCCCGATGATGGTGGCCAGCCTGCAGGCCATCGCCCAGTTCGAGTACGCACCCCAGCTGCGCGACGACCTCGCCCGCACGTACGCGGAGACGCGGCGCGAGCTCGCGGCGCTGGTGTACGAGCGGGACCCTTCGGCCATCGACGACGAGACGGCGCGCACCGTCGGCTCGATGGCACTGTGCCTGATCAACGGCATGGTGCTGCAGTGGCTGATCGATCCCGCGGCGGCGCCGTCGGCGGCCGACCTCGCCGCCGCGCTGCGCGCGCTGGCTCAGCCCGGCGCGACCGGTGGTGGCCGTTCCCGGGTCGACGCCAGGTAGCTGCCGACGGTGTTGACCAGCGCGATGATCGGCACCGCGATGATCGCGCCGATGATCGAGCCGGCCAGCGTCCCGATGGCGACGGCGACCGCCACGGCCAGCGGGTGGACGCGCACCATGCGGCCGAGGATGAACGGCTGGAACACGTTGCTCTCGACCTGCTGCACGACGATGAGGCCGGCCAGCACGACGATGGCGATCAGCAGCCCTTGCGTCACCAACGCCACCAGCACGGCCACCGTCCCGGTGACGAATGCGCCGATCAGCGGCACGAACGCGCCGAAGAACACCAGTACGCCGAGCGGCAGCGCCAGCGGCACCTGCAGGATGAACAGCAGGACCGTGATGGCGACGGCGTCGAACAGCGCCACCAGCACCGTGCCGCGGATGTACTGCCCGAGCGTCAGCCAGGCGACGTCGCCGGCGGCCGCCGCGCGCGCCCGGGTCCGCGCCGGGAACAGCCGCACGACCCACGTCCAGATGCGCTCGCCGTCGTACAGGAAGAAGATCAGCGCGAACAGCGCCAGTGCCAGCCCGACCAGGATCTCGATGGCGACGGTGGCGGCGGTGGCGGCCTGCTCGGTGACGGAGCTGTCGTCCTGGAAGACGTTGACGGCGCGGTCGATGTAGCTGTCGAGCTGTGCCTCGTCGATGCTGAACGGCGGCCCGGACAACCAGTTGCGGATCTCTTGCAGGCCCTCCTCGGCCTGGTCGACGACGTCCTGGAACTGGCCGCCGACGGCGTTGCCGACCAGTGTCAGCGACCCGACCACGACGAGCAGGAACCCGACGAAGACGACGGCGGCCGCGGGGCCGCGCGCCCAGCCAGCCATGCGCAGCCGGCGGACCAGCGGCTGCAGCCCGGCGGCCAGCAGCAGGCCGGCCACCAGCGGGAAGATCACGACCCGCAGCTCCCACGCGAGCCAGCCCACGCCGGCGACCGCCGCGGCGATGAGGATCAGCCGCCAGCTCCACTCGGCGGCGTCGCGGACCACCTTCGGCACCGGGTGGGTCTCGGGAGGCCGCGGCGCGGGCTCTGACGAGGGCGGCGGCGGAACGGGGCCGGGCTCGGACGCCGCGGCGGACGCGACCGCCTCACCCAGCGAACGCGGTGCGCCGTCGGGCGGCGGGGCCTGCTGACCGGCCGCGGCTTGCGCGAAGCGCTGGCGGACGTCGGTCAGCCAGCGGGTCATTCGCACCATGCGGTCAGGCACAAGGGTCAGCCTGACATACCGATCCGACAGCCTGGGCGGTGCGGTCGGGGGCGGCGGAGAAATTCTTCCCGATCCCGCGTCATGATCCGGCCCGGCCGCCGTCGTGGTGGGAGAAGGGTCGGACGAAGCCTGCGCGAGAACGGGGAGTTCCGAGGATGACGATGTTCAACCACGACGAGGTTCCGGTGACATCGTTGCTGGCAGCCTGGCTGGAGCGGCCGGTGCCGGCGAGCGCGGGCGACGACGGACCCACATCTGCGAGCCGGGCGGAGGAGACGACCGGGGAGTCGCCTCCGCCCGGCGTCGAAGCGGTGGTGGACGCGTTGACGGCCGACGTGCCCAACGCGGACGACATCGCGCACGGCCTGACGGTGTTCGCCTGGGAGCGCGCCACCACGACCCACGACCTCACCTGTCTGCTGGACGAGGTGGACGAGTTGTGGGACGTGCTCGAGACGTCGGCCGGCGCCCCACTCGCACGGCTGACGGCGCGGCACCGGCTGGTCGACGCCTGGGTCGACGCGGTGGCCGCCGAGCGGGGCTCGCCCGGCCTCGATCCGCTCTCCGGGCTGCACACCGCCGGCTATCTCTACGGGCGCGTGCACGAGCTCGACCGGCTGTCCGGGATCGAGCCCATGGCCCTGGTCCTGCTCGTCATGCGGTGGGATCCGGCGGACGGCCCATGGCGGCGGATAGCCCGCGTGCTGCAGGCGGCGTCGGCGCTGCGGTCGCGCGTCCGGCCCACCGCGACGCTGAGCCAGGTCGGCACGACGATGGCCGTGGCCCTCGTACCAGACGATGCGCAGGCACGGGTCGAGCGGATCACCTTGACGAAGGCGGTCGAAACCGGTGAACTGAGCACAGCACATGTGCGGGTCGACGTCTTCGCTGTCCCGGACTCCAGGGCACGATTGCCTGAACTCGTGACTGGGCTGCTTGGGGGGGCTAGTGTCGATCATGAGAGCAGGCCGTCCGGGTTGCGTCATTCAGGGAGTGGTTCCCTGGACTGAGCTGCCTGGGTGTAACCGGGATAGCGAGATCAGGTGACGATTCCAGCAGACGCCGCCAGCGACGAACAGCTCATAGCGCGCACGCGCGAAGGCGACATGGGCGCCTACGACGAGCTGTACCGTCGGCATGTCGACGATGCGTCGAAGGTCGCCCGAATCGTCACGAACAACAGCGACGAGGCGCAGGACGTCGTCGCCGAGGCGTTCACCCGCTGCCTCACCCGGCTGCGCGAGGGCGGCGGTCCCGACCTCGAGTTCGCCCCGTACCTCAAGACGGTGGTGCGGCGGCTGGCCATCGACCGCCACCGCAGCTCGCAGCGCGACGGCTCGCAGACCGACCCGTCCATCCTCGACATACTGCCGCACACCGACGACGCGATGGCCCGCTCGACCGACCGCCGGCTGGTCCGCGACGCGTTCGAGACGCTGCCCGAGCGGTGGCAGCAGGTGCTGTGGCACACCGAGATCGAGGGCCGCTCGCCGGCGTCGCTGGCGCCCGCGCTGGGCAGCTCCGCCAACGCCGTCGCCGCCCTGGCCTACCGCGCCCGCGAGGGCCTGCGGCAGGCCTACCTGGCGGTGAACCTGTCCGCGGAGGTCCAGCCCGACTGCCGGCCGTACGCGCCGAAGATCGCGTCGTACGTCCGCGGCACGCTGTCGGCGCACGACACCCGCGAGATGAGCGCCCACCTCTCCACCTGCACGCACTGCCGCGAGCGGCGCGACGAGCTGTTGCTCCTCGTGTCCGACATGCGCGGCATCCTTTGGCCCGCCCTGCTGCTGCCGGCCGCCGGCGTCGCCGCCGGTGCGGTGGCGGCCGGTGCCGGCGCCGCGGGCGGCGGCGTGCTGGCGTTCCTGTCGCCGGCCACCTGGGGCAAGCAGGCCCGGCAGTTCGCGGCCGCCGGTGGCGCCGTCGCGGCCGCCGCCGCCATCATCGTCGCGGCGTTGGCGCTGACCGGCAACGACGACCCCGCCGACCCGCCGGCCGCCGCGCCGTCCGTCAGCGCCGAGCCGGACCCGCCGGCCGAGGACCCGCCCGCCGAGGACCCACCGGCCGAGGACCCACCGGCCGAGGACCCGCCCGCCGAGGACCCGCCCGCCGAGGACCCGCCCGCCGACCAGCCGGTCGCCGACACTCCCGAGGACGAGCCGGAGCCGCCGGCCGAGGACGACCCGCCGGCCGACCAGCCCGAGGTCGAGCCGTCGCAGCCGTCCGAGACGCCGACCAGCGAGCCCACGGAAGAGCCGACCCAGGAGCCGACGCCCGACCCCACCGAGACGCCGGCCGAGCAGCCGCCGGCCGTCGAGCAGCAGCCGCCGTCGAACCCGGTCGTCGTGGCGGGCGAGCCGGTGGTGCTGACGGTCGAGGTGTCCGGCAACCCGCCGCCCGACCTGCAGTGGCAGTACGCCGAACCGCCGTCCGAGACGTCCGGCGAGCAGCCGGCGTCGACGGCGGTCGCGCAGAAGTCCGCGCCGAGGTTCATGTTCGCGCCGACGACGGGCGGTACGCCGTACGCCGACTCCGGCGAGAACCGCGCCGACGACGAGGTCACCGACGAGCAGGACGTGCCCGACGTCCCGGCCGAGGAAGACTGGGTCGACGTCGCCGGCGCCACCACCGACACGCTGGTCATCGAGGAGCCCGGCCGCGACATCGACGGCCGCCTGTACCGCGTCAAGGCGACGAACCCGCTCGGCACCATCACCACCGAGCCGGCCGTCATCACGGTGCAGTACCCGCCGGCCATCGAGGGGCAGCCCGAGAACGTCACGGTCGTCGAGGGCGGCACCGCCGTGTTCGAGGCGACCGCCGTCGCCAACCCGGCCGCCATGACCATCACCTGGCAGGTGCGCGCGCCGGGCGGCGAGTGGGGCGCGCCCGACCCGACGCTCGCGATGGACCGCCAGGAGGGCGTCACGTCGACGCTCGAGCTGACCGGCGTCGGCTCCGACCGCGACGGCTATCAGTACCGCGCGGTGTTCACCAACGAGGTCGGCGAGGCGACGTCCGAGCCGGCCACGCTCACCGTGCACTGGGAGCCGGAGATCACCGAGCAGCCCGAGTCGGTCGAGGCCGGCCCCGGCGACGACGTCGAGTTCACCGCCAGCGCGTCGGCCAACCCCGAGGCCACCTGGGCCTGGGAGAGCGCCACGTCCGCCGACGGCCCGTGGACCCCGGTCCCCGACGCCACCGGCACCGGCCCCGACGCCACGCTGACCCGCACCGGCGTCACGCTCGAGGACGACCACACGCGCTACCGCGCCGTCTTCACCAACGAGATCGGCACGGTGACCACCGACGCCGCCACGCTCGAGGTCGTGCGGGCCGGCCGGTTCGAGATCGACCTCGGCGAGGCCGGCACCCGCTGCATCGTCGTCGACGGCGGCGTGCCCCGGGCCGGCGACTGCGCCGACGCGCCCAGCCGCGGCTGGGAGGTCCCCGGCGATGGCACGATCATCTGGCGCGCGACCGGCCAGTGCCTCGACGGCGTCCACCCCATCGACGCGGTCGTCCTCACCGAGTGCGACGACAGCAACAGCCAGCAGTGGAACCTCGACCCCGAGACGTCGGCGGCCCAGCAGATCAAGAGCGTGAAGTACCACAACTTCGTGCTCGACATCGAGCAGGTCGCCCCTGACGGCCGGGTGATCCTCTTCCCGTCCCACAACGGCATCAACCAGCAGTTCCGGTACATCCAGCCGTAGCGACGCGCAGCCCGGCACCGGCCCGGTGAGCCCCTGAATGGGAGCTCACCGGGCCGGTCCTATTTCCGGCGTTCCCGACCGGTTCGCACGGCCCTTTCATCCGGTTCGTCCGCGGCGCAGAAATTCCTCGAGAAATTCTTCGTCAGGCGCGTCATAGCCGACCCCGATCTCTGTCTTGTCGATCAAAGGCCCTGATCCACTCGACACGACGGCGAAGGGGGAACTGGCCGCATGACCGCATTGGCCGACCACATGAACACGTACGCAGAGGACTGGTTCGAGCTGCGGGACGCATGGCGGGCGTACGCCGCCTGCCGGGGCATGGACACCGACCTCTTCTACCCCGAGGGCCGCGGCAGCACGCTGCGGGCCAGGGAGCAGATCGCCAAGAACATCTGCACGTCCTGCCCGGTCGCACAGCAGTGCCGGGAGGCCGCCTCGGCCCTCCCGGAGCGGTACGGCATCTGGGGCGGCCTGACCGAGGCGGAGCGGGGCTGGTCGCGCCGCTGACGCGCGCGACCACCCGCCACCCCTCACCCCGGCCCACCCCGGATTCACCGCCCGCACGACGCCCTGAATTGGGTGAAGTCACGCGAACCGCGAAGTCGCGATGAACGTGACACGCACCACAAAAGCATTCCATCGATCTTCGGCTCCCGCCGCATTCCGCGGACCAGGCGGGAGCGCCGTCAGAACAATCGTCACCAGAGAGTTACCACCGGAGTTACCGGTCGGTCCTCCCCGCGCCGCCCCAGTTGGCTACCGTCGGATCATGTTCGCTGCGCTGGGCCGTTATGTCGCCCGTCATCCGTGGCAGGTCATCATCGGGTGGGTGGTGCTGGCGGCCGCGGTGATCGCCACCGCCCCCGCCCTCACCTCCACCACCGACGAGGCAGAGTTCCTGCCCGACCATTACGAGTCGATCCAGGCCGCCGAGCTGCAGTCCGATGCCTTCCCGGACCGCACCGAGACGGCCGCGATCATGGTGTTCGACCGCGACGACGGCGAGCCGCTGACCGACGACGACGTCGCGAACGTCGAGCGGATCACGAGCGAGCTGGGCGACCTCGGGCTGCCCGAGCTCGGCGCGTTCACCGCGAACGACCCGTCGGAGAACCGGCTGGTCCAGACCTCGACCATCAGCCTGGCCCAGGACGCCGACCCGTTCGGCGAAGAGATCCTCGACAGCGTCCGTGACCTGCGTGACGAGGCCGAACCGCTGCTGGACGGCACCGGCCTGCGCATGGGCGTTACCGGGTCGGCCGCGCAGAACCTGGACTCCCAGGAAGCGGCCTCGAACGCCGAGGCGATCGTCGGCGCCGTGACGGTGCTGCTCATCCTGGGCCTGCTGCTGATCATCTTCCGCAGCCCGATCATCGCGTTGATGCCGATCGTCGTGGTCGCGGTCATCTCGCAGGTGGCGACCGGGCTGATCGGCTGGGCCAACGAGGCCTTCGACCTGCAGGCCGACTCGTCCATCACGGTGATCCTGATCGTGGTGCTCTACGGCATCGGCACCGACTACATCCTGTTCTTCCTGTTCCGCTACCGCGAAGCACTCAGGCAGGGCCTGGACAGCAAGACCGCCGTCAGCCACGCCATCGAACGCGCCGGCGAGGCCATCGCCTCGGCCGGCGGCGCCGTCATCGTCGCGTTCATGGCGCTGGTCCTGTCCACCCTGGGCATCTTCCGCTCGATCGGGCCGGCCCTGGCCATCGCCGTCGCGGTGACGGTGCTGGCGGCGTTGACGCTGGTGCCGGCGATCGTGTCGCTGCTGGGCACCAAGGTGTTCTGGCCCTCGAAGGCGTGGAAGACCGAGCCGAAGGCCGCCCGGTTCGGCGCCGTCGGCGACTCCCTGGGCCGCCACCCGGTCCGCTTCGCCGTCGTGTCCGGCCTCGTCCTCGCCGGCCTCACCGTGCTCGCGTTCGGGTTCAAGCCCACGTTCGACCTGTCCGACACCGGCGTCCCCGCCGACGCCGAGTCCTCCGTCGCGCTGGAGACCCTGCAGACCGGCCTCCCACCGGGCGCGACCGACCCCACGTCGGTACTGCTGCACTCCACCACCGGCGATCCCATCGACGCGGCCGATCAGGCGGCGTTCGGCACCGCCCTCGGCCAGGCCACGGGCGTGGCGCAGGTGTCAGAGCCCACCGCGACGCCCGACCAGACCACGGCCATCTACAGCGTCGTGCTGGACTCCGACCCGACCTCCGACGCGTCCATGCAGAACGTCGAAGGACCCATCCGCGACACCGCCCACAACGCCGCACCCAACGGCACCGAAGCACTCGTCGGCGGCACCACCTCAGTGTTCGTCGACCTCCAAGACGCGATGAACCGCGACTACTCCGTCGTCTTCCCCGTCGCCGCCCTCATCATCATGATCATCCTCGCCGTGCTGCTGCGCAGCCTCGTCGCACCCTGGTACCTCATGGCCTCGGTCGGGCTCGGCTTCGGCGCCACCCTCGGCGCCACCGTGCTGCTGTTCCAGACCATCCAAGGCGACGACGGACTCATCTTCATGCTGCCCATCTACATCTACCTCTTCGTCGTCGCCCTCGGCACCGACTACAACATCCTCATGGTCGCCCGCCTACGCGAAGAAGCCCGCAACGGCCTCGAACCACGCCAAGCCGCCGCCATGGCCGTCAGACACGCCGGACCCACCGTCGCCGCCGCCGGCGTCATCCTCGCCGGCACCTTCGCCTCACTCATGCTCGGAGGCAACGCCCTCCTCGTCTCCATGGGCTTCGCCATCTCCTTCGGCATCGCCGTCGCCGCCTTCATCATGGCCATGTTCTTCACCCCAGCACTCACCGCACTCATCGGGCACGCCGCCTGGTGGCCCGGCCACGGCGACCGGCGCGACGAGCCGGCGCCCGGCGGAGGCGAGGACCAGCTGGTCAGGTCCGCGGACTGAGCTCGCGCAGCCGCCCGCGCAGATGCCGCTGCTCGGCCGGGTTGGTGGTGAGCCGGAGCGCCCGTTCGAATCCCGCGCGGGCGCGCTCCGGCTCACCGGCCCGGGCCAGCAGCTCGGCGCGGGCGGCGTGCCAGAGGTGGTAGCGGTCGAGCCCGGCGACGCCGTCGAGCACGGCCAGCCCGGCCCGCGGCCCGTCGGCCATCGCGATCGCCACGGCCCGGTTCAGCGTCACGACGGGTGACGGCGCCAGCTCCTCCAGGCGGGTGTAGGCGCGGGCGACGGCCGGCCAGTCGGTGTCGGCCGCCGTCGGCGCGTTGGCGTGCAGCGACGCGATGAACGCCTGCACCTGGAACGGGCCGGGAACGTCACGGCCCAGGGCCCGCGCCAGCAGCGCGTTGGCCCGGCCGATCAGCGCGCCGTCCCACGCCGTGCGGTCCTGCCGCTCGAGCAGCACGAGGTCGCCCGCGCCGTCCAGCCGGCCGGCCAGCCGGGCCCGGTGGTACAGCTGGAGCGCCAGCAGGCCCTCCACCTCCGGGTGGCCGGGCAGCAGGCCCAGCGTCCGCTCGGTGAGCCGCACCGCGGTGTCCGCCAGATCGGCGCGGACGGCATCGGCGTGCCCGCCACGGGACAGATAGCCCTCGTTGAAGATCAATGACAGCACGGCCAGCAGGACGCCGACCCGCTCGTCCAGCCGGGCCGGCACCCGCAGCGGGATGCCGGCGGCACGGATCTTGCGCTTGGCGCGGACGATCCGCTGCGCCAGGGTCGGCTCCGGCACCAGGTAGGCCGACGCGATCTCCGCCGTCGTGAGCCCGCCTACCAGCCGCAGCGTCAGCGCCACCTGGGTGTCGCGGTCGAGCGCCGGGTGGCAGCACAGCAGCATGAGGCGCAGCTGCTCGTCACCCACCTCACGCTCGTCCACCACGAGCTCCTCCCGCTCCGCGTCGTCCGGCGATTCCGGCGACGGTGTCAGCTGCGGCGCCGCGGCCCGCAGCCGCCGGTCCGCCGCCGCCGCGCGCCGGAGCCGGTCGACGGCGCGGTTGTGGGCGACGGTGTACAGCCAGCCCGGCGGGTTCGCCGGGATGCCCTGCGCGGTCCACGTCTCGACCGCCTGCACCAGGGCGTCCTGCACGCAGTCGTCGGCGAGGTCCAGATCGCCGAACCGCGTGGCGAGCAGGGCGAGCACGTGCCCGCCCTGCTCGCGCATCAGCCGCGTGACGGCGGCGTCGACCTCGTTCAGCCGGCACCGCCCGGTTCGGCGTCGGGCCGGTAGCCGAGCGGCCGCACCTCGACCGTCCCGGCCGGGATCGGGATGGCGGCGGCCAGCTCCAGCGCCTCGTCCAGGTCGGCGGCGCGGACGACGTAGTAGCCGCCGAGCTGCTCCTTGGTCTCCATGAACGGCCCGTCGACGACGGCCGGCTCGGCGCCGAACGCCTTGCGCACCGTCGTGGCCGTCGAGCTCGGCGCCAGCGAGGCGCCGGAGATCCAGTGGCCGCCGTCCATGAGCCGCTTCGCGTAGTCCAGCCAGGGCTGCAGGTACTCGTCGAAGCCAGGCTCTCCGGGTGCGGGCGCGGGGTACTCCTCGCCGGCGATGACGAACATGTACTCCATCATGGTTCCCTTCTCTCCCGGGCCGGTCAGCCCAGCAGTCCGATGATGACAGCCATCACGAGCACCGTGGCGAGCTCGTAGCCGGCGTCGAGCAGCCAGATCCGCGGGTCGCGGCTGGCGAAGAGGTCGTGGACGACCATCCGGGCGGCCGTGAACCCGAGCCACAGCACGCCTGCGGCCAGCAACGCGGCCGGCAGCGCGTCGAGGTCCTGGTCGCGGGCGAGCACGTCCGTGGCGGCGGCGAGCACCACCGCCGTCACGGCCGAGGCCGCGAACGAGCCGCCGTAGGCCAGCGCGCGGTTGGCCGGCGCGTTGGGATCCTTGCCGGTGAGCGCCTGCCACCGCCGCCCGAACACCTCGGGGCGGTACCAGACGGTGCCCACCACCATGGTGCTGAGCGTGGCGAGCACGACGGCCGGCCAGTCGAGCGAGATGTCCATGTCGACGCCTTCCGGCGGGGACCGTCCCCGCCCTCTCGCCCCCATGACGCAGCGGCAGGTCCGGATCGACAGGCTTTCGCCGGAATTTGTTCGGAACGAAAATCCGCAGGTCAGTAGCGGCACGCCGAGGTTTGCGCCACAGTACGAACTATGAAGTGGGGAATCCGCCTGGTACTCGCCGCCGCGGCGCACGGTGTGCTGTTCATGGTCGCCGCCGCGCTGTTCGACAAGTTCAACCTGTCCTTCACCGGCTGGCTGATCGGCACTGCCCTGTTCACCGTCTTCACGATGCTGCTACGCGGGGTCATGTCCTCGCTGGCGCGCAAGTACGCCTCCAGCGCGACGTTCCTCGGCGGCCTGGTGCTGACCTGGGTCGGGCTGCTGCTGACCGACCTGTTCACGCCGCGCGACGACTTCTATCTCGAGGGCTCCGGCACCTGGATCTTCGTCACGCTGATCGTCTGGGCCGGCACCGTCCTCTACGACCAGATCGACGACCGGCTCATCGACGCCGTCCACGCCCGGTCGAAGGGCAACACTGCCAGCGCCTGAGTAAATCGGTCCGGTATCGTGCGGGTCGATTGGCCCTCACGACCGGACCGATCTCTCAATAGCGTCGTGGCATGACCACCGCCACGATCGCCCTCGCACCCGCCACCGCCGCCCTCGACGCACCGCTGATCAGCCGGGCGCTGCTGCTCCGGTTCGTCACCATCATCGGCTCGTCGCTCGGCTTCTACCTGCCGCTCTCGGTCGTCCCGATGGTCGCCGAGGCGGCCGGGTCGGCCGGCACCGCGGGCCTGGCCACCGGCGCGCTGCTGGTCGCGTCCATCGCCGGCGAGGTCGCCACGCCGCGGCTGGTCGCCCGGTTCGGGTACCGGTTCGCGCTGACCGCCGGCCTGGTGCTGCTCGGCGCGCCCACGCTGCTGCTCCTGGCGTCGTCGGACCTGGCGGTCATCGTCGGCGTGAACCTCGTGCGCGGTCTCGGCTTCGGCGTCACCATCGTCGCGGGCGGCGCACTGACGGCGGCGCTGCTGCCCGAGCACCGCCGCGGCGAGGGGCTGGCGCTGGTCGGCGTCGTCGGTGGCGTTCCGGCGCTGGTCGCGCTGCCGTTCGGGGTCTGGGCGGCCGGGCAGTGGGGCGCCGGGACGGTGTTCGCCATCACCGCCGCCGCGACCCTGCTGTGCCTCGTGGCCGTCCCCGGGCTGCCCCGCCGGACGGGCTCGGGCGGCGGGTCGCACGGCGTGCTGGCGGGGCTGCGCGACGCGGGCCTGGTCCGGCCTGCGGCGGTCTTCGCGGCGTCGACGGTCGCGATCGGCGTGCTGGTGACGTTCCTGCCGCTGGCCACGGGCTCGGCGTCGGTGGCGGCGGCCGCGCTGCTGGTCCAGCCGGCGACGTCGACGGCCACGCGGTGGGTCGCGGGCCGGCTCGGCGACCGCTACGGCCAGGGCCGGCTGCTGGTCCCGGGGCTGGTGCTGTCGGGGCTCGGCCTGCTCGGCGTCACCGCGACCGGCGTACCGGCCGCCGTCATCGCCGGCGCCGGGGTCTTCGGCGCCGGGTTCGGGGTGCTGCAGAACGCGACTCTGGCGCTCATGTACACGCGGGTGCGGCCTGAGGGCTACGGCACCGTCAGCGCCATCTGGAACGCCGCCTACGACATCGGCATGGCCGTCGGCGCCACCGGCGCCGGGCTGATCGCGGCCGGGGCCGGCTACCCGGTCGTCTTCGCGCTGACCGCCGCCCTGCTGATCCCCGCGCTGCTGCCGGCCCGGCGCGAGAGCAGCGTCAGGGCGTGACCTGCGCCATCAGGGCCAGCAGCTGATCGTCGACGTCGGTGAAGAGGGCCATCCACTCCTCCATGCCCGAGTCGTGGCGGTGGATCAGGTGCGGCGCCGAGGTGAACACGACGCCGCGCGCGGTCAGCTCGCGGTGGGCCGCCTGGATGTCGCCGACCCGGAAGTAGAGCAGCGACGGCTCAGCACCCGCGCCCTCGTCGCCCGCGCTGAGGAACAGCCGCGTGCCGCCGCAGTCGAAGAACGCGAGATCGCCGAACGTGTAGAGGTGCGGTAGCCCGAGCACGTCGCGGTACCAGGCCACGGCCCGCTCGATGTCCTTCGTGGGCCGGGCGATCTGCCCGATGGGCCCGAGGCGCAGGTCGGTGGTGGTCATGGTGTCCTCACCCTCGTTGGTGACCGCCAGCGCGCTGCCGGCGGGAACGCCGTCCCAGTGGCGCAATGCCCGGCGGTCGGGCAGGCCGAGCTTCGCCAGCGCGTTCGAGACGTGGTACTTCACCGCTTCGACGCTGGTGCCGCGCCGGTCGGCGATCTGCCTGTTGGTCATCCCGTGCCGGACGGCGTCGACCACCCGCCACTCGGCGGGCGTCAGCACGTCTGCGTACCGTGGCCGCCCTCGCGACCTGCTCATGCGTTCACCGTAGCGGCGCGGACCCCCGAATTACCCTCCCCTCACGGCCCCGGCGAGGACGGCGCGCATGTGCCGCAGCCGCGCCGACGACGTCATGCCCATGAAGTGCAGCGCATGCGGGCGCGGCACCGCCGGCCGGTCGGCGTAGGAGGCGACGGCGCTGTTGTAGCACTCCGCGGTGGTCCGCCCGGCGACGTAGGGCTGGTTCCAGCCGGGCGGCAGCCAGGAGGTGCCATCGAGGAACGGAGTGCCGCGGCCCGGCCGGGCCCAGTGGTAGCGCTCGTCGCCGCGATTCCAGCCCAGGGCCAGGAGGACGGCGCCCTGGTCGGCCCACGGCCCAGGCTGGGGACCGGCCGCCTCCACCGCGTCGAGGAGCGCCGTCGCCGCCGGTCCGGCGCGCAGCAGCCAGACCCCGGTGTTGGGGTTGAGCCGGTGCTCGTACGGCACCTGCTCCAGGACCAGCGCCTGGAAGGCGTCGGGGTGCAGGTGGGCGACGACGTCCTCGTCGTCGCGCAGCACCAGGACGTCGGCGTCGAGCCAGAGGGCAATGTCATAGCGCTCCAGCGCGGCACGCAGCAGCGTGATCTTCGCCCACTTGGCCCGCTGCGCCGCCGCGTCGGCCTCGGCGCCGTCGGCGGGCAGCCGCACGGCGTGGACGTCGAAGCCCCAGCGGACGGCGTAGCGGCGGAACGACGGCAGCGCGCACTCCTCGAGCACCGGCCACATCCGTGGCCCGGCCGCCGTCACTATCACCCGGCATCGCGGCGCAACTCCCGCCATGACCGGAAGATGCCCGATTCGTCCGATTTCAACCAGTGCGGCGGGCGCCGGACCCGTCCTCGACGGCGGCGGTCAGCGCCTCGCGGCAGGCGAGGATGGACGGCCGCTGGGCCATGGACCGGCGGGCGGCGGTGAACACCGTCCGGTGCGGGACGCCGTCGAGGTCGACCAGCCGCACGGACGGCGGCCGCCGGGCCCACATGAGGTCGGGGATCAGCGCGACCGCGTTGCCGGTCTCGATCAGCTCGATCTGCGCGGTCAGGTCGGCGGTCTCGAACCGCACATCCGGCTCGAACCCGGCCTGCCGGCAGGCCTGCTCGGCGAAGTGCCGCGACGCCGCGCCGTGCGGCTCGACCACCCACGGCAGCCCGGCGGTGTCGGCCAGCTGGGTGATGTGCGCCCACGCCGCGCCGGGCGGGACGGCCAGCCGGATGGCGTCGTGGGTGAGTCCGACGCGGTCCAGTTCGGGGTGCCACGGCGCGGCGTGGTTCGGGTACTGCTCCGCGACCACCAGGTCGAAGTCGCGGGCGAACGTCTCCATCAGCGCGGTCTCCGGCTCGCGCTGCGTCATCGTGACGCGCAGCCGCGGATGCCGGTCGGCCAGGGTGTGCAGCAGGTCCGGCATCAGCGCCAGCGCGGCGGACTGGAAGACGGCGATGCGGACGGTCCCGGTGGCCTCCTGCAGCGACGCGCGCAGGTCGGACTCGGCCTCCTCCAGCCGCTGCAGGACGGCGGCGGTGTGCTCGACCAGGATCTCCGCCTGCGGCGTGAGCTGCAGCCGCCGGCCGACCTTGCGCAGCAGCGGCACGCCGGCCTCCTTCTCCAGCAGCGTGAGCTGCTGCGACACCGACGACGGGCTCTGGTGCAGGGCCGCGGCGACGTCGGCGACGGTGCCGCGGACGGCCAGCTCGCGCAACAGCCGCAACCGGCGGACGTCCAGCACGGAGCCTCCCTACACTCATAAGTAGATCTGACGAGTACTCGTCAGAAAACATCGCTTTACCTTATGCCAGTAGGTGACCAGACTGTGGACATGGCCGTGACCTGGAACGACACCGACGCACGAGCGGACGGGCTGAACGACCTGCTGGCGCTCTCCGACGAGGTCGTGGCGACCGTCCGCCGCTGGCTGGACGAGGCCGCGCGGCATCCCGCGAGCGCCGCCGCCCAGCGGCTCTCCCAGGTGCTGGCCGACCCCAAGGGGTTGCCGTTCGCGGTCGGCTTCGTCGACGGCGTCATCCGGCCGGAGGACCCGAAGGTCGCCGCCCAGGCGTTGCGCGACCTCGCCGCGGACGTCCCGGCGTTCCTGCCCGCGCACCTGCGCCTCGCCGTCCGCGCCGGCGGGCTGGCCGGACGGGTCGCGCCCGGGCTGGTCGTGCCGATCGCCCGGCGGGTGCTGCGCGAGATGGTCGGCCACCTGGTCGTCGACGCGCGGCCGGCCAAGCTCGGCAAGGCGATCGCCCGCATCCGCCGTGACGGCGCCCGGCTCAACGTCAACCTGCTGGGCGAGGCGGTGCTCGGCGAGCGCGAGGCGCGCCGGCGGCTCGACGGCACGCTGCGGCTGCTGGACCGCCCCGACGTCGACTACGTGTCGGTGAAGGTGTCGTCGACGGTGGCGCCGCACTCGGCATGGGCGTTCGACGACACCGTCGCGCACGTCGTCGAGGCGCTCACCCCGCTGTACCGGCGGGCCGCGGCGGCGTCGACGTTCGTCAACCTCGACATGGAGGAGTACCGCGACCTCGAGCTGACGACGGCGGTCTTCACCACGCTGCTGGGTCGGCCCGAGTTCCAGGACCTCGAGGCCGGCATCGTCCTGCAGGCCTACCTGCCCGACACGCTCGCGACGATGATCCGGCTGCAGGAGTGGGCGGCCGCGCGCCGCGGCCGCGGTGGCGCGCCGGTCAAGGTGCGCGTCGTCAAGGGCGCGAACCTGCCGATGGAGCGGGTCGAGGCGTCGCTGCGCGGCTGGCCGCTGGCCACCTGGCACAGCAAGCAGGACACCGACACCAACTACAAGCGGCTGCTCGACTACGCGCTGCGGCCCGAGCACGTCGCCAACGTGCACGTCGGCGTCGCCGGGCACAACCTGTTCGACCTCGCGTTCGCCTGGCTGCTGGCCGGCCGGCGCGGAGTCCGCGACGGCGTCGAGGTCGAGATGCTGCTGGGCATGGCCCAGGGCCAGGCCGAGGTGGTCCGCCGCGAGGTCGGCAAGGTCCGCCTGTACACGCCCGTCGTGCACCCGCGCGAGTTCGACGTCGCGATCGCCTACCTGGTCCGGCGGCTGGAGGAGGGCGCGAGCGAGGAGAACTTCCTGTCCGCGCTGGCCGGGCTGCACGACCACGAGGAGCTGTTCGTCCGCGAGCGCGACCGGTTCCTCGCCTCGCTGGCGGCGCTCGACCGCGCGGTGCCGCGTCCGCACCGGAACCAGGACCGCCGCGACCCCGTCGGCGACGCCGTCCAGGCCGAGTTCGCGAACGTGCCCGACACCGACCCCGCGCTGCCGGGCAACGTCGCGTGGAGCCGCGACATCCTCGCCCGCGCCGCCGCCAGCACGGCCGGCGTGGCCACGGCCGACGCCGCCGTCGTGCGGTCCGAGGAGGCGCTCGACGAGATCCTGGGCGCCGCCGCCGAGGCGGGACGGGGCTGGGGCGCGCTGACCGGCGCGCAGCGGGCCGCGGTGCTGCGCCGCGCGGCGGTCGAGCTGGAGCGGCACCGGGCCGAGCTGCTGGAGGTCATGGCGGCCGAGGCCGGCAAGACGCTGGACCAGGGCGACCCCGAGGTGTCCGAGGCGATCGACTTCGCGAACTTCTACGCCGGCCTGGCCGAGCGGCTCGACGACGTCGACGGCGCGGTCCGCCGGCCGGTGCCGCTGACCGTCGTGACGCCGCCGTGGAACTTCCCGGTCGCGATCCCGGCCGGGTCGACGCTGGCCGCGCTGGCCGCCGGGTCGGCCGTAGCGCTCAAGCCGGCGTCCCAGGCCGTGCGCTGCGGCGCGGTGCTGGCCGAGGCGCTCTGGGCGGCCGGGGTGCCGCGCGACGTGCTGCGGCTGGTCCGGGCCGGCGAGTCGCGGCTGGGCCGCCGGCTGGTGTCCGACCCGCGGGTCGGCCGGGTCATCCTCACCGGCGCCTTCGAGACCGCCGAGCTGTTCCGGTCGTTCCGCACCGACCTCCCGCTGCTGGCCGAGACCAGCGGCAAGAACGCGATCGTCGTGACCCCGAGCGCCGACATGGACCTCGCGGTCCGTGACGTCGTCCAGTCCGCGTTCGGCCACGCCGGGCAGAAGTGCTCCGCCGCGTCGCTGGTGATCCTGGTCGGCTCGGTGGCGCGGTCGCGCCGGTTCCGCGACCAGCTCGTCGACGCCGTCGCGTCGCTGGTGGTGGGGCCTCCGACGGACCCGACCGCCCAGATGGGCCCGCTCATCGGCCCGGCCGACGGCAAGCTGCTGCGGGCACTGACGACGCTAGGCCCGGGCGAGTCGTGGGTGGTCCGGCCGCGGCAGCTCGACGACGACGGGCGGCTGTGGTCGCCCGGCGTCAAGGTCGGCGTCGCCGACGGCTCGGAGTACCACCTGACGGAGTACTTCGGCCCGGTCCTCGGCATCATGACCGCCGGCACGCTGGACGAGGCGATCTCCCTGCAGAACCGGGTGCCCTTTGGGCTCACCGCCGGCCTGCACACCCGCGACGCTTCTGAGCTGGCGACGTGGCTGGACCGCGTCGAGGCCGGCAACCTCTACGTCAACCGCGGCACCACCGGCGCCATCGTCCGGCGGCAGCCGTTCGGCGGCTGGAAGCGCTCGGCCGTCGGCGCCGGGACCAAGGCGGGCGGGCCGAACTACCTGGTCGGCCTGACCGACTGGACGCCCGCGCCGTCCACCGCCCCTGCGTCGCCGCTGGCCGCCGGGCCGGCCGCGCTGCTGGCCGCCGCGCACGCCGCCGGGCTGGCCGGCACCGACGGTCTGGAGCGGGCGCTGCGCAGCGACGCCGCCGCCTGGCGCGACGAGTTCGGCGTCGCCCGCGACGTGTCTGGGCTGACCGCCGAGCGCAACGTGTTCCGCTACCTGCCGTACCCGGTCACCGTCCGGCACGAGTCCGGGGCGCCGGTGGCGGACCTGCTGCGGGTGGTCGCGGCCGGCGTGCTCGCGGGTGCCCCGGTGACGGTGTCGGCGGCCGGCGAGCTGCCCGCCGTCGTGACATCCGCGATGACGGCGCTCGGCGTCGCGGTGAGTGTCGAGGCCGCGGCCGACTGGCAGCGCCGGGCCGCCCGGCTGACCGGCCGCGTCCGGCTGGTCGGCGGCGACCCGGTGGCGCTGTACGAGGCGGCCGGCGGCCGTCCCGACCTCGCCGTCCACGCCCAGCCGGTGACCGAGGCGGGCCGCGTCGAGCTGCTGCCGTTCCTGCGCGAGCAGGCGGTCAGCGTCACCGCGCACCGGTTCGGCTCGCCCGACCCGCTGGCGTCTACGCTCGCGGGATGACGCAGCGCAACGCCGACGTCCGGGCCGCTCTCGACTTCCACGCCGCGACGCGGTACCTGCGGGTCGGCGACGAGCTGCTCATGGGCACGCCGCCGGACGCCGAGAGCGCGATCTGGGAAGAGGACCGCTCGCTCGAGCCGTACCCGTTCAAGGTGTACGAGACGCTCGAGCCGATCGCGATCCCGCGCGAGTTCGCGCCGTCGTCGGTCCCGGCCCTTCGCGCCGTGTCGGCGTCCGGACACGATGGCGCGGCGGTGCCCGACCTCGCGCTGCTGGCCCGGATCGCGCGGCTGAGCAACGGCCTGCTGGACCGCACCGTCACCGTCCGCGGCACGGTCCTCACCTACCGGACCGCCGGCGGCACCGGCGCCCGTTACCACCTGGAGCTGTACTTCGCCTGCGCGGACCTGCCCGACCTGGCCGCGGGCCTCTACCAGTACGCGGCGCACGACCACAGCCTGCGGCGAGTGCGCGCCGGCGACGTCCGGGCCGCGCTGGCGGCGGCCACCGGTGCCGAGCCCGCGGTGGCGGCCGCTCCGGTCATCATGGCGGTGACCAGCACGTTCTGGCGCAACGCCTGGCGCTACAAGGCGCGCGCGTACCGGCACGCGTTCTGGGACGCCGGCACCTCGCTGTCGCAGGCGCTGGCGGTCGCGGCGTCGGCCGGGGTCCCGGCGGAGCTGGTGCTGGGCTTCGCCGACGACGAGGTCAACGCCGTCCTCGGCGTCGACGGCGTGCGCGAGGCGACGCTCGCGCTGTGCGCGCTCGGCGCCGGCGGCCCGGCCGCGCCGGACGTCGCTGCGCTGCCGCCGGCGGACCTGCCGGTGCGGCCGGTCTCGCCGCGCGAGGTGAACTTCCCCGCGATCGGCGCGATGCACCGGGCGTCGACGCTGACGACCGGCGCCGAGGCGGCGGCCTGGCGCTCCGCTGCGCCACCGGCCGGTGCGCCGGAGCCGGCCGGGCCGCTCACCGCGCTGGACCCGCTGCCGGACGACGCGCTGCCGCCGGAGCCGGTCGAGGACGTGATCCTGCGGCGACGCTCGACCCGCAACTACGACACCGGCGCCGAGCTGGGGTTCCGCGACTTCTCCACGCTGCTGGACCGCTCGTCGCGGGCCTACGCCGCAGACGTCCGGCCGCCGCTGGACTGCTACCTCATCGTCAACGCCGTCGAGGGCCTGACCCCCGGCGTCTACCTGCACCACCCGGCCCGCGGCGGCGTCGAGCTGCTGCGGGGCGGCGACTTCCGCGCCGACGCCGCGCGCATCGCCGTCGGCCAGGAGTACTGCGCCGACGCGCACGTCAACGCGTACTGGCTGGCCGACCTCGGGCCGCTGTTGGACACGTACGGCAACCGCGGCTACCGCGCCGCGCAGCTGACCAGCGCGCTGCAGGCCGGGCGGCTGCACCTCGGTACTCACGCGCTCGGCCTCGGCGCCGTCGGCTCCACGTCGGCCGACGACGAGGTGGTCGAGTTCTTCTCGCCGCACGCAGCCGGCAAGACCTACCTGTTCGTGACGGTGTTCGGCGTCAGGCGTCCGCGAACCGCTTCCCCGCGTCGGTGAGCACCTCGCGCAGGCCGTCGACGATCTCGTCGAGGACCGCGCGGTCGCTGATCAGCGGCGGCGCGATCTGCAGCACGGCGTCGCCGCGGTCGTCGGCGCGGGCGATCAGCCCCGCTTCGAGCAGCCGGCCGGGCAGGAACCCGCGCAGCAGCGCGTCGCGCGCGGCCTGGTCGAAGCGGGTGTTCGCGGCGTCCTTCACCAGCTCGATCGCCCAGAAGAAGCCGGCGCCGCGGACGTCGCCGACGATCGGCAGCGCGAGCAGCTCGCCGAGCCGGTCGCGCAGGTAGGGCTCCTGCGCGCGGACGTTCTCGAGGACGCCGTCGCGGGCCACGATGTCGATGGTGCGCAGCGCGATGGCGGCGCTGGCCGGGTGGCCGCCGAAGGTGATGCCGTGGCGCAGCACCCGGCCGCCGTCGACCAGCGGCTGGACGACGCGGTCGGTGGTGAGCACGGCGCCCATCGGCGCGTAGGCCGCGGTGATGCCCTTGGCCAGGCTGACGAGGTCGGGAGTGACGCCCTCGCGCGCGACGCCGAACCACTCGCCCAGCCGGCCGCAGCCGGTGATGACCTCGTCGGCCATGAGCAGGATGCCGTAGCGGTCGGCGAGCTCGCGCAGCCCGCGCCAGTAGCCGGGCGGCGGGGTCAGGCAGCCGCCGGCGTTCTGCACCGGCTCGGCGATGATCAGCGCGACCTCGTCCGGCCCGGCCGCGACAACGGCCGCCTCGACCTCGGCCAGCAGCCGGGCACAGTACGCGGCCGGATCGGCGCCGTCGGGCGCGCGGAACGCGTTGGTGTTCGACACATGCGTGACGTCGATCGGCGGCGGGCCGAAGTCGTCCTTGAACCGCGGGACGCCGGTGAACGCCAGCGCGCCGAGCGTCACGCCGTGGTACGCGACGTCGCGGGCGATCGCCTTGGTGCGCTGCGGCTGGCCGATGGCCAGGAAGTGCTCGCGGACCAGCTTCCACGCCGCCTCGACCGCCTCGGAGCCGCCGTTGGTGAAGAACGCGCGGGTCAGCCCGGGCGGCGCGAGGCCGGTGAGGCGCTCGGCCAGCTCGATGGCCGGCGGGTGCGCCGTCGCCCAGTTCGTGTTGAACGGCAGCCGCGTGAGCTGCTCGGTGGCCGCGGCCGCCAGTTCGGCGCCGTAGGAGTAGCCGAGCTGGGCGCAGAACAGGCTCGACAGCGCGTCGACGTAGCGCCGTCCGCGGGTGTCGAACACGTACGGTCCCTCGCCCCGCTCGAGCACGAGCAGGTCGTCGGGCCGTTGCTTGGAAAAGTGGAGCAGCAGGTGGTCCGCCGCGGACCGCTGCAGCTCCTCGTGGTTCAGAGTCATGTCGCCTCACCGCCTTGGTGCATAGTCTGGCCTACCCGGGTGACGAGGACGGCGGAGGCCGCGACGCTGACGAGCGCCACGACGAACAGCGCGCGGTAGCCGTCGAAGACGTTGATCACCAGTGCGGCCACCGGCGGGGCGATCGTCTGCGGCACGTTGACGGCGACGTTGAACAGGCCGAGGTCCTTGCCGGCGGCCGCCTCGCGGTCCGGCAGCACGTCGATCGCCAGCGCGTTGCCGCAGGCCAGGTACAGTCCGCCGGCCACGCCCTGGACCGCCGCGAACACCGCCACCGCCGTCGTCGTCGCGGACACGAGTGGTGCGGCCAACGCGAGTCCCAGGATGCCGGCCGCCGCCACCAGGAAGACCGTCCGCCGGCCGGTGCGGTCGCTCCACCAGCCGCCCACCACGATCCCGACCACCGTCGTCGCGAAGCCGAGCACCGTGAGCAGCCCGATCAGCCGGTTGGCGTCGTCGCGCGTCAGCCCCACGTAGTCCGTCAGGATGTACAGCTGGTAGGTCAGCACCAGTTGGTAGCCGAGCACGAAGAGCAGCCGCGACCCGAACACCCGCAGGAAGTCGGCGTGCTCGCGCGGCCGCAGCCAGAACCCGCGCAGCAGGTCCCGCGTTGTCCCACCCGTGGGCGCCTTCGCCGGTGCGTCGTCCCGCAGCGCCCGGCGGTTCACCAGCACGAACGCCGCTGCCGCCGCGACGACCGCCAGCCCGAGCCCGGTGTAGGCGACCGGCCGGTGGTCGGCGGCCAGCGGACCGGCGAACGCCGTCCCCGCCGCCGCTCCGGCCATGCCGCCACCGGCCAGCAGCGCCGACGCGCGGCCGCGGCGGGCCGGTGGCACGCGGTCGGCCACCGTCGCCGCCACCGCGACGTCGGTGCCGTTGAGCGCGAACTGGATGACGACCCAGAACACGCAGATCCACGCCACCGACCCGAGGCCGCCGAGACCCAGCAGGAACCCGGCGGCCACGACCGCCCCGGCCAGCAGCCACGGCGCCCGGCGGCCCAGCCGGCTGTGCGTGCGGTCGCTCAGCGCACCGACCAGCGGCTGGGCCAGGATCGTGAACGCGAACGACACCGACGTCACGATGGCCAGGTTGGTGACCTTGTTGTCCGGGTCGATCGCCTCGACCTGGTTCGGCAGCAGCACCGACAGCAGCGCCGCGTAGTTCGCGACGACGGCGAACATGACGACGGCCAGCGACGGCAGCAGGGCCCGCGCCGTGGCCGGCGGGCGGGCGAGGGTCTCGGGCGCGACCACGTCGGCTCGTCTCGTCCAGGGGTGGGGTCCGGACGATCATGGACGCCGCCGCCCGCCCCCGCAACCCGAACCCCGCGCCCCATGATCATCGGGGCAGGAGGCCGAGCCGGCGGGCCCGCAGCAGCGCAGCGTCCCGCCCACTCGCACCGAGCGCCGCGTACAGCGACCGGAGCTGCTCCTCGACCAGGCTGGGCGCCATGACCAGCGCGTACGAGATCGACTCCGCGTCCTCGTGCCGGGTGAGGGCCTGCAGCACCGCCTGCTGGCGCTCGGTCAGCGTCACCAGCTCGGCCCGCGCCGGGTACGCCGGACGCGCGGCCAGCACGGCCGGGTCCAGCGCGACCCCCGACCGCCGTGCCAGCACGTCGCGGACCTCAGCGGGCAGCAGCGTGTACGGGCGCAGCACCCCGGCGCGGTCGGCGAGCGCAGCGGCCCGGGCGAACGAGCGGTCCGCCGTCTCCCCCGCGTCGAGCGCCTCGGCGGCCGCGGCCTTGATCAGCAGCAGGTCGATCCGGTCCCGCGGCGTCGTGTCCGGCTCCCAGGCCGCCGATTCGGCCACGTGCTCGGCCTGCGCCGGTTCGCCGCGCAGCAGGTGGAACCGCGCCAGCGGCACCCGGGTCCAGGCCGCCTCCGGCCCGGCGGCCCGAAGCAGCGTGTCCACGCGGTTCAGCTCGCCCAGCGCGAGCAGCAGCTCGGCCCGGCACCGGTCGACGATCCGCGCCGCGAGGCCACCGGGCTGCTGCGGGTTCCGAGCCGCGTACCGGTCGGCGTCGGCCAGCGCGAGCAGCGGGTCGCCGAAGCTGAGCGCGTACTGGGTCCGCGCGGCGACGATGAACGGCCACAGCTCAGCCTGCCCGGTGTCGTCCTCGGCCCGCTCCAGGTGCGCGCCGGCGGTCTCGCCGTCCAGCCGGTCCGCGGCGACGAACGCGGCGGCGAGATGCGCGGGCAGCCGCACCAGGTACTCCAGCCAGCGCGCCGGAGCGGCATGCCGCTCGTACACGTCCAGCCAGTACCGGGCATCGACGGTCGCACCGGTGGCGGCATGCAGCAGCGCGAGGTCGGCGGCGATGTGCGCGGTGACGGGGTGCGCGGCGCGGTCGTGCGCCGCGGCGTAGGCCTGCGTCCCGGCGCCGACGGCGCGCGGCCCGTTCCCGCTCAGCAGCAGCGCCTGGGCGGACTGGTGCAGCGCCCACGCCCGATGCATCGGCCAGACGTCGCCGTCGCGGCCGGTGAGCTCGCGGTCCAGCCGGGCGGCTCCGGCGACGGCGCGCTCGTAGCGGCCGTCCATGCGATCGGCGACGATCGCGATCGACAGCAGCTGCAGCTGCCGGTCGCTGGGCCGCCCGGGCGTCGCCTCCTCGGCCCGCAGCACCTGCTCGCCGTCCGCACGGAACGCACTGACCAGCGCCTGCAGCGTGCGAACGCCCGGCGGGTAGGACGTCAGGATGCGGGCGGCCGCGGCCGGCAGCCGCAGGTCCGGCCGGCCGCGCAGCACCGACGCGGGCAGGCCGGCGAACCCGGCGGCGAGGTCGTCGTCGCGCTCGGTGAGCAGGCTCAGCCCGGCCGCGTTCCACGCCTGGGCGAGCAGCGGCCAGTCCTCCGCCGCACGGGCATGCCGGACGGCCGGGCCGGCCGCGCCCGCGTCCAGCAGCGCACGGGCATAGCGGCGGTGCCAGGCGGCCGGCTGCTCGGGTTCGGTGGCGACCAGCTCGGCCCGCAGCGCGTCGCGGAGCACCGGAGGCATCGACCACCCGCCGTCATCGGCCGCCGCCCCTCGCGGCTCCGCAGCCGCAGCTCGCGGGTCGGTCGCCGCCGGCGCCGCTGCTGCTCGGAGGCCCGCCCCTCCCGGCTGGGTGGGCCTCAACTCTACGGCTGCGGACTGACAACCGTCGCCGGCGACCGCCCGCAGCTCGTCCGCCAGGTCGTCGCTCACGCCGGCCGCCCGCAAGTGCACGGACGTGATCGGATCGGCCAGCGCCAGCCGCAGCGCGGCCGCGCGGAGCACGTCGGACAGCCCGTCCAGCGCAACCGCGCGCACGTACTCCGCGGCCGCCCGCCGGCCGTCCTCCGCCGTCGGCGCGTCGATCATCAGGCGGGCCGGGAGCAGCCAGCCACGCGTGTGGTCGTGGACGGCGGCCAGCCCGCGCCCGCCCCAGGCCGCGGCCAGCTCGTCCGGCGTGGCCAGCAGCTCCGGCCCGGTGAGCTGCGTGACCGCCAGCCCGGCCCGGTACGCGGCGGCGACCAGCGGCAGCGGACGGCGGGCGCACACCACCAGCCGCACCTGTGGCACGCGGGCCAGCGCGGCGGCGACGGCGTCCGGCTCGACCAGGCCGTCGACCAGGTCGTTGCCCAAGTCGTTCCCCCGGTCGACGACGAGGACGGCCTCGCCCGCCATGCCCGGCCGGGCGCCGGCCGCGGCGACCAGCCCACCCAGCAGGTCGTCGTCGAGCCATGTCACCGTCGCGCCGGCCGCCGCGCGGCGCCGCGCCCACTCGTCCACCAGCGCGGTCTTGCCCGTGCCCGGCAGACCGACGATCGCGGTGAGCGCCGCCGGGCGGTCCAAGCGATCGAGCAACCGGGTACGCGGCACCCGGCCGTCCGTCCGTCGTTCCACCCGTCCCCCGCGCTCGCTGCTCCCGTTGGGTTCCAGGGCACCAGAGGTCGTGGGTGCGGCCGGATGCGGTCTCGCGGATATCCCCCCGGTTCTTACCCCTCCCCGGACGGCTCAGAGCAGGCCGCGGCGGCGGGCCTCGGCCACGGCGTCGTCGCGGCCGGACACGCCGAGCTTGCGGTAGATCGCACGGCACTGGCTCTTCACGGTGCCCGCCGCCACCCCGAGCCGGCCGGCTATGACCGGCAGCGTGTCCGGCGTCGCCAGCTCGGCCAGTACGGCCGACTCGCGCCGGGTCAGCGACACCAGCGCGTCAGGCTCCGGGAACAGCGCCGGGAAGCGGCCGACGTCGGCGCGCAGCTCGGCGCCGTCCGGGACCGCCGCCACCAACGTCCGGAAGTCCGCCTGCGGCATGGCGGCGAACGGGCTGCGCAGGCCGGTGTCGCGGGACCGCGCGACGGCGCCGGCGAACGCCCGCGCGGCGGCGGCCGGGTCGCCGGAGCGCAGCCGCGCCGAGGCGGCGATCAGGCCGAGGTGCAGACGGTCGCGCGGGGTGCCGCGGTGCTCGTGCTCCGGCGCGACGGTGATCGCCAGGGCCCGCGCGTGGTCGCCGTCGAGCAGCAGGCCGCGCGCCTTGGCGACGGCCAGCCGCGGGTAGGGGCGGATGCGTCGTGACGGGATCAGCCGGCGGGCCTCGGCCGGTCGCCCGGCGGCCAGCAGCAGCTCGGCCCGCACCGCCGTCAACATGGCCCGCATCGCGGCGCCGAGCGGCTTGCGACTCTTCTCCGCGAGGCCGGTCTCCAGCAGGTGCAGCGCCTCCGCCGGCCCCGCGGCGTGCCAGCGCTGCAGCGTCCGGGCGTGCAGCACCATGGGCCACCACTCCACCGTCGGCCAGTGCGGCAACGTCTGGGCGAGCTCGTCGTCGGCGGCGTCCGGCCGGTGGTCCTCCAGGTGCACGTACGCGGCGCCGATGTGCTTGGGGATCGCGTAGAACCCGGCGTTGAAGAACCGCGGCAGGCGAGGGTCGACCAGCTCGGCCAGCGCCGCGCGGGCCTGCGTGATGCGTCCGGCCGAGGCGTGCGCGAGCACCGCCAGCGACTCCGCGTGCAGTGCGCCGCTCCCACCGGCCGCCCTGGACGGCGGTGGCTCGGCCAGCGTGCGGACGGCGTCGTCGACGCGGTCCAGCAGCAGGTGGGTCGAGGCGGTCTGGGTGACGATGATCGGCCGGAGGTGGTCGAGCTCGCCGGCCGGATCGGCGGCCCGCGGCAGCATGGCGTGCAGCCGGCGTAGGGCGGGCTGGACCAGCTCGTCGCGGCCGGCGAACCGCAGCCCGAGCGTGAGCATGCCCTGGATCCAGACGTGGTCGACGCTCACCCGGCCGTGCCTGGACAACCGCTGCCACTCCGCCGTCGCGACGCCGGCGGTGAGCAGCCGGACCGCCTTGGCGACGTCGCCCAGCGCGTAGTGGCCCACCGCGACGAACAGCGCGAGCAGCGGCTGCGCCCGCAGCACCGGCTTGGGCACGTCGACGCGGCGCAGCCACTGCCGGTCCAGCCCGCCCGCGACCTCGCGGAACGCCTGGCCGAGGTGGGTGCGGGCGCGCTGCCACTCCTGCGCGATCAGCGCGGACTCGAACGCCCCGGCGCGGTCGCCGCGGTCCTCGTACCAGTCCACCAGCCGCCGGTGCGCGGCCCGCAGGCGGTCGTCGTCGAGGCGCCCGCGCACGGCGTCGCGGACCAGCGGCTGCAGCCGGAACCGCGGCTCGCCGAGGCCGTCCTCCCAGCCGCCCAGCCCGCGTGCCTCGACGGCGGCGACGATCGGGTGGCCGTCGAGGTGGACGCCGAGCAGCTCCGCCTGCCGCACGCTGACGCCGTCGACCACCGACAGCAGCACGAGATCGGCGAAGCCGGGCAGCTCCTCCAGGTCGCCGACGAGCATCCACTGCAGCCGCGAGAGCGTGTCGACCTCGTGCGCCGCCGGCCACGGGTGCTCGTGCGCCAGCCGCACCCCGGCCCGAACCGCCAGCGGCCAGCCGGCGCTTGCGTCGTGCAGCGCGCCGACCTGCTCGGCGGTCAGTGGGCTGTCGACCTGAGCGGCGAGGCGAGCGGCTTCCTCGGCGGTGAACGCGAGTTGCCGCGGCCCGACGGTGACGGCGTCGATGCTCAGTGCGGTCGCGGGGTCGGTGAGCTCGCCGTCGCGCCGGGTGCCGACGGCCAGCTCGAGGCGCGCGGTGTGCGTGACGAGGCGCAGCAGATCGCCCTCGATCTTCGGGTCGGCCAGCCGCTCGGCGGCGTCGACGACCAGCGTCAGCGGCCGCTCACCCGCGTCGAGCAGCGGCGGCAGCAGGGCCGGCAGGTGGCCGACGGCGTCCGCGCTCACCTCCACGTCGGCCAGCGCGGGGTGGACCGTCCCCAGCAGCGCCACGACCCGCGACCAGAACCCCAGCCGCGTCGCGCACTCGTCGTCGACGGTGATCCAGACGGTCGCCGGGCGGCTGCGCGCCCACTCCGCCAGCAAGGCCGTCTTGCCATAGCCGGCCGGCGCCCGGACCACCCGCAGCGGCAGCTCCCCGTCGCCGAGCGCGGCCAGCAGCCGCGGCCGGCTCAGGTGGTCGCGCGATGGCCGCGGCACGCCGACGGTCGTGGGGTCGTTCATGCCGGCTGCTGGAAGGTGTGCCGGTAACGCAGCGGGCTGGTGCCGAGCCGGCGGGCGAAGTGCTGGCGCAGCGAGGCCGACGTCCCGAAGCCGGTGCGCCGGGCCACCTCCTCGACCGGGAGGTCGGTCGTCTCCAGCAACTCGCGGGCGACGTCCACCCGCTGGCGGATCAGCCACTGCAACGGCGTCGTCCCGCACTCCTGGCGGAACCGGCGGACCAGGGTGCGAGTGCTCATGGCCGCGTGCCGGGCGATATCGACGAGCTGGTGGTCGTCGGCGAGATGGTCGCGCAGCCAGGTGAGGGTCGGCGCGAGTGTGCTGGCGGCGTGCGCGACCGGATCGACGGCCGTGAGGTACTGGGCCTGGCCGCCCTCGCGATGCGGCGGCATCACGATGCGGCGTGCGACGTAGCCGGCGGCCGCCGCGCCGTGGTCGCGGCGGACCAGGTACAGGCACAGGTCGAGGCCGGCCGCGACCCCCGCGGCCGTGAGCACGTCGCCGTCGTCGACGAACAGCACCGACGGGTCGACGTCCACGTCCGGATGGCGCGCGGCGAGCTCGTCGGCGTGCGCCCAGTGCGTCGTCGCCCGGCGGCCGTCCAGCAAGCCGGCGGCGGCGAGCAGGTAGGCACCGGTGCAGATCGACGCGATGCGGGCGCCGCGGGCGTGCGCTCGGCGGAGCGCGGCCAGGACGGTCGCCGGCGGCGTGGTCGCCGACTCCGCCGCCGGCACGATCACGGTGTCAGCGGTGTCGACGACGTCCAGCGGCTCCAGTCCCGCGATCGCGAACGCGGCCCCGCCGGACGCCGTCGTCGCCAGTTCCGGGTGCGGCGCGCCGACCCTGACGTCGTACAGCCGGCCGTCCTCGGTCAGCCGCGGGGTCTGATGGCCGGCCGCCCGCGCCGTCGCGAAGACCTGGAACGGGATGGCCAGCTCGAGCGCCACCACGCCCGGCAATGCGAGCACGACCACCGTGTGCATGGCGTGAATCTATCGAAGATCTGCAATCCTGCCATGGCGGTTCGCGCGCGTCGCCGCGGAGACTGACCGGATGCAGGCCGAGGTGTTGATGTATGACGGCATCGCCGAGATGGACGCGCTACTGACGTTCGATGTGCTGGCGCGCGCCCGGCTGATGGGCGTGGACGTGTCGCCGGCGCTGGTGAGTGTTGACGGGCGGCCCGAGGTAACCGGGTGCTACGGGACCCGGTTCGGCGGCCTGCGGCAGTGGGACGCGGACCGCGCCGATGCGTTGCTGGTCGCCGGTGGGTGGGATGTGGACGTGATCGAGGCCAGCTCGCTGCCGGCGCAGATCCGCGCCTTCAAGGAGCGGGCCGGCTCGCGGCTGCTGCTGGGTGGGATCGACTCGGGGGCGCTGCTGTTCGGCGCGGCCGGCCTGCTCGCCGGCCGCCCGGCGACGACATACCGCCCCGACTTCGGCTACCTGGCCAAGTGGGCTGATGTCATCGACGCCCACATCGTCGACGATGGCGACCTCGTGACGTCGGGCAGCGGCTGGCTGGCCGGCCTGGACCTCGGGCTGTACCTGGTCGCGGAGCGGCTCGGCGCCCCGCACGTCGCGGTGGAGATCGAGCGCTTCATCGGCCACGATCGCCGCGGCACCGTCTGGCGCCGCTGACCGACGACTGCGCCCCACGGTGCGGACTCACCTGCCAAGCCCCAGCAGCCGACCACGCCTCGACATGCAGAAGGCCCGGACCGCGTGGTCCGGGCCTTCATCTGGTAGCGGGGGCAGGATTTGAACCTGCGGCCTCTGGGTTATGAGCCCAGCGAGCTACCGAGCTGCTCCACCCCGCGTCGTGTGAGTTCAGTCTACGCGATCGGTATCGGTGCGCCAAATCGCGCGGACGGCCGTGTCCGGCGCCGGTGGCCGGCAGGCAGAATGTCCGACATGACGGACTTCGAGGTGCGCTCCGTCCGGCCCGGCGACTACGCCGCGGTCGCGGCCATCACGGTCGCGGCCTACGACGCCGACGGGTTCCTGGATGGTGACGAGGAGTACGCCGACGAGCTGTCGGACATCGCTCACCGCTCGGAGCAGGCGACGTTGCTGGTGGCGGCGGACGACGACGGGACGGTGCTGGGAGCGGTGACGTTCTGCCGCCCGCCGAGCCCGTACGCCGAGGTGGCCAAGCCGGCGAGGCCGAATTCCGCATGCTGGCCGTCGACCCGGCGACGCGGGGGCGTGGGGTGGGCGCGGCGCTGGTGCAGGCGTGCCTCGACCTCGCCCGCCAGCACGGCGACGCGACCCTGGTGCTGTCGTCGCTGCCGACCATGCACACCGCGCACCGGCTGTACGAGCGGCTCGGGTTCGTCCGGACGCCCGAGCGCGACTTCGAGCCGATCCCGGACTTCCCGCTGATCGCCTACCGGCGCGCCGTCTGACCCGGAACGCGAACGGAGCCGCCACCCCTTTCGGGTGACGGCTCCGTCGCGGTAGGCGTTACTCGCCGGGCGTGGCCCCGCCGGCGCCCTCGCCGCCGGTCAGCGCCTCGGCCGCAGCGATGGCCGCGTCGAGCCGCTCCAGCGCCGCGCCGTACGCCGCCCAGTCGCCGGTGGCCTGCGCGTCGCGCGCCTCCTGCCAGGCGACCCGGATGGCCTCGAGCGCCGCGGTGAGGTCGGCCGGCTGCTCCGCCGGCGGGGTCGTCGGCGTCTCAGTCGCCGGCGGCGTCTCTTCGTCGGTGGGCGGCGTCTCCTCGTCCGTCGGCGGCGGCTCCTCGGTGACCGGCGGCTCATCGGTGGGGGCACCGGCGTCGCCCTCGAAGATCTGGTCGAGCGCGCCCTGCAGGGTGTCGTCGAAGCCGATGCTGTCGCCGAACTGGACGAGCACGCGGCGCAGCAGCGGGTAGGCCGCCTCGCCGGTGGCCCGGGCGACGTAGACCGGCTGGACGTACAGCAGGCCGCCGCCGACCGGCAGCGTCAGCAGGTTGCCCAGCTGGGTCTCGGCGTCGCCGGACCGCAGCAGCGTCAGCTCCTGCGCGACGTCGGCGTTCGACTCGAAGTCGTTGGCGACCTGGCCTGGACCGTCGATCTGCGTGTTGCTCGGCAGTCTCAGGATCTGCAGCTGTCCGTACTCTTCACTGCGCGTGTCGGCGTTGACCGCCATGAACGCGGCCAGGTTCGGCCGGCCTCGCGGCGTGTACGTCGTGGTGAGCGAGTACATCGGCTGCTCGGCGCCGGGCAGCTGGATGGTCTGGTAGTACGGCGGCTGCTTGACGTCGACGTTCGAGGACGGGTCGGCCGGCACCACCCAGCGGTCCTGGCCGCCGTAGAACGTCGAGGGGTCGGTGACGTGGTACTGCTCGAGCATGTTGCGCTGCAGCTTGAACAGGTCCTCGGGGTAGCGCAGGTGGTCCATGAGCGGCGTCGGGATCTCCGAGCGCGGCTGCACGGAGTCGGGGAACGCGTTCATCCACGCCTGCAGCACCGGGTCGTCCTCGTCCCAGGCGTAGAGAGTGACCGTGCCGTCGTACGCGTCGACCGTCGCCTTCACCGAGTTGCGGACGTAGTTGATGAAGTCGTCGGGCTGCGCGGCCAGCGCCGGCCGGGCGGTCCGCGAGTCGCTGGTGGCCTCGCTCAGCGACACCCGCTGGCTGTACGGCAGCGAGTTCAGCGTCGTGTAGCCGTCGAGGATCCAGACGACGCGGCCGTCGACCACCGCGGGGAACGGGTTCGCGTCGACGGTGAGCCACGGCGCGACCTTCTCGACCCGCTCGCGCGGGTTGCGGTCGTACAGCAGCCGCGACTCGTCGTTGATGCGGTCGGACAGCAGGAAGTTGGCCTCCTGGAACCGGGTGGCGTAGAGCATCCGGTTCCAGAACGAGCCGATCGGCACGCCGCCATCGCCGTCGTAGGTGTTACGCCGCTCCTGGCCGGTGTCGGGGTCCTCCGGGATGTCGTACTCGACGTCGTCGGTGCCTTCGGGCGCGCCGACGATGGAGTAGCTGGGCGAGTTCTCGCCGAAGTAGATGCGCGGCTCGTAGTCGCCGAGGACGCCCTGGGTCGGGATGTCCTCTTCGGCGAAGTTCGGTGACCCGTCGGACTCGCGGGTGTTGCCGTAGGCGGCGACGACGCCGAACCCGTGCGTGTAGACGGTGTGCTCGTTGATCCAGTTGCGCTGTTCGGCGGGAATGCCTTCGGAGGCGACCTCGCGGACCGCGACCACCATGTCCTGCTCGGCCACGACGCCGTCGTCGCCGGCGACGGTGTAGCGGTCGACGTCGAGCGGGTCGCTGAACGTGTAGAAACCGCGGACCTGCTGCAGCTGCTGGAAGGCCGGCGGGATGACGCTGGGGTCCATCAGCCGGATGCCGGGGATGGTGGCCGAGTCCTCGGCCAACTGGCCCTCCTCGACCGACGTCGTGGCCCGGTACTCCTCGGTCGCGACGTCCTCGATGTCGTAGGCGGTGCGAGTGGCCTCGATGTTGCGCTCGATGTACGGCTGCTCGCGGCTCGCCTCGCTCGGGCGCACCTGGAACTGCTGGACGAGGAACGGCCACAGCCCGCCGAGCAGGACGGCCGACAGCACCAGCAGGCCCAGCCCGATGCCCGGCAGCGTCCAGCTGCGCTGCCAGACGTTGACGAAGAACAGGATCGCGCAGATGGACGCGACGAAGATCAGGATCGTCTTGGCCGGCAGCACCGCGTTGATGTCGGTGTAGGAGGCGCCGGTGAAGCGGTCGTTGTCCTCCATGACCAGCGCGTACCGGTCCAGCCAGTAGGCGACGGCCTTGAGCAGCACGAACAGCCCGATCAGCACCGACAGGTGGGCCGTGGTGGCCGGGCTGACCTTCTGTCCGGCGGTCTGCAGCCGGATGCCGCCGTAGACGTAGTGGGTGATGGCGGCGACGACGAGGCCCAGCACCACCACCGCGAACCCGAAGCTGACGATGTAGCGCCACCACGGGTAGTCGAACGCGAAGAAGCCGAGGTCGACGCCGAACTGGGCGTCGGTCTGGCCGAACTCGCCGCCGTTGCGCCACAGCAGGAACGTCTGCCACTGCCCGGCCGCACTGGCGCCGGCCATGATCGCGAGCAGGATCGCGGCCGCCGTCAGCACCCACTTGCGGACCGGGTCGATGGCGTCGCGGTAGCGGTCGAGGCTCTGCTGCTCGACGCTCATCGGCCGGTACCGCGGCCGGACGCGGTAGGCGACCATACCGTTGACGACGACGGACGCGGCCATGAGCAGACCGAAGACCAGGAACAGCCCGATGCGCGTGATCAGCTGCGTCGTGAACACCTGGGTGAAGTCGACCGACTGGTACCACAGCCGGTCGGTCCAGAACGTCACGAGCAGCACGTACGCCGCGATGAGCACGCCGAGCACGATGAGCGTGGGCAAGAGCGCGCGCGATCGTCGTTGGGGCGCGCCGCGGAATGGTCCGGCGGGTCGGGGCATGTCCTGGCTCACCCCTGGAAAACTATCTCACTGGCCATCGCGATTCCGAACCGCGGTCGGAACATCGCTGTCAGCGGACGGTCAATGACGAACCGTGACCCGTTCGACGCCGGGCCGTGACCGGTTTCCCGGGACGTCGCCGCGCATGCGACGATTCCGCCATGAGCACGACGGACGACCAGCCGAGCGCCCTGGTCCGCGCGATCGCGGAGATCGAACAGCACGTCCGCGACGACGGGTGGGACCAGCCGGCCCGGCTGTACGCGCTGGCGCCGACCGCCGACCTGCTGTCGCGCGAGCCCGCGCTGGCCGCCGACATCGGCATCGAGCCGGGCGCGTCCCCCGACTCGCTCACCCCGATCGAACAGGATGTCGCCGGCCGGCCGATCGAGGACCTCCTGCTCGAGATCACCTGGCCCGAGACCGTCACCGGCTGCGCACTGGTGCTCGAGCGCATCGTGCTGCCGCCCGGCGCCGAGGAGCAGATGCCCGACGAGGACGGCGCGGCCGCTCGCTGGGCGGCGCAGCACCCCGACCGCTCCGACGTCCGCGTCGTGGTCGGCGTCCTCCGGGATGGACGCCGGGCCTCGGCGCTGCGCATCCGCGGGCACGAGGCGGACGACGAGCTGGTCCTGGGTGCGGAGTTGTCGCCCGAGTTGGGCAACGCGTTGGCGGAGACGTTCCAGTAAGCCGGTGGGCCGGGGTTCGCCGGGAGTCTGCCTAGTTGGGCGTCCCCCTGCTGCCCATTCTCTTAGCCGCGCACCCGCGCCTCAAGCGGACTATGGGGCGCTTCGCGCCGACGGGACCGCTTGACCCGCGGGCGCCCGGCCTAAGAACTGGCAGCTATCAGGGGGACGGGGAAGAACCGGGCACACCCCGCCCGATATGCACCGTTGGCTTCCTGGGCGTGAGGCGCGTCCTGGGTCTCAGGCGCACCGAACACCCGTTTCGGGCCCGAATTCGCGCCTCACAGCCAGGACGCGCTCCACACCCAGGTTGGTGAGTGCCGGGGTCCTGGTCTGCCGTTACGTCCTGATCCGCAGTCACGCCTCGAGCCCAGAATCCGCCATTTCGCGTAACGGCAGACCACGACGTAACGCCAGACCACGACCCGCCCGTCGCCACACTCCCCCGTCCCCCTGATGGCTGCCCGTTCTTAGACCGGGGACGCGCGGGTCAAGTCCAGAGCCCCCAACCACAGACCACCGCAACCAGCAAAGGCGCCGGGCTTGAGGCGCGCGTTCACGGCTAAGAAAATGGGCAGCAGGGGGACGGCCAACTCGGCAACACCCCCGGCCAACCCCGCAGACCCGATCAGCTGGGGCAACTGGCCAAGTCGTCGGTGTCGCCGGCGACGAACGACTCGATGGTGCTGACGGCGTCGTCGAGGGTTTCGATGGGGACCACCCGCATGTCGCCGTTGTTGCCGCCGACCGCCTCGTCGCAGTTGCTGGCCGGCGCCAGGAACAGTTCGGCGCCGTCGTGGTTGGCGGCGGCGATCTTCTGCTGGATGCCGCCGATCGCGCCGACCTCGCCGTCGGGGCTGATCTCGCCGGTGCCGGCGACGTGGGTGCCGTCGAGGAGCGCGCCCGGGGTCAGCGTGTCGTAGATGGCGACGGCGAAGATCATGCCGGCGCTGGGGCCGCCGATGCGCTCGTCGATGCCGATGGCGATGTCGACCGGCAGGTCGAAGCCGAGCGTCGGGCTGAACCCGACCAGCGCCCGGCCGTCGTCCTCGGCGGCGATGGTCTCGATGTCCTCGGTGAGCTGCTCGCCGTCGCGGTCGATGACGAACGAGACGGTCTCGCCGGGCTCGTGCGCCGTGACGGCGTCGACGACGTCCTCGGGCGCGGCGACCGCGGTGCCGTCGACGGACACCACGATGTCGCCCGGCTCGAGGACGCCGTCAGCCGGTGCGTCGGCGACGACGGCGTCGACGACCACGCTCGCGGGCACGTCGTAGCCGAGCTTGCGCAGCGCGGCGACCTCGGCGTTCTGCTGCGAGTTGGCCAGCATCGCGGCGTTCTGCTGCCGCGACTGCTCGGCCGTCGTGCCCTCGGGGTACACCAGCTCACGCGGGACGACCGCGCGGTCGGGGTCGATCCACGCCCGCAGCGCCGTCAGCAGGTCGAGGTCGGCGTCAGCGGACGTGACGCCGACCGTCGTCAGGTCGAGGACGCCCTCGGTCGGGTAGACGTCGGCGCCCTCGATCTGGATGACCTGCTGGCCGTTCCACTCCCCCAGCGTGTCCTCGACCGGGCCGGGCGAGTACACGACGTAGGGCAGGTTGAACATGGACGCGACCGCGACGAGCGCGACGATCAGGGCACCGGCGACGGCCAGCGTCGCGGATCGGCGGGTCATCGGTCTGGGCGGTCCTCACGGTGAACGGGGCACGGACACCGTAAGAGTACGTGGTCAGCCCCGCTGTTCGGCGGCAGCGGCGGTCACCGCGCGGGCGAGGCCGTCGACCCGCTGCTCCAGCCAGGCGCGGGCTTCGGCCCGACGCTGCGGGGTCGAGACCTCGGCGGGCTCGGCGACCCAGATGCTCGCTCGCAGCAGCAACCCGGCGTCGTCGGCGACGAGGACGCTGACCCTGTCTTCGAGCGACTCCTGGGCGTAGGGGCCGTCCGGCACCGTGCCTCCCCACTGGACGTGCACCGGCTCGCCGCCCGGCGCCGTGTCCGCGACGCAGCCCTCGTTGACGGAGCCCTTCTCCTCGCCGGCGACGCAGAGCTCCGCCAGGGTCAGGCCGGAGCTGAGGTCGTCGACGATCGCCGGACCCGCCGTGTACCCGGAGGGCAACCCCTCCAGCGCCGCCGGGCCAGGCTCGGCGAACCCGTCCGGAGTGGGCACCCAGTCGGGACCGAGGGACGCGGCCAGTGCCTGCGCCGCCACAGACGCCTCGAGCTCGGCGGCTTCCGCGGCGGCAGCCTCCTCCGCGGCGTCCTCCGCGGCGCGCTGCTCGGCCGAATCGGCCGGCACCCCCGCGGTGAGCTCGGCCCAGACGCCGTCGGTGACGACCGCGGCGAGCTGGTCCAGCGACAACGGCGGCTCGTCGCGGGTCGGCTCGGAATCCTTCTCGGTCGGCGTATTCATCTCGCCGAGGGACACGCGCAAGCCGCTCGGCGCCACGGCGGTCGCGCTCCAGAGCAGACGGTCGGGCTCGCGGTCGGGCTGCGGGTAGTACGGCCCCGCCGTGAGCATGAGCACCGTGCCGTCGTCGAGCGTCTGCACCTCGCACGAGCTCCCGTTGACGATCACCGGGCACTCCGGGATCTCCCAGCCCGGGGCAGCCACGACAGCCGACCCCATCATCCAGCTGGCGCCGTCGCCGTCGTCGTAGCGGAACTGGTACCAGGCCGACGCCGGTTCGAGCGTCTCAGCGCTGGCCTCGGTGACCTCGCCGGGCGGCAGCAACGCCACGACGGCGTCGAGGACGGCGTCGGCGTCGATCTCGGCGACCTCGGCGGCCGGCGGCGCCGCGTCAGCGCCGGACGCGACCGGAGCGTCGTCCGTCGTGGCGGGATCGTCGTCGGCGCCGATGAGGGGGGCCGCGACGAGGCCGCCGACACTGGCCGCCACGACCAGGGCGGCTCCGCCCACGGCCAGCCGGGACCGGCGCCGGCGCCGCAACTCGCGGCCACGCGCCACGCCGCCGTCGACGAGGATCTGGACGGGCGGGTCGAGTCGCAGTGCCTCGGCCCGCAGGGCGAGCTCGAGCTCGTCTTCGATGGTCATCGTGCTACTCCGCTCATGGTCGGGTCGTCGGTGCCGAGGACGTCGCGCAGGCGGTCGAGCGCGCGGAAGCAGCGCGACCGCACCGCGCCGGCCGACAGGCCCAGGTCGGCTGCGGTCTGCTCGACGCTGCGGTCCTCCCAGTAGCGCAGCACCAGGACCGCCCGGTCCTTCGCGTCGAGCCGGCCGAGCGCGTCGATGAGCGTGACCCTCAGCGCGACGTCCGTCTCGCCGGCCGGCCGCTCCGGCAGCGAGTCGGACGGCCGCTCGGCCGACCCGCGCCTGCGCCGGTGCGTGAAGAACGTGCGCATCAGCGTCGTGCGGGCGTACGCGGCCGGGTCGTCGGGCCGGGCGCGCTTCGTCCACGCGCCGTACACCTTGCCGAGAGTCTCTTGCACGAGATCCTCGGCCAAGTGCCAGTCGCCGGTCATCAGCCAGGCGGTCCGGAACAGCCGCCCGCTGCTGGACGCGGCGAACTCGGTGAAGCCCTGTGGGTCGCCGGCCACGGCCAGCCTCCGTTCGTCGTCCTCACCATGAAGACGCGACGGGGAGCGGTGCGCGTTTCACCTGAGTTTTCAGGGCGAGCCGACCCACTCCTCGCTGCCGTCGTCGAAGCGCTGATGCTTCCAGATCGGGACCTCGCGCTTGAGGTCGTCGATCAGCTGACGGCAGGCGGCGAAGGCCTCCTGACGGTGGGCCGCGGCGGCCGCGACCACGACGGCGAGGTCGCCGATCTCGAGATGGCCGACGCGGTGGACGGCGGCCAGTGCGCGCAGCGGGTGCTCGGCGGCGACCTTCTCGGCGACCGTCCGCAACACCTCGCCGACAGAGGGGTGCGCCTCGTAGTCGAGGCTCGTGACGCCCCGGCCGCCGTCGGCCTCGCGGACCGTCCCGACGAAGACGACGGTGCCGCCGGCGCCGCGGTCGGACACGGCGGCCAGCACCTCGTCGACGGAGAGCGGACCGGGCCGCACATCGAGCAGCCGGATGACGTCCATCGCTCAGCTCCGCTTCCGGCGGCGCGCCTTGCGGATCACGACCGCCGTCCCGAGGATCGCGACGGTGGCGCCGGCGGCGCCGATGGTGGCCGCGGTGGCGGCGTCGCGCTTGCCGATGCGCCGCGACGCCAGCGCGTGCCGGCCGCCGACCTCCTCCATCAGCGCCCGCAGCGCGCCGGCGTTGTCGTGCTCGGGCTGCCAGCCGGCCTTGCGCAGCCGGTCGCCCGCGACCACCCACGGCCGGGTGACGTAGTGCAGCTCGCTGGCCGGCGCCGGCGTGACGCCGAGGCGGTGCAGCCGCTGCGCGGTGCCGAACGCGAACGACGCGGGCAGCTCGATGCGGCTGCGGCCGGACAGCTCCTCGACGCTCGCCTGGTCGAGGTGACCCTCGCTGGCGACGGCGACCGGGCCGGCGACGCCGTGCAGCACGACGTACTCCAGCGCGGACGCGAGGTCGTCGACGTGGCAGAACTGCCAGGCCGGCTCGCTGCCGCGCACCACCAGCAGCCGGGGCGCCTCGAAGTGCCGGGTCAGGACGGTGTCGATGCCCGGGCCGACCACGGCGGCCGGGCGGACCACCGTCACCGACATGCCCGGGTGCGACCGCGGTGCCCGCGCGCTGAGGTCCTCGATCTCGAGCAGGTCACTGATGACCGAGCCGTCGGGCTCCGCCCGCAGCGGCGCGTCCTCGTCCAGTGGGACGGGGTTGTCGGCCTGCGCGCCATAGACCATCGCGCTGGTGAGGACGGCGACGTGCTTGACGCCGGCCGCCGCGGACGCCGTGAGGATCGTCTGGGTGCCGCGCACGTTGCGGTGCGAGCGGACGGCGGTGTCGTCGGTGATGCCGATGTCGACCGCGGCGTGCACGACGGCGTCGACGCCGGCGAGCCGCGTGACGATGGCGGGATCGGTGAGATCCATCACGCGCCAGGTGACGCCGTCGACGTCGCCGCGCGAGTCGTCGAGGCCCACCACCTCGGCGACGTCGTCGCTGGCGGCCAGCCGTGCGGCCAGCAGGCGCCCGACGCCGGAGGCGGCGCCGGTGACCGCGATCACCAAGCCGTCGCCGCCGTTGCGCCCAGCGCGAACCCGGCCCGACTGTCTGCCCACGAAATCCCCTTCAACGACTACCGTGGAACGCATGAGGCGCTCCCGAACGCTTCCCATCCTGCCCGAGGCGCTGCCATGAATGATGTCCCCTTCGGTTTCAATTCCGAGGACGACCCGGACGACAACCGGCCCGAGAAGCCCGGTCCAGGCTCCGGCGGGGCCGGCGGCTCCGGCCCGAACGATCCGTTCGGCGGCCTCTTCGGCATGTTCGGCGCGGGTGGTCCGGGCGGTCCCGGCGGCAGCCCCGACCTCGGCGCCATGTTCCAGCAGCTGGGCCAGATGTTCTCCTGGTCCGGCGGTCCGGTGAACTGGGACCTCGCCAACCAGGCCGCGCGCGAGGTCGTCTCGGCCTCCGGCGACCGCTCGGTCAGCGGCACCGACCGGCGCGAGGTCGACGACGCGTTCCGGCTGGCCGACACCTGGCTCGACGACGCCACCTCGTTCCCGTCCACCGGCGGGTCGCCGCGCACGTGGAGCCGGGCCGAGTGGGTCGAGGGCACCCAGGCCGCTTGGAAGGACCTCGTCGAGCCGCTGGCCGCCCGGGTCTCCGAGGCGATGAGCAAGTCGCTGCCGCCCGAGGTCGCGCAGGCCGCCGGCCCGCTGGTCGGCATGATGCAGCAGGTCGGCGTCTCCATGTGGGGCGCGCAGGTGGGCCAGAGCATCGGCAAGCTGGCCGCCGAGGTGGTCGGCTCGGCCGACATCGGCGTGCCGCTGGCCGCCGGGCACCCGGCGCTGCTGCCGGCCAACGTCCGCGCCTTCGGCGAGGGCCTCGGGGTCGAGCCGCGCGACGTCACGCTGTACCTCGCGCTGCGCGAGGCCGCCTACGTGCGGCTCTACAGCCACGCGCCGTGGCTGCGCGCACACGTCATCGCGCTGGTCGAGGAGTACGCCCGCAACGTCAGCGTCGACACCAGCGCCATCGAGGAGAAGATGCGCGAGATCGACCCGCAGCGTCCCGAGGCGATCCAGGAGGCGCTCGAGGGCGGGCTGTTCGACGTGCCGACGACGCCCGAGCAGCAGGCCGCGCTCGACCGCCTCGAGCTGGCGCTGGCCCTGGTCGAGGGCTGGGTCGACGACGTCGTCACGCAGGCGACGGCCGACCGGCTGCCGTCCGCGGCGGCGCTGCGCGAGACCGTCCGCCGCCGGCGCGCGTCCGGCGGCCCGGCCGAGCAGACCTTCGCGACGCTGGTCGGGCTGCAGCTGCGCCCGCGCAAGCTGCGCGAGGCGGCCGCGTTCTGGGCCGAGGTCCGCGAGGCGCGCAGCGCCGACGGCCGCGACGCCGTCTGGGCGCACCCCGACCTCATGCCGTCGGCCGACGACCTCGCCGACCCGGCCGCGTTCCTCACACCGGTCGACTTCGACATGTCCGGCCTCGACGACACCCCGGCGCCGCCCGAGGAAGAGAACGGCGGCAGCCCGTCCTGATGACCGACCCGCTGCACGCCGACGCCGTCGCCGTGCTGAGGGGGTGGGCCGCGCCGTCGCCTGAGCAGGACCGGCTACGGACGGGGTACCTCGACGTCCTGAGCGCCCAGCCGCGGGCCATGCGGCGCGACTGCGTCCCCGCCCACCTCACCGGCAGCGCGCTGATCGTCGACCCTGTCGCCGAGCGGGTGCTGCTGCTCCTGCACGGCCGCGCGAACGTCTGGCTGCAGGCCGGCGGGCACTGCGAGGACGGCGACGGCTCGCTCGCGGCGACGGCGCTGCGCGAGGCGACCGAGGAGAGCGGCATCGCCGGGCTGACGCTCGGCGCCGGCGGGCGGCCGATCAAGCTGGACCGCCACCCGGCGCCGTGCCGGCCGGGCGTCGTCGAGGAACACCTGGACGTCCAGTACCTGGCCCTGGCGCCGGCCGGAGCGGTGCCGGCGGTCAGCGACGAGTCGCACGACCTCGGCTGGTTCGGCTACGACGACCTCCCGGAACCGCTCGGTGGCGGCGTCGTGGCGCTGATCGAGGCCGCCCGGGCCGCCCTCTGACCCCAGAGCCGCCCGCGACTCCGTTGATCTTGGAGTTCTTCGGCAATTCCGTGGCGAAATGTCCGATAGATGGCCGAACAACTCCAAGATCAACTCGGGGCGGTTCGGGGGCGGAGCGACGGCGGGTCAGGAGCGGGCCGGCACCTTCTCCTCCGTCGTCCGGCGGCGGGGACGCAGCGCGTCGATGGTGATCCGGCCGCGCCGCACGCCGCTGCGGGAGTCCAGCCAGGCGTCGAGGAACCGCCAGACGGCGGCGGCGTCGGCGGTCTCGCCGCTGACGACGGCCTCGATGACGCTGACGTGCGCGTCGCGCAAGCCGGCGGCCAACGCGCGGTCGCGCCGACCACACCGCGAGCGCACCCGGGCGATCCGCTCGCCGAGGTCGACGAACAGCCGCGCCTCGGCCTCGGTCAGCCGGCGCGCCCCGCCAGGCACCCACGGGCCGTCGGCCGGGGCCGGCGACGAGGCCACGCGCATGACCAGCTCACGCAGCGACTCGACCGCCTCGACGAGCCCCTGCCGCGCGGTGTTACGGGACTGCAGCCAGAACGCCAGCAGCGCCGCGGCGAACGTCGCCGGGACGACGAGCGCACCGGTCAGCAACCCGTCCCAGGTGATGGTGCCCGCGGGGATGCCCCCGAACGCCTGCGTCATCGTCACTGCTGGACGTTACCCAGGATGACCGGCGAATCCACCTCGAAGGCCGTCAGGTCGCGGCGACCTCGGCGGCGCCGTCCTCGTCGTCGCTGTCGGTGACGTCCTCGTCGTCGGCCTCGGACGGGACCGCGCCGGCCGCGTGGCTGTAGCCGTCGAGGAAGCCGCGCGCCCGCTCGGCCCGCGGGTAGCGCCCGACCAGCGCCCAGAACTCCGGGCCGTGGTCGTTGACCAGCAGGTGGGTCAGCTCGTGCACCAGCACGTAGTCGATGACCCAGGTGGGCAGCCCCTGCAGCCGGCTGGAGAGGCGGATCGAGCCGTCGCTGGGGGTGCACGAGCCCCAGCGGGCCCGCTGGGTCGAGCTCCACCGCACGCTGCTGGGCGTCGCCCGGCCGTCGAGGTACTTGCGCGACAGGTCACCGGCCCGGGCCAGCAGCCCTTCGTCGCTGGGGCGGCGGCGTCGCTCCTGCGCCGCCAGCCGGTCGAGCATGACCTGGACCCAGCGCCGCTCCTCGGCCTTGCTGAGCCGTGACGGGAGGCACACCACGATGCGGCCGTTCTCGCGGAACGCCGTGACGGTACGCCGGCGGCGCAGCGAGCGCCGTATCTCGACGTCCGGTGCCTCCATGGATGCACCGTAAACCCATCCGCCGGTGAATGCGTGGATGCAATGTGGATAACTGGCCGAGAATGCCGCCTACGAGGCCAATGCCCGGCTCGATCGCCTTCATCGGCACAGCCTCGGCCACACTTTCTTCGTGCACATGTGGTGGACGGTGTCTCTGCAGGTCAGAGCCGCTGACGATGTGGAGCCGCCAGGTTGTCAACACGCTGCGCACCGGTGGTCCACAAGCACCACGGGAGTCCTGCACAAGTCATCCACAGAGTTATCCACAGCCTTGGGACGGTCCATCGCCGTTCCCGTTGCCGCCACCCGGGGATCGCCGTACGTTCACTGACATGTCCGGCGGCTCGAATCCCTTGCACACCACACTTCGCACGGGCCGCCCGATCTCGCTCGGCGGGATCTCGGAAAACGATGACACCTCCGCGCGTCCGGGGAAGGCGCGCGCACGTCAGCGGAACTGAGATCCCGCCGAGCGCATTCTCGCTCGCCATTTCTGCCTCGCACGATCCGCCGGCTGGCGTAGTGTGTCGGCTCAACTACACGGGGGACGCGGCTGACCTGCTGCTTCCACTCCTGCAACGAAGGAAAGGGAGGCCACGAATGGCTGAGACGTACACGGGGGAGTTCTACTGCGTGAAGTGCAAGGAGAAGCGCGAGGCGACCGGCGACATCGTCGTCAACGACAAGGGCACGCGCATGGCAAAGGCCACCTGCCCGGTCTGTTCCACCAATCTGAACCGGATCCTCGGCCGCGTCTGAGGCCTGATCCAGGAGTCCGGCGCCCGCCGAGGCGGGCCTGTGGACAGTGGAACGCACGGCGGCGCCGAACGGGGCAGGATGCCGCTGTGCGTCCCATCCTCCATCCCGCTCTGAGCCGCACCTGGCGCGACGAGTCCACCTTGCAGGTGGGCGCGACGCCGGGGCTGGCGTTGGTCGTCGGCGGGCTCAGCCGGCCGGAACGAGCCGTCGTCGACGCGATGACCGGCGCCGCCGACCTGGCGGCGCTGCGCGAGCTGGCGGCGGAACTCGGTCTCGGCCGGTCCGCCGCCGATCGCCTCACCGCCCTGCTGGTGGCGGCCGGCGCCGTCGTCGACGGCGACCGGCTCGCCCCGGCGGACCCGCCGGCCGATCCACGGCGGCTGCCGGACCGCTCCAGCGCCGCCCTGCTCACCCGATCAGCCGACGGCGGCGGCGACGTGCTCGCCGCCCGGGGCCGGTCGCGGGTCGACGTGCAGGGCGCGGGCCGGGTCGGCGCCCAGATCGCCCGGCTGCTGGCCGCGGCCGGCGTCGGCACGGTCGCGGTGCTCGACGGCGAACCCGTCCGGCCCGCCGACGTCAGCCCCGGCGGCCACCCGCCCGATGCCGTCGGCGCGTCCCGGCGGCGCTCGCTCGACCCGCTGCTGCGGGCCGACGCCGGGGAGGCCGACGACGGCGGCCGGCCGGAGGCGCCCGGCCTCGTCGTCCTCGCGCCGACCGCCGACACCGGCCGCGCGGAGGCCGCCGAGCTGGTCCGTCAGGGCATCCCGCACCTGTTCGCCCAGGTCGTCGAGGTCACCGGGGTGGTCGGGCCGCTGGTGCTGCCGGGCCGCTCGTCCTGCCTGCGTTGCCACGACCTGCACCGCACCGCCCGCGATCCGCACTGGCCGCTGGTGCTCGACCAGGCGCTGCGCCGGCCGCCGCCGGAGCCGGCTTGCGACGCCGCGCTGGCCGCCGTCGTCGCCGGACTGGCCGCCACGCAGGTGCTGGCGCACCTCGACGGCTTCACTCCGGCCGCGGTCGACGGCACCATGGAGGTCACGCTGCCGTCGGGGTTGCCGCGGCGGCGCGGCTGGACCCGTCATCCGCGTTGTGGGTGCGGCTGGTCGACCCGCGAGGACGAGGCGGCACAATGGGAGATGTGAGCGATCTGCCACGCAATGCCGTCAACCGCGCCATCAAGCTCGCGTCGCTGCCGCTGGGGTTCGCCGGGCGGGCCACGCTGGGCCTGGGCAAGCGGCTGGGCGGCGCGTCGGCCGAGTCCGTCAGCGCCGAGGTGCAGCAGCGCACCGCCGAGCACGTCTTCCGGGTGCTGGGCGGGCTCAAGGGCGGCGCCATGAAGTTCGGGCAGACGCTGTCCGTGCTCGAGGCCGGCATCCCGGAGGAGCTGGCCGCGCCGTACCGCGCCACGCTCACCAAGCTGCAGGAGTCGGCGCCGCCGATGAAGGCCGCGACGGTGCACCGCGTGCTCGCCGCCGACCTCGGACCCGACTGGCGCGACCGGTTCCGGTCCTTCGACGACGCGCCGGCCGCGTCGGCGTCCATCGGCCAGGTACACAAGGCCGTCTGGCACGACGGCCGCACGGTCGCCGTCAAGATCCAGTACCCCGGCGCCGGCGACGCGCTGCGCTCCGACCTGCGCCAGGTCGCGCGGCTGGGCCGCTCCATCGGCGCACTGGTGCCCGGCATGGACGCGAAGGCGCTGGTCGAGGAGCTGCATGACCGCATGGTCGAAGAGCTCGACTACCGCATGGAGGCCGACGCGCAGGACGGCTTCGCCCTCGCCTACGACGGCGATCCCCAGTTCGCCGTGCCCAAGCTGGTCGAGGGCGCCGAGCACGTCCTGGTGTCCGAGTGGCTCGACGGCCTGCCGCTGTCGAAGGTCATCGCCGACGGCACCAAGGAAGAGCGCGACCACGCCGGCCTGCTCTACGTCCGGTTCCTGTTCTCCGGCCCGGCCCGGGCCGGCCTGCTGCACGCCGACCCGCACCCGGGCAACTACCGCATCACGGCCGACGGCAAGCTCGGCGTGCTCGACTACGGCGCCGTCGCGCGGCTGCCGGAGGGGCTGCCGCCGTCGATCGGGCAGCTCATGAGCCGAGCGCTGGCCGGCCAGGCCGACGCGATGCTCGACGGCCTGCGCGAGGAGGGCTTCGTCAAGTCGCACATCGACCTCGACCCCGAGGCCCTCTACGACTACCTGTCGCCGTTCCTCGAGCCGGCCATGGTCGACCGGTTCCACTTCAACCGGCCGTGGATGCGCGAGCAGTTCGCCCGCATCAACGACCCCCGCCGGCCCGGCTACTCCATCGGCCTCAAGCTCAACCTGCCGCCGTCGTACCTGCTCATCCACCGGGTCTGGATCGGTGGCATCGGCGTACTGTCGCAACTGGACTGCGAGGCTCCGTTCCGCGACGAGCTGGAGCGCTGGCTGCCCGGCTTCACGACCTGAGCCACCCGGCGGCCGTCACCACCAAGAATCGTCGAGGCGGGCCTCGATGGCGCGCAGGTTGTCGCGAGCGCACCGGTCGCAGTAGTACAGGGTCCGGCCCCGCTCCACGCTGCTGACCCACGTGAGCGGCAGCTCCGCCGCGGTCGTCCCGCACAGTGCGCACGTCACCGCTTCGGACACACGGCTCTCCCCGGTCGTCGTCATGAGAATCCCCCCACCCATTGCCCCGAGGTACGAGAACCCCGGCCCGACATCGTCGAACTCCGCACCGGCCGACCGCAACGACTGGTCCCGACCACCTGTGCACGCGGCCCGACCCTGTACATGACGAGACCCCGCGCCGTCCGTGGTGGACGGCGCGGGGTCGCTGGGTGTCGGCTACTGCGTGGACGGCGCGCTCACGACCCGGCTCGGGCCGATCAGTAGGCGCGGCTGCGCAGGGCGACCGCCGCGGCGGCCAGGTTCCTGGCTCGCTGCGCCGCCCGGGCGGCCCGCCGGTCCATCCGGCGGGCGGCCAGCACGCGTCGTACTCGCTGTTCCTCCATCGCCCGTTCGCGCTGCTCCGTACAGTGTGCGCGCGCGAGGGCTTCGTTCATGAGATGCATCTCGGTGCTCCTGAAGTCTCGGTTCATGCTGGTGGTCTCGGCCTTCGGGTCGTCTGGGGTGGCCGCATCGGGCCGGAGCGTCGTGGTCATGTCGTGGTCCGTCCATCGGGGTCATCGGTCATCGGCAGGTGCCGTTGGTGCCCAGTTCCGGCGTGTGCTGGTCTCACTACGCCGCGATCTCGTTCTTACGGGGCCGGCCACGCGGCCGCTTGCGCGCCACGATGACCCCGGAGACGAAGAGCTCTCCGCCCCACACGCCCCAGGGCTCGGCCCGGTCCATCGCGCCGGCGAGGCACTGCTCCCGCACGGGGCACTCCCGGCACAGTTGCTTGGCGTCTTCGACGTCAGCCGGCGACTCGGCGAACCACAGCTCCGGGTCCTTCCGGCACGGAATGGACTCGTCGGCCACTACGGCCCGGTCGAGAACGCTGGTCAGCATCATGAGTTCGGTCACCTCCCTTCCTCCATCGGTTCTGGCAAACAAAAAGGCCGCGGATCCCTGTGTGGGGTCCGCGGCCTCGGAGGCGCCGGTCTTGTCATGGCTAGACCGGTGGACCCCAAGTGCGGACACGCACGTCCTGCTTGACCCCATCGACGAGGTGCGTCGTCGCGCCAGTACCTGCCTGCGGACGCACTTCTCCCGTCTGCGGGGCGGTGACGGGCGCGATCATGCGCTCACGGGAGCTCAGGGAGACACCACGCAGAGCAGGCGCATAGGCGAAGCCGACACCGCACTGAGACGGGTTAACAGTCGTGATCTTCATCAGCGTCCTCCTCTCGGGGTCATCCCGAGCCGGGCCTTCCGACTCAAGGGCGCGTCGCATCGCAGCGCGCTCGGACATGCTATTCCGGCCCGCATGTAAGGGGCAACCTATTTTAACGGTGATTCTTTCTGGACTTCCCGGCACAGCTCCAAGACGTCGTCGCCGTAGCGGTCCAGCTTCGTGCGCCCGACCCCCGGAATGGCCGCGAGCTGGGTCTCGTTGACCGGCGTGGTCTCGGCGATGGCGATCAGCGTGGCGTCGGTGAACACGACGTAGGCCGGCACCTTCTGCTCCTGCGACCGCTCCAGCCGCCACGCGCGCAGCCGTTCGAACAACGCGTCGTCCATCGACGACGGGCAGCTGCCGCACCGGCCGAGCTTGCGGTCGACGGCGTCGGCCAGCGGCGCGCCGCAGACCCGGCAGCGAGCCTGCGCGCCGGAGCGGCGGCTCTTCCCGCCCGGCCCGCGCTCGGCCCGCTGGTCGCTGCGCGCGCCGCCACCGGGCCGGACGCCGTCGAGGAACCGGCTGGGCCGGCGGTTGCCGCGGCCGCCGGGCTGGCGGGCCAGCGACCACGACACGGACAGGTGCTCGCGGGCACGGGTGACGCCGACGTAGAGCAGCCGGCGCTCTTCCTCGATCTGCGCGGGCGTCTCGGCGTAGCTCAGCGGCAGCGTGCCCTCGTGGCAGCCGACGACGAAGACGGCGTCCCACTCGAGGCCCTTGGCGGAGTGCAGCGACGAGAGCGTGACGCCGTCGGCGACCGGGGCGTGCTGGGCCGTGGCCCGCGCCTCGAGCTCGTCGACGACGTCGGTCAGCCCGGCGCCGGGCTTGGCCGCGACGACCTCCTCGGCCAGCGACACCAGTGCCGCCAGCGACTCCCAGCGCTCGCGGGCGGCGCCGCCACCGGCCGGCGGCGTGGCCGACCAGCCGACCGTGCTGAGGATGGCGGACGTGGCCGCGGCGGCGTCGGGGGCGTCGGGCGCGCCGTCGGCCGTGCGGATGGCGGCGCGCAGCAGCATGGCCGCCTGGCGCACCTCGCCGCGGTCGAAGAACCGCTCGGCGCCGCGGACGACGTAGGCGACGCCGGCATCGGCCAGCGCCTGCTCGTACGCCTCGGACTGCGCGTTGACCCGGAACAGCACGGCGATCTCGCGTTGCGGCGTGCCGTTGGCGACCAGCTTGGCGATCTGGCCGGCCACCCACGCGGCCTCGGCCAGCTCGTCGGGGTGCTCGACGAACGCCGGCTTCGGGCCGGCCGGGCGCTGCGCCTCGAGGACGACGCCCTGGTGCGCCTCGCGCGCGGCGCGCAGCACCGCGTTGGCGACGCCGACCACCTCGGGCGTGGACCGGTAGTCGCGGAACAGCCGCACGACGGTGGCGCCGGGGAAGCGCTGCGGGAACCCGACGAGGTAGTCGGGCTGAGCGCCGGCGAAGGAGTAGATGGTCTGGGCGGGGTCGCCGACGACGCAGACGTCGTTGCGGTCGCCCATCCACAGGTCGAGCAGCTTCTGCTGGACCGGCGAGACGTCCTGGTACTCGTCGACGACGAAGTGGTGGTACTGCGACCGGATCTGCTGGGCCACGCCTGGCTGCCCGGCCAGCAGACCCACGGCGGCCAGCAGGATGTCCTCCATGTCGAGGACGTTGCGGTCGGTCTTGAGGTCCTCGTACGCGGCGTAGACCTTGGAGACGGACTCGGGGTCGACGTTGCCGACCTCGCGATGCGCGGCCGCGGCGGCTGTGACGTACGCCTCGGGCAGCACGTTGCTGACCTTCGCCCACTCGATCTCGGACGCGAGGTCGCGCAGCACCGTGCGGTCGGTGGGCACCCGGCAGCGCGACGCGGCCGAGCCGACGATGGGCAGCTTGCTGCGGCTGATCTCGGGCAGGTCGACGCCGGTGATCTGCGGCCAGAAGTACCGGGCCTGACGCAGCGCCGCGGAGTGGAACGTGCGCGCCTGGACGCCCTCGGCGCCGAGCGCGCGCAGCCGGCCGCGCATCTCGCCCGCCGCCCGGGTGGTGAACGTGACGGCGAGCGTGCGGCGCGGGTCGAACGCGCCGGTGTGCACGCCGTGGGCGATGCGGTGGGTGATGGCGCGGGTCTTCCCGGTGCCCGCGCCGGCGATGACGCAGACCGGCCCACTGAGCGCGGAGGCGACCGCTCGCTGCTCGGGATCGAGGCCGGCGAGGACGTCGGATGCGCGCATCGCCCCATCCTCGCAGCCGCCACCGACATGATGCGAGGCGCCACGGAACAATCCGGGCGAGCGTCCGTGTTCAAGTACCTGTCACGGCAACCAAGCCAGAGGAGCGCGAGCGTCGATGTCGCAGTTCACGATGTACAGCACCAGTTGGTGCGGCTACTGCCGTCGGCTCAAGTCGTCGCTGAACCGCGAGGGCATCATGTTCGACGAGATCGACATCGAGTCCCACCCGGCCTCCGCCGACCTCGTCATGAGCCTCAACGGCGGCAACGCGGTGGTGCCGACGCTCGTGTTCGCCGACGGCAGCTCGCTGACCAACCCGAGCCCGACGCAGGTCAAGGAGAAGCTGGCCGCCATCACCAGCTGACGTCGACCGGCAGCGGCCGGCCGTACCAGCCCTCGACCAGCTTCCGGGCGATCGAGATGCCGCTCGGCGGGAGCACGTCGCCGCTCTCCATCGCCGCGGTCAGCTCGTCGCGGCTGAACCAGCGCGCCTCGGCGATCTCCTCGCCGTCGGGCGTCGGCTCCTCGCCGCCGGCCGTCGCGTAGTAGCCGAGCATGAGGCTGGACGGGAACGGCCACGGCTGCGCGCCCGCGTAGGCGCACGAGGTCACCAGGACGCCCACCTCCTCGAACAGCTCGCGGACGACGGCGTGCTCCGGCGTCTCCCCCGGCTCGACGAAGCCGGCCAGCGTCGAGAACCGGCGGCCCGGCCAGGCCGCCGAGCGGCCCAGCAGGCAGCGCTCGTCCTGGTCGACGACGAGCACGATGATCGCGGGGTCGGTACGCGGGAAGTGCTGCGACCCCTCGACCTCGCAGACCCTGACGTGCCCGCCCTGCTCAGACCGCGTACGGCCGCCGCAGCGCGGGCAGAACGGGTGGCTCGCGTGCCAGTTCGCCAGCGCGATCGCGTGCACCGCCAGCCCGGCGTCGCGGTCGCCCAGCACGGCGCCGACCTCGCGCAGCGTCGCGGCGCCATCCGGCTTCTCCCCCACGTGGACGGCGACGTAGGCGACGCCGTCGTCGAGGCCGAGCAGGAAGCGGTCGCCGTCAGGCGCGTCGGCCGGCGCTACGAACCGCAGCGCGGCGCCGTCGACCGGCACGGTGCCGTCGCCGACCAGCAGCACGCGGGTGCCGCCGTCGGCCCACAGCGAGTCGAGCCAGGCGGCGTCGGCACGGCGGTCCGCGGCGCGGTCGACGGTGGAGCGGGAGAGGGCAAGGGGTCCGGGCAAGACGTAGGCCTCGTGCACGAGCCACGACCCTACGCCGGATACCGTGTGCACTCGTGAGCACCCACATTGCCGCCGCGCCCGGCGAGATCGCCGAGACCGTCCTGCTGCCGGGCGACCCGCTCCGCGCCGAGTGGATCGCCAAGACGTACCTCGACGACGTCACCTGCTACACGCAGGTGCGCAACATGCTCGGCTTCACCGGCACGTACCGGGGCCGGCGCATCTCCGTCCAGGGCACCGGCATGGGCCAGCCGTCGATCTCCATCTACGTGCACGAGCTGCTCGCCGAGTACGGCGCGAAGACGCTCGTGCGGGTCGGGTCGTGCGGCGGGCTGCTGGCCGACGTCGCCATCCGCGACCTCGTCATCGGCATCTCCGCGGCGACCGACTCCTCGATCAACGCGCTGGCCTTCGACGGCTTCCACTACGCCCCGGCGGCGGACTTCTCGCTGGTCCGGGCCTACGTCGAGAAGGCCGAGGCGGCCGGCGCGAGGTACCACGTCGGGCAGCTGTTCAGCACCGACTCCTTCTACCACGCCCGCCCCGAACTGCGGGACCGGCTGACCGAGTACGGCGTCATGGCGGTCGAGATGGAGGCGGCGGCGCTCTACACGCTGGCCGCGAAGTTCGGCGCGCGGGCCATGGCGGTCTGCACGGTCAGCGACAACCTCGTCACCGGCGAGGAGACGTCGGCCGATGAGCGCGAGCGGACGTTCGCGCAGATGGTCGAGCTGGCGCTGGACGCCGTCGCGGCGTGAGCCCCCGCCGCTGGGCGTGGCTCGCGGCGTCGGCGGTGCTCGCCGCGCTGCTGGCGGTCGTCGTCGTGTGGCCGCAGGCGCTCGGCCTGGCCGGCAGCTACGGCCCTGCCCAAGTGGTGGCGCTGCGCGGCCTGACGGTGGCCGGCGGCGCCGTCGCGCCGGTGCTGATCGTGGCGCTGGCGCTGGCGATCCGGCCGGCGCGGTGGCCGCTGGTCGCCGTCGCGGGCGTGACCGCCGCGGCGACGGTGTTCTCGGGCGTCGTGCTGCTGTCGCGCGGGCTCTCGTCCGACTCCGTCCCGGTGGCGGACGCGCCGGGCGAGGTGCGGGTGCTGGCGTTCAACACGCTGTTCGACGGCGCCGGCCCAGCGGTGGTCGCGGACCTGGTGACGGCCACCGGCGCCGACGTCGTCGTGCTGCCCGAGACCTCCGCGGCGACGACGCAACAGGCGGCCGCGCTGACCGGCGGCGACTTCCAGGTCTTCCATCACCAGGCCGGCACCGGCATCACGTCGGCGACGGGCCTGCTGGTGGCGTCGTCGCTGGGGACCTACGGCGACCCGCAGCCGGACCCGTCAGGCGGGCTCGGCTCGTTCACCGTGCGGCCGGCGCCGGGGTCGGACGGCCCGCCGATCACCGCCGTGCACGCCTGGCCACCCACGGCCGACGCGATGGCCCGCTGGCGCGACGACACCGTCTGGGCCGTGCGCCGGTGCAGGGGCACGGAGGGCGCGATCGTCGCCGGCGACTTCAACGCGACGCTGGACCACCCGGCGCTGCGGTCGCTGACACCGTGCGCCGACGCCGCCGCGTCTCGCGATGCGGCGGGTGCCGGCACCTGGCCGGCCGGCTGGCCGACGTGGGCCGGCGCGCCGATCGACCACGTCCTGGCCGACGCCCGCGCCTGGGACGTCGTGGCGTTCAGCGTCCTCGACGCCGCCGGCGGCAGCGACCACCGGCCCGTGCTGGCGGTCCTGCGTCCGGCCGGATGATGGACTTTCACTCGCGTCTTCGAACAAGTGTACGATAGGCTGCCGGGATGAACCGCCCCGGAGATCACCCCAGCGCGGCGTGGGCGAGCCTGGCCCCCGGCACCGTGCTCAACGCCGTGCTCGAGACGTTCGACGCGCCCGCATTGTCGCGCCGCGACCTCCCCCGTGTCGCGGCCGCCCATCAGCGTCAGGGCGCTCATCTCGACGCCATGCAGGCCCGCGTCATCGCCGAGCTGGCCGGCCGCACCGAACCGCCCGGCGGCCCGGCGACCGCCGTCACCATCGCCGAGACGCTGCACGTCGAGCTCGACGCCGCCACCGAGCTGGTCTCGCTGGCCGTCGACCTCGTCACCGGCCTGCCCGCCACGCTCACTGCTCTCGACGACGGCAGCATCACGCTGCCGAAGGCCCGGCTCATCGCCCACCGCACCCGCCGGCTCGGCCCGGCCACCCGCGCCGCGGTCGAGGCGGTCGCGCTGGCCCGCGCGCCCGAGCTCACCGAGACCCAGCTGCGCCGCTGGCTCGACGACGCCATGACACCCAGCAACGGCGAGAACGGTGAGAACGGCGAGGACCGCGCCTCGTCCTGACCCGTCCGCGGTCAGGAGGCGGCGCGCAGGGCGTCGGTCGTGACGGCGGTGAGCGCCAGCGTGGCGACGTCGGCCGGGTCGAACCAGCGGGCGCCAACCGTCGAGCCGCCGACGTCGGCCAGCACCAGCGCGGCAGGCTCGTCGACCACGACGTCGTAGTAGGGGCGCACGCCGTGCCAGTCGATGGCGAAGCCCTCGGGGCCGACCTGCGCCGGCTCGCGGTGGCTGGCGACGCCGAGCAGCCGCCGGACCCGGCCGACCTGCCCGGTCTCCTCGTGCAGCTCGCGCAGCAGCGCCTGGGCCGGCTGCTCGCCGAAGTCGGTGCCGCCGCCGGGCAGGTGCCAGCAGCCCGCGTCGGGGTAGCCGTCGGCGACCTGGGTGAGCAGGATGCGCCCACGCGGGTCGCGGACCAGTCCGTACGCGGCGAACCGCTGCACGGTGTGCCGGCCGTCAGGCGCCTGCTGGATGTGGAAGCCGGGCAGTTCGGGCATCTGCTCGGGCGGCAGGTCGACCGTCGACAGCGGCAGCTTGAGGATCTGCGCGACGAACGGCCGCAGCTGCAGGGTTGCGGCCGCGTCGAGGCTGACCCAGCGGACGTCGTCGACCATCGGCGAGAGCGGCTCGGGCTCGCCGCTGATCACCTCGGCCTCGAACAGGATGCGGTCGGTGTGCAGGGTGACCTCGCGGTGCGGCCGCGCCCGGGTGTCGGCGAGGACGTCGATGGGTGCGACCGCGCGCAGCAGCAGCCCGGACTCCGCGGCCGCCTCACGGACGACGGCGTCGCGCGGGTGCTCGCCGTGCAGCACGCTGCCGCCCGGCAACGTCCACACGCCCGGCGTGCCCGACCGCACGGACTCGCGGATCAGCAGCACGCGCTTGGTCGCGTCGAGGCAGACGGCGTATGCGGCGATACGGCGCAGCGGTTTGAGCGCGGGGGTCACGAGACAGGAGTCTCACCCGGCGAGCCATGCCGATCAAGGGCTATCTCCGGGACCGAGACAATGAGTCATTTCTGGTGCCAAACGCCGCGCGAGCAGGTATGATGCGCACTTCGACGCTCACCGGACGGCCTCGCGGCCCGGCAGGTCCACCGGGCCTGACGCGTCGCGCCGACGTGCGGCGATCGCCCGTTCCCGCAGCATCGTCTCGCCGCGACGTCACAGAATGCGGCCGATCGTCACAGATCGTCGCGTGACCTGGAGGATTACCCCCGAATTGACCACAGTGGTGGGCATAGGTCCCGTGGCCGCGACTCTCGCGCCGCGGCCGGGACGCGCCTCCCGCGAGTGCTCGACGGGGACGGAGCGGCGGGAGCGCGATGGTTGCCGGACCGGCGCCTAGCAGGGCAGCGCGGTCCGGCGACCATCGTGAGTCACTCATCGGCCGCAGGGACGGCCGCCACCAGCGCCGTCAGCCGCGCCTCGTCCATCAGATCGGCCGGCCGGACGGTGACGTCGTGGCGCACGTGGTGGAACGCGGCGCCGACGTGGTCGAGCGGCAGGTCGTAGAGCCGGGCGAAGGCCAGCCGGTACGCCGCCAGCTGCACGGTGCGCGTGGCGGCCTCCTCGTCGTTCGCCGGCGGCCGCCCGGTCTTCCAGTCGACGACGTCGATGCCGCCGTCGTCGGTGGTGAAGACGGCGTCGACGCGGCCACGCAGCAGCACGCCGGCGACCAGCAGCTCGAACGGCGCCTCGACCTCGACCGGCGTCCGCGCGGCCCACGCGCTGCGCAGGAACGCCTCTTGCAGCGACGCCAGCTCGCGGTCGGGCGCGGCGCCGTCGTCGGCGTAGCCGGGCAGCTCGTCGACGTCGACCAGCCGCAGGGCACCCCACCGCGACTCGAGCCAGGCGTGGAAGAGCGTGCCCCGGCGGGCCAGCGGCGCCGGCGGCCGCGGCACCGGCCGGCGCAGTGCCCGGGCCAGTGACTCGGGGCTCTCGCGTAGCGCCACCAGCTGCGACACCGACAGGTGCTCGGGCAGCGCGACGTCGATGGGCCGCAGCGAGGAGTGGCGTTCCCGCTCGGCCAGCAGCCGCTCGACCTCGGCGTCCCACTCGGTGACCGGCTGCGCGAGGTCGAACAGCACGCCGTCGACGGATCCCTGCGCGGCCCGAACCAGCGCGGCGCCGTCCTCGAGCAACGAACGCCGCTGCCCGAGCGGGTCGTACGGCCAGCGCAGCTCGCGGACCTGCTGCGCCAGCGGGTTGGTGTCGTCGTCCTCGGGCGCCCGCACCCACACGCCGATCTCGCCGGCGCCGTCCTCGCAGGCCACCTTGATCTCGTGCAGGAACATCGACAGTTCGCGCGGCCGGACGCCGTCGTCCCAGCAGAAGCCGGAGCAGACCAGCAGCCGCCGGGCCCGGGTGACGGCGACGTAGGCCAGCCGGCGCTCCTCCAGCCGGGCCGCCGCGGCGGCGTCGCCGTAGAACGCGTCGACGGCGTCGCGGACGCCCACCTGGTCGGCCACGCCGGCGAGGTCGAGCGGCGGCAGCGACCCGGCGTCGCCGCGCAGCGCGTACGGCAGTTCGCCCGGGTCACCCAGCCAGGCCCGCTGCTTCTCGCCGCCGGACGGGAACACCTTGTCGACCAGGCCGGTGACGAAGACGGCGTCCCACTCCAGGCCCTTGGCGCCGTGGACCGTCAGCACCTGGACGCGGTCGCCGGACACCTCGACCTCGCCCGGCGCCAGGCCGCGCTCGGCGGTCTCGGCGGCGTCGAGGTAGGCCAGGAACCCAGAGAGATTGCCAGCGTGGCCATTGTTCTCGAACTCGGCCGCGACGTCGAGGAAGCGGTCGAGGTTGGCCCGGCCGCCGGGCCCGCGGCGCGCGGCCAGCTCGACGTCGAGGCCGAGCGTGCGCTGGACGTCGTGCACCAGCTCGGTGAGCGACTGGCCGGTGCGGCTGCGCAGCTCGCGCAGCTCGGCCGAGAGCGCGCGCAGCCGGCGGTCGCCCTCGGCGGAGAACCAGTCGCCGCCCTTCGGCAGCGCGTCGAGGGCGTCGACGATGCTCAGCTCGTCGACCTCGTCGAGTGTGATGCCCTCGGCGGCCGCCTCGCGCATGGTCGGAGGCCGGCGCGCGCCGCCGGAGTCGTCGTCAGGACGGCCGAGCCGCCGCGCCCAGCGGGCCAGCGCGTCGAGGTCGCGCGGCCCGATGCGCCAGCGCGACCCGGTGAGCAGCCGCATCAGCGCGTCGCCGCGGGACGGGTCGTTGACCACCCGCAACGTGGCCACGACGTCGCCGACCTCGGCCGTGGCCAGCAGCCCGCCGACGCCGACGACCTCGACCGGGAGGTCGGCGGCTCGCAGCGCGGACTCCAGCCGCGGGATCAGGCTGCGGTTGCGCACCAGCACCGCGACCGTGCGGCCGTCGTCGGACGCGTCCCAGAACGCCCGCGCCCGGCGCGCGACGTCGGCGGCCTCGTCGTCGGCGGTGAGGTGCAGCGACGCGACGACGGTGGACGGCGGCAGCCCCGGGAACGCGGTCAGCTCGGGGACGTCGAGGCCCTGGGCCCGCAGCGGCTGCGACAGCCGGTTCGCGACCTGCAGGATCTCGGCGCCGTTGCGGAAGCTGGTGGTCAGCGAGTCGAGCCGGGCGAGGGTATCGCCGTCCCCGTCGTCGGAGGCCTGGAACTCGCGGCGGAACGACGTCAGCGTGCCGGCGCTGGCGCCGCGCCAGCCGTAGATGGACTGGCAGGGGTCGCCGACGGCCGTGACCGGGTGCCCGCCGCCGAACAGTGATCGCAGCAGCACCAGCTGGGCGTGGCTGGTGTCCTGGTACTCGTCCAGCAGCACCACGCCGTACGCCGCCCGCTCGGCCACGCCGACCTCGGGGAACCGGGCGGCCAGGGTGGCGGCCAGCTCGGCCTGGTCGGCGAAGTCGAGCACCTCGTCGGTCTGCTTGCGGGCCCGGAACTCCTCGACCACGGGCAGCAGCGCCACCCGGGCGTCCTGCACGGCCAGGCCCTTGGCGACGTCGGCGTAGAGGAGGTCCTTGGTGCGCTGGCCCGTCGCCTTGGGCAGCGCCTCGACGCCCGCGCGCAGCTCGCGTGCGTACTGCTGGACCTGCGCCGGTGTGACCAGGTGCCCGGCCAGCTCGTTGTGGAGGTCGAGCACCTTCTGCACGACGGTCGACGGCGCATAGCCGACGGCGTCCATGTCGCCGTCGTAGGACGACACGACGCGCTGGGAGTACTGCCAGGTCACCGCCTCGGTGACGAGCCGCGCGCCGGGTTCGCGGCCCAGTCGCAGGGCGTGCTCGGCGACGATGCGCCCGGCGTAGGCGTCGTAGGTGAGGACGGTCGGCTCGCCGTCGAGGACGTCGGGCGGCACCAGCCCGCGGGCGGCCAGCTGGGCCAGCCGGCGGCGGATGCGGGCGGCCAGCTCGCGCGCGGCCTTGCGGGTGAACGTCAGGCCGAGCACGTCCTCGGGCCGGACCAGGCCGGACGCGACCAGCCAGACCACCCGGGCGGCCATGGTCTCGGTCTTGCCGGACCCGGCGCCGGCGACGACGACGCCGGGCGCGAGCGGCGCGGCGATGGCCGCCGCCTGCTCGGGCGTGGGGTCGGGCTGGCCGAGGCGGCGGGCCAGCTCGGCCGGCGCGATGGACGCCCCACCTATGACTTGTGTCACGGCGTCACCTGCTCGCCCTCGGGCCAGACCGGGCAGGACGGCCGGGCCGGGCAGAACCCGCACCAGCCGCCTTTCTCGGCCCGGAACGCCGGCTGCCGCATGCCCTCGGCGGTGTGCTGCATCAGCTCGTGCGCCCAGGTCGGCTCGCCGTCGTCGGGGAGCGCGCCCTGCAGCTGTTCTTTCGCCTGGCCCTTGGCGTCCTTGCCGAGCTGGACCAGGCTCGCTCCCCCGCTGCGCCGCTCGCCGTCGGTGTGCACGTCGAACCCGCCGTGCAGGATGGCCAGCTGGTACGCCGCCAGCTGCGCGTGCTCGGTGACCTCGGCCGTCGTGGGTGCGGAGACCCCGGTCTTGTAGTCGACGACCACCAGCCGGCCGTCGGCGTCGGCGTCGAGGCGGTCGACCCGGCCGACCAGCCGGGCATCGCCCACCCGGACGTCGAAGTCGAGCTCGGCGCCGACCATGCTGCGCGGGTTGTCGCGCAGCCAGCGGCCCAGCCGCTGCACCATGTCGCGGACCCGGCCGTACTCGCGCGCGGCCACCCAGCCCTCGCCGGCGTCGATGCCCGGCCAGGAGTTGTCGAGCTCGGTGAGCAACTTGTCGTCGGACCAGCCCTCGACGGCGGCCCGCTCGGCGAGGTCGTGCAGCAGCGAGCCGATGCCGGCCCGGCGCAGGTCGGAGTCTGTGGCGCCGCACGCCTTGAGCAGCCAGCGCAGCTCGCACCGGTTGAACTCCTCGACCTTCGACGGCGACACCCGCACCGGCCGGTCGGGGTGGCCGAGCGGGTCGGTGACGGAGACCGGGCGCAGGCCGTACCACTCGTCGGGGTCGGCCTGCTGCACGCCGGCCGCGGCCAACCGGGCCAGCTGGTGCGCGGCGCCGTGGCGTCGCGCCTCCGGCTGGGCCGGGTCGCTGACGACGCCCCGCAACTCGGCGACGACGGCGGGGAGGTCGAGCCCGCGCCCCGGCGCCTGCACCAGCCGCTCGACGTCGCCGCCGGCCGGCAGCGGGTCGATGTCGTCGAGGAACCGCGACGGCTGCGACTCCTCGTTGGAGACCGCGGTGACGTACAGGCGCTGCCGAGCGCGGGTGACGGCGACGTAGAACAGCCGCCGCTCCTCGGCCAGCCGGGCGCTGGCCCGGGTGACGGCGGAGTCGTCGCGGTGCGCGACGAGGTCGACCAGCGACTCGGTGCCCAGCAGGCTGCCGCGCTCGCGGACGTCGGGCCAGACGCCCTCCTGGACCCCGGCCGCCACGACGACGTCCCACTCGAGGCCCTTGGCGGCGTGGGCGGTGAGGATGCTGACGCTGGCCGTGGCCGGGCCGCCGGGCTTGTAGGTGTCGGCGGGCAGCTGCTGGTCGCGCAGGTGCTCGGCGAACCCCTCGGGCCGGGCGCCGGGCATGCGGTCGACGAACCTCGCGACCGCGTCGAACAGCGCGACGACGGCGTCGAGGTCGGCGTCGGCGGCCGGTGCGCCCCGGCCGCGGGACAGCGCGGCGCGGGTCCAGCGGGCCTCCAGCCCGGACCGCGTCCACACCGCCCACAGAACGTCCTCGGCGGTGGCGCCGTCGGCGTGGGCCGCCTCGCGCGCGGCAGTGAGCAGGCCGGCGACGCGGGTGGCCGGCGCGACCGCGTGGTCGTCGAGGAACCGCAGCTCGTCGGGGGTGGTCAGGGCCTCGACCAGCAGCTCGCCGGAGGCCCTTCCACCGCCGGCCGTGAGCTCATGGGCGCGCAGTTCCTGCCGCAGCCGCCGCACCGCCAGCGCGTCGGCGCCGCCCAGCGGCCCGGTGATGAGGTCGAGCGCGGTCTCGACGTCCAGCTCGCGCAGCCCGGTGACCAGCTCGAGCACCGTCAGCAGCGCCCGGACCGGCGGCTGGTCGACCAGTGGGACGTCCTCGATGCGCACGCTCACCGGCACGCCGGCGCCGGCCAGCGCGCGGCGCAGCACCGGGATGGCCGGTGCGCTGCGCACCAGCACCGCCATGCGGTCCCACGGCACGTCGTCGAGCAGGTGCGCCGCCCGCAGCCGCCCGGCGACGAACGCGGCCTCCTGGCTGGCGCTGGCCAGCAGGTGGACGGACGCGCGGTCGGCGCCGTGGTCGGCGCCGCCGTCCTGGTGCCCGGCCGGGTGGAGGTCGCGGTGCCGGCTCAGCCCGCCGAGCCGCGCCGCGACCCGGCGCGACGCCGTCAGCAGCCGCGGCCCGCAGCGCCGCGACGTCGTCAGCGCCATCACCGCGCCAGGTGAGCCGTCGGCGGCCGGGAAGCGGTCGGCGAACCGGCGGATCGCCTCGGGCTCGGCGCCGCGGAAGCCGTAGATCGACTGGTCGGGGTCGCCGACCACCAGCAGCTCGCGGCCGCCGCCCGCGAGCAGCCGCAGCAGGTCCTCCTGCGCGGGGTCGCTGTCCTGGTACTCGTCGACGACGACGAACGAGCGCGCCTGCCGCTCGCGCTCCAGCAGCGCGGGGTCGTCGCGGAGCAGCCCGGCCGCGGCGCGCACGAGCTCGGCCTGGTCGAAGGTGGGCGGGTAGCGGAACGCCGTGACGCCGGCGTACTGCCGGGCGAACCGGGCCGCGGCCAGCCAGTCGTCGCGGCCGTGCAGCTTGCCCAGCTCGAGCAGTTCCTCGGGACCGAGGCCGCGTTCGACCGCCCGCATGAGGAAGTCGCGGAGCTCGGCGGCGAACCCGCGGGTCAGTAGCGCCGGGCGCAGGTGGTCGGGCCAGTAGTCGGCGCCCAGCTGCTCGACGTCGCCGCGGAGCAGCTCGCGGATGAGGACGTCCTGCTCGGCCCCGCCCAGCAGCCGCGGCGACGGCTCACCCTGCGCGATCGCCTCGCGCCGGAGCAGGCCGAAGGCATAGGAGTGGAACGTGCGGGCCAGCGGTTCGCGGATCGTCCGGCCCAGTCGTCTCGCGATGCGTTCGCGCAGTTCGCCGGCGGCCCGCCGGCTGAACGTCAGTACCAGCACCCGGCCGGGGTCGAGGTCGTACTTCGAGACCCGATGCGCGACCGCCTCGACCAGCGTGGTGGTCTTGCCGGTCCCCGGGCCGGCCAGCAGCAACAACGGGCCGCCGCGGTGCTGAACGGCCGCTCGCTGGGCGTCGTCGAGGCGGACCGGCGGTGGCGCGGGCCGGACGGTGCGCACCAGACGCACGGCTGCGGGACGCCTCACCGAATGCCGCTCCTTTCGTGTGCTTTCGACGACTGATCTCATCCCACCACGCCGGTCCGACAGGGTCGTGATCCCGCGCCGTTCGCCGGGGTGTGGTCGCTACGTCCGGCGCCGGGTTGATCATGCGGTCCTCACTCGGGTAGGCAGCACCTCACTCGCGTGAGGACCGGATGGCGGCCGGATCGGTGCCGGGTGCGGTCCTGCGGCGGGTGAGGTGCCTCGGTGACGGGTGAGGACACGCCGTCGTGCTGAAGAAACGGGCGGATACTCGAATTTCCGGCGCGTACGGCCCGGATCAGGCCCGCACTCGCCGGAAATTCGAGTAACTGTCGGTTCCGTGCACACCGGTGGAGCGGTGCGACGGCCGCGAACCCAGAGGTGTGCCCGGTTCTTCCCCGTCCCCCTGATAGCTGCCAGTTCTTAGCCGCGAGGGTGCGGGTCAAGTCCAAGCCCGGAAGCACGGCGAAGAGACACCACAGAGGCGCGGACTTGAGGCGCACCCTCGCGGCTAAGACCATGGGCAGCAGGGGGACGTCCAACTAGGCAAACCCCCCGGCGAACCTCACTCCGGATACCACGCAGCACGTCTCAGATCGACCCGCTCACCGTCACGCGTCAACGGCGTCCCCTCAGCCGCGAACTCGGTCAACGCCCGCACCTCGTGCCCCCGCGGCGGCCGGCCGGCCGCCGTCACGACCCGCCACCAGGCCACCGTCCCACCCACCGTCGACATGACCGTGCCGACCTGGCGCGGCCCGCCTCGACCGAGCGACAGTCCAACGACATCCGCGATGGCGCCGTAGGACATGGCGCGGCCCGGCGGGATGCGCTCGACCACACTCAGCACCGCCTCGGCGTACTCGTCGTCCATCCGCCCATGGTGCCTGACCGCCGGACGCCCTCCGGCGTGCGACGATGCTCCTTCGATGAGCGAGCCCATGGACGCAGCCAGCACGTCGGCCGACGAGATCGTGGTCGACGAGCCGCCGCTGCCTCCCCGGACGCGGCGACCGGCCGACGTGTTGTCGCTGCTCATCGTGAGCGGCGTGCTGACGGGCCTGGTCGCGATGTCGATCATCGCCGAGCGGACGATGACGTCGATCACCCAGGACCTCGCCGACCTCCGCACGCGGGTGCCGGGCAGCATCGTCGGAATCATCGACTTCACCGCGAACCTGGCCGGGGTCGTCCTCCCGATCGTGCTGGTCGCCGTGCTGATGATCCGCGGCCGGGTCCGTACCACCGTCGAGCTGCTGCTGGCCGGCGTCGCCGCGTCCATCGCCGCTGCACTGACGTCGGAGTGGCTGACCGGACCGGCGCCGCAGCGGCTGCAGGACAGCCTGGTCCCGTTCGTCGACGGCGCCGAGGGCACGCCGGTGCCGGCCTACCCGGCGCTGCTGGTCGCCGTCGTCACCGTCGTGTCGCAGCTGGACGTGAAGCGCATGCGGCAGGTCGCGCTGTTCGCCATCGCCGGCACCTACGCCGTCCAGCTGCTGCAAGGCGACGCGACGGTGGGCGGCCTGCTCATCGCCACCAGCATCGGCGTCGCGGCGGGGCTGCTGGTGCGCATCGTCGGCGGGCAGCCGTCGATGGCGCCGAGCGGGCAGCACATCGCCGCGACCCTCGAGGCCGCCGGCTACCAGCTGAAGGCGCTGCGCGCCGACCCGTCCGGCGAGCTCCGCCGGCTCACCGCCGAGACGCCCGAGGCGAAGTACAGCGTGCTGGTACTGGACCGCGACCACGAGGGCGCCGGCACCATCGCCCGGGCGGTCGACCGGCTGCGCACCCGCGAGGAGGTGCTGCCCCGGCAGACGCTGACCCTGCGCGACGCGATCGACCGCATCGCGCTGCAGTCGTTCGCGGTGGCCCGGGCCGGCGCCCGCACGCCTGAGCTGCGCACCGTCCTGCGCATCAACGGCGACTCCGCCGCGCTCGTCTACGACTACGTGCACGGCACCGCGCTGGGCGACCTCGACGGCGACCAGGTCACCGACGACATGCTGACCGACCTGTGGCACCAGCTCGGCGACCTGCGCCGCAACCACGTCGCGCACCGGCGGCTGTCCGGCCGCACGATCATGATCGACGACGACGGCCACATCTGGCTGCTCAGCCCGTCCGGCGGCGAGCTGGCCGCCACCGACGTCGCGATGCGCACCGACCTCGCGCAGGCGCTCACCGCCACCAGCATCGTCGCCGGCCCGGACCGCGTCGTCGACACCGCGCTCGACGTGCTGGGCCCGGACGTCGTGCGCGCGGCCATCCCGCTGCTGCAGCCGATCGCGCTGACGCCGGGCACCCGGCAGCACGTGAAGGGCCACCGCGAGGTGCTGATCAGGCTGCGCGACCGGCTGGTCGACCGGCTGGGCGCGCCTGCCGAACCGGTACGGCTGCAGCGGATCCGGCCGTTGTCGCTGCTCACCGGCGTCGGCACGGTGGTCGCGGTCTACCTGGTCGGCACCCAGCTGTCCGATGTGTCGTTCGGTGAGTTGTGGGACCGCACCGACTGGCGGTGGCTGATCCTCGCGGTCGGCCTGATGTTCGCCAACTACATCACCATGGCCATCGGCCTGCTGGGCTTCGTGCCGGAACGGGTGCCGTTCTGGCGGGTCGTCGGCGCGCAGGTGGCGCTGAGCTTCCTGCGGCTCATGGCGCCGACGACGGTGGGCAACGTCGCGATGAACATCCGGCTGCTGACGCGCTCCGGCGTCGCGGCGCCACTGGCGGCAGCCAGCGTCGCGGCCAACCAGGTCGCGCAGGTCGCCATCACGTTCCCGCTGCTGGCCGTGCTGGCGGTCGTCTCCGGCTACACGTCGCTGCCGGGGCTCCCGTCGTCGAGCACGCTGATCGTGGTGCTCGGGCTGCTGCTGGCGGCCGCGGTCGTCGGGATCATCCCGCCGGTGCGGTCGCGGCTGCGCGCGCTGTGGAGCGACTTCGCCGAGCGCGGCCTGCCCCGGCTGCTCGACGTCCTGACGAACCCGCGGAAGCTGACCATGGCGGTCGGCGGCATCCTCGGCCAGACGATCAGCCTGGTGCTGTGCTTCTACGCCTGTCTGCTGGCGGTCGGCGAGATGGTGAACGTGGCCGGCCTGGCCGTCGTCCAGCTGGTCGGCAACACGCTCGGCATGGCCGTGCCGACGCCCGGTGGCCTCGGCGCCGTCGAGGCGGCGCTCACCGCCGGCGTCAGCACCCTGGGCGTCCCGACCTCGGCCGCGGTGACGGCGGTGCTGGTCTTCCGCATCGTCTCGTTCTGGCTGCCGATCCTGCCCGGCTGGGTGCTGTGGACGCAGATGCGGCGTCGCGACCTGCTCTGACTCGCGGGTCGTCGCCATGAGCGACCCGGCAGCATGCGACGATCGGTCTGCGATGACGGAGACGACCGAGGCGACACGCGCGCGGCGGGTTCCGGCCGGGAAGATCATGGTCGAGGAGCCACCGCTGCCCCGCCGTACCCGGCGCCCGATCGACGGCCTGCGCCTGGTGTTCGTCCTCGTCCTCATGACGGCGCTGGCGGCACTCGCCGTCGTGGCCGAGCGGACGCTCACCGGCCTGACCGCCGACCTCGCCGACGTCAACCGGGTCGTGCCGAGCGGCCCGGTCGACTTCATCGCGCTGGCGTCCGAGCTGGCCAGCCTGCTGCTGCCACCGGTACTGGTGTTCATGCTGATGGTCCGCGGCCGCATGCGGACGACCGTCGAGTTGCTGGCCGCGGGCGCGGTGGCCTCGCTCTCGGCGGCGCTGCTGTCGAACTGGCTGGCCGGGCCGGCGCCGGAGCGGCTGCACGACACCTTCGTCCCCGTGGTCGACGGGTTCGACGGGACGGCCGTGCCCGCCATGCCGACGCTGCTGGTCGCGATGATGACGGTCGTGTCGCGGCTGCAACTGCCGCGCACCCGGCAGGTCGCCACGTTCGCGATCGCCGGCAGCTTCGCTGTCTGGCTGTTCCAGGGCGAGGTCACCGTCGGCGGCCTGCTGGTGTCGCTGGGCCTCGGCCGGGCGGTCGGCCTGCTGGTCCGGCTGATCAGCGGGCAGCCGTCGCTCGCGCCCAACGGGCACAAGGTGGCCGCCGTCATGCGCGACAACGGCTACGACGTCACCACGCTGCGCGCCGACCCGGTCGACAAGTACCGCCGCTACATCGCCGAGAGCACCCAGGGCTCGCTCGGCGTCCTCGTCCTCGACCGCGACAACGACGGCGCCGGCGTCGTGGTTCGCGCGGCTGACCAGATCCGCACCCGCGAAGAGGTGCTGCCGCGGCAGATGGTGACGATGCGCAACGCCGTCAACCAGATCACGCTGCAGGCCCTCGCCGTGTCGCGGGCCGGCGCCCGCACACCGAAGCTGCGCAACGTCCTGCGCATCGGGTCGGACGCCGCCGCCATCATCTACGACCACGTGCCCGGCACCATCCTCTCCAAGATGACCGCCGACCAGGTCAGCGACGCCATGCTCGAGGACCTGTGGCGGCAGCTGGGCCGGCTGCGGCGCAACGAGGTGGCGCACCGGCGCATCTCCGGACGCACGATCCTCGTCTCCGAGGCCGGCAAGGTCTGGCTGCTCGACCCGTCCGGCGGCGAGGTGGCCGCGCCGGAGCTGGCGATCCGGGCCGACCTCGCCCAGGCCCTCGTCGGCTGCGCGCTGGTCGTCGGCGTCGACCGCACCATCGAGACCGCCATCCGGGTGCTCGGCCGCGACGTCGTCAGCGCGGCCATCCCGCTGCTGCAGCCGGTGGCGCTGGCCCGCTCGACCCGGCTGGACCTCAAGGGCCGCCGCGACGTGCTCACCAAGCTGCGCGACGGCCTGGTCAGCAGCACCGGCCAGGAGCCCGACGAGCCGGTGCGGCTGCAGCGGCTGCGGCCGTTGTCGCTGCTCACCGGCGTGGGCGCCGTGTTCGCCGTCTACCTCGTCGGCACCCAGCTGTCCGACGTGTCGCTCACCCAGCTGTGGTCGCAGACCGACTGGCGGTGGCTGTTCATCGCGATCGTGCTGATGTTCACCAGCTACATCGGTGCGACGTTCGCGCTGCTGGGGTTCGTGCCCGAGAAGGTGCCGTTCTGGCGGGTCGTCGGTGCCCAGGTGTCGCTGGGGTTCCTGCGGCTGTTCGCGCCCGCCACCGTCGGCGTCGTCGCGATCAACATCCGGGTCCTGACCAAGGCCGGCGTCGCGGCCCCGCTGGCCGCGGCGAGCGTCGCCGCGAACCAGGTCGCCAACGTGTCCATCACGTTCCCGGTCATCGGCATCCTGGGCGTCGTGTCCGGGTCGTCGGCCGCGCCTGACATCGACCCGTCGCTGAACACGCTGATCATCGTGCTGATCGTGCTGGCAGCCGCGGCCGTGCTGGCGCTGATCCCGCCCGTGCGAGTGCGGCTGCGGGCGCTGTGGAGCGACTTCGCCGAACGCGGCCTGCCCCGGCTGCTGGACGTGCTCAGCAACCCGCGCAAGCTCCTGGTGGCGCTGGCCGGCATCGTGCTGCAGTCGGCCAGCCTGATCTTCTGCTTCTACGTCTGCCTGAAGGCGGTCGGCGGCGCGGCGAACCTCGCCGCCATGGCCGTCGTCCAGCTGGTCGGCAACACGCTCGGCATGGCCGTCCCCACGCCCGGTGGCCTGGGCGCCGTCGAGGCCGCCCTCACCGCGGGCGTCAGCACCCTCGGCGTCGGCGCGACGACGGCCGTCACGGCGGTGCTGGTCTTCCGGCTGGTGTCGTTCTGGCTGCCGATCCTGCCCGGCTGGGTGCTCTGGACCTGGATGCAGCGCCGCGACCTGCTCTGAGGTCAGAGCCGGCCGACGGGGACGGCCGGGCCGGCTCGGAGCGGCAGTTCAGCCCTCGGTCTCGCGGACCACGGCCTCGTAGCGGGCGATCGGGTCAAGGTCGAAGTACCGGGCTGCGACAGGGTCCGCCGCGGTCGCGGCCAACTCGGCCGCGATGGCCGCCGGCGACTCGCCGACGAGCGCCGCGCGAGCGGGGGTGTCGGGACCGGTGCCCTCAGGGACGCCGTCGCCGTCCACGGTGAAGAGGGCGTCGGCGGCCAGCGGATACCAGACCGGCCCGGTGCGGTCGTCCGCCGGCGCCTGCATGAGTACCGCGAGATACCGCTCCCCCACCTCGACCCGCACGCCGTAGACCAGCGGCAGGCGTTTGCCGTCCTCGATCGCCCAGCCATCGGCACCCCAGGTGAGCTCGGCGGGCAGGGCCGGGGCGCCGTCGCGGGTCCAGAGCACGTCGCCGGTCTCGGCCGTCACCTCGCGCGGGACGTACCCGTTGCCCTCCGGATCGCCCTCGAGCTGCTCGAACGGCAGCTCGCGCTCGAACGTCACATCGATGTAGGCGACGTGGTCGGCGTAAGAGACCCAGTCGGTCACCGTCTCGCACGGCACCCGGCATTCGATCGACTCGGAGAGGTCGGGCAGCCCGGGGTCGGAACCGCAGCCGGCCGCCACCGCCACGAGGGCGAGGACGGCCGGAAGGCGTCGCATGGGGCCAGGGTGTCACCCCGGCCGGACGGAACTCAGTACGAGGGCTGGGACGGGTCGATCTGGTTGACCCAGGCGGCGACCCCGCCACCGACGTGGACGGCGTCGGCGAGGCCGGCGCCCTTGACGACCGCGAGCGCCTCGGCCGAGCGCATGCCCGACTTGCAGTGCAGCACGACCTGCTTGTCCTGCGGCAGCTTCTCCAGCGCCTCGCCGGTGAGGAACTCGCCCTTCGGGATGAGCACCGCGCCGGGGATGCGGTTGATCTCGTACTCGTTCGGCTCGCGCACGTCGACGAGGAGGAAGTCACGCTGGCCGGCCGCACGCTCGTCGAGCCAGTTCTTGAGCTTGACGACGGAGATGGTGGCGTCGGCGGCGGCCTCGGCGGCCTCGTCGCTGAGCGTGCCGCAGAACGCCTCGTAGTCGATCAGCTCGGTGATCGGCTCGGCGGTCGGGTCCTTGCGGATCTTCAGCGTCGTGTAGTTCATCTCGAGCGCGTCGTAGATCATCAGACGGCCCAGCAGCGGGTCGCCGATGCCGGTGATCAGCTTGATCGCCTCGGTGACCATGATCGAGCCGATCGACGCGCACAGCACGCCGAGCACGCCGCCCTCGGCGCACGACGGCACCATGCCGGGCGGCGGCGGCTCGGGGTAGAGGTCGCGGTAGTTCGGGCCCTGCTCGGCCCAGAACACGCTGACCTGGCCCTCGAACCGGTAGATCGAGCCCCAGACGTACGGCTTGCCCAGCAGGACGGCGGCGTCGTTCACCAGGTAGCGGGTGGCGAAGTTGTCGGTGCCGTCGAGGACGAGGTCGTAGCCGGCGAAGATGTCCAGCACATTGTCGTTGTCGAGCCGCGTCTCGTGCAGCACGACGTTGACGTACGGGTTGACCTCCTTGACGGAGTCGCGCGCCGACTGCGCCTTCGACCGGCCGACGTCGGACTGCCCGTGGATGATCTGGCGCTGCAGGTTGGACTCGTCGACCTCGTCGAACTCGACGATGCCCAGCGTGCCGACGCCGGCGGCGGCGAGGTACAGCAGGGCCGGCGAGCCGAGCCCGCCCGCACCGACGACCAGCACCTTCGCGTTCTTCAGCCGCTTCTGGCCGTCCATGCCGACGTCGGGGATGATGAGGTGCCGGGAGTAGCGGCGGACCTCATCGACAGTGAGCTCAGTTGCGGGCTCCACCAGAGGCGGCAGGGACACGATCGGCTCCGTCAGTTCGAGGCGTGGGTTCTTTCCTCTGCCAACGGTGCCACGGGGTGCCGCATTCCCTGCTCGAGCGTTCGCCTGGTGGACGCCGATGTCCGGATCCTGGACGTGTCGTGGATGAACTCGCGGATGACGCCGGCGACGGCGCGCGGGTGCTCCATCATCGCGACGTGCCCGGTGTTGGGCATGTAGACGAGCCGGGCGTAGCGCAGCGCCCGCCGCCACTTGGTGCGGCCCCAGGCGCCCACCAGCGCGTCGCGCGCGCCCATGATCACCAGCGTCGGCCGCAGGATGTGGCTGGCCGCGTGCCAGGCCGACTGCCGTCCGGGCCGGGTGTACTGCGCGACGATCGAGCGCAGCGCGGCCAGCAGGACGGCGTCGGCGTGCGGCTGGGCGGTCCAGCGGTCGCGCTGCTCGGCGGCGAACGTCAGCTCCGCCACCGGGATCGTCGCCGCGTTGGCGAACAGCATCGCGGTCAGGCGCTCGGCCTGCTTCTCGGCCGGGATCGCCGCCGCAGCGCGCAGGATCCGCTCGCCCAGCCACGGCACCGCCATGACGGCGGACGCCTGGGCCGCCCACGGCAACCGGTACTGCGGCATCGCCGGCGACACCAGGCTCAGCGTCAGCACGAGGTCGGGCCGCCGCGAGGCGACGTGCACGCAGATCAGGCCGCCGAGGGAGTTCGCGACCAGGTGCACCGGCCGGTCGAACGTCGCGAGCAGCGCGATGACGTCGGCGACGTACTCGGCGACGGTGTGGTGGTCGCCGCGGGGCGACTCGCCGAACCCCGGGAGATCGACGGCCCACTGCTCGGCGTCGTCGTGCAGCTCGCGCATGAGCGACGTCCAGTTCGTGGACGAGCCGCCCAGCCCGTGGACGTACACCAGGGGCGTGCGGCCGCCGGCGCCGTCGCCGGACGGCGTGGTGTGGCGGACGAAGACGCGCCGCCCGGTCGAGAGCGTCCGCAGCTCCCCCGGCCAGGCCTCGATCGGTTCCACACTGAGATGTTGGCACACCAACGCCTGTGGGAACGCTGAGCGGGTACCGTCGATGAGAGGACCGGGTCCGGGAGGTGCACTGTGGCCGAGCGTTGGAGCGACGACGATCCCGAGGTCGCCGAGGGCGATCTCAGCGAGCAGCTCCGCGACCTGCTGGACGATCCGGACGACTCCGGCGATGACCCAGCGGCGGGCGTCCCCGACGGCGTCGACCCCGCCGATGCGCAGGAACAACGCCAGCCGGTCGGGTTCGACGACGACGACTATCGCTGAGGGTCCGATGCCGGGAACGATACGATCCGGGCATATATCCAATCCGAGGAGTGCCGTGACGACCGTGCCCGCCATCCCGGCCCGCGGCATCCGCATGCCCCGGGACCAGCGCCGCACCCAGTTGCTCGGCGCCGCCCGCGAGGTGTTCGTCGCGCAAGGCTTCCACGCCGCGGCCATGGACGACATCGCCGACCGCGCCGGCGTCAGCAAGCCGGTCCTGTACCAGCACTTCCCCGGCAAGCTGGAGCTGTACATCGCGTTGCTCGACGCCAGCAAGAACGAGTTGCTGGCGATCCTGCACCGGGCCATGGCGTCCACCGACGACAACAAGCAGCGCGTCATCGCCACCGTCAACGCCTACTTCGAGTTCGTCGACAACGACTCCGGCGGCTACCGGCTGCTGTTCGAGTCGGACCTGCCGAACGAGCCGGCCGTCCGCGAGCGTCTGGACCGCCTGACCGAGCTGTGCGCTCAGGAGGTCAGCCAGATCATCGCCGACGACACCGGCCTGCCGCCCGAGGAGTCGAACCTGCTCGCCGTCGGCATGGTCGGCATCGCCCAGGTCACGGCCCGGTACTGGCTGTCCTCCGGCGGCAGCATCCCGCGCGAGGCGGCCGCCGAGCTCGTCGCGACACTCGGGTGGCGGGGCATCCGCGGTTTCCCCAAGCGCGACGGCTGAAGCGCCGGCCCGATTACGCTGGCGGCGCACACGGCGACGACGGCGGAATCGGCTCGACTAGCCTGAGGTTGACCACATCGACGACACAGGTCCTTGGGCCCGAGGGGAGAAGAGGGTGGCCGTGGAGGTCAAGATCGGCGTGCACAACGCCACGCGAGAACTGGTGCTCGAGAGCAGCGACACACCGAAGGACATCGAGAGCACGGTTCGTTCGGCCATGAGCGACCCCAATGGCCTGCTCGACCTCACCGACGAGCGCGGCCGCCGGCTGCTGGTGCGCACCGAGCACCTGACATACGTCGAGATCGGCGAGCCGGTCGAGCGACGGGTCGGGTTCGGCACCGTCTGAGCGTCACCCCGGAGGGCTGCGGTTCAGCCGCACCCCTCCGGGGCATCAGCGCAGCGGCTGCGCCCCGATGACCGACAGCAGGCTCAGCTTCTCCTGGCTCTCGCTGCCCGGGGCGGCGGTGTAGACCAGCAGGTAGTGCGACTGATCCGGGTCGAGCAGCGTCTGGCAGTTCAGCTCCAGCGCGCCGACCTCAGGGTGGACGTAGCGCTTGACCTCCTGGGGGCGTACGCCGACCTCGTGCTCGTCCCACACCCGCCGGAACTCCTCGCTCTCGGCGAGGAGGAGGTCGGCGTAGTGCGCCGCCCGCGAGCCGGGACCGCGCAGCGTGACGACCTGGCGCAGGCCGGAGGCGAACATCCGGGAGAGGAACCGATGGTCCTCGGGCGCGTAGAGCCGCCGGGTGGCGGGGTCGGTGAACCACCGGTAGCCGAGGCTGCGGGCCGGGCCGCTGTAGTCGGTGGCGTCGCCGGTGAGCGCGACGCCGAGCGGGGTCTGCCGTAGCGTCTCGCCGAGTTCGGTGACGATCTCCGCGGGCGTGTCCTGCAGCCGGTCGAAGATGCGCAGCAGGCCGGGGCCGATGTGCTCACCGGGCGCGCTCCTCGTGGGCGGCTGGTGCCCGGCGAGCAGGAACAGGTGGTCGCGCTCGTCGAGCGTGAGGTGCAGCCCCTGCGCGATGGACGCGAGCATCTGCTCCGACGGCCGCGGCCCGACCTCGCGCTCGAGTCGCGCGTAGTAGTCGGCCGACATGTGGCACAGCGCCGCGACCTCCTCGCGCCGCAGCCCGTCGGTCCGGCGGCGCCGTCCCCACGGGAGGCCGACGTCCTCGGGTTGCAGCGACTTCCGGCGGCGTCGGAGGAACTCCGCCAGCCCGGTCCGATCGATCGTCATGCGTGTTCTCCCTCGTCGCTGCCTCCTTCCTACCGTGAGCACGCCCGGCGTAGCCACGGCTTGGCGATCAGTGGATCAGCGGGCCCTGAATCCGCTCGCCCGCTTCCGCGACGGTGGAGACAACGACGCCATCACCGGGAGTGAACATGCCACGCAAACCCATCGACATCACCGTCCCCCAGCTGTCCGGGAAGCGCGCCGTCGTCACCGGGGGCAGCGACGGCATCGGGCTCGGCATCGCCACGAGGCTCGCCGCGGCCGGGGCCGACGTGCTGCTGCCCGTCCGGAACCCGCGCAAGGGCGAGGCGGCGATCGCCACGATCAGGCGGGCGACCCCCAACGGGACGGTGTCGCTGCACGCCCTCGACCTGTCGTCGCTGGAGTCCGTCGCGGCCCTGGGCGAGACGCTGCGGTCCGATGGCCGCCCGATCCACCTCCTCGTCAGCAACGCCGGCGTCATGACGCCGCCCGACCGGCAGGCGACCGCCGACGGGTTCGAGTTGCAGTTCGGCACCAACCACCTCGGGCACTTCGCCATGGTGGGCCACCTGCTGCCGCTGCTGCGCGCCGGCCGTGCCCGCGTGACGTCGCAGATCAGCGTCGCGGCGAACCGGAACTCGATCAACTGGGACGACCTGAACTGGGAGCGCTCGTACCACGGCATGCGCGCCTACAGTCAGTCGAAGATCGCCTTCGGGCTGGCCGGACTCGAGCTCGACCGGCGCAGCCGGGCCAGCGGCTGGGGCATCACGAGCAACCTCTCCCATCCGGGGGTCGCTCCGACCAGCCTGCTCGCCGCCCGCCCCGAGCTCGGCCGCGCCCGGGAGACCCCCGGCCGGCGGTTGATCCGCGTGCTGTCCGCCCGCGGCATCCTGCTCGGCACCGTCGAAACCGCGAAGCTCCCAGCCCTCTATGCTGCGACGTCCGCCGACGCGCAGAGCGGCCGGTTCTACGGGCCGAGTGGGCCTGGACGCCTCGGTGGCCCGCCCGCCGAGCAGCAGCTCTACTCACGCCTCCGCAGCGCCGGGGACGCTCAGCGCATCTGGCAGGTTTCCGAGGAGCTGACGAAGGTGACGTTCCCCGCGGTTGACGTCTAGGTCGAGGGTTTCGTTGCCGAGTTGGCCTGCCCCCTGCTGCTTTCGATTGTCGGGGGCGCGTCAGGGGGCCGCCCCAAGAATGGGCTCGGCTCCTATGCCCGCTGTGCTTCTGGTCCGCTGGCCGCCTTTGGCCGTGGGTGGCGTTCCGGTGACCGACTCCGCTGTGCGTTGCAGCCCGCTGGCCGCTGTCTGGCCGCACCGCGCGCTCCCATGATCATCGGCGATCGACCACGTGATGGAGCCTGTTGCTTTTTGTCTCGGCGTGGCGTCTGGCCTGGTTGATCATGGTTTGGAATGGTGCGGGTCATGGCGAAGGGATACCGGCCGGTCGATCGTGACCAGGCGTTTCTGTTGCCGCCGTCGATGACGGACTGGCTGCCCGGTGATCATCTGGTGTGGTTCGTGATCGCGGCGGTGAAGCGGATGGACACGACCGCGTTCCACGCCCGGGCCAGGCTCGGCTCGGTGGGCCGGCGGGGCTTCGACCCGGACATGCTGCTCACCTTGTTCATCTACGCGATGGCGCACGGGGTGTCCTCGTCGCGGCAGATCGAACGGTTGTGCGGCACCGATGTGGCGTTCCGGATCATCTGCGCCTCCGATGTGCCCGACCACACGGTGCTGGCCCGGTTCCGCCGCGACCACGGGCAGGCGCTGGAAGACCTGCTGACCGCGTCGCTGCTGCTGGCCACGGAACTGGGCATGGTCCGGCTCGGGACGGTGGCCTTCGACGGCACCAAGATCGCCGCGAACGCGTCGATGGGAGCGAACCGGTCCGAGGCGCACCTGCGCAAACTCGCCCGGCAGTATCTGGGTCGGGCCGCGGCCACCGATGACGCCGAAGATGAGCTGTTCGGCGAGGACCAGCGCGGGGACGAGCTGCCCGAGGACCTGACCGACCACACCCGCCGCGGTGAGCGGATCAGCCAGGCGCTGGCCGAGATCGAACGACGCCGGGCCGCCGAGCAGGCCGGGACCGAGGCCGAGCGGGCCGCGGCGGCGGAATACGTCGCGAAGGCCGGTGACCCGGCCGGCCGGGCTCCGACGGGGCAGGCACCGAAGGCCGCGGACCCGGTGGCGGTGGCTCGGGCCCGCTGGCAGCGTGAACACGACCGCGCGGGCGTGTTGAATCTTTCGTGTAAGGCCGGGTGGGCCAGGATTGGTCCGGGCGTGTTTGCGTCGTGGCCGCGAGAGGATTCTTTGTGTCGGAGCAGGAGAAGGTTGTCGATTCCTCGGATGAGGCAGCTCGTCGGTTGGCGGCGGTGTTGTCGGATGAGGCGATTGATAATCTGTTGGCGGATGCCGAGTCGTCCGGGACACCGGTGGATGGTGTTCATGGGTTGTTGAATCGGTTGACGTCGAGAGTTCTGGAGCGGGCGTTGGAGACCGAGATGACCGATCATCTCGGTTATGAGCCCGGCGATCCGGCTGGGCGCGGATCGGGGAACTCCCGGAATGGGCGTTCGGCCAAGACGGTCGCGACGACGGCCGGCCCGGTGAACGTGACCGTGCCACGAGACCGGAATTCGACATTCGCCCCGCAGATCGTGCCGAAACACTCCCGGCGTGTCGGCGCGATCGAGGACATCATTCTGTCGTTGTATGCGCGCGGGCTATCGACCCGGGAGATCGAGGCGCACCTGAAGGAGATCTACGACATCAACACGTCGCCGGCGCTGATCTCCAAGATCACCGACGTGGTCGTGGACGAGATCACACTGTGGCAGAACCGGCCGGTCGACGAGGTCTACCCGATCGTCTACGTCGACGCCATCCGGATCCGGGTCCGCGACCGCGGCTCGGTCACGCTGAAGTCCGCACACCTGGTCGTGGGCGTCGACGTCGACGGGTTGAAGGACGTGCTGGGGATCTGGATCGCCGCGGAGGAGGGCGCGAAGTTCTGGGCGCACGTGCTCACGCAGCTGCGCAACCGGGGCCTGCGCGACGTCCTCATCCTGGGGCGTGTTGAATCTTTCGTGTAAGGCCGGGTGGGCCAGGATTGGTCCGGGCGTGTTTGCGTCGTGGCCGCGAGAGGATTCTTTGTGTCGGAGCAGGAGAAGGTTGTCGATTCCTCGGATGAGGCAGCTCGTCGGTTGGCGGCGGTGTTGCCGGATGAGGCGATTGATAATCTGTTGGCGGATGCCGAGTCGTCCGGGACACCGGTTGATGGTGTTCATGGGTTGTTGAATCGGTTGACGTCGAGAGTTCTGGAGCGGGCGTTGGAGACCGAGATGACCGATCATCTCGGTTATGAGCCCGGTGATCCGGCTGGGCGCGGATCGGGGAACTCCCGGAATGGGCGTTCGGCCAAAACGGTCGCGACGACGGCCGGCCCGGTGAACGTGACCGTGCCACGAGACCGGAATTCGACATTCGCCCCGCAGATCGTGCCGAAACACTCCCGGCGTGTCGGCGCGATCGAGGACATCATTCTGTCGTTGTATGCGCGCGGGCTATCGACCCGGGAGATCGAGGCGCACCTGAAGGAGATCTACGACATCAACACGTCGCCGGCGCTGATCTCCAAGATCACCGACGTGGTCGTGGACGAGATCACACTGTGGCAGAACCGGCCGGTCGACGAGGTCTACCCGATCGTCTACGTCGACGCCATCCGGATCCGGGTCCGCGACCGCGGCTCGGTCACGCTGAAGTCCGCACACCTGGTCGTGGGCGTCGACGTCGACGGGTTGAAGGACGTGCTGGGGATCTGGATCGCCGCGGAGGAGGGCGCGAAGTTCTGGGCGCACGTGCTCACGCAGCTGCGCAACCGGGGCCTGCGCGACGTCCTCATCCTGTGCTGCGACGGGCTCACCGGGCTGCCTGACGCCGCGCGCAGCGTGTTCGACAAGGTCACCGTGCAAACCTGTGTCGTGCACGTCATCCGCAACACGATGCGATTCATCTCCTACGGCGACCGGAAAAAGGTCGCCACGGCGATGCGTCACATCTACACCGCTCCCGGCGTCGCGGCGGCCGAGATCGCGTTGAAAGAATTCGAGCAGAATTTCGGGCAGCAGTATCCCGGCGCGATCGAGGTGTGGAAGAATGCGTGGAACGAGTTCATCCCGTTCCTGGATTACCCGGCCGAGCTACGCCGAATCGTCTACACGACGAACCTGATCGAATCAATCAACTACCAGCTGCGGAAGATCACCAAGACTCGCGGCCACTTCCCCGACGATGACGCCGCCATGAAGCTGCTCTTTCTCGGGATCCGTAACATCAGCCGGAAACGAGGAGGAGCATCAGGCACCGGAACCCATGGATGGAAGAAAGCACTCAACTTCCTGGTCGTGGAATTCCCAGGACGACTCACCTAGAAAAGTCACATCAAGGTAAAGGTTTGCCCTGTCTTACACGAAAAACTTGACAGGCCCTCATCCTGTGCTGCGACGGGCTGACCGGGCTGCCTGACGCCGCGCGCAGCGTGTTCGACAAGGTCACCGTGCAAACCTGTGTCGTGCACGTGATCCGCAACACGATGCGATTCATCTCCTACGGCGACCGGAAAAAGGTCGCCACGGCGATGCGCGCCATCTACACCGCTCCCGGCGTCGCCGCGGCCGAGATCGCGTTGAAAGAATTCGAGCAGAACTTCGGGCAGCAATATCCCGGCGCCGTCGAGGTGTGGAAGAACGCGTGGAACGAGTTCATCCCGTTCCTGGATTACCCGGCCGAGCTACGCCGAATCGTCTACACGACGAACCTGATCGAATCAATCAACTACCAGCTGCGGAAGATCACCAAGACTCGCGGCCACTTCCCCGACGATGACGCCGCCATGAAGCTGCTCTTTCTCGGGATCCGTAACATCAGCCGGAAACGAGGAGGAGCATCAGGCACCGGAACCCATGGATGGAAGAAAGCACTCAACTTCCTGGTCGTGGAATTCCCAGGACGACTCACCTAGAAAAGTCACATCAAGGTAAAGGTTTGCCCTGTCTTACACGAAAAACTTGACAGGCCCGACCGCGCCCAGGCCCGCTTCGACGCCTACCAGGTCAAGGCCGCCGCCGCGGCCGCACGAGGACACCGGCTGCCCGGCACCCCGGCCGCGGCACCGGACGACCACCCCACGGTGATGCGGCTGCGAGCGGCCTACGACCAGGCACGCACCGCCGCCGAGCACCCCGACACCAGCAGCGGCCCGGACACCACCACCAGCGCTCACCGGGCGAACCTGACCGACCCGGACTCCCGGCTGCTCAAGACCCGCAACGGCTGGATGCAGGGCTACAACTGCCAGACCGCGACCAGCGCCGACGGGTTCATCATCTCCGCCCGCGCGACCCAGGACGCCAACGACGTGCACCAGTTCGTCCCGACCATGAACGACGTCACCGCCACCGCCGGCATGCTGGCCGAGCACACCGGCCGTGACGACCTCGCCGTGGGCACCATGATCGGCGACGCCGGCTACGACAGCCACGCCAACCTGACCGCGCCCGGCCCGGACCGGCTCATCGCCAACGCCACCCGACGCGACCTGAACCAGGCCGCCGCCACCGACCCGGCCACCGGCCCACCACCACCCGACGCCACCACCCGCGAACAGATGGACCACCGGCTGCGCACCGACGACGGGCACGCCCTCTACGCCCGCCGCGCCCCGATGGTCGAAGCCCCCAACGGCTGGCTCAAAGACCGCCGCGGACTACGACGTGGCTTCGCCCGCCGCGGCATCGACGCCGTCCAAGCCGAACTCTCCCTCGCCGCAGCCGTCACCAACCTGCTCAAGATCGCCACCAACGGCATCACCACCACCCAGCTTGCCACCGCCTGACAGGCCACCAGCACCGACCCGACACGCCCACGAAGCCGCGCCCATCAGCCAGAACCACGCCCGCCACCCACAACCCGCAAAGAGCAACGGGCTCGATGGTGGGGGCGATCGTGGATGATCCTGCTAGGCCGAGAGGCCGAGCTTGGTCATGCGGTCGGTGTGCTTCTTCGTGATGCGGGTGAACAGCTGTCCGAGCTCGGCGAGGTCCATGCCCGGGCGATCGACCCCGCCGACGAGCAGGGCGGCCAGGGTGTCCCGGTCGACGGCGACGCGCTGGGCCTGGGCGAGCGCCTCGCCGACCAGGCGGCGGGCCCACAGCGCGAGCCGTCCGGCCAGGCGAGGGTCGGCGGCGACCGCGTCGCGCACCCGGCCGACGGCGAAGTCGGCGTGCCCGGCGTCGGCCAGGACGTCGATGACCAACTGACGCGTCAGCGGGTCGACGGTCTCGGCCACCTCGCGGTAGAAGTCGGCCGCGATGCCGTCGCCCACGTACGCCTTGACCAGCCCTTCCAGCCAGTCGGCCGGCGCGGTGTTGGCGTGGAACTGCTCCAGCGGCTCCCGGAACGGCGCCATCGCCTCGTCGACCGACGCGCCCAGCTCCTCGATGCGGTCGCGGATGCGCTCGAAATGATGGAACTCGGTGACCGCCATGCCGGCCAGCGCGGCCTTGTCGGCCAGCGACGGCGCCAGCCCCGCGTCGGCGGCCATGCGCTCGAACCCCGTCAGCTCTCCCAGCCCCAGCAGGCCGAGCAGGTCGACGACGCCGGAGCGGTAGGCAGGGTCGTCGAAGGCGTCGCTCGCGCTCACGTTCGCAACCATAACGGCGTGGCGCCGATGACGGTGAACAGCACTCCAACCGACTTGCCGTTACACTGGGCGATGGTATAGATGGCGTCCGGGCGAAACGGGCGCCCCCTGGGGACGAACCGGACGTCCGTACGCGTACCACGCGGCCTCTGGGCCCGCCGGCGATGACTGCCGGCGCGCGGCCCGGTTGGCGCGTCGCGTACACGCCGTCTCGCGGCCCTGGGGTCCTGCGACGAATGAGGCGAGACGCCCTGACAACCTTCACCGACTTGGGTGTGTTCCCACCCATCGCCGAGGCGCTCGAGCGCGTCGGCATCACCGAGGCCTTCCCCATCCAAGAGATGGCCATCCCGGTGGCCCTGACCGGCAACGACCTCATCGGTCAGGCCCGGACGGGCACCGGCAAGACGTTCGCGTTCGGCATTCCGCTGCTGCAGCGCATCGTCGCCCCCGGCGACCGCGACTACGGCCTGGCCAACGAGCCGGGCAAGCCGCAGGCGCTTGTGGTCGCCCCCACCCGCGAGCTGGCCGTGCAGGTCAACGGCGACCTCACCACCGCCGCGGCGGTGCGCAAGGTCCGCATCGTCACCCTCTACGGCGGCCGCGCCTACGAGCCCCAGGTCAGCGCGCTCACCAAGGGCGTCGAGGTCGTCGTCGGCACTCCCGGCCGGCTGCTCGACCTCGCCGCGCAGGGCCACCTCGACCTCAGCCACGTCAAGGTGCTCGTCCTCGACGAGGCCGACGAGATGCTCGACCTCGGTTTCCTGCCCGACGTCGAGAAGCTGATCGCGCTGACGTCGGAACTGCGCCAGACCATGCTGTTCTCGGCCACCATGCCGGGGGCGGTCATCAGTCTGGCCCGCCGGTACATGCGGCACCCAATCAACATCCGGGCCGAATCCCCCGACCAGACCCAGACGGTGCCCGCCACGGCCCAGTTCGTGTACCGGGCGCACCAGCTCGACAAGGACGAGATGGTCGCCCGGCTGCTGCAGGCCGAGGGCCGCGGGCTGGCCATGATCTTCAGCCAGACCAAGCGGGCCGCCCAGCGCATGGCCGACGAGCTGCGCGACCGCGGGTTCGCCGTGGCCGCCGTGCACGGCGACCTCGGCCAGGGGGCCCGCGAGCAGGCGCTGCGGGCGTTCCGCAGCGGCAAGGTCGACGTGCTCGTGGCCACTGACGTCGCCGCCCGCGGCATCGACGTCGAGGGCATCACCCACGTCGTCAACCTCACCTGCCCCGAGGACGAGAAGGCCTATCTGCACCGCATCGGCCGCACCGGCCGGGCCGGCGCGTCGGGCGTTGCCGTCACGTTCGTCGACTGGGACGACCTCGCCCGCTGGAAGATGATCAACGAGGCGCTCGACCTCCCCTACCCTGAGCCGGTCGAGACGTACTCCAGCAGCGAGCACTTCTTCCACGACCTCGGCATTCCGCCGGGCACGAAGGGCACGCTGCCGCGGTCCGAGCGCACCCGCGCCGGCCTGGAGGCCGAGCAGCTCGAAGACCTCGGCGAGACCGGCAAGACCCGCACCCGGCAGCCGCGCCGGCGCGGTGGTGGCGGCCGGCGGCGCACCCGCGGCGGTGAGCCGGCCGCGTCCGGCCACAGCCGCTCCGAACCCCGCGACGGCCACCGTGCCGACGAGGAGGCGCGGCCGCGCCGGCAGCGCTCCCGGCGCCGCACCCGCGGCGGCCAGGCCGTCGACGAGGGCGGCAGTGCGGGCCACGCGCCCGAGGCCGATCCCACCGCCACGCCCTGACGGACATGGCGAAGGGATCCGGTGACCCCACGGGGGAGGGAGTCGCCGGATCCCTTCGGTCCGGTGTGCGCCTTCCGATGACCGCCAGCGCAGGGGTGGTGTGACCTCGGGGTGGAGGGTGCCGACGGTCACCGGAAGGCAGCGCGGCCGGTGTCGCAGGCGCCCCCTGCTGATCCGGCCGTGCAGCGGGAGTCCGACGCGGTACCAGCCCGCCGTATCCCGAGCCTGTCTCGCCCGTTGAACGGGGTGACAAGCTGGGCTCAACGCTACGAAGACGGCCACCTCGGCGGCATCCGTAGTCATTACGTAAATTCTTCCGCGCGGATCCCCGCGAACAGGCCCAACTGCCCCTACCGTTGGCGTGCATGCACGCCACTCACGCGCTCAGTCACTGGCCGCTCGTCGGCCGGTACGACGAGTACGCGGCCGCGCTGCAGGTCCTGACCGGCGACGACTCGTCGACGGGGTATGGGGCGCTGCTGATCGGCGAGTCGGGTGTGGGCAAGTCGACACTGGCGAGCCGGCTCGAGGACGCGGTCGCCGACACCGCATATGTGGTGACCGTCACATCGCCCAGCCGAGCGCAGCCGGTCATGCTCGGCGCGCTGGCGCCACTGCTCACCGACGTCGCCGCGCACGCCGACACCAGCCCGATCTCGGTGTTCCAGGCGGCCGCGGACCGGCTCGGCCGTGACGCCGGCGGCCGGCCGGTGGTGCTGCGGGTCGAGGACGGTCACCTGCTCGACGGCGCCAGCGCGGGCGTGCTGCGCATGCTGGCCACGTCGAAGAAGGCCAGGCTCCTGGTCACCAGCCGGCCGAACCCCGCCATCCCGGACGATCTGCTCGCGCTGTGGAAGGACGGCGGGCTGCGCTGGATCGACGTCGCGCCGCTGGACCGGGCCGAGACGACGTTGCTGTTGCGCGAGGCGCTCGGCGGAGTCGTCGGCCGCGACACCGACCGGCGCATGTGGGAGGCGAGTCTCGGCAACCCGCTCTACCTGCGCGAGCTGGTCCGCTCCGCGCTCAGCCGGGAGGAGCTGCTGAACAACCACGGTGTGTGGACGTGGACCGGGCCGGTCGTGCCGGGCCGGCTGATCGAGCTGGTCACCGCGGAGCTGCGCCGCCGCCCGGACGGCGAGCGCGAGGTGCTGGAGATCGTGTCGCTGGCCGAGTCGCTGCCGCTGCCGCTGCTGTTCGAGCTGGCCGACACCGGCGCGGTCGACTCGCTGGTCGAGGCCGGCATGCTGGTCGTCGACAACGCCGCCGCACCGCCGTCGGCGCGGCTGTCGCACCCGGTGTACGGCGAGGCGATCCGCAGCCTGGTCCCGCCCGGACGGCGCCGGGTGCTGCGCGAGCGCGTGGTCCGGCACCTGCCCGCCCCGCACGACGCGTCGCTGCCGGACCTGATGCGGTGGGTGTCGTGGGCGCTCGAAGCGGGATCGGTGCCCGAGCCGGGGCTGTTGGTCGAGGCCGCCGCGCTGGCCAACCGGCTGCAACAGCCCGCCGACGCGCGCCGGTTCGCCGACCTCGCGCTGCTGGCCGACCCCGACGACGGCGTGGTCGCCGCCGCGCTGGCCGAGCGGGCCCGGGCGCACCGGGTGCTCGGCGCCGTCGACCGCGCCCAGGCCGACCTCGTCCAGCTGCACGCGCTGCCCGCCGAGGTGCTCACCCCGCCGCTGGAGGCGCACGCGGCCATCACCGGCGCCGACGTGCTGTTCCACGGGCAGGCCGACCCCGTGGCCGCGGTCCGGCTGCTGGACGAGGCGCTGCCGCGGGTCTCCGCCTGCCCGCAGTCGTCCGCCGTCCTGCGCGGGCACCGGCTGGCGGTGCTGATGAACGCCGGAGGCACCGGCGACGCGCTGGACGAGGCGGTCGAGTTCCTCAGCGACAACACGCTGCCGCTGCTGGCCCGCATCCAGCTGGCCGCGCCGGTGCAGCTGTCGCTGGCCCGGGCCGGCCGGGTGGCCGAGGCGCTCCGGCTGGGCGAGCGGTACATGGACGCCGCCCGCGAGTCGCAGTCCGAGGCGACCGCGTTCCTCATGCCGCTGCGCGCCGCCATGGAGGTCATCAGGCTGTTCGCCGGCGACGTCGACACCGCCGAGCGGATGCACGCCGACGAGTCCGACCTCGACATCGGGCACGTGCACCACCACCGCAACGTGCCGGGGCTGGTCGAGGGGCAGATCGCGATGGCCCGCGGCCGCTGGTCCGAGGCGTCCGGCCATCTGAGCGGGGCCATCGCCGCGCTGCGCGAGGCCGATCCGCGCGGGCTGCTGCCGGCCGTCCTGGCACTGGCGGCGGAGTCCGCCGTCTGGGTCGGCGACCTCGACGAGGCGGCCCGGTTCCGCGAGGAGGCGCTGCGCCAGCCGGTGCACGAGTCGTCCACGATGTTCGGACGGCGCCGCCGCACGCTGCTGTGGGTCGGGCTGGCCCGCCGCGAGAGCGATGCCGTCGACCGCGCCATGGACGCCGCCGACGCCGCGGCCAAGGCGCACCTGCCGCCGGCCGAGCTGGACTCGCTGCACGTCGCCCTGCTCGGGCTGGCGGACGGGTTGCCGACGGCGCGCGAGCTGACGCTGGCCGCCGTCGCCGACCGCATGTCCGCCTCCGCCAAGCAGTGCGACGGCCTGACCCGGGCCGACGCGATGGCCGGCTACGCCCGCGCGCTGGCCGACGGCGACGCCGAGCTGGTGCCGGCGTTCGAGGCGACGCTGGCCGGCTTCGGCATCTGGACCAACCCGCCGCGGCAGCAGACGATCGCCTTGACGCGGCGCGAACAGGAGATCGCGCCGCTGGCCGCCGCGGGCATCTCCTCGCGCGACATCGCCCGCCGGCTCACCATCTCCACCCGCACCGTCGAGAGCCACCTGGCCCGCATCTACGCCAAGCTCGGCATCACCAGCCGCGCGGAGCTGCCCGCCGCCCTGAGCGGCCGCTGACCCACCTCACGGCCGCGGCGCGACCGCGTTGATCATGGAAAAGGTCGGGCTTCCCGGCGGAAACCCGACTTTCGCCATGATCAACTTCGGTGGGGTGGGACGAGGCGGGGAGTGCGGGCGGGTTCAGGTGCGGACGACGACCACGGGGGTGCCGACCTCGGTGTGCTCCCAGAGCGCGACGGCATCCTCGAGGTCCTGGCGGATGCAGCCGTCGGAGAGCGGCAGGCCGAGCTGCGAGAGCGTCTGCACCTCGGCGCCGGTGGCGGTGGAGACCGGGAGGTCGTGGAAGCCGATGTTGGAGTTCTCGCCGCGGAAGAACCGCACCATGTACTCCATGGTCTCGGTGCCGTGCCAGCTGACGGTGTCGCGGGACTTGGAGAACACGTCGAAGGTGCCGGTGGGCAGCTGGTCGTAGCGGCTGCCGGAGACGAAATAGGTGCGCACGACGGCGTCGTCGGCGTCGACCAGCCAGACCTGCTGCTGGGTGATGTCGAACACGACGCGGTGGCCGGTGCCGCTGCCGGCCGGGAGCGCCGCGTCGGCGACCGGCTTCACGTTCGGGTCGACGGGCGCCTCGACCGGGGGCTCGACGACCACCTTGACCATGACCGGCCCGGCGGTCTTGGTGCCGGGGACGCGGTCGGTGCCGCGGGAGGCGTCGTCGCCGTCGCGCTCGGACAGCGGCGGCAGGACGCCCGCGCTGGCCGGGACGTCAGGCCCGGTGGCGGTGCCCGCGAGCGCGAAAACGCCGGCGGTGACCGCGAGGGAACAACTGAGGACCGTGACCCGCACGCCGTGAAAACGCGACCGGCGGCGGACACGGGAACGGCGACGGGACGAGTGCCGCGTGGCCGATCCGGACGAGACGCCGTAGCGCCCTGCCATCCGCGCTCCTTCGGTTCGGGGGTAACCGTCACTCAGCGTACGCCACCCGATCTCTCCCCGATGGCCGCGCCCGCATGATCATGCTCTCGGGCGCGCCCGGATAAACGTGACCGACGGGACAAACCTGATCAGGCCCGTGTCAAGGCCGCGTGGTCACGACGCCTCGAGGCCGGCCCAGGACGCCCGGGTGGACGTCGACGCCCGGCCCTCGGGGCAGTGCTGCTGGAAGTCGCACCAGCCGCACAGTGACGACGGCCGCGGCGGGAACCGGGCGTCGCCGGTGTCGCCGGACTTGAACGCGGCGTCGGCGTCGGCGCACTCGGCGGCGATGCCGTCGGCGCGGTCGAGGTGGCGGGTGAGCGTGCGCTCGTCGTGCTCCCACACCGCGACGGTGCCGGACGGCAGGTGGTGCAGCTCGACCCGGCGGCACGGCGTGCGCAGGGTTCGCGCGGCCGCCGCGGCGTAGACGGCCAGCGCCAGCGAGCTGCGGGCGTCGTCGGTGGTGAGGACGTGCCGGCCGGTCTTGTAGTCGACGACGACCAGCTCGTCGCCGCGCTGGTCGATGCGGTCGATGCGGCCGGTCAGCGACGTGCCGCCGTGGATCAGCCCGGCCGTGCGCTCGACCCCGCGCGGTTCGTCGTCGGGGTCGAGCCGGGCGACGTAGCCGGTCACCATGTCGCGGGCCCGCACCCGCCAGAGGTCGGCCTGCTCGGCGTCGCGGAAGCCCTCGGCCGTCCAGTACTCGTCGACGATGACGCCGACCCGGTGCACCGTTCGGGCGTCGCGGGGCAGCCGCCACCAGCCGGCCAGCGCGTTGTGTACGACCGCGCCCAGCGTGTTGTGCGCCCACGGCGGGCCCTTGGGCGGCGGCGGGCGGTCGAGGTAGGTGAAGCGGTAGCGGCGGGGGCAGTCGAGCCAGGTGTTCAGCCGCGTGGGCGTGGCGCTGTACAGGCGCCGCGGCATGCCGTCGAGGATGGGCTGGCTCATGCGGTCATTCTTCCGCGCCGCACCGACAGGGTCGCTCACCCCGCGCCCGCGATGAACGCCCGGACCGAGTCGGCCACCAGCTGGACGGCGATGGCCGACAGCAGCAGACCGGCGATCCGGGTGACCAGCAGGATGCCCGACTCCTTCAGCACCCGCAGCAGCAGCACGCTGAACCGCATCGACGCCCAGATCGACAGCAGCACCACCACGACGCCAAGTCCTAGCGCCAGGTAGTCCCAGCCGCCGTCGGAGTCCTGCACGAACACCATCGTCGCGACGATCGCGCCCGGCCCGGCCAGCAGCGGCGTGCCGAGCGGCACCATCGCGACGTTGCCGGCGGCCGCGGTGTCCGGCTGGTCCGCCTTGCCGGTCAGCAGCTCCAGCGCGACCAGCAGCAACAGCAGCCCTCCGGCGCCCTGCAGCGCGGGCAGGCTGATGTGCATGTAGTCGAGGATCGTGCGGCCGAACAGCGCGAAGACGGTGATGACGCCGCCGGCGACAGCGACCGCCTGCCAGGCGGCCCGCTTGCGCTCGGCCGGCCGCCGGTTGCCGGTCAGGGCGAGGAAGACCGGCACCGTCCCCGGCGGGTCCATGATCACGAACAGCGTGACGACGACCTCGCCGAACAACTGCCAGTTCATCGAGGCACTCCGGAGGGTCGCGTGGTCGCAGGTCGGCGGTCAGTGCCCGCCGGCCAGCGATCGTAGCCGCTCCCACTCCTCCGGTGCGGTGGTGTTGACGCCCAGGTCGTGATCGAGCTTGCCGGTGCCGTGGTAGTCGCTGGAGCCGGTGACGGCCAGCCCGAGCTCGCGCGCGATGCGGCGCAGCGTCCGCCGGCTGGCGTCGTCGTGGTCCTGGTGGTCGACCTCGATGCCGTCGAGCCCGGCCTCGCGCAGCGCCGCGACCGCCGACGGCGTCAGCGCGCGGCGGGCGCCCTCGCGGCCCCACGGGTGCGCGAGCACGCACACCCCGCCGGCCGCGTGCACGAGGTGGATGGCCTCCTCGATGTCGGGCGCGTACTTCGCCGCCCAGCCCGGCCGGCCCTGGCCGAGCCACCAGGAGAACGCCTCTTCGCGGTCGCGCACGTAGCCCTTGGCGATCATCGCGTCGGCGACGTGCGGGCGGCCGACGGTGGCGGCCTCGGGCGAGTGGGTCAGGATGTCGGCGACGTCCATCGGCAGCCCGGCGGCCGTCAGCGCGGCGGCGATGCGGCCCAGCCGGGTGCGGCGGTCGTGCCTGACCCGGCCCAGCTCGGCGGCCAGCGGTTCGTACTGCGGGTCGACCAGGTACGCCAGCAGGTGCACGCCGTGACCGCGCAGGTCCGTCGAGATCTCCGCGCCGGGCACGACGTCGACGCCGGTCTCGGCGCCGGCCGCGAGCGCCGCCGTCCAGCCGTCGAAGGTGTCGTGGTCGGTCAACGCGACGACGTCGAGGCCGACTTCCTTGGCCCGCCGGACGACGTCCTCCGGGCGGTCAGTGCCGTCGGAGACGCTGCTGTGCGTGTGCAGATCGATGCGCAACCGGGGCACCCTCGATGTGATCGCCGAACGTCCGACCTCACTGATCGTAGCCTTGCACCAGCCACGGCGGGGGCGTTCCGTACGGCAAGAGGTCCGCCTCGTGGCCGAGATCACGTAGATCGACCACCTCGACGTCCTCCAGCAACAGCACGCCGGCCGACTGCGGGTAGAGGATCGCCCACAGCCAGCTGCCGCTCCAGTGCCCCACGTAGACGGCGCGGTCGGCCGGTCCCTCGACGAACCACATCGGCACCGCGCGGCCGTGCACCTGCACCTTGGCCTGCGGCTCGCCCTCGACCGCCTTGCCCGGGTCGGCGCCCTCCAGCCCGGCCAGCCCGGCGCCGAGCCCGACGCCCTGCTCCTCGGCGACGAGCAGGAGGTCACCCGGCCCGCCCATCGGGTTCGGCCCGCTGATCCCGATGCCACTGGCCCGCACCCCGCTTGCGTCGTCGCCGGCGTGGATGACGGCGCCGACGACCCAGCCCCGCGGCAGCGGCCACGGCAGCCACAGCGGCACGTGCGAGTCGCGGGCCAGCTGATGCACCAGGGCCGCACTCGGCGTCGTCACCGGCGCCAGCGGGTACACCTCGCCGTGCACCGAGCAGACCCAGCGGCTGGACCACGCGCCCGGCGGACGGGCCGGCGCGCCACACCGCGGACAGGTTCGTTCGCCTTTCACACGACGACGCTGACGGCTCGCGTCCGGCCCGTCAAGCACCTCCCGCCAACGCGCCCCACCCAACCGAAGTTGATCTTGGAGAAAGTACGGTATCCATCGGACAAATGGGACCGCAATTGCGTCTTTACTCCAAGATCAACTTGGGCGGGGCGGCGGGGCGGAGGCCGGTGGCGGGGCGGATGTGGCGGCGGCGGCCGTCAGGGGGCGTTCCAGCGGCCGATGGCCGGCGTCTCACGTTCCCAGCCGAGGACGGACACCGTGGCGGTGTCCAGGCGCAGGTGCGCGCCGGCGGCGACCGGCCAGTCGCACCACCGCGCGCCGACCACCCGCAGGACGTGCCCGTGCGCGAACACCAGAACCCGCTCCCCCGGCGCCGACCGCAGCCGGACGATCAGCCGGTCCACGCGCGCCTCGACGTCCGCCGGACGCTCGCCGCCGGGCGCGCCGTCGGTCCACAGCGACCAGTCGGGGTCGGTCTCGCGGATCTGCGGCGTCGTGACGCCCTCGTACTCGCCGTAGTCCCATTCGCGCAGGTCGTCGTCGATCTCCGGGTTCGGGAAACCGGCCAGCTCGGCCGTCGCCCGGGCGCGCTGCCGCGGGCTGGCCAGCACCAGGCCGAACTCCGTGCCGTCGAGCCGGGACTTCAGCGACCGGGCGGCCCGTTCACCGTCCGGCGTCAGGGGCAGGTCGGTGCTGCTGGTGTGCTTGCCGTCGCGGCTCCACTCGGTCTGGCCGTGACGGACCAGCCAGACCTCGGGACGGTGCGCCTGCCGATCCGGCTGCCGGGACGTCGCCATGCTGTAACGCTAGCGCTGGGGACGCGCTCGGCGAGGAGGAACCATGACGGTGACGGACTGGACGTTCTACCGCGACGGCCGGCGGCAGACGAGCCAGGAGTACGACGACGCCGTCACCGCGGCGCGGGAGGGGCCGGGGTTCGTCTGGATCAAGCTGCACGAGCCGGGCGAGGACGACCTGAACCACATCGCGGCAGACTTCGGCCTGCACCCGCTCGCCGTCCAGGACGCGCTGGACCCGCGCCAGGGGACCAAGATCGGCCACTACGACGGCCTGGTCTACCTGGTGCTGCGCCGGGTCCGGTACCACGGCGGCGTGCGCGACGCGGGCCGCCTGACGCTGCTGGCCGGGCCGGACGTCGTCGTCACCGTCAGCGAGGGCGACCCGGACCCCGTCGCGGCGGTCGCGGAGCGGCTGGAGGCACAGCCGAAGCTGATCGGTCACGGCCCGGCCGCCGTGCTGTATGCCGCCGCCGACGTGACGGTCGACGAGTACACCGAGACCGCGGAGGCGTTCGAGGCCTACCTCACCGAGATCGAGGCGGCCGTGTTCGACGACGTCAGCGGCAACCAGGCGGGCCGGATCTACCACGCCAAGCGGGAGCTGCTGAAGCTGCAGCGCGCGATCGCTCCGCTGGGGCTGCCGGTGCGGTCACTGGCCCAGCGCGTGCCGGACCTGATCCCGGCGAAGGTGCAGACGTACTTCCGCGGCATCGGCGACCACGTCGACCGGCTGCGCACCCAGCTGAACGGCTACGACGAGATCATCAGCTCGATGCTGCAGGCGAACCTGGCGCAGCTGTCGGTGGCGCAGAACAACGACATGCGCAAGATCACGTCGTGGGCGGCGATCATCGCCGTGCCGACGGCGATCGCCGGCATCTACGGCATGAACTTCCGGGACATGCCCGAACTGGACTGGACCTTCGGTTATCCCGCGGTGATGCTGCTGATGGCCGGGCTGTGCTGGATGCTCTACGTCAACTTCAAGCGGCGCAACTGGCTCTAGGGTTGCGGCGTGCCGGTGCCGGTCTGCAGCGACAGGCGGGCCAGCAGGTTGCGCGCCTCGTCGGCGTGCTGGTGCTGGCAGTAGACCTCGTACCGGCCGGCCACGGTGACGCTCTGGGACGTGAAGTCGCGGCGGCCGCCGGTGAACCAGTACCCGGCCAGCCCGAAGATCATGAAGAACAGGGCGCCCCAGAGCACGCTGAGCAGGATGATCGCCAGCCAGCCCTCGTCGGTGAACAGGCCGAGCAGCAGGCCGATGAGCAGACCGAACCAGGCACCGGTCGCCAGCCCGCCGAGCGCCGCCTTGCCCCACGTCAGCCGGCCGGTGACGCGTTCCACCTGGCGGAGGTCGCTGCCGACGATGGCCAGGTTCTCGACCGGGAACTTCTGGTCGGAGAGGAAGTCGACCGCCTTCTGTGCTGCGGGGTAGTCGTCGTACGTACCCACGACGATGCCGGTCGGAAGACCGGGAACAGGACTCACCATGACGCACCTCCTATGGGCCGACAGTACTCGCGCCGACGATCATCGGACGGTTCATTCGCGCGCGACATGACGGGGAACGTTGCTGCTGAGGGGGCGAATGGGACGAAGACGCAGTGCGGCTATGCCGTCGAGGCGATGAGCCACTCGGGCAAAGACTCGGCCGCGGTGACGCCGAGCGCCAGCACCAGGGCGCGGTGCGCCTTGGGCTCGAACGGGTCGATGAGCAGCGACATGCCCGCCTCGTTCGGCGTGCGGTCGGCCTTGAGCTGGTTGCACGAGACGCACGCCGCGACGGTGTTCAGCCAGCTGCGCTGGGCACCGCCGCGGGAGGTGGGCACGATGTGGTCGATGGAGTTGGCCCGGCCGGCGCAGTAGGCGCAGCGCCGTCCGTCGCGCTCCAGGACCCCGCCACGTGACCACGGCACTTTGCGGCGGTACGGCACCCGGACGAACCGGAGCAGCCGGACCACCAGCGGGGTCGGCAGCTCACGGGTGGCCGACCGGATGAGCTTCTCGGTGTCGGCGTGCTCGACGACGGCCTTCTCGGTGAGGATCAGGATGACGGCCCGGCGCACCGACACCACGGCGAGCGGTTCATAGGAGGCGTTGAGAACGAGTGTGTTCATCGCGCACACGCCTCCTTCCCGAGCCCGTGTCAGGGCTCGCCGCTCTGACTCTAGTGTGGCCTATTCGCTCGGCAAGGAACGGAACGGCAAAATCTGGACCAATCGCTGGCGGTGTCCGCGCGCGCGGACCCGCCTCTACAGTGCAACGACGCCGCCGCGTTCACAACGGTTTTTCCTTCTGGTCCAGGTCGAGCCGTGGCAGCGACTCGCCCGAGACGGAGCGCCACACGTCGGTGACGCGGTCCTGGATGACCTCGACGACGTCGCGCAGCGGGAGGCCGGTGAACTCGTCGGGCAGGATCGGCTTGCCGACCCGCAGCTTGATGGTCGGACGGCGGACGACGGAGCTGAGCGCGCCGCCGAGGCTGCGCGCGATGGACCCGGACCCGATGCGCCGGGCGTCGTGGTGCGCGACGGGCACGACCGGCGCCTTCGCGTCGGCGGCCAGCCGGCCCACGCCGAAGCGGAACCGCCGCGGCGAGCCGTCGTCGGTGGCCGAGACGTCGCCCTCGGGGTAGATGCCGACGACCTCGCCGCGGGCCAGTGCGTCGTGCGCCGCCTTGAGTGCGGCCGCGCCGGCCTGGCGGCCGCCGACCTCGATCATGCCGGCCTGCCGCGCGAGCGGGCCGATGAACGGGTTCGCGAACACCAGCGACGACGCCATGAAGCGGACGTGGCCGTGGGTGACGCCGCAGCCGTCGCGGTGACACGGGACGCTGGGCCGCAGGCCGGCCTTGTAGAGCGTGGCCAGCACCGGCGGCACGTCGGCGATGGTGGTGTGGTTGACGGCGACGATGGCCGGCCCCTGCAAGGGCAGGTGCGACAGGCCGTCGGGATCGACTTGACCAAACCATTTGGTCAGACCCACGGCAACCGCACCCACGAGTTCCACGGGGGAAGATTAACCCATCGGTACGACCGGCCGGTGACGGCGCGGCGTCACGGCGTGGGCGTGGGTGTCGCGGTGGGCACCGGGATCTTGGTGAGGTCGACCACGGCGTCCTCGGCCGGCGGCGTCACGGCGACCTCCGTCCCGTAGTCGGAGAAGGCGATGACGCCGGTCCCGGCCGACGCGCCCTTCTCCTCCAGCCGCAGCGGCAGCGGCTCGCCGGTGGCGGCGACCCAGAGCGTGCCGCCGGTCTCGGGGAAGATCAGGCCGACCGCCGGCTGGCCGTCGACCTCGCGGACCGCGGTGAGCCCCTCGGGGTCGTCGGCGCCGAGCACCGCGGCCGCGAAGGTGGACCCGTCGGAGAAGATCGCGAAGCTGGACGCCGCCTCGGGCGAGATCAGCAGCCACTTGCCGGCCAGCGTGGTGCCGACGTCGGCGCCGACGACCTCGCCCAGCGACTCGTCGCCGGTGACGTAGACCGCACCCGGCGTGGCGACCAGCTGGACGGGGTTCTCGGCGCCGACCGAGCCGACCGAGCCGACGCCGTCCTTGAAGGCGATGTCGATGGTGTTGCCGCTCACGGTGGTGCCGCTGACGCGGTAGGAGCCGGTGGCGCGCATGGCGGCCAGTGACTGCTCGAGCACGTCGGCGGGTGCCATCTCGTCGATGCCGTTGGGTGCCTCGTCGAGGCCTTCCTCGACGCTGAGCTGCGCCAGCGGCGAGACGGCCTGGTGTTCCGGGCCGGATGCACATGCCGTCAAGGCGACGGTCACAAGCGCGACGGAACCGGCTGCAGCCAGTCGGCGAACGACCAGTTGCATGTGCGGCTGACCTCTTCGGTTCAAGGGTCGGCTCGGTGTGAGCGCGAGGCGGCTCCGGCTGGAGCGCCTGATGGAGCATACCCACGGTCGGGCCGGGTCGTCACCGAAACGTGACCTGGCCGGGGCCTGGCGGATACCAGTTTCCGGACGTTACCGCTGATCAACGCCGTTGTGACCAAAGGGTGTAATCTCTTTCACCAGACAACTGAATACCCACGACAGGGGAGCGCTGCAGCGCTGAGAGTGCGGGACATGCCCGCAGACCCTCGAACCTGATCCGGGTAATGCCGGCGCAGGAAGTCGAAACCTCGACCGCAGCAGCGCGTCCCACGGGCAGGGTCCCGTGGCGGCGCGCTGTGTCACGTCTTCGAGGCCCCTCGTCGTACACCGTACGAGAGGAGCTGTCCGATGAGCGAGACGGAAACCGCCCAGCTGCGACGGCACCGGTGGCGCACCGTCGACATCGTCGTCGCGTCCGTCATCGGCGTCGTGTTCGGCGTGGTCTTCGCCGTCTGGAACAACCTGCTGTACTCCGTGATCAACGCACCGCTGGGCGCGCTGCCGATCGCGCCGCTGGCCTCCGGCGTCTGGCTGATCCCGGCCGTGCTGGGGGCGCTGGTGGTCCGGCGGCCCGGCGCCGCGCTGTACACGGAGGTGCTGGCCGCCACCGTGTCGATGTTCTTCGGCTCGGCGTGGGGGCTGTCGGTGTTCCTGTCCGGCGTGTGGCAGGGGCTCGGCGCGGAGGTCGTTCTGGCTCTGCTGGTCTATCGCCGCTGGGGGCTCGGCGCGGCGGTGCTGGCCGGCGGCGGCGCCGGGCTCGCGATGGGGCTCTACGAGATCGTCACCTATGTCCCCACGTACTCCTGGGACTGGAAGGTCGTCTACACCGGGTGCGCGGTGGTGGCCGGGGTGGCCGCCGGCGTGCTGGCCTGGCTGCTGGTGCGGGCGCTGGCCCGCACGGGCGCACTCGCGCCGTTCGCCGCCGGCCGCGCGCAGAACGAGATCTGATGACGCCGTCAGACGGCGGCGCCGCGGTCCGGATCCGCGGGTTCGGCTGGCGCTACGCCGGCCGGAAGGCGTGGGCCTGCCGCGGCGTCGACCTGGACGTCGCCGCCGGTGAGCGCGTGCTGCTGGTCGGCCCTTCGGGCGCCGGCAAGTCGACGCTGCTGCGCGCGGTCGCCGGGCTGCTCGACCCGGAGACGGCGGCCGAGGTCGAAGGGTCGATCGAGGTCGACGGGGCGCCCGCGGCGGCCGCACGGGACCGCGTCGGGATGCTGCTGCAGGACCCGGAGGCGTCGCTGGTGATGTCGCGCTCCGGCGACGACGTCGCGTTCGGCCTCGAGAACGCCGGCGTGCCGGCCGAGGAGATCTGGCCGCGGGTGGACGCGGCGCTCGCGCGGGTCGGGTTCGAGCATGGCCGCGACCGCCCGACGGCGGCGCTGTCCGGCGGCGAGCAGCAGCGGCTGGCGCTGGCCGGCGCGCTGGTCCGGCGCCCGTCCGTGCTCGTGCTGGACGAGCCGACGGCGAACCTCGACCCGGCGGGGACGGCGACCGTGCTGGGCGCCGTCTCGTCCGCCCTGGCCGGAGCCGGGACGACGCTGCTGATGGTCGAGCACCGGGTCGACGCCGCCGCCGGACTGGTCGACCGCGTCGTCGTGCTGGAGCCGGGCGGCGGAGTGGCCGACGACGGGCCGCCGGCCGACGTGTTCGGCCGGCGTGGCGCGTCGCTGGCCGCGGCCGGGGTGTGGGTGCCGGCGCCGTGGGGCCCGGCCGCTCCCCCGTTCCGGCCCGGCCCCGGCGGCGACGTCGTGCTGACCGCGCGCGACCTGAGCCTGACGTATCCGCGCACGCGGCGGCCGGCGCTGTCGTCGGCGTCGCTGTCGGTGCGGCGCGGCACCGCGGTCGCCGTCACCGGGCCGAACGGCAGCGGCAAGTCGACGCTCGCGATGCTGCTGGCCGGCCTGCTGCCGCCGGACAGCGGCGACGTGCGGGTCGCCGGCGGCCCGGACCGGCCGCTGCACCGCTGGCGGCCGCGGGACCTGTGCCGCCGCGTCGGGACGGTCTTCCAGGACCCCGAGCACCAGTTCGTCACGCGCACCGCCCGCGACGAGCTGCTGGTCGGGCCGCGGCGGGCCGGGGTCCCCGCGGACGAGGCGGCGCGGCGGGCCGACGAGCTGCTGGCGCGGCTGCGGCTCACGCGGCTGGCCGGTGCGAACCCGTTCACGCTGTCAGGCGGCGAGAAACGGCGGCTGTCGGTGGCGGCGATGCTGGCGACCGCGCCGGACCTGCTGGTGATGGACGAGCCGACGTTCGGCCAGGACGCGCGGACGTGGGCGGAGCTGCTCGAGCTGTGTGTGGGGTTGCGGGCGGGTGGGACGGCGATCGTGGCGGTGACGCACGACGAGGCGTTCGCCGGTGCACTGGCCGACGTGCGGGTGTCGGTGTCCGGCGGCGCTCTGGTGGCCGGGACGTCGGAGGTGGTGTCGTGACGCTGCTGCAGACCCACCTGACCACCGACCCGGCCGCCCTGCTGGCCCGCCGGAACTCGGTCGCGAAGCTGGCGGCCGCCGTCGTCCCGTCGCTGGCGCTACTGGTCAGCGTCGACCCGGTGTCGTCGGGGCTGCTGCTGACCGCCTGGCTGGTCTCGGTGCCGGCGTGGGGCGTCGGCTGGCCTGGGCTGCTGCGCCGGCTGTGGCCGCTCGGGCTGGCGGTCGTCATGGTGACGCTCGGGAACGCGGTGTTCACCGAGCGCAAGGGCGGCGAGACGCTGCTCGACGCCGGGTCGCTGCTGGTGACGACCGAGAGCCTGGCGACCGGCGCGACGGCCGGCCTGCGGGTCGCGGCGATCGCGCTGCCCGGCGTGCTGGCGGTGCTGACCATCGACCCGGTCGACCTCGCCGACTCGCTGGTCCGGCACCTGCGCGTGCCGGCCCGGTTCGCCTACGGGTCGCTGGCCGCGTTCCGGCTGGCGCCGCTGCTGGCCGCCGAGTGGGAGGTGCTCGGACGAGCCCGGCGGGCGCGCGGCCTGGGCGGCGACCGCAACCCGCTGCGTGCGCTGACGGTGCTCGGCGGCCGGCTGTTCGCGCTGCTGGTCGGAGCGGTGCGACGTGGGACGCACCTGGCCGTCGCCATGGACGCCCGCGGGTTCGCGGCGTCGGCGCACCGCACGAGCGCCCGCCGGCCGGTGTTCGGCCGCGCGGACGCGGCGCTGGTGGCCGCGTCCGCCCTGCTGACGGCGCTCGCCGTCACCGCCGCCGTCGCCGTCGGCGCCTGGTCCCCCGTCCTGTCCTGACCGGCCCGGGTCCGCCACCCCGGCAGGCGGCGGACCCGGGCCGGTGGTTCAGGACGAGCCGACGTCACTCCCGGCGGCGGCCCGGACGATGGCGCCGCGCTCCCGCGGCGTGATCAGCGCCGCGACGTCGGGCTGGTCGAGCACCTCGCCGACGTGGCGGACGAACTCGCCGCTGGCGGCCCACTGCTCGTCGTCGAGGATGCGGTCGCCGATGGTGCAGCCGTCGGGCAGCGTCCGGTTCGGCACCCCGCTGTCGACCCCGCCGACCACCACGGTGGCCCGCGCGTCGGGCGTCGGGCAGGCGGCCGGCTCGTCCTCCGGGTTCACCTTGAAGTGGTCGAAGCCGACCTCGACCGGCGCCGTCTGCGTCCGGCCCTGGTGCAGCGGACCGATCCCGCCATCGGTGATCGCGGTGTTCTGCACCGTCCCCGGCATCTCGATCCACGTGACGCCGTCGACGCTGACCCAGCCGGTGTACGTCGTGCCGGACTTCTGCAGCCGGAACCACCACTCGTCGCCGGGGTTGGCCGGCGCCGGCTGCAGGTTCGGCTGCGTCGTCGACGGCACGTCGCCGGTCTCCGAGCGCAGCTCCACCCGCAGCGTCCGCGGCTGGCCGGGCTGGTTGTCGGCGACGAGGTCCAGCTTCACGTAGTCGCCGTCGTCCTCGTAGTACTGCAGCCCGACCTGCTGGAACCGGTGCGCCAGCGGCGCGTGCACCTTGGTCTGGATCAGCCAGTCCTCGTCCGGGTCGACCGGCTGGAGGAACTGGTTCTGCACGGGCGGGTTGTTGTTGGCGCCGAAGTTGCCGCCCGACGTCGTCCGCACCCAGAGCCGGCCGCCGGCGACGCGGTAGTCGGCGGCCGCCTCACGGACGATCCGCGACCACCGGCAGGTGTCCAGCGCGGCGCCGTCGAACTCGTCGTCGCGGACCGGGCACTCCGATGGCGGCTCCTCGACCTCGACGGCCACCTCGGCCCGGCCGACGCTGCCGGCGCTGTCGGTCGCCGTCAGCACCGCCTCGTACGAGCCCGGCGCCGCGTAGGTGTGCGTCGCCGTCGTACCGGTGGCCGTCCCGCCGTCGCCGAAGTCCCACGCGTACGACACGATCTCGCGGCCGGCCGGGCTGGTCGCGCTGCCGGTGAAGGTCACCTCCAGCGGCGCCGGCCCGGCGGCGGGCGACGCCGACGCCGTCACCACCGGCGCGGACGGGTCCGCCACGCCCATGCCGTTGAACCGCAGCCAGTCGACGGAGAGCAGGTCCGGGCCGCTGGGCGTGTAGCCGGCGCGGGCCTGGAAGACCATGAACAGCTCGAACGAGCCGCCCGGGTCGGCCAGCTCGGCGTCCAGCTCCTGGACGACCTCCCAGCTGCCGTTGCTGAGCACCTCGACGCTGCCGAGCACCTCGCCGTCGGGCGCGTCCTTGCGGAACTCGATGACGCCGCCCTGGCCGCCCGACGACGCGCCGACGGTGACTGAGTCGATGCCGTGGAAGCTCACCGGGTCGTACGACACCCAGTCGCCCGGCCGGATCTCGCCCAGCCGGACGCCGGCACTGGCGCCGGCCCGGGCCAGTGGCGTGACGCCGTTGTTGCCGTCGACGTACTCGGCCTCGGTGCGCTTGGTGCGCAGCTGCACGCCCGACGCGCCGGTCAGCGTGCCGACGCCCTCGCCGCCGCGGTCGACGTAGACGCCCTCGAGTACGTAGTACAGGTTGACGTCGCCGCCGTGGCCGCCGTCGGTCATGGTCGGGACGACGCCCTCGCAACCCTCGACGGTGTCCAGCGGATGCGCGTGCTCGTCGTGGCCGAGCAGCGTCTGCACCAGTACGTCCTCGCAGGCGATGCCGCCGTCGGCGATCGACCCGTCCTCGGCGTCCTCGACCGACACCTCGTACGGCACGAGGTCGCCGAATTCGAAGAACCCGCCGTCGGGTGGCAGCTCGACCGTCACCACGGGCCGGGTGTTGCCGACCACGACCTGCACCGCGGCCAGCGCCTCGCGGCCCTCGTCGTCGGTGACGGTGAGCCGGGCCTGGTAGGTGCCGTTGGCGGTGTAGACGTGCGACGGGTTCGGCTCGGTGGAGCTGCCGCCGTCGCCGAAGTCCCACGCGTAGGTCACCGGCAGGCCCTGCGGGTGACCGCTGCCGTCGCTGGAGAACTGGACGGTCAGCGGCGCCTGGCCGTCGGACGGGGTGGCCGCCGCGTGCGCCGTCGGTGGCCGGTCGCCGGCGACGTAGTCGATGCGGTAGATGCCGGAGTCGTCGTTCGGCTCGCCGCGCAGGGCGCCGCCGAAGTTGCTGCCCCACTCGATGACGTAGAGCGAGCCGTCCGGGCCGAAGTCCATGTCCATCGGCCGGATCCACGTCTGGTCGATGCCCCACGGGTCGACGGAGTAGACGTCGCCCGCCGACGCCGACGGGTAGCGATCGCCCTGGTGGTCCTCCTGCAGGACGGAGACCGTCTTGATCCAGCGCCGGTCCCACTCGGCGATGAACCACCTGCCGTCGTAGGAGGCGGGGAACTTGGTGTCGGAGTCCAGCTCCGCGTCGTAGTTGTAGACCGGGCCGCCGTGCGGTGCGACGCCGCCGGTGCCGAACTCCGGCCAGGCCGGCGTGGCGCCGTAGTTCTCGTACATCGTCGCGCCGACGACCGGCGGCAGCTCGCGCAGGCCGGTGTTGTTCGGCGAGTCGTTCACCGGGTTCGCGCAGTCGAAGGCGGCGCCGGGCGTCGCCGTCGCGAAGTTGTAGTCGTGGAACGGCCGGTTGGGCCCGATGCAGTACGGCCAGCCGTAGTTCCCGGCCTCGGTGATGAGGTTCCACTCGCCGTGCGCCTGCGGGCCGCGGGTCGCGCTGTCGCTGCGGGCGTCGGGCGAGTGCTCACCGAGCAGGACGTCGCCGGTGGCGTCGTCGACGCGGAACCGGAACGGGTTGCGGAAGCCCATCGCGTAGATCTCCGGGCGCGCGTTCGCCGTCCCCGGCGCGAACAGGTTGCCGTCCGGGACGGTGTAGCCGCCGTCGTCGGTGGGCGTGATCCGGATCAGCTTGCCGCGCAGGTCGTTGGTGTTCGCCGACGTCGACTGCGCGTCGAAGTGCGCCCTGCCGCCGCGCTCGTCGATCGGCGCGTAACCGCCCGACTCGAACGGGTCGATGTTGTCGCCGATCGAGACGTACAGGTTGCCGGCCGCGTCGAAGTCCATCGCGCCGCCCATGTGCACGCCGGACCGGTTCAGCTGCCGGTACGTCGGGATCTCCAGCAGCACCTGCTCGGAGGCGAGGTCCAGCTGGTTCTGTGGCGTCAGGGTGAAGCGGGAGATCTGGATCTTGGGTTGCGTGGCGTGCGAATACGTGAGGTAGATCCACCGGTTCGTCGCGAAGTCCGGGTCGACGGCGATGCCCAGCATGCCGTCGGAGTCGGGCGTGTAGACGGGGACCGTGCCCGCCGTCGTCACCCCGAGCGTCGACTGGTCGATGACCTTCACCGCGCCGCCCCGCTCGACGAAGACGACCTCGTTCTCGTTCAGGAAGCCCAGCGCCATCGGGTCGGCCGGGTTGGACGCGATCTGCACCTTGTCGAAACTGTCCTCGACGGTGCCGCCGCAGTCGCCGTCCGCGACACCGGCGGCCCACTCGATGCCGCCCTTGAGGTGCTCGACGAACTGCTCGTCCTGGAAGGCGGCGGCGGAGTGGCCGCCCGCGGTGTACCAGGACCGGCCGCCGTCGTAGATCTGGCACCAGGAGAACGGGTGGTTCGGGCCCTCGGTCAGCCCGGAGACGCCGACCTTGGTGTCGACCCAGGTCAGGACGTGGACGTCACCGACGACGCGCTGGTTCCAGTTGTACCACTCCTCCTCGAACTCCCAGAGCTCCGGCAGGTTCGCCGTCGACGGGTGCACGCGGTCGGTCACCTTCACCCGGCCGTTGATCGTCCCGTCGGGGTTGGTGCCCGGCGGGTGGTTGGTGAAGATCGATCCCACCAGCCCCTCGTACCACTCCCAGTCGCGTTCGGCCGCCGTCGCCGCGTGCAGGCCGGTGAAGCCGCCGCCGGCCTGGATGTAGCGCTGGAACGCCGCCCGCTGGTCCGCGTTGAGCAGGTCGCCGCTCTCCGGGGTCGAGTTCGTGTTGTTGAAGACCACGACGTCGAACGTCGCCAGGTCCGCATCGTTGAAGATCGCAGCGTCGTCGGTGGTGACGACTTCGAAGTCGTGCTCCGCACCCAGCTGCTCGATGAGCGCCTGACCTGCGGGGATCGACTGATGGTAGAAGTTCGTGACCTTGGAGAACACGAGCGCGCGGAACCGTGGTGCGTCCGGTTCCTCGTGCGCGGCGGCGGTGGTCGCGGCCGTGGCGGCGCCGACCAGCGCGGTCAGCAGCAACGCCAGCGCGGTGACGATCGACGTGAGGCGGCGGGTGCTCCGGGACATCGGGCCTCCTTGACCGGAAAGCGCCTTCCCACGAGCCGGAGAGCGGCAGGTGGATGGGATGGTAAGGGCTTTCCGGCGTACGCTAGGGGCTTTCGCCGCTCGCCGTCAATAGGTGCTCACCGCTCGGCGAATCGGGTGAGCTGCGTAGCGTTGCCGGGGAGTTTGCCGAGTTGGGCGTCCCCCTGCTGCCCATTCTCTTGGCCGCACAGCCCGGACCATTTGCGCCGTTCGCCGGAATTCGCCCGGTCGGCCTCGACACCGACAGTCGTCCTCGATGGCAAAAGACGTCCTCGAGCCCCGCAGACCACGGCTCCCGACATCGAGGACGACCACCCCCATCAACGACGGCGTGACCTCACCCGCCACCGAGGCACCTCACCCGCCAAACGACCACACCCGGCGCCGAACCGGCCGCTATCCGGTCCTCACGCGAGTGAGGTACTCCGTACGCGAGTGAGGACCGGCGCCACACTCCCCCCGTCCCCCTGATAGCTGCCCGTTCTTACGACGTTGTGCGCAATAGGGATCGGGGCGTCCTCGGCTGAGGTGTCGGCTGTTTCGGCTACCGGGCGGCGGCGCGGTCGGAGACCAGCGATGCGACGGCGGCGATCGTCTCGGGTAGGTCGTCGCGGCGGCCGATCCAGCGTTGCAGGGGGCGCCAGTGCTTGAGTTCGCCGATGCCGTGCTCGACACAGATCCGGGTCGATGACTGGGCGTGGCGGGCTGCTCGCCAGGCGGCGAGGTCGTTCTCGGTGGCGTCGCCGCCAGGCTTCTTCGGTGGGATGCGCACCTGGCCAGGGTGGGCCTTGGCCAGGCCTTTGTAGCCATCGTCGAGTTCGGCTTCGACCCCCGGGTACAGGTCGAGCAGCTCGTCGATGCCGTCGGTTTTGACCGCGGTCTGGTCATGCATCCGGCCCGGCCGATACCCGCCGGCGAACAAGGTCCGCCCATGGGCGTCGGTGATCTGGCGTGAACTTGATCGTGTTCTGCCGCTTCTTCCCGGACACGAACGCCCGCCGCCCGGGCCGGTTCGCTCTCGGGCGGCGGACCTGGATCTCCGAGCCGTCGATTCGCAGCGTGACCCCGTGATGGGCGGCGTAGGCGAACACGTCGGCCAGGGTGCGCAGCCGGACCCCGGCCGGGGCGGCGTACCCGCGACCGGCCAGCAGCGGACGGACCTGACGCACCGCCCGGGTGATCGTGGACCGGTCGACCCCATACAGCCGGGCCAGCGCGGCATGCGGCAGCTGCAGCCGCAGCACGACCAGCGTGACGATCACCCGGTCGACGAAGACCAGCTCGTGCTTGCGCCCAGCCCCTTCGGCGCGGCCACGGCGTTGTCGGCCACGGCGCTGGGCCAGCTCAGACTCCCGCCGGCCCGCCCATGGCCCGGCCAGCTCGGCCACGAGGCGACCCAGGTGGTGACGGGAGATCCCGATGAAGGCAGAATGAACCAAGGCCGCACGAGCCCATGATCGACTAGACACCGCTTCATGATCTTGTGCGGCCGCCCATCAGCTCCGCAGCGACGCGCCGTGACCAGCAATCACCTGCCGTCACCTCTATTGCGCACCAAGTCGTAAAGACCGGGGACCCGCGGGTCAAGTCCAAGCCCGCAAGCACAGCGAACAATGAACAGCAGAGGCGCGGACTTGAGGCGCGCGTCCCCGGCTAAGAAAATGGGCAGCAGGGGGACGGCCCACTAGGCAACACCCCCGGCAAAACCCCGATCACGGCTCGATGCGCCGCAGCAACTCCGTCAACGTGGCCAACTCGGCATCATCGAACCGACCCACCACGTAATCGTGCACCCCGCGCAGATGCGTCCCGCTGGCCTCTCGCAACCGCTCGTATCCCGCATCGGTCAGGACCGCGTAGAACCCGCGCCCATCCCGCTCCGCCTGGGTACGTTCGAGCAGGCCCTCCTCGACCATCCGGTCCACCAGCCGGGTGAGTCCACTCGGCGAGAGCATGACCCGCTCGGCCAGCTCACTCATGCGCAGCCGCCGGCCGTCGGCCTCCAGCAGCCGCACGAGAACGTCGTACCAGGCGAGCGGGAGGTCGTGCACAGCGAGCAGATCGGCCTCGAGCCGCCGCATGACCCGGGACTGGGCGCGGATGAACAGCCGCCACACCTCGAGCTGCTCGGGTGTGATCCACTGATCGGTGTCCTTGCTGGCCGTCATTCGTCCAGATCCTAGACGCCACCGCCCACGAGGCGGCGCAGAAGCGCGGCGGACGTAGCATCGACCATATGAGTGCGCTCCCGACCGTCGACGACGTCACCGCGGCCCTGGCCGGGGTCAAGGACCCCGAGATCAAGCGGCCGATCACCGAGCTGAACATGGTGAAATCCGTGGACGTGGCCGCCGACGGGCGGGTGCGGGTCGAGGTGTACCTGACGGTGGCCGGCTGCCCGCTGCGCGACACCATCACCCGCGACGTCACCGCGGCGGTCATGGCGCTGCAGGGCAGCACGTCGGCCGAGGTGGTGCTCGACGTCATGTCGGCGGAGCAGCGCAAGGAGCTGTCCCAGCAGCTGCGTGGCGGCGCGCCCGAGCGGGAGATCCCGTTCACCAAGCCCGACTCGCTGACCCGCATCTACGCGGTCGCGTCGGGCAAGGGCGGGGTGGGCAAGTCGTCGGTGACGGCGAACCTGGCCGCCTCGATGGCCGCCGACGGCGTCACCGTCGGGCTGGTCGACGCCGACATCTACGGGCACTCGATCCCACGCATGTTCGGCGTCGAGGGTTCGCAGCCGACCGTCGTCGAGCGGATGATCATGCCGGTGCCGGCGCACGGCGTGAAGCTCATCTCGACGGAGATGTTCAAGCCCGACCGCGACATCCCGGTCGCCTGGCGCGGGCCCATGCTGCACCGCGCGCTGCAGCAGTTCCTCACCGACGTCTACTGGGGCGACCTCGACGTCCTGCTGCTCGACCTCCCGCCCGGCACCGGCGACGTCGCCATCTCGCTGGCGCAGCTGCTGCCCAACGCCGAGATCGTGGTCGTGACGACGCCGCAGCTGGCCGCCGCCGAGGTCGCCGAGCGGGCCGGGTCGATCGCCATGCAGACGCACCAGCAGGTCGCCGGCGTCATCGAGAACATGTCGTTCCTGCCGTGCCCGCACTGCGGGCCGGAGCACCGCCTCGAGCTGTTCGGCAGCGGCGGCGGCCAGCGGGTCGCCGACGGGCTGTCGAAGCGGCTCGGCGCCTCGGTGCCGCTGCTCGGCGAGATCCCGATCGACACCCGGCTGCGCGAGGGCGGCGACTCCGGTGTGCCGCTGGTGCTGAGCGAGGCGGACGCCCCGGCGTCGGCCACGCTGCGCCAGGTGGCCAAACGGCTCTCGCACCGCCAGCGCGGGCTGGCCGGCATGTCGCTCAGCCTCTCCCCCGCCGGCTGATGGCAGGGTCGGCGGCATGTGTCGCGTCGCCGCCCCGCTCGGCCTCCTGCTCTTGACCGGCTGTGGGGACGACGGTGACAGCGACGGCTCGGCGCCCACCGGCGCACCGCCGGGCAGCCCGATCACTGCGGACCTGACCGTCCCGCGGGGTGCCGTGCTGCTGGGCGGGCCGTTCCCACACGAGGGCGGGACGGAGGCGCTGCTGCTGGTCGACGGCGACCCGGTCGCGGCGTTCGCCGACCTCGTCGACCAGGTCCGCGCCGCCGGACTGGAGCCGCTGACCTACCACCCCGACGATGACGCCGAGCCGTCCGCCTGCCTCGTCGCGGACGTCGAGTACCCGGAGGCGACCGGCGAGCGCTGGCCACTCGGCAGCGACGACGTCCCGTCCGGCGACGATCCGCTGGCGCTGGAGTGCGAGACGCACGCGTTCGGCCCGGACGGCTACCGGCTCGACGTGAAGCTGCTGGTCAGCGAGCGCGCCGACCCGTATCTGTCGTTCGTCCGCATCGCCGAGGTCGAAGACAGCCCGTCGTCGCCGCTACCCGACCTGGAGACCGAGGCGCCGACGCCGGAGGGCGACTCGCCGGTCACGCCGCCGCCGGTCCCGGACGACCTCCCCGGTCCGGGCGACCCGATCGGCGCGCCGTTCGCCCCGTCCGGCGAGGAGCACCTCCTGCTGAACGGCTATGAGCTGCTCGCACCGCCGGTCCTGCCGGCCTGCGCCACCGGCGGCTTCGTCGCCGTCGTCCGCGGCACCGAGGGCCAGCGCACCGGCGACGCCGTCTCCGCGTGGGTCGAGCAGCTGGGCCTGGAGTCGTTCGCCGAGGTCCCGGCCGTGGACAGCGATGTCACGACCACGCACGACGGCGTCCAGTCGCGGCGCGTGGTGCTGAGCGGTCCCGGCGCCGGCACGGTGACCGTCACCGGCGCCGGCGAATACGTGCTGCTGGACCGCTGCAACGACTGATCACACGCCCAGGTTGGTGTACCCGAGCCAGCCGTCGCCGTCGGCCACGACGGTGAGCAGCCCGGCGTCGGTGTAGATCGAGTCGCCGTCGTTGTAGGTGTCGCGGCCGGAGTGCTCGCTGTACGGCGACGCGGCGTAGACCTGGTCGCTGAGCTCGTCGTCGAAGAACAGCTGGCTGGTCAGGACGGTCTGCTGGTCGACGTGCACGCGGACGTGGATGTGCACCGTCCGCCCGCGGTACCAGCCCGGGTAGATCGTGGTGAACCGGACGATGCCGTCGGCGCCGGCCACCTGGGCGCCGCGCAGGTACGTGCCGTCGTCGGTCGGCTCGGACTCGACGTCGCCCTGGCTGTACGAGCCGTCGGACGTCGACTGCCCGCCACCACCGGGCGGGCCACCGGACGCGACCTCGAACCCGGAGTACTCCCCGCCGGCGTCACAGTGCCAGATCTCGACGACGCTGTCCGGCAGCGGCGTGTTCTGCGCGTCCTGCACCCGCAGCGCCAGCGTCAGTGTGGCGCCGGGCCGGTCCTCGCGCAGGTCCGAGCGGATCGAGTCGACGTCGAACCAGTACGGTCCCTCGGTGGCCTCCGGCGACGTCCCGGCCACGTCGACCGCGTCGAGCATCGCCACCAGGTCGTTGTCCGTACCGGCCGACGGCGTGGTGGACGGTGTCGACGTCGCGCTCGGCGCCGTGCCCGACGCCGACGCCCCGCAGGCGGCCAGCACCGCGCCCAGTCCGACGGTCCCGCCCATTCCCAGCGCCCGCCGCCGCGCGATCAGGCGGCGGCTGGCGCGTACCTCGTCATGCATCGTTCGTCTCCCCTCCGGTGAGGTCGTACAAGGTGACGCCGTCGACGGTGACGGCGGTGAAGTTCTCGGCCACCCAGTCGGCTATCTCCGAACCACCGCCGGGGCCGGAGCCGCCGATGAAGTAGTGGATCTCGCCGTCGGCGACGTCCTGCTGGAACTGCGCCAGCGTCGGGGCCGGGTCGCTGCCGTTGAAGCCGCCGATCGGCATGACCGACTCCTCGGTGGCCAGTTGGTAGCTCGCGGCGTTCTGCGCGCCGACCGTCGCCGCGATCCACGTGTAGTCGGCCGCGTCCTCCAGCAGCAGGGCGGTGACCTCGGCGCTCGCGGTGCCGCCGCCGAGCAGCCCGCCCATCGCGCCGCCGCCACCTCCGCCACCGCCGCCACCGCCCGGTGGCGCCCCGCCCTGGCCGCGCGGCCCGCCGCCGAACTGCTGCCCACCGCCCTGGCCACCGCCGCCGGGCGGTCCGCCGCGCACGGCCATGCCGCCCGGACCGGAGGACGTGGTCACCGCCGGGCCGGCCGTGACGATCGACCCGGTGTGCGGCGTCGCGACGGTCTGCAGCGTGTAGGCGGCCGGCCCGAGCAGCCCGGCGACCACCGCGAACGCGACGCCGCCCCGGGCCAGCGCACCGCCGCCCCACCGCGCGGCCAGCAGCAGCGCCGCCGCGGCCACACCGGCGACCACGACGACCGGCCGCAGCCACGGCTGCCAGTCGGCGCTGCGGCTCAGCAGCGCGTACGCCCACACCGTCGTCATCAGCGTGGTGCCGGCGAGCAGCGGCAGCGCCCACGTCCGCTCGGCCCGGGCCCGCCACACCAGCCCGCCACCCAGCCCCGCGAGGACGGCGATCGCCGGGGCCAGGGCGACCGTGTAGTACTCGTGGAAGATGCCGGCCATCAGGCTGAACGTCAGCCAGGTCACGACCAGCCAAGCCGCCCACAGCAGCAGCACGGCCCGGATGGCGTCGGTGCGCGGCCGGCCGCGGCGCAGCCACAGCCCGGCCAGACCCAGCACGACGGCGGCCGGCGCGAGCCAGGCGATCTGGCCGCCGAACTGCCCGTCCAGCAGCCGCGTCAGCCCGGTGGAGCCCCAGCCGCCACCCCCGCCGACCGAGCCGACCTCGTCGCCGGTGAGCCGGCCGAACCCGTTGTAGCCGAAGGTCAGTTCCAGGAACGAGTTGTCCTGCGAGCCGCCGATGTACGGCCGGGCCGACGCGGGCACCAGCTCGGCCAGCGCGACCCACCAGCCGGCCGCGACCACCAGCGCGCCCAGCGCCACGGCCCCGTCGCGCAGCCGCCGCGCCAACGGGACCGGCGCGGCCAGCAGGTACGCGGCCGCGAAGCCGGGCAGCACGAGGAACGCCTGGAGCTGCTTGGTGAGGAAGCCGAACCCGATCAGCGCGCCCATGAGCGCCATCCAGCCCATCCGCCGGCGGTCCGACGGCGACTCGATCGCCCGCTGCACCGCGTACGCGGCCGCCGTCATCAGCAGCACGAGCAGCGCGTCGGGGTTGTCGAACCGGAACATCAGCGCCGCGACCGGCGTCAGCGCGAGGACGGCGCCGGCCAGCAGCGCCGGGCCGGCCCCGAGCAGCCGCCGCACCGAGGCGAACACCAGCCCGACCGAGCCGATCCCCATGAGCACCTGCGGCAGCAGGATCGCGAAGGACGAGAGCCCGAACACCCGCACAGACAGCCCCATCGCCCAGAGCGCGGCCGGCGGCTTGTCGACGGTGATCGACCCGGCCGCGTCGGAGGCGCCCCAGAGGAACGCGGTCCAGCTCTGCGAGCCGGCCTGGGCGGCCGCCGCGTAGAACTCGTTGGCGTACCCCGACGCGGTCAGGTTCCAGAAGTACAGCACCGCGGTGCCGGCCAGCAGCGCGCCGAGCACGACGCGGTCGCGCCGCACGACGCTCACCACGGTCGTGATCCGGGCGGCCGGAGCCCAGGTCGTCGTGGTCATCGGAACACCCATCCCCGCAGCAGGACGAACCGCAGCGCGGTCGCCATCAGGTTCGCGACGGTGACGGCGGCCAGCTCCGCGGTGTGCGACACGGCGGCGCCGCCGAGGTCCAGCAGCGCCAGCGCGCCGGCGGTCAGCGCCCAGCACAGCCCGAACACCACCAGGCCCTGGCCGTGGTGGCGGGCCAGCCCGCTCCGGCCCCGCACGCCGAACGTGAGCCGCCGGTTCAGCGCCGTGTTGACCAGCGTGGTGACGAGCAGCGCGGCGAGGTTGGCGGCCTGCGCGCCCAGCGACGGGCGGGCCGCGAGGAACAGCACGGCGTAGAGCACCGTGCAGACAGCGCCGACGACGGCGAACCGCAGCATCTGGGCGGCCAGCGGCACCGGAGTGTCGGCGGTGGACGGCGGCAGCGCGCCGTTGCGGTCCAGCCGCGGCGCCGGCAGCGCCGCCCGGACCCGGTCCAGCGGCACCGTGCCGGTCACCAGGTCGCGGCCGAGGCGGACGATCCCGCGCAGGTCGGCGACGGCGGTGGCGACGAGGTCGACCCGGCTGTCCGGGTCGTCGACCCAGTCGACCGGGACCTCGTGGATGCGCAGCCCGGCCCGCTCGGCCAGCACCAGCAGCTCGGTGTCGAAGAACCAGGCGCCGTCGGCGACCAGCGGCAGCAGCTCGGCGGCCGCGTCGGCGCGGATCGCCTTGAAGCCGCACTGGGCGTCTGAGAACCGGGCCGCGAGCACGCCGTGCAGCAGCAGGTTGTAGGCCCGGGAGATCAGCTCCCGCTTCGGGCCGCGGACCACCCGGGCGCCGCGCGCCAGCCGGGTGCCGACCGCGACCTCGGAGTGCCCCGACACCAGCGGCGCGACCAGCGGCAGCAGTGCCGACAGGTCGGTGGACAGGTCGACGTCCATGTAGGCCAGCACGGCGGCGTCGGACCGGCCCCACGCCTCCCGCAGCGCGCGGCCGCGGCCCTTGCCGTCCAGGTGCAGCACCCGGACGCCGTCCAGCTCGGCCGCGACCCGCTGCGCGACGGCGAGGGTGTCGTCGGTGCTGGCGTTGTCGGCGATAGTGATCCGGGCGCTGAACGGCAGCTTCCGGATGAGGTGGTCATGGGTGCGGCGGACCGCCTCGTCGAGCGTCGCCCCCTCGTTGTGGACCGGGATCACCAGATCCAGGACCGGTGGCCCGGCGGCCGGGACCGCGGGCGCGGCCGGTGCCGGGCGAGTGTTCGTCGTCGTCATACCGCCACGGTCGGCGACCCGGCTCGGGCCGGGCTGTGCTCCACCTGTGCGCCGGCTGTGAGTGCCGGCAGCCGCACGGTGAACGTCGTGCCCTCCCGGCTGTTCCTCCTTTCCCTTGTGGGACTCGCCGCCGCCTGGAACGTCCACGTCGGCGCCCAGCTCTCGGCGGCGATAGTGCCGCCGTGCGCGTGCACGATCGCCTCGGCGATGGCCAGGCCCAGCCCGGTCGAGCCGCCGGTGCGGTTGCGCGCGGTGTCGGCGCGGCTGAACCGCTGGAACAGGCCGGGGAGCTGGTCCGCCGCGATGCCGGGTCCGTCGTCGGCGACGCTCAGCACGACGTCGCCCCCGCGGCGGCGGCCGGACACCGTCACCGTCGTGCCGGCCGGCGTATGCACCCGAGCATTGCCCAGCAGATTGGCGAGCACCTGCCGCAGCCGGGCGTCGTCGCCGTCGACCAGCAGCGGCCGCGGCCGGGCGCCGAGGTCGAGCCGCCAGACGTGGTCCGGGCCGGCGGCGTGCGCGTCGGCGATCGCGTCGACCGCGAGGCCGGCGAGGTCCACCGGCGCCCGCTCCAGCGGCCGGCCGGCATCCAGGCGGGCGAGCAGCAGCAGGTCGTCGACCAACCCGGTCATCCGGCGCGCCTCCGACTCGACCCGGCCGATGGCGTGCGTCGCCGCGGGCGGGACCTCGTCCGGCGAGCGGCGCACCAGCTCCGCGTAGCCGCGGATGGACGCCAGCGGTGTGCGCAGCTCGTGGCTGGCGTCGGCGACGAACCGGCGGACCTGCTGCTCGGACTCGTGCCGCGCCGACAGCGCCGTCTCGACGTGGGCGATCATCCGGTTGAACGCCGCGCCGACGGCGCCGACCTCGCCGCGCTCGGCCGCCAGCGCCGGCGGCACCCGCGGGATGTGCCCGACGGCGCCGCTGTCCAGCGGCAGCTCGGACACCTGGCGGGCGGTGACGGCGACCCGGTCAAGCGGCCGCAGCGCCCGGCGCACCAGCACCGTCGCCGCGACGCCGGCCAGCACGACACCCGCACCGGCCAGCGCGACCTCGACCGTCACGTACGAGCCGACGGTGCCGGTGATGCCGTCGTCGCTCAGCGCCGTGATGACGGCGTCGCCGTGCGGCGCGTGTGCGGTGACGGCGCGGAAGGTGCCCAGGCCGGGCAGCTCGACGGTGTGGATCTTGCCGTCCTGCGGCAGGTCCTCGAGCGCGGCCAGCTGCTCGGCGTCCAGCGGCTGGAACTTGCCGGCGTCGTCGACGTACCCGGCGTCGACCACTTCGCCGTCGTCGTAGTAGACGCCGACGGTGCCGGCGGCCTGGCCGAGCGGGACGTGCTCGCCGCCGGAGCCGGGCGGGCCCTGCGGCGTGGTCGCCGCCCGCTCCGAGGCCAGCTCGAGCTGCTGGTCGAGCTCGTCGGACAGCGTCGAGCGGAGCGCGACGGCCGACACGACGGCCAGCGCCGCGGTGACGCCGAACACCAGCGCGACGACGATCCAGACCAGCCGGCGCCGCAGCGGGTGCCCGGTCACGGCCCGGCCTCGGCGGCGGGTTTGAGCAGGTAGCCGACGCCGCGGACGGTGTGGATCATCGGCTCGCGGCCCTTGTCGATCTTGCGCCGCAGGTACGAGACGTACAGCTCGACGATGTTCTCCTGGCCGCCGAAGTCGTACTGCCAGACGCGGTCCAGGATCTGCGCCTTGGACAGCACTCGGCGCGGGTTGCGCATGAGGAACCGGAGCAGCTCGAACTCGGTCGCGGTCAGCCTGATCGGCTCGCCGGCCCGCTCGACCTCGTGCGCGTCCTCGTCCATCAGCAGGTCGCCGACGGCGAGCACGGACTGCTCGGCCGGGCGCTCGGCCCCAGCCCGGCGGAGCAGTCCGCGCAGCCGAGCCACCAGCTCCTCCAGGCTGAACGGCTTGGTGACGTAGTCGTCGCCGCCGGCGGTGAGGCCGGCCACCCGGTCCTCGACGGCGTCGCGGGCGGTGAGGAACAGCACCGGCACGCCCGGGTGGTGCGCCCGGATCCGCCGCATGACGCCGAGCCCGTCGACGTCGGGCAGCATCACGTCGAGCACGACGGCGTCCGGCGCGTCCTCGATCGCGGCCCGGATGGCGTCCTGGCCGGTGAGCGCCGTCGACGTCGCCCAGCCCTCGTAGCGGAGCGCGGCCGTGAGCAGTTCGGCCAGGTTGGGTTCGTCGTCGACCACGAGGATCCGGGGGGCCTGATCGAGAGTCATGGCTCCGGTCTATCCGGGCAGGTTGAGGAACCGCTGAGAGGTTCCCATGAAGTTCCTGTGAGAGGCGGAGCCGCCGGGACGGCTCCGCCTCGCCGGTCAGGTCGTCGCGGACGACTCCGCCTGGCCGCCGTCCGGGGCCTCGTCACAGCCCTCGCCGCCCTCGCCGCCCGGACCGCCCGGCTGGGGCCGCTCCGCGTCCGGCGCCTCGGGCGTCGTGGTGTCCGGCGCCTCCGGCGTACCGGACTCGGTGTCGGGCGCCGCCGGCTCGCTGGTGTCCGGCGTCGGCGCCGACTCGGTCGCCGACGCGATGCCGTAGCCGCCGAGCAGCAGCCCGCCGGCGACAGCGGCGGACACGATCGGCGTGCGCCATCGACGCAGGCGGTCGCGGGTGTCTGTCGTGGTCATCGAACCTCCCCGTGGTGGGTGGAGCGCGCACCGGGTGGTGCACGTCCTCCCGACCTTCGGCGCGGATCCTGTGCTCAGCCCACGCCGGAGCTGTGCGACCCCTGTGAATCGGTGACGCCGTGAGCGTCGACGTCGACCAACCGGCCGCCGGCCCGCAGACCGCGCAGCCGCGCCCCCGGGTCGACCGCGGCCAGCCGCGACCGCACCGCCAGCGACCCGTCGACGTCGGGCGTGACGCCGAAGAACCCCTCGACCACCAGCGCCGACCACGCGCCGGCCGACGAGCAGGACCAGTCGATGAGGTACGGGAACTGCGGTGGCGACTTCACCGCTCCGCCGTTCAGCGGCTCGGCGGCCTCCTCGACGAAGTGCGCCTGGCCGGGCGGGCCCTGGTTGGCGGTCCGGGCCAGGCCGGGCAGCCAGCCGGCGGCGACGTCGGGCCGGCCCAGCTCGATCAGCGACCGCGCGGCGTCGGCCGGCCAGGCCGGGTAGGCGCCGTTCCACTGGTGGTCCGGGCGGAGGCTGAACGCGGCGTCGTCGTCGTACGGTGACAGCGCCCGCATCCACGACGGCGTCTGCAGCTCGCGGACGAAGAACGCCACCATCTCCTCGCGCCGCCGCTCCGCCAGGTCGGCGGCGATGGTCATGCCGACCGTCGTGAAGTCGTAGCAGTGCCGCACCGGCAGCAGGCGCCCGTCGGGCTGCCGGGCGTGCCAGAACCCCTGGCCCTCGACGTACAGCTCGCCGACGTGCGACACCAGGGCGTCGGCCTTCTTGCGCAGGTCGTCGGCCGGCCCGTCGTCGCCGCGCAGCTCCGCGATGCGGGCCGCGGCCCGCATGCACCACACGTTGGCGGCGTTGAGGCTGGCCACCTCGTGCACGTACGAGCTGACGCACTCGAGCAGGTTGTCGATGCCGCCGTAGTCGGCCAGCGCGTGCTCCTTGCGGAACCCCTCCCAGGCCGTCGCCCAGTCGGCGACGTGCTCGGCCACCGGCTTGGCCGGTACGTCGTGGGCGGCCAGCTCGACGTCCAGGAAGCCGGGCTCGCCGTTCCACCGGACGTAGTCGCGGACCAGCCGGATCATCGCGTAGTCGTTGACGGAGTACCAGTAGCCGGCCGGGCCGCCGGTCTGCCACTCGGTGCCGAAATGCCGGTGGATGTCGAGGGAGATCCAGTGCTCGATCTGCCGGCGCATCGGCACCGGGTCCAGCAGCGCGTGGATCATCGAGCTGAGGCTGAAGTCCCAGATGAACGTGGTGGCCTGCCAGTACCGCGGCATCAGCGTGTCGTAGACGCGGCCGAGGTGGCTGGCCGGGCTGTCGCGGCGGAACCAGATGACGCCCAGCACGCCCCACCAGTACAGCCGGCGCAGCGCGTCGTTCGACGTCTCCAGCGTCGGCACGTGCCCGCTGAACTGGTCGTTCCCGGGCGTGAACGCCGCCTCGATGGTGTCGTTCCAGAGGGTGCGGGCGGCGGCGACCTGCCCGGGCACGTCGGCGACGACGGTGTCGTACGCGGCCAGCGCGCCCTCGGCGTCGGTGCCGACCACGTGCACGTAGCCGAACCGGTACCGCTCGCCGGGCGCCAGTGAGACGTCGACCTCCAGCGACCGGTCGCCGGCCCGGGCGCCGGCGGCGTCCAGGCCCTGCACGCTCACCGCCGCGGTGGTCGTCGCCCGGCCCAGGATCGCTGCCCGGCCCGGCAGCGGGGCCAGCGCGTTCGGCTCGGACGGCGGCTCCGGCACGCGCCACGGCCCGGCCTGCGTCACCGTCGACGCGACCGACAGGCCCAGCCGGACCGCCCGCTCGGCCTCCGACGTGTTCGTCACCACGATGTCGACGACGACGCCGTCGACGCCCGGCGGGGTCACCGTCGTCGACTCGACGGTGAGGTCGCCCAGCCGGGCGGAGCGGACGACGCGGTCCGGCCGCCACTGGATCGTCACCGGCTGGCCGTAGGACCGGAACAGCCGGCCGTCGATCCACAGCGCCCCGGTGACGGTGTCGCCGTGCGAGACCGGCGCGAAGTTCACGCTGCGCACCGCGGTGATGTCGTGGTCGACCTGCACGGCGCCGAGGAAGTTCGTCAGGCCGGGCGGGTTGACCATGTCGTCGTAGGCCTGCACGACGGGGTCGGAGGTGAAGTCGTCGACGGTGGGGATGAGCCGCATCGGTCAGCGTCCTCCGAGGTCCACGGGGCCGGTCACTGCCGGGTCGGCCCAGTCGGCGTTGGGCAGCAACGGGTACCAGCCGGGCCGGCCGGGGTCGCGGTCGTACGGGTAGCCGCCCAGCTCGCGGTAGAGCTCGGCGTACTCGGCGACCTTGTCGCGGTCCAGGTCGACGCCCAGCCCGGGCGCGTCGGGCACGTCGATGCCGCCGTCGCGGTACCGGAACGGCCCGCCGGCGATGACGTCGCCGGTCAGGTGGTGGTAGTGCGCGTCGGCCGCGAACGACAGGTTCGGCACCACGGCGCCGAGGTGCAGCATGGTGGCCAGCTGGATGCCCAGCTCGCCCGACGAGTGCACCGCGACGCCCAGCTGGAACGTCTCGCACACGCCGGCCGCCTTCACGCACGGGCGGATGCCGCCCCAGAACGTGGTGTCGAGCAGGACGACGTCGACGGCGGGGTCGCGGACGTTCGCGGCCAGCTGCTCGAAGTTCACCACGACGGTGTTGGTGGCGATCGGGATGGCGGTGCGCTCGCGGACCCGGCGCAGGCCGTTCATCCCCCACGTCGGGTCCTCGAGGTAGTCGTTGCGCAGGTCCTCGATGGCGGCGGCGAACCGGATCGACTCCTCGGGCGACCACGCGCCGTTGGGGTCGTGGCGCAGCGGGTCGTCGGGGAACGCCTCGGCCAGTGCCCGGTAACACTCCAGCTCGTAGTCGGGCGGGAAGACGCCGCCCTTGAGCTTGTGCACGGTGAAGCCGTGCGCCTCCTTCAGCTCGCGGGCGTGCGCGACCAGCTGCTCGGGGGTGCGCACCTCGCCGCTGCCGTCGGCGGCCGGGTAGCGGAAGAACAGGTAGCTGGCGAACTCGACGTGGTCGCGGACCTTGCCGCCGAGCAGCTCGTGCACCGGCACGCCGAGGTGCCGGCCCTGCAGGTCCAGGCAGGCGAACTCGATCGCGGCGAGCAGCTGGGTGCGGTTGTTGTAGAGGCTGGCCGTCGGGTTGGCCAGCATGAACCGCAGCGCCTCGGTGCGGGCGGGGTCGTGGCCGACGAGGTAGTCGCGCAGGGCGCGGACGGCGTCCTCGGCGCTCTGCCCGCCGCCGCCCATCTCGCCGAGGCCGACCAGGCCGTTGTCGGCCTCGACCTCGACGATGGTGCGGACGAACCGGCCCCAGTGCGCGCCGTTGCTGTGCCGCAGCGGCGCCTCCAGCGGAACCGACACGGTGGTGGCGCGCACATCGACGATCTTCACGAACTCAGTTCTCCTTCGCGGACTCGGGCAGCGCCACCGGCAGGCCGGCCCGCAGGCCGCCGTCGACCACGAGGTCGGTGCCTGTGACGAAGCTGGCCTGTGGCCCGGCCAGATAGGCGACGGCGTCGGCCACCTCGGACGGCCGCGCGACGCGGCCCAGCGGGTGGGAGCGGCCCCACTCGGCGACGACGTCGTCGGCCGGGCGGCCACCGGCGTGCAGGCCGGCGGCCCAGCGCAGCATCGGGGTGTCGACCGAGCCCGGCAGGACGGCGTTGACGCGCACGCCGTCGGGCGCGTGGTCCAGCGCCATCGACCGGACCAGCGCGACCAGGGCGCCCTTCGACGCCGCGTACGCCGCGACCCGGGTCTGCGACTGGTACGACTGCACCGACGCGACGACCACGACGGCACCGCCGCCGCCGGCCCGCAGCAGCGGCATCAGGGAGTGGCAGACGGCGAAGACGCCGCGCACGTTCACGCTGAAAACCTCGTCGAACAGCTCCATGCTGGTCTCTTCGACGGTGCCGTAGCGCTGGATGCCGGCGGCGCAGACCAGGGTGTCGATGCTGCCGAACTCCTCGGTCAGCTCCGCCGCGCACCGCTCGACGTCGGCGGCGTCGGCGACGTCGAGCCGGCGGGTGCGCAGCTGCCAGCCGTGGCGCGCGGCGTCGGCGGCCAGCTGCTCGAGCGCGGCGGGGTCGCGGTCCAGCGCCACCACCAGCTCGCCGTCGTTCGCCAGCCGCTCCACGACGGCCCGGCCGATGCCCGCGCCGCCGCCGGTGACCACGGCCACTCTCATCGCCATGCCTCCTAGAACTGGCCGAGGTTGAGGCCCCGGCTGAAGATCCGCTGGGTGGACAGGAACAGCACCACCGTCGGCAGCGACACCAGCAGCCCGCCGGCGAGCACCGCCGTCAGCTGCAGCCCGCCGTAGGTGTCCTGGAGCGCGGCCGCGGCCGTCATCAGCGGCCTGACCTCCTCGGACTGGCTCAGCGCCAGCCCCAGCAGCAGGTCGTTCCAGACGAACGTGGCCTGCAGGATGAACACGGCCACCAGGGCAGGGATCGACATCGGCAGGTAGATGCGCCAGAAGATCCGCCAGGTGCTGGCGCCGTCCATGACCGCCGCCTCGAACACCGAGTGTGCGACGCCGCCGAGGAAGTTGCGCATGACCAGCGCGGCGAACGGCACGGTGATGGCGGTGTAGATGGCGATCATGCCGAGCCGGGTGTCGTAGATCTCGGTCTCGACGTAACCGACGAACAGCGGCATCAGGATCATCTGCAGCGGGAAGACCGTGCCGCCGAACACCAGCACGAACCAGAAGAAGCCGTGCCTGAGCCGCAGCGCGACGATGGCGAAGCCGAGGGCGGCGCCGAACAGCACCGCCAGCGCGGGCCCGACGACGCTGTAGACGAGCGTGCTGGTGACGGCGTCGCCCAGGCCGCCGATCTCCCAGGCCTCGCGCATGTTGTCGAACAGCGCGAAGTCGCCGATCGGCCGCCACACCTGGTCGGCCGCGTACTGCGCGGGGTCCTTGCTGGCGTTGACCAGCAGCAGGTAGATCGGGGCCAGCCAGATGAGGCCGAGGATGACCAGGACTGCAGGACGGAGGATGCGCGCGGTCATCGGGTCACACCGCCCGCTCAGGCGACAGCTGACGGCGCAGGTAGGTGATCGCCGCGAGGAACGTCACCACGCTGAGGAACACCGCGACCGCGGAACCGGTGCCATAGGCGCTGTTCACGAACGTCTCCTCGTACATGGTCACCGCGAGCGTCTCGGCGTTGCCGCCAGGACCGCCCTTCGTCATGACCCAGACGATGTCGAACGTCTTCAGGCTGGCCACCAGGCTGAGCCCGACGACCACCGTCGTCAGCGGGCGCAGCATCGGCCAGTGCATGTGCCGGAACATCCGCCAGCCGGACGCGCCGTCGAGCCGGGCCGCCTCGATCGGCTCCCGCGGGATCGACTGCAGCCCGATGACGAACAGCAGCGCGTTCACGCCGCTCTGCTGCCAGGCCGCCGCCCCGATCATCACGATCGTGTTCAGCGGTGCGTCGTTCAGCCAGCCGAGGCCCGCGCCCGGCAGGCCGAGTGCGTCGAGCGCCTGGCTCAGACCGCCGTCGTTCTGCAGCACGAACCGCCAGACCACGCCGACCGCGACGCCGGAGATCGCGTACGGGATGAGGAACGGCAGCCGCAACCAGCTGCCGAACCGCATCCCGTGCGACAGGACCGCGATCAGCAGGCCCAGCCCGACCGGGACCGTGATGCTGCCCACCACCCAGAGCAGGGTGTTGCGCAGCGACGTCGCGAAGTTCGGGTCGTCGAACATCGCCCGGTAGTTGTCCAGGCCGACCCACGACGGCGAGCCGAGCCCGTTGTACTCGGTGAAGCTGATCCAGGTGGTCCAGAGGAACGGCAGGTACAGCAGGACCGCGACCACCAGGACCGCGGGGACGCTGAAGCCCCGCGCCGGCCAGCCGTACGTGTTCCGGCGGCTCCCTCGCGGCTTCGGCGGAGCCGAGCCGCTGGGAGGCGTCGTGGGTGCGGCCGTGGCCGGCGCGGACATCGTTCGTTCCTCTCTTACGTGCCGGACGCGGGCGTCAGCCCTGCTCGGCCCAGTAGGCCTCGGCCTCGGCCTCGATGGTCTCGAGGATCGGCATCGGGTCGCCCGGGTTCGTGACGAACGCGCTGAAGCCGTCCAGCGCTGCCGTGAGCACCGGCGTCGGCGTCGCCTCGAAGTACCGCTCGAGCAGCCGGTAGTCGCCGGACGCGGACTGCTCGTTCAGCTCGGCCAGCAGCCGGTCCTGCACCAGCGCCTTCGGGTTGAACGACACGTCGCCGCGGGCGTTCGCCCACGCCGTCTGCGCCTCGTCGGTCATCCACCACTCGGCGTACTGCAGCGCGGAGGTCTCGTTCTCGGCGTCCATGGCGGTGCACATGGGGCCGGTCTCGAAGATCAGCGACGTAGTCGGCAGGTCCGGGTTGACGTTGGGGATGAGGAAGAAGTCGTAGTCGGTGCCGGAGACCATGTCGACGGCGTTGAGCTGCCCGCTGAGGAACGTGCCGAAGTTGATCATGGCGACCGTGCCGGCCTTCAGCTGGTCCTGCGGCGCGGTCTGGTCGCCCGGGTCACCGAAGTAGCCGGCCTCGAGCATGCCGCGCCACTGCTCCATCACCGCGACGACGCCCGGGTCGGTGTAGCTGGCCTCGCCCGAGGACAGCGCGTTGTACAGCTCGGGGTCGGTGCCGGCCAGCAGCGTCTGGAACCAGACGAAGGAGAACAGGATGTTGGTCTCGTAGAACGGCGTGACGCCGGCCGCCACCAGCGTGTCGGCGGCGGCGATCAGCTCCGTCCAGCTGGTGGGCTCCGCGATGCCGTGCTCGTCGAAGACCGCCTTGTTGTAGTACATCACCCAGTAGGCGGCGTTCATCGGCACGCAGTACTGCTCCTCGCCGACGGTGAAGTGCTCGGCCATCGCCTCGGGCACGTCGCCGTTGTCGATCGCCGCGTCCCAGATGTCCGACGTCGGCGCCAGCAGGTCCTCGGCGACGAGGTCCTCCAGCTCGCTGCCGGTGTGCCAGGTGAACAGGTCGGGCTTCTCGTCGGTGCGGAAGGACTGCCGGATGAACGCCGAGTACTGCTCGGCGTCGGAGTATCCGGTGAACTCCAGCCCCATCCCCAGGCTGGTCTCCGACACGTCGGACACCTCCAGGAACTGTGGCTCCCAGGCACCCTTGTCGGTGTAGAAGTTGATCATTCCCGGGCCGCTGGCGCCTTCGGCGTCATCGTCGTCGCCGCCGCCGCACGCGGCCAGGACGAGCGCCGACGCCGCCAGCGCCGCCACCCCAGTTAGACGCAATCTCACGTGAACTCACCTCTTAGCATTCATGTATGACATCGGGTGTAACCGATCGGCAGGTGCCCATGACAGGGCAGTATGCCGCATTCGGGGGTTACCGCCCGGAATCGGGTCTCCTGCTGCGAATGGCCTCGATGACGTGTTCGAGGTGCTCCTTGCTGGCACGGAACGCCTCGTCGGCGTCGCCGTCGAGCACCGCTCTCGCGATGCGCCGATGCTCCTCGAAGTCCTCGCCCTCGTCCCCGTGCAACCGCAGGATCTCGCGCTGTTCCTGGGCATGTACGAGCACGATCGAGTCGACCACCTCGGTCAGGACAGTGTTGCCGGACGCCTGCGCGACCGCCCGGTGAAAGTCGAGGTTGACGACCCAGAGCCGCTCGTTGCGCTCGATGAGACAGCGCTCCGCCTCCCGCAGCGTCTCGGTGATCCGCTCGACGCCGTCGGGGTCACGGACGGTGGCGCCCATGGCCGCGATCGGCGGTTCGATAGTGCTGCGCGCCAGCAACAGGTCGACCAGACTCTCGCTGGTCAGCAGCGGTCCGTGCGGATTCGGGAGCACCGAGCGACGTACGTTCTCCCCCACGTACACCCCGGACCCGTGCCGCAGTACCACCACGCCCATCGCTTCGAGCCGGCGCAACGCCTCGCGCATGGTCGGGACCGCGACGGCGAACCGCTCTGCCATCGACCGGACCGTGTCCATCTGCGCGCCCGCCTCGAGGCGACGCTCCCGGATCAGCGCGACGACACCGGCAGCCAGCTCATCGGCCAGCGTCCGGCGGCTCGCTTCCCCGGCAGTCACAGCCCCGTCCCCTTCGACGTCCTTGCGGCGTTAGAGTGATTAGATCACTTAATCACTTTTCTGTCGATACCCGTGACCGTGCCGTGACCCTGGAGTCACCGATCGTCGCACCCTACTCCTGCCCCACCACAAGCCCGTGGGACAGCCGTTGATCATGGAGAAGGTCGGCTCCCCAGCGCTCGGGAAGCCGACCTTCTCCATGATCAACTCGGGTCAGGGCGCGGCGCCCGGCGAACGTGACGTCAGGTCGCGTCGGGATCGAACCGCGGCGAACGGGCCTCGACGGCCACAGGCTCCGGCTCATCGGCCGGGGAGTCGTCGGCGGAGGCCGGCGAAGACTCGGCTGCGGGGGCGGCCGGCGTCTCTTCCATCGGCGGCGGAGGAACGTCCTCCTCCGGGGCCGGCGGCACCTCGGCCGACGGGGGCGGGACGTCGACGGTCTCGCCGACGCGCTCGCCACTGGTCGCCGCCGAGCGGGCCGAGGGACGGTCGGCGGGCCGGGTGCCGTTCGTGCGCCGGGTCGGCGCGGCGTCATCGTCGTCGTCGAGACCGAGGTCGACGCCGTCGAGGACCTTCTGGCGGACGAAGGACTTCGGGTTGCGGAGGTCGGAGAGGGTCTTCAGATCCTCTTTGTCGATGCCGAGGTCGCCGACGCTGCCGGAGAGGTCCTTGCGGGCGTTGGCCACCATGGCGCGCAGGTCGCGGACGAAGCCGGCGGCCTGCCGGGCCATCTCGGGCAGCCGGTCGGGGCCGAAGACGAGCAGGGCGACGACGAGTAGGACGAACACCTCGCCGATACCTATGTCGAACACTGCCGGCCCCCACGTCCGTTACGTACGTGCATCCGTCCCCGCAAGACTACGTGCCGCGTCAACCGACGGCCGAGCCGAGGGTGAGCGTGAATTCCAGCTCTTCGCCGTCGCGATCGATGACGACCGTGATGTCGTCGCCGGGCTCGTGGGCGCGCAGCCGGACGATCAGTTCGGCCGGCGTGCGGACCTGCTCGCCGTCGATCTCGACGACGACGTCGCCGGACTCGATGCCGACCTCGTCGGCCGGGCCGCCGGGGGTGACGCCGGGACCGTTGTCGCCGTCGTCGGCGACCCGCGCGCCGGTGCCGACGAAGGCGTTGTCGAGCAGCACGCCCATGACCGGGTAGAGCGCCTCGCCGTCGGCGATCAGCTGCTGCGCGGTGCGCTGCACCTGCTCGATCGGGATGGCGAAGCCGAGGCCGATGGACCCGGCCTGCTGGCCCATGCCGAGGCTGGCGATGGCGGAGTTGACGCCGATGACCCGGCCGGAGGAGTCGACCAGCGGGCCGCCGGAGTTGCCCGGGTTGATCGCGGCATCGGTCTGCAGGGCGTTGATGTAGGACTGGTCGTCCTCGCCGCCGGCGGTGACCGGACGCTCCAGCGCGGACACGATGCCGGCGGTGACGGTGGCGTCGAGGCCCAGCGGGCTGCCGATGGCGACGACGGGGTCGCCGACCGCCACGGAGCCGGAGTCGCCGAAGACGACCGGCTGGAGGTCGTCGGCCTCGACGCGCAGGACGGCGATGTCGTAGCTGGGGCTGGTGCCGACGAGCTCGGCGTCGAGCCGGCGGCCGTCGAAGAACGCCAGCTCGATGCCGGCGTCGCCGGCGGTCGCGATGACGTGGTTGTTCGTGATGACGTAGCCGTCCTCGGAGATGACGAAGCCCGACCCGCCGGCGTCGGCCACGCTCACCGAGACGACGCTGGGCAGCACGCTCGCGGCGACCCCCGCGATGGACTCGGGCGGCCGCTCGACCAGCCCGGCGGGGTCGGCCCCGATGACGGTGACCGAGCCGCCGCTGCCCTGGTCGTCGTCGTCGATGGCCTCGGCGACGACGCCACCGGCGCCACCCGCGGCGAGGGCCAGCACGAGGATGCCCAGCGCGGCCAGGCCGCGACGCTTCTTCGGCGGCTTCCGGTACCCGGTGCCGTCGGGCGCCAGAGCCGTCACCCCGGCGACGCCCACACCGGCCGCCGCCACGGCCGACGGCGTGCCGTCGGGGCCGGTCGCGAGGAACCGGGTCGTGCCGTCGGAGACCGCCACCCGGGGCGCACCCGTCCCGTTGCCGGTGACGAGGGGCCGCGTGGCCGCGGCCGGACCGGCCGCCGGAGCGGGCCGGCTGGTCTCGTCGGAGTACTGCCACGCACCGCCCGCCCAGGGGTCGGCGCCCGGGCGCTGCACCGGGGACGCCTCCTGCCCGAGACTGGTCCAGCCTGCCTTCATGGCGCCATTCTCCCAGGCGACGGCGCAGGACGCACCGTCCGGTGGTCGGTGAAAGAGATCAGTCGAACGGGTTGAACCACGAGCCCACCCGCTCCGCGCCCCGGCCGATGCGGTCGAGGAACCCGTCCTGCTTCTCCTCGTGCGTCGCCGCGGGGTCTGGCGGCAGGTGTTCCAGCAGGTCACCGACGCTGTCGAGCGGCGCCTCGGCGACCACGGTGATGACCCGGCCGCCGCTGGACCAGGTGAGCCGGGCCGGCGGACCGGGCCGGGTGTAGACGACGCCGTCCTCGTAGTCGGCGGTGTCGTAGCCGTCGAGCTGGTCGGGGTCGAGCCAGCCGGACTGCTCGAACACCGACACCGTCATGACGCCGTCGGAGTAGCTGAGCTGGATGGCCTCGCCGACCCGCCGCGCCTCGTAGAGGTCCATGCCCTCGCCGAGCGAGCCCGGGCAGTGCCAGCCGTCCTCGCGCAGCTCCTCGATGTCGTCCCAGCGCAGCATCGCGTCGTCGCCGTCGTGGGTGGCCGCGGTGTCGGCGCCGTCGCCGGTCTTGCAGCAGGTGCTCGTGCCGCCGACGACGATGGTGACGAACGCGCTGGCCGACAACGTGTAGCCGTCGCTGGTGTACGACTCGCGGCGCAGCGGCAGCGCGGTCTCGCGGTCGAGCCACAGCTTGGCGGCGATGGAGCCGTCGCCGCGGTAGGCCACGACGACGTCGGTGTAGCGGCCGGCGACGGCGTCCTCGCCGGCCATCCGGACGGTGTACGCACCGAGCAGGAGGTCGGCGGGGTCCTCGCCGGCCAGCCACCGCGACGCGGTGCGGCCGTCGAGGATGGCCGACTGGCGGTCGTGCAGGCGGATCGACGTCTGGCCGCCGGCGGCGTGCTGCACCTGGACGACGGCGCTGGTCGACGCGGCCGACTGGGTCAGCGCGGACCAGGTGGAGACGTACTGCGTGCCGGTGTAGGAGACGTGCTCGCCCGCCGCGGCGGACTGCCGCAGCAGTTGGACCGCCCGCGGGTCGTCGCCGAGGTCGCGCGACGAGGCGGGGACCGCCTGCACGAAGACCGCAAGCGCGCCCATGAGCAGGGGCATGGCCAGGACCGGCACGACCAAGGCGGCCAACCCGCCGGTCCTGCCGTGCCCGACGCGGTTGCCCAAGATCACCAGCCGTCTCCAGTGGACCGGTCGGTGGTGACGAGCAGCGAGGCCGGCTCGGCGAACGGCAGCCCGCCGGTGGAGCGGGCGTGCTCGACGGTGAACTCCTCGAGCGGCGGCACCACGCTCACCGGGGTGTCGGGCGTGCCGGGCGAGTTCGCGCCGGTGCCGCCGAGCGAGGCCAGCAGGATGAGCATGGCGCCGGTGGTACACATGCCCAGCGCGACCACCCGCACGGCGCGGACGCGGCGGCCGGAACGACCACTCGGACGGGAGCCGGACGGGCCGGACGGCGGCCGGGAGTCGCGCGGGCGCCAGCCGGCGACCGGGGCCGGCGTGACGGCCGACCTGGACGGAACGGGCGGCAGCGGCTCGCCGGGCTCGGCCAGCGCCAGCAGGCTGGCGACCAGCTTGTCCGACGGCGCGACGTCAGGCAGCGAGCGCAGCGCGTTGCGGGCGTCGCGCTCGACGTCGACGGCCTCGCGGCAGTGCTCGCAGACCGTCAGGTGGACCAGGGCGCGGTCGCGCTCGTCGTGTTCGAGGCGGTCATCGACGAGATCGCTGATCCGCTCGTCGAGGTGTCTCATGCGGAATCTCCGGGTTCACGCGGCGCCTCGGCCTGGTGGTCGTCGACGACGAGCGCACTGGCGTCGTCGGGCGCACGGTGGTCGAGCGCGGCCCGCAGCTGGGCGCGGCCACGGTGGATGCGGCTGCGGACGGTACCGAGCTTGATGCCCAGCGTGGCCGCGATCTCCTCGTAGGACAGGCCCTCGATGTCGCACAGCACGACGGCCGCGCGGAAGTCGGGCGGCAGCGCCTCGAGGGCACGCTGGATGTCGGCTTCCAGCATGTTGTCGGTGATGACGCGCTCGGGCGTGGGCTCGCGGCCGTGCAGCCGTTCGGCGGCGTCGTCGGCCAGGGCGTCGAACCGGATGCGCTGCTTGCGGCGGACGGAGTCGAGGAACAGGTTCGTCGTGATGCGGTGCAGCCAGCCCTCGAACGTGCCGGGCGTGTAGGACGACAGCGAGCGGAAGACGCGGACGAAGACGTCCTGAGTGAGGTCTTCGGCGTCGTGCGCGTTCCCGGTCAGACGGTACGCCAGCCGGTAGACGCGTCCCGAGTGCTCGCGGACGATCTCTTCCCAGCTCGGCGGCGTCCAGGTCTCAACGTCGGCCACCCGGGATCCTTCCTCGACACGGCTCGCAGGCACGAGCACTAGGTCCATGGTCACCCATTGCCCCTTTCGTGGCCAATCAGGGAAGCCCCCCATCTATTCCCGACGTTCCCTGTCCTCCAGAACGATCCGGGACGCCGATGGGGTTCCGGATCCCACGATGCGGATGCTTGACGGCCTAAGCTCGGGACTGACACAGTTCGCGCGCCAGGCTGCATGTTCCTGACCAGGAGGCCGTCATTTCCACGGGTAGCACCGCGATCACACCGGAGTCGTGGGCCTACGCGGAGGCCTACCTCGACGAGGACCACATCGTCGGGCGGGCCAGGCAGCGCGCCGCCGAGGTCGGCGCCGTCCCCGTCGGCTCGGGCGCCGGGGCCGCGCTGCGCGTGCTGGCCGCCGCGCTCGACGCCCGCACCGTCGTCGAGGTCGGCACCGGCTGCGGCGTCTCGGGCCTCTACCTGCTGTCGGGCATGCGCCTCGACGGCGTCCTCACCAGCGTCGACATCGAGTCCGAACACCAGCGGCTGGCTCGCGAGGCGTTCAGCGAGGCGAGCGTGCCGGCCAACCGCACCCGCCTCATCGCCGGCGCGGCCCTCGAGGTGCTGCCCCGGCTCACCGACGGCGCCTACGACCTCGTCTTCTGCGACGGCGACAAGACCGAGTACAGCGACTACCTGCAGCAGGCGCTGCGGCTGCTGCGCCCGGGCGGCGTGGTGGCCTTCGACAACGCGCTCTGGCACGACCGCGTCGCCGACTCCGCCCAGCGCGACCCCGAGACGGTCGCGATCCGCGAACTGGTCCGCCTCGTCCGCGAGGACGACCACCTGGTGCCGGCGCTGCTCCCGGTCGGCGATGGCCTGCTCGTCGCGGTGAAGCGCGCCGACTGACCCGTCCGGTGGGACCTGAATCGTCCCAATAGTTCACCGCGCCGACCGAGCCTGGTCACCTGGCCGCCCAGCGCGGGTCGACGACGGCCGCCAGGCTCGGCACCTGATGGCAGCCCGGGACCGCCGGGCCGCCCCAGGACCCCGCGGGAGGCCGGACCGTGGCACCAGGTCGCCGCCTGCGTGCCGGCGCCGTCCTCCTGGCCGTGGCCGCCGCGGTCCCGCTGACGACCCTGACGGGCGGCGTCGCGCAGGCGCATCCGTTCGGCGATCCCCAGACCGCTCTGATCAGCGCCGACGGCGAGACCGTCCAGGTCACCTGGCAGGCGGCCGTCGACGACCTGTCGGCGCTGGCGATCGAACTGCAGGTGGTCGAGTCGGGCCGGACGTTCGTCTACCAGGACGGCGCGCTGGTGCCGGAGGAGTCGGACCCGACCGACATCGACGCGCTCGTCGCTGCCCCTGAGTTCGCCGACTACCTGCTGCGCCACATCAGGGTGAGCGCCGCCGGCCAGGACTGCGTCGGCACCGCCGGGGCGTTCGACGGGCTCGGCGACGACGGCGCCGAGCTCTCCTTCGCCTGCGCCGGCCCGGTGCGGACCGCCGAGGTGTCGATCTCGACGCTGACCGACCTGCACGAGTCGTACCGCACGCTCGCGACCGGCTCCGGCGACCAGGGGCACGTCTACACGCTGGCCGACGACACGGCCGAGTGGACGTTCGACCCGGACGCCGCGCCCGCGGCCGCTGGCGGCGCCGGCCTCGCCCGGCAGGCGTTGCCACAGGTGGCCGTCGTCCTCGCCGCGCTGGCCGCCGTTGCCGTCGTCGTGACACTTCGAGCACGCCGCCGGAGGCCGAAGCCGTCCGCCGAGCGCGTCAGCACGACCCATCCGCAGAGCTGAGGAGCGCACACCCGTGAGATCGCATCCCCATCATCATCGACGGCGCCGGACCACGGCGGCCGTCGCCGGGCTCGGCCTGCTGCTGGCCGGCCTGTTCGTGCCGCCCGGCCAGGCCACCCAGGACGTGACGGTCTCGGGCCCGGTGACCACGGCCGCGCCGGTCGTCGTGCCGGAGGCGGACGTCCTCGACGTCGACTTCGAGGACGGCACCCCAGTCGAGCACACCCAGAACCTGCCCGCACGCACGGTCGGCGCGCCGGTCTACGGCACCGACCCGGGGGTGCCCGGCACGGTCGCGACGTTCGACGGCGACGACGCGCTGGTCTACCCGTTCACCGCGCAGTGGAGCAAGCTGACCACGTCGTTCAGCGTGGAGTGCGTCTTCCGGTTCAACGGCAACAGCCCTGACCAGCACGGCAACATCTGCTCCGACGCGGAGGGCGGCGGCGTTGCGATCGACGTCGGCGGCGGCGTGATGGAGGTGTGGGCGCACATCGGCGGCGCCTACAAGCGGATCAACGCCCGGCTGGAGCCGGGCCGCTGGTACCACGCGATGGCGGTGTGGGACGGCTCCACGCTGTTCCTGTACGTCAACGGCCAGGTCGCGTCGCAGATCGCCGCGACCGGCGCGCTGCGGCTGCCGCCGGCGCACGCGCAGAACTGGGTCGTCGGCGCCGACGCCGCCGGCAACGGCGCCGTCCAGTCGTACAGCCTGTCCTCGGTGGAGACCTCGCGGGTCTACAGCCAGGCGCTGACCGCCGAGCAGGTCGCGGTCTCCGCCGACGCCGCCTTCGAGGACGAGGACTCGGTGGTGACGCTGCTGTCGCCGCGCGCCGGTGAGCAGATCGGCGGCGGCACGGTCGCGCTGACCGGTGTCGTCAGCGCGCCGGCGGAGGTGACGTACCGGCTCGACGGCGGCGGCCCGGTGTCGCTCGGCCGGGTCGACGGCACGTTCGACGCCCAGCTCACCGAGGTCCCGACGGGGACGCACACGCTCGAGGTCACCGCGGCGGCGGAAGGCGGCGCGACGGAGACCGAGACGGTCGAGTTCAGCGTCGACGCCACCGGTCCGGAGATCACCGTGCGCTCGCCGCTGGACGGCGAGACCTACGACGGCGTCACCGTCACCGTCGACGTGGTGGCCGACGACCCGGCCGGCGTCGACTCGCTGGAGCTGGAGCTGGACGGCGAGCCGATCGAGAACGGCGCCGTCATCGACCCCGAGACGGTGAACGACGGCGAGCACACGCTGGTCGCCACCGCCGCCGACGGGCTGCTGAACACCAGCACGAAGACGGTCACGTTCAGCACCGCGGGCAACCAGCCGGACGCCCCGGCCGGCCCGTCGCCCGCCGACGGCGCGACCGACGTGCCGGCCGCCACCGAACTGTCCGTCACCGCGACCGACCCGAAGGGCGACGTCCTGGACGTCGAGTTCAAGCGCGGCTACGAGGCGGACGGCGCCGCCGTCGTCCGCGAGGGCTCGTCCACCAACGCCGAGCCGGGCCGCGGCACCGGCGACCCGGCGGCCGACGCGGACGCCGTCGACGAGGCGGACGGCGAGTCCGTGACGACCAGCGCCGAGGGCGCCTACCCGTTCCAGCAGTTCGAGGTCGCCGTCCCCTCGGACGTCGGCGCGTCCCGGTTCACCGTCGAGTGGTCCGGCGAGGTCCCGAAGGGGCACCGCGCGGAGCTGTCGGTGTGGAACCACACCACGCGGTCCTGGCAGCTGCTCGCCGACGGCGACGGCGGCGAGGCCGTGACACTGAGCGGCGAGGCGCGGGCCGACGAGACCGTCCGCGACGGCGTGGCCCAGGTGCTGATCCAGGACGCCGGCGCGGCCGTCATCGACGATGACGACGTCGTCTCGTTCGCGTGGATGAGCGACACCCAGTGGTACTCCAACAAGGAGCCCGAGACCTACCAGAAGATGGTCGACTGGGTCGTCACCAACCGGGCGGCGAAGGACCTCGGCTACGGCGTCCACACCGGCGACATCGTCCAGACCCCCAACGCCGCCATCGAGTGGTCGCGGGCGTCGGACATCATGGCGACCTGGGACGACGCCCGCTTCCCGTACGGCCTGGTGCCGGGCAACCACGACGACGTCGGCGGCGGCGAGTACGGGCCCTACCGCCAGCACTTCGGCGCGGACCGCTACGAGGACAACCCCTGGTACGGCGGCACGGTGGCCGACAACGTCCAGCACTACGACCTGCTGTCGACGCCCGGCGCCGACTTCCTCGTCATGTACCTCGTCTGGACGCTGGACGACGCCGAGATCGCCTGGGCGAACGAGGTGATCCAGGACCACCCGGACCACAACGTGATCATCGCGACGCACTGGTACATCGGCGGCGGCGGTGTCTTCACCGGTCCCGGCCAGCGGATCTTCGACGAGGTCGTCGTGCCGAACGAGAACGTCGACCTGGTGCTGTGCGGCCACATCCACAACACGGCGTACAACATCAAGCACCTCGAGGACGGCCGGGTCGTGGTCGAGGTCCTCTACGACACCCAGGAGCTGCCGACCGCCGGCGGTGGCTGGATGCGGACCATCGACTTCGACACCGTCGAGGGCACGATGACGCACGACTCGTTCTCGGTGCTCACGCCCGAGGCGGACAGCGCGTTCGGCGACCCGGCGGCGGAGAACTTCACCACGCCGCTGCAGCTGGACACGCCCACGCGCAGCATCGCGACCGACCGCGTCGGCGTCAGCGCCTGGGGCGACGCGCGGATCGGCCTGGCGGCGGACGTCGCCTCCGGCTCGCGCGCGACCGTCGACGTCGAGGGCCTGGCGCCGAACACCACCTACCAGTGGTACGCCCAGGCGACCGACGCGGACGGCTTCTACGCCAGGTCGCCGATCTGGGAGTTCACCACCGCCGCGGGCGTCGGCTCGACGCCGGCCGAGGTCACCGTGCCGGCGGTGACGGCGACGTACGGGACGCCCGTGCAGGTGTCGGCGACCGTGTCGCCGGCCGACGCGACCGGGACGATCACGTTCGGCACGGCCGGCGGGGCGCAGTGCACGGCGACGGTGTCGGGCGGCGCGGCGAGCTGCGCGCTGGGCGTCCTGGACGCGGGCACGCACCAGGTGTCCGCCGAGTACTCCGGCGACGCCGAGTACGCGCCGTCCACCCGCACCGCGCGGGTGACGGTCCGGCGGGCGTCGGCCGGCTTCGCGGCGGCCGCGGAGGCCGACCCCGTCCCGTCCGGTGAGCCCGCGGTGCTGACGGCGACCCTGTCGCGGGCGGCGACCGGCGAGGTGCGGTTCACCTCGCGCGGCACGACGCTGTGCGTCGCGGTCGTCGAGGACGGCACGGCGAGCTGCGAGACCGGCGCCGACCTCAAGGCCGGCCCGTACAGCGTCGTCGCGTACTACGACGGCGACCCGAACCACCTGCCGGAGCAGGCGCGGTTCGTCTTCCGCGTCCAGCGGTAGTCCTGGTGCCGGCCGCTCCGCCCGCGCAGGGCGGAGCGGCCGGTCCCGTCCCCAGGGACGCTGTGAATCGGCCCGATTCCGCGGTTCGGGGCGAATGACCGGCTGGTAACCGGGCACGATAGGTCTCGTGCCGGAACTGGTTCGCCCCACAGTCGAGGTCCACGAATCGTGGCTCGAGGCCGTCGGCGAGCCCGGTTACGAGCCGCGCTGGGCCGACGACCTGCAGCTCGCCGACATGGTCCGGCCCGAGGGGTTCGCCGCCTACGTCCGCCGGCAGATCGACGACGAGCGCGACGACGCCCCGCGCTCGCGCGGCATGGTCCCCTCGACCCACCTCTGGTACGTCGACGGCCCACTCTTCCTCGGCCGGCTGTCGATCCGGCACCACCTGACCCCGTGGCTGCGCGACTACGGCGGCCACATCGGCTACGACGTCCGCCCGTCGGCGCGGCGCCGCGGCCACGCGACCGCGATGCTGCAGCAGGCGATGCCCTGGACGGCCAAGCTGGGCATCGACCCCGTCCTCGTCACCTGCGACGTCGACAACGTCGCGTCCCGCAAGGTCATCGAGGCCGCAGACGGCGTCTTCGAGGACGAGCGGCACGGCAAGCTGCGCTACTGGGTCCCCGCGAGCTGACCGCCGATCCCGCTCGATGTGGCCGTTCGACCACATCGCACGATGTTGTCGTTCGACGACATCTGCTAATGTTGCCGAACGACCACATCAGAGGAGGCGTGCCATGCGAGCCCGCACCGTTCGCGACCTGGGCGCCGTGGCCCGCGAGGCCCGGCGCCGCCGCGGCATGACCCAGGCCGAACTGGCCCAGGTGGTCGGCATCTCCCGCGACTGGGTGGTCCGGCTGGAGCGCGGCCACCCCCGGCTAGAGGCGCAACTCGTCCTCGACGCACTCGCGGCGGCCGGAGTCGCCGTCGAGGTCTCCGACGCTGACGGCGGGCCGACGGCCGACGACGATCCGTTCGGCCAGGTGCTCGGCGGCCTGGTGGAGGGGCCTGACCATGGCTGATCGACGACTGGCCGTCTACCTCGACGGCACACCGGTCGGCACACTGGTCCAGAACGGGAACGGCCGCCTCGGCTTCTCCTACCACGACGACTACGCGTCGCCTGCGGCGATCCCGCTGTCCCTGTCGATGCCCATCGGCCGATCCAGCCATCCACCCAAGGCGGTCGGCGCCTATCTCGCCGGCCTGCTGCCGGACAGCGAGCCCACCCTCGAGCGGTGGGGGCGCGAGTACGGCGTGTCACCGCGCAACCCCTTCGCGCTCCTCGCCCACGTCGGCATGGATGCGGCTGGCTCCGTGCAGGTGCTCCCGGAAGGCACGGCGTCTACAGACGCGGCCACTGGACAGGGCGACATCCGGTGGCTGACCGACGACGACGCTCACGCCGTCCTGGCCGGCCTCGCCGAGCATCCGGCCGACTGGAATCCCGGCCGCGACACCGGTCGCTGGAGCCTCGCGGGTGCGCAGACCAAGGTCGCACTGTTCCGTGGCCCGGACGGCCACTGGGGCATCCCGGCCGACTCCACACCCACCACTCATATCCTCAAGCCGTCGATCCCCGGGCTCCGCCACCATCACCTGAACGAGCACTTGTGCCTGCGGGCGGCTCGCCTGAGCGGGCTCCCAGCGGCCGAGACCGAGCTCATCACCAGCGGTGACCTCGAGGTCCTGGTGTCCCATCGCTACGACCGGACGCGGGCGGACGGACGCTGGGTGCGGCTGCACCAAGAGGATCTGTGCCAGGCACTGGCAGTGCACCCGAGCCGGAAGTACCAGAGCGACGGCGGGCCGGGTGTCGCAGACATCGCCAAGCTGTTCCGGAGCCTCGCAGCCGCCGATCGGCAGGCCAGCGCACGCCGGTTCTTCGACGCACTCGTCTTCAACGTGCTCATCGGTGCCACCGACGCGCACGCCAAGAACTACTCCCTGCTGCTCGGCGCGGGGTCGCGGGCACAGCTCGGCCCGCTCTACGACGTCGCCACCGTGCTGCCGTACGGCGACCGCTACGGTCACCGGTCCGCCATGAAGATCGGCGACACCTGGGAGCTGGACCTGGTGTCGCGCAAGGACTGGATCCAGGTCGCCGGGAAGCTCGGCATCGCCGCCGACGAGGCTCTCAGCAGGTTCGAGCACCTGCACGACACCGTTCCCGCGGCCTTCGATCGAGCGGCGCGCGAGTCGGCCGTGCCACCCTCGTTGCGCGAACCCGCGACATACCTCGCTGACCTGGTGTCCGGCCACGCCGAGAAGCGTCGTCTCATCTGATCAGCGGCAAGCTGCGCGACCGGGTCCCCTGACCGCTGGGCTTGGCCCAGACGGAGACATGGGCGCGGCTGTCGCCGGTGAACGGGGTGCGCTGCCAGTCGCTCCACCGATCCGACAGCGTCAGGCCGGCCAGCCGGGCCATGAGGTCCAGCTCCGACGGCCAGACGTAGCGGTGCGGCGACGAGAACGTCCGCAGCTCGCCGTCGACGGTCCAGTAGTGGTGCGAGACCGCGACCTGGGCGACATGGTCGCCGTACTCCTCGAAGCCGAGGTGGTCCGGCGTCCGGGCGAACACATGGATGGTCTCGCCCGGCGGCAACCGGCGCAGCTCGGGCACGTAGTTCTCGACCACGAACCGGCCGCCGGGCGCCAAGTGCGCGGCCGCGGTGCGGAAGCACTCGACCTGCTCGTCCTGCGTGGTCAGGTTGGTGATCGTGTTGCGCAGCAGGTAGACCAGCGCGAACGTGCGACCCGTCGTCACGCGGGCGAAGTCGCCGACCGTGACGCCGACGGCGTCCGCGCCGGGCTGCGCGCGCAGCCGCTCGACCATGGCGGGCGACAGCTCGACGCCGTGCACGTCGACGCCGCGGCGGCTCAGGGGCAGCGCGATGCGCCCGGTCCCGACGCCGAGCTCCAGCGCCGGGCCGTCGCCGGCCAGGCCGGCCAGCACGTCGACGACCGGCTCGATCGCCCCGGGCTCGAACAGCTCGGGCCACAGCCGCTCGTACCGCAGCGCCACCCAGTCGTCGAAGTGCGTCTCCGCCACGTGCGGGCTCAGACGGCGACGCGGACGCGGTCGGCGTGGGTGTAGACGTTCATGCCGCCGCCGCGGACGAAGCCCACCAGGGTGAGGCCGCACTCGTCGGCGAGGTCGACGGCGAGGCTGGACGGTGCCGAGACGGCGGCCAGGACGGGGATGCCGGCAGCGGCCGCCTTCTGGACCAGCTCGAACGACGCCCGGCCGCTGACCTGCAGCACGTGCCCCGCCAGCGGCAGCAGCCCGGCCATCAGCGCCGAGCCGATGACCTTGTCGACCGCGTTGTGGCGGCCGACGTCCTCGCGGACCGTCACCACCGTGCCGGTGGCGGTGAACAGGCCGGCCGCGTGCAGGCCACCTGTGCGGTCGAACACCCGCTGCTCGCCGCGCATGCGGTCGGGCAGCGCGGACAGGACCGCGACGTCGACACGGGTGGGGTCGTCGGTGAGCCGCCAGCGCAGCGAGGCGCGGACGTCGACCACGCGGTCGGCGCCGCAGACGCCGCAGGCGCTGGTGGTCTCGAACGCCCGGGGGCGCGGTGGCTCGACGCCGTGGGCGAGGGTCACCTCGATGGTGTTCGGCTCGTCGACGCACTCCTTCATGCCGGCGACGTCGGTGCGGTCGCCGATGGCGCCCTCGGCGTTGAGCCAGCCGGCGATGAGGTCGAAGTCGTGCCCGGGGGTGCGCATGGTCGACGTGAGGATGTGGTCGCTGACGCGGACCAGCAGCGGCTCCTCGACCGCCAGCGTGTCGGGGCGCTCGGCCGACCGGCCTGGCCGCAACCGGAGGACCGGCCGTCGCGTCGTCATCTGGCCCATGACACCACCGTAAGGTCCGGAGTCGGCCCCCGTCCCCCTCTTTCTTACCCACTTATCGCCATCCGATAAGCACCGTTCCCAATCTGACGCCGGAGACGGCAGATTGCCTGGCACCGGCGCAACGCAGCGACGAGGGAGAGGGTGCCGATGCGAGCGGTCCGCGTCCACGGATACGGCAAGGAGCCATCGATCGACGACGTGCCCGAGCCGGCGCCGAGCGAGCCGTTCGACGTGCTGGTCCGGGTCGACGCGGCCGGCGTCTGCCGCACCGACCTGCACATCGTCGAGGGCCAGTGGGCGGAGAAGAGCGGTGTCGCGCTGCCCTACACGATCGGGCACGAGAACGCCGGCACCGTCGTGGACATCGGGCCCGCCGTCACCAACGTCAGCGCGGGCGACCGCGTCATCCTGCACCCGCTGGTCACCTGCGGGCTGTGCCGCGCCTGCCGCGGCGGCGACGACGTGCACTGCGAGAGCTCGCGCTTCCCCGGCATCGACTGCGACGGCGGCATGGCCGAGCTGCTGCTCACCGGCGCCCGGTCGGTGGTGCGGCTGGACGCGAGCCTGGCGCCGCGCGACGTCGCGGCGCTGGCCGACGCGGGCCTGACGGCGTACCACGCGGTGCGCAAGGCGTGGCCGCTGCTGCACCCGGGCACGCACGCCGTCGTCGTCGGCGCGGGCGGGCTCGGCCACATCGGGCTGCAGACGCTGCTCGCCACGACGGCGGCCGAGGTCACCGTCGTCGACCTGTCGCCGGAGGCTCTGGAGCTGGCCGCCGCGCTGGGCGCGCACCACACCGTCCGATCCGGCGGCGACCACGTCGCCGAGGTGCTCGAGCTCACCGGCGGCGGCGCCCACGTCGTGTTCGACTTCGTCGGCGAGAAGGGCACGGAGGCCGCCGGCGTCGCGATGACCCGGCGGGCCGGCTCGTACTTCGTCATCGGCTACGGCGGGCACGTCGACGTCCCGACGATCGAGCTGATCTCGCGGGAGATCAACGTGATCGGCAACCTCGTCGGCTCCTACAACGACCTCGACGAACTGATGGTGCTGGCCGCCCGGGGGAAGGTCAGGCTGCACACAAAGCTCTACGCGTTCGACGACGTACTGCGAGCGCTGTCGGACCTCGACAACGGCCTGGTCCCCGGCGGCCGGGCCATCCTCGTCCCGGCGCTGTGAGGAGACAGGCATGTACAGCAAGGACGGCCACGACTACTTCGTCGTCGACAGCCACATCCACTTCTGGGACGGCACCCCGGCCAACCAGGCCAACCGGTACGGCGAGGGCTTCCTCAACTGCTTCTACGACTACCACCGCAACCTCAGCCCCGAGGACCAGGTGTGGTCGCTGGAGCACTTCCAGCGCCAGACCGAGGACCAGGTGATGCACGACCTGTTCGACGAGGGCTACGTCGACAAGGCGATCTTCCAGCCGACCTACCTCACCGACTTCTTCGTCAACGGGTTCAACACCACCGAGCAGGACGGCGCGCTGGCCGAACGGCACCCGGGCCGGTTCATCGTCAACGGCTCGTGGGACCCGCGCGACGGCGAGGCCGGACTGGCCCGGCTGGAGCAGCTGGCCGAGCGCTGGCAGCTCCAGGGCGTCAAGCTCTACACCGCCGAGTGGAAGGGCGACTCGAAGGGCTGGAAGCTGTCCGACCCGTGGTCGTACCGGTACCTCGAACGCTGCCAGCAGCTGGGCATCCGCAACATCCACGTGCACAAGGGCCCGACGATCTACCCGCTCAACCGCGACGCGTTCGACGTCGCCGACGTGGACGACGTCGCCTCGGCCTTCCCGGAGCTGCGGTTCATCGTCGAGCACTGCGGGCTGCCGCGGCTGGAGGACTTCTGCTGGATCGCCACGCAGGAGCCGAACGTGTACGGCGGGCTGGCGGTCGCGATGCCGTTCATCCACTCGCGGCCGCGGTACTTCGCCCAGGTGCTGGGCGAGCTGCTCTACTGGATCGGCGCCGACCGCATCACGTTCGCCAGCGACTACGCCATCTGGACGCCGAGGTGGCTGATCGAGCGGTTCGTCGACTTCCAGATCCCCGACGACCTGCAGTCCGAGTACGGCATGCTGACCCCGGAGATCAAGAAGAAGATCCTCGGCCTGAACGCCGCCCGGCTCTACGACATCGACGTCCCAGCCGAGCTGCGGCTGCCCGACGCCGTGGAGTCGGACGAGGCGATCGGTTCCGAACCGGCGCCGGTCGCCCCGGTCGCGCCGTGAACACCACCACCGCGTCGCGTGCTGCCAGCCCCCCGGCGGCCGCCGACGCCGCCCGGGCCGGCGGTCACATCGCCGCCGGCCCGGAGCCGGCGGTCTGGCGCGCGCTGGACACCGTCGTCGACCCGGAGCTGGACGAGCCGGTGACCGAGCTCGGCTTCGTCTCGGCGGTGAGCGTCGAGGACGGCGTCGCCCACATCAGGCTGCGGCTGCCGACGTACTTCTGCGCGCCGAACTTCGCCTACTTGATGGTCGCCGACGCCTACGAGGCCGCCCGCGCGGTGCCCGGCGTCGACGCAGTCGACGTGCGGCTGGAGGACCATTTCGCGGCGGACGAGATCAACGGCGGGGTGGCCGTCGGCGACGGGTTCGCCGCCGCGTTCGAGGGCCAGGTGGGGCCGGGCGAGACCGACCGGCGAGAGGGGGCCGGAGGTCCCTTCGAGTCGTCGGTGCAGGGAGCAGATCAGCAGAATGGTCCAGGACAGCATCGCCCAGACCCACCTTCGAATGTCATGGCCGACGGGGAGCTGCAGGAGCTGCGGGTCACCTTCTGGCGCAAGGCGCACGCCGCGGAACAGGAGCGGGTCGCGTCGCGGCTGGCGAGCGCCGGCACCGACCTCGCCGCCGCGCGGCTGGGCGACGCCGGCGACGTCACCCGGCTGCGCCGGCGGCGGTCCCGGCTGGGTCTTCCGGACGGCGACGACGCGCCGCTGCTGGTCGACGACGAGGGTGCGCCGATCCCGGCCGATGCGCTGCCGCTACGGCTGCGGCTGGCCCGCACCACCCGGATCAGCATCGAGGGGAACGCCGGGTTCTGCCGCGGTCTCCTCAGCACGCGATATGGCCGTTAGGCTGGGTGAATGGGACAGGCAATGGTGCGGTCCTCACCGGGAACCATCGCCTCGGTGGCGAAGGCGCTGCGGGTCCTCGAGGTGGTGGCCTCCGACCCGCGGGGCGTCACGGCCCGCGACATCGCCGGCGAGCTGGGGCTCGCCCTCCCGACCACCTACCACCTGCTCAGCACCCTGATCGACAGCGGTTACGTCGTCCACCTCGCCAGCGAGCACCGCTACGCGCTCGGCTACGGCGTGCGCCGGCTGGACCGCGCGCTGCACCGTCAGCTGGCCGTCGAGGATGACGTCGCGGCGGCGGTTCGGGCGCTGCACCACGAGGCCGACGCCGCCGCCTACTACGCGGTGTTCCGCGAGGCCGGCATCGTCATCGCGCACGTCGCCGACTCCCAGCGCCGCCGCCGGGTGCAGCTGCTCGACGTCGGGTTCGACGAGTCCGCGCACGCCACGGCGTTCGGCAAGGTCATGCTGGCCGGCATGGACCGCGACCAGCTGCACGGCTATCTCGACCAAGCCGGCATGGCCGGCCTGACGCGCTCCACGATCGTCCAGCCCGACCAGCTGGAACGGCATCTGTCGCACGTGCGCGAGGCCAACGTCGCGCTCGAGATCGGCGAGCTGCAGGCCGGGCTGTCGTGCATGGCGGCGCCGGTGCGCTCCCCCGGCGGCGAGGTCATCGGCTCGGTCGCGGTCTCGCTGCCGTCGCCGGAGTTCCAGGCCCGGCGCTGGGACATCGAGCGGGCCATCCGCACCGGCGCCGGCCGGGTCACGAGGGCGCTGCGGGCTGCCCACCGGCGGGCGCCGAGCGCTACCGTCGGTTCATGACCACACCGGCGCCCAACGACGACCACGACGAGGCCGGACTCCGGGTCGGCCCGCCGGCCAAGAGCGCGGCCGGGCTCCCCGGCGTCGTGCACGGGCTGGCCTCGGTGCTCGAGCAGGCCGGCGTCCGCCGCGGCGTGAAGACGCTGCGGCTGGTCAACCAGCAGCGCGGCTTCGACTGCCCCGGGTGTGCCTGGCCCGAGCCGGGCAAGCCGCACCTGGTGGAGTTCTGCGAGAACGGCGCGAAGGCGGTCGCCGAGGAGAGCACGGTCCGCCGGGTCGACGCCGCGTTCTTCGCCGCGCACCCCATCGCCGAGCTGGCCAGGCACTCCGACCACTGGCTGGGCCAGCAGGGCCGGCTGACCCAGCCGATGCTGCGCGACGCCGGCGACGCCCACTACCGGCCGATCGGCTGGGACGCCGCGTTCGGCATCGTCGCCGACGCGCTCACCGGCCTCGACAGCCCCGACGACGCCGTCTTCTACACGTCCGGGCGCACCAGCAACGAGGCCGCGTTCCTCTACCAGCTGTTCGCCCGCACGCTCGGCACGAACAACCTGCCCGACTGCTCCAACATGTGTCACGAGTCGTCCGGCGCGGCGCTGTCCGAGACGATCGGCGTCGGCAAGGGCAGCGTCTCGCTCACCGACATCACCGACCACGCCGACCTCATCGTCATCGTCGGGCAGAACCCGGGCACCAACCACCCGCGCATGCTCACGTCGCTCGAGGAGGCCAAGCGGCGCGGCGCCCGCATCGTCGCGATCAACCCGCTGCCCGAGGCCGGCCTGCACACGTTCAAGAACCCGCAGAAGGTGCGCGGCGTCGTCGGCCGCGGCACGCTGCTGTCCGACCTGTTCCTGCAGGTCCGGCTCGGTGGCGACCTCGCGTTCTTCCAGGCGGTCAACCGCCTGCTGGTCGACGCCGGCGCCGTCGACCACGCGTTCGTCGACGAGTACACGACCGGCTACGACGACGCCGCCGTGGCCTGGCAGAAGCTGGACTGGGACGACGTCGCGGCGGCGACCGGCCTGCCGAAACAGGGCCTGGAGGCGTTCGTCGCCGAGGTGCAGCGAGCCGAGAGCGTCATCGTCTGCTGGGCGATGGGCCTGACGCAGCACAAGAAGGCCGTCCCGACCATCCGCGAGATCGTCAACTTCCTGCTGCTGCGCGGCAACATCGGCCGCCCGGGCGCCGGCGCGTGCCCCGTCCGCGGGCACAGCAACGTGCAGGGCGACCGCACGATGGGCATCTGGGAGAAGCCGCCGGCCACGTTCCTCGACGCGCTCGAGACCGAGTTCGGCATCACCGCGCCGCGGCGGCCCGGCCACGACACCGTCGACTCCATCCGGGCGATGCGCGACGGCCGGGTCGAGGTGTTCATGGCCATGGGCGGCAACTTCGCCGCGGCCACGCCCGACAGCGAGCTGACGGCGGCCGCGCTGCAGTCGGTGCCGCTGACGGTGCACGTGTCGACCAAGCTGAACCGGTCGCACACGCTGCCCGGACGGCGCTCGCTCATCCTGCCGTGCCTGGGCCGGACCGAGCGCGACGTCCAGGCCGGCGGCGAGCAGTTCGTCACCGTCGAGGACTCGATGAGCGCGGTGCACGCGTCGCGCGGCACGCTGAAGCCCGCGTCTGACCAGCTGCGCAGCGAGGTGGCGATCGTCACCGGGCTGGCCCGGCGGGTGTTCGGCGACTCCGGCCCGGTCCCGTGGGTGTCATTCGCGGCCGACTACGCGACGGTGCGGTCGCGGATCGCCCGCGTGATCCCGGGGTTCGACGACTACGAGGCGCGCGTCGCCGTCCCCGGCGGATTCGTGCTGCCGCACCCGCCGCGCGACTCCCGGTCCTTCCCGACGGCCAGCGGCAAGGCACAGTTCAGCGTCAACGAGCTGGAGGTGCTGCGGGTGCCGCCGGGCCGGCTGATCCTGCAGACGGTCCGCTCGCACGACCAGTTCAACACCACCATCTACGGCCTCGACGACCGCTACCGCGGCATCCGCGACGGCCGCCGGGTGGTGTTCGTGAACCCGGCCGACCTCGCCGAGCTCGGTATCGCCGACGGCGCCATGGTCGACCTCGTCAGCGAGTGGACCGACGGCGACCGCCGCGCGGCGTCGTTCCGGGTGGTGTCCTACCCGACGGCGCCGGGCTGCGCGGCCGCGTACTTCCCGGAGACCAACGTGCTGGTACCGCTGGACCACACCGCCGAGGTCAGCAACACGCCGGCGTCGAAGTCGGTGGTCATCCGGCTGGAGCCGGCGTCGGCCTGATCTTCCGCGGAGCGTCGGCCAGCCGCCGCAGCGCGTCGTGGTCGCCGGTCACCGTCAGCCGGCCGGCGGCGACGGCGTCGGCCAGCGGCTCCTCGCCGTCGAGCACCGCCTGCCAGGCCGCCTTCGTCGTCCGGACGACGACGTCGGGCGCGGCGGCCGCGGTGCCGCGGGCCAGCTCGGTCAGCCGGCCGTCCTCGACCCGCAGCCGGTAGACGTCGCGGTCCAGCGTGATCTCGTAGCTCGCCGTCCACGGCTCGCGCGGCCCGCCGTCGCCGTCGAAGAAGGTGCGCAGGCCGAGCATGACGGAGTCGGCGCTGACCTCGCCGGTCAGCGGTAGCACCGGCGACCGGACGCCCCAGCGGGCCAGCGCCTGGAACACCGGCTCCAGCCCGGCGCCCCACTCCGTCAGCTCGTACGCTCGGCCGGCGGCCGGCGGCTGCAGCTCGCGGCGGCGCAGCACGCCGTACTCCTCCAGCTCCTTGAGCCGCTTCGACAGCACCGCCGGCGTGATGCCGGGCAGCGCCTGCTGCAGATCGGTGTAGCGACGCGGGCCGAGCCGCAGCTCACGAACGACGAGCAGGGCCCAGCGCTCGCCGACGATGTCGAGCGAGAGGGCGATGGGACAGCCCTCGCCGTAAGTCCGGGTCACTTGCGCCTCCTCTGAAACTATGGAAAGAATAGTACTCGCTATCTTTTCCATAGTTCAAGGGAGCGGACGATGACCGAGCGGATGATCCCGGCCGGCGACGCACAGGTGTGCGCCGAGGCCTTCGGCTCGCCGGACCACCCGGCGATCCTGCTGATCGGCGGCGCGGCCGCGTCCATGGACTACTGGGAGGGAGAGTTCTGCGCGCGGCTGGCCGACGCCGGCCGGTTCGTCATCCGGTACGACTTCCGCGACACCGGCCGGTCGACGGCGTATCCGGCCGGCGCGCCGGGCTACACGGGTGACGACCTGGTGAGCGACGCACTGGCCGTGCTGGACGGGTACGGCGTGGCGTCCGCGCACCTCTACGCCATCTCGATGGGCGCCGGCATCGCCCAGCAGATCGCCGTCGACCACCCCGGGCGGGTGCTGTCGCTGACCCTGCAGTCGACCAGCCCCACCGGCCCGGGCGGGCCGGGCCGCGACGACCTGCCGCCCATGTCGCCCCAGCTCGCCGCGATGTTCGCGTCGGAGGAGCCCGGCCCGGACTGGTCCGACCGCGGCGCTTCTATCGAGGCGCTGCTCGAAGGTCTGCGGCTGTTCGACGGCGACCTCCCGCCCGACCTCGCGGGGGAACGCGACGTCGCCACCCGCATGTACGACCGCACCACCGACGTCGCCGCCAGCCAGACCAACCACTGGATCCTCGAGGGCGGCGGGCTCGAGCGCCACCAGCTGGCCGACATCACCGCGCCGACGCTGGTCCTGCACGGCACCGCCGACCCGCTGCTGCCGTTCCCGCACGGCGAGGCGCTGGCCCGCGAGATCCCCGGTGCGCGGCTGGTCCCGCTGACCGGCATGGGTCACCAGTACCCGCCGCGGGCCGTCTGGGACACCGTCATCGCCGAGGTCGTCGCCCACACCAATCGCGGGTGAGGTTCGCCGCTGGCCTGCCGAGTTGGCCGTCCCCGGCGTCGAGTTGATCATGGAGAAGGTCGGCTTCCGAGCGCTACCAGGGCCGACCTTCTCCATGATCAACTCGGGTCAGGGACGCCAATGTCACACCGAAACCACGCCAGGCGTCATCGAGGTGTGCCCAGACTCGACCCGCGCGTCCCCGGCCTGAGAACGGGCAGCTGTCAGGGGACCCCCGGGGGGTGTGGCGACGGTCCTCACTCGTGTGGGGAGTACCTCACTCGTGTGAGGACCGGATGGTGGCCGGATTTGGTGCTGGGTGTGGCCTTGTGGCGGGTGAGGTGTCTCGGTGACGGGTGAGGACGCACGCTCGTGCTGGTGAAACGGGCGGGGAGCAGGGGGACGGCCAACGTGGCAACCCCCGGCCAACTCGGCGAACGCGTCTATGCAGGCCCCGGGCCGGCGGCGAAGCCGGAGCCGCCCTCAGCGACCGCGACGACGTCGAACGGCTCCTGCAGGACCGGCGCCGAGCCGATCAGCTTCGAGCCGGGCGACTCCGCGGCGACCTCGGCGAACGACGCGGCGAAGGCGTCACGGGCGGCGGCGGTCTCGAAGACGTAGGTGCCCTCGAACCACTCGCCCGGCCGTGTACGCCAGGTCTTGAACCGCAGCCCGTCCATGCCGGTGAACCGGGCCAGCGAGGTGTCGTGGACGTACTCGCGCAGCGCCGCGTCGACGCCGTCGGGCGCCTCGGCCAGCGACCAGCGCACACTCAGTCCGTACATGGGTCCTCCCGGAGGTGTCAGGCGACCGGCGCGCCGGCCTCGAGCCAGTACAGCAGCGCCCGCACGCCGAACCCCGTCCCGCCCTTGGTCAGCTCGAGCTTGTCGGACTCGGCGCGGGCCGGGCCGGCGATGTCGAGGTGCGCCCACGGCAGGTCGCCGACGAAGCGTTGCAGGAACAGCGCCGCGATGATCGACCCGCCGCCGAGGTGTTCGGTGTCGATGTGCGAGACGTCGGCGATCGAGGACTCCAGCCCGAACCGGTAGTCCTCGACCAGCGGCAGCCGCCACAGCCGCTCCCCCGCGGCCTCGCCGGCCGAGCGCAGCGCGGCGGCCAGCTCGTCCGACGGCGAGTACAGCGCGCCGAGGCCGCGGCCGAGCGCCGTCGTGGCGGCGCCGGTGAGGGTGGCGACGTCGACGATGACCGTCGGCTCCAGCTCGGCGACGGCATAGCCGATGCCGTCGGCCAGCACCAGGCGGCCCTCGGCGTCGGTGTTGCGCACCTCCACCGTGGTGCCGTCGTACTGGCGGATGACGTCGCTGGGCCGCTGCGCTCCCGCGCCGGGCATGTTCTCGGCGGCGGCGACCAGTCCGGTGACGCGGACGGCGACGCCCAGCTCGCGGACGGCCGAGAGCACACCCATGACGACGGCGCCGCCGGTCATGTCCGTCTTCATCGGGACCATGCCCTCACGCGGCTTCAGCGACAGGCCGCCGGAGTCGTAGGTGATGCCCTTGCCGACGAGCACGACGTGCGGCGTGCCGCGGCCGGCCTTCGGCGGCTCGTACCGCAGCGCGATGAGCCGCGGCGGCCGCTCGGACCCCTGGCCGACCGCCAGGATGCCGCCGAAGCCCTCGTCGGCCAGCGCCTTCTCGTCGCGCACCCTGACGTCGAGGCGGTGCTCGGCGCCGATGCGGCGGGCCTGCTCTGCCAGCCACTCCGGGTCCTTGACGTTCGACGGGGTCTGCGCGAGGTCGCGGGCGGTCCAGCTCCCCCCGGCGACCGCGACAGCCGCGGCGACGACGTCCGCGCGGGCGCCGTCGCCGGCCAGCACCAGCGTGCCGAGCGGCCGCTTCGCCGCCGGGGCGGGCTTGTCGCGGAAGCCGCCGAGCGCGTACGTGGCCAGGACGGCGCCCTCGACGAAGGCGCGGGTGGTGGCGTCGTCGGCGGTCGCGGTGACGGCGGAGGCCAGCCGGTCGGTGCCGCGCGCGGCGCGGGCCAGCGCAGCGCCGGCCTTCCGGTACGCCGCCGCCGACCCGTCGCCCAGGCCCACCAGCAGCACCCGGACGACGTCGACCTCGCCGTCGACGCTGCCGGCGCCGCGGCCTTCGGCGTACACCGGGACGGACACGACCTCGCCGGCCTTGCCGGAGCCGCGGTCGCGTTCGAGCGCGGCGAACAGGTCGAGCCCGAGCGCGTCGGCCACCTCGGCGCCGCCGGGACCGATCCACGGCGAGCCGTCGCCGTCGCCGCCGTCCGGGCCAGGTGCGTCGTCGGGCCACACGGCCAGCGCCAGCACGCCGGCCTCGGCGTCCAGCAGCGGCCGGGCGTCGACCATGACCTCGGTGGGGCGAACAGTGCTCTCAGCCGACACGCCTACTCCTCGTCCTGTCTCCCGGTCCTCGGGGCAGAGTAATGCCCCCGCCCAGCGCCACAGGCGCCGGACGAGGGCACCTATTCAATGCTCACGGTAACGACACGTCAGCCGACGACATCCTTCAACGCATCACCAAGCGCGCCGGCCTCGTCAGCAGTGAGCTCGACGACCAGACGACCGCCACCCTCGATCGGGACACGCATGACAATGCCGCGACCCTCCTTGGTGACCTCGAGCGGCCCATCGCCAGTCCGCGGCTTCATCGCCGCCATCCGCGCACCCCTTCCTTCTTCAGGCGCACACCCAAACCCCCTGATGGCCAGGGAGCACCAGCCGTGTGCGTCACGATGGAGGTCATTATCCCGCATGTTGGTCGTCGCGGGGAGACCGCGGTCGGTATGTCCTCACCTGGCGATCCAGGATCGGCCGACGTGGCTGTCGGTGCGGGCTGGCAGGATGGTGAGCTGTGAACGCCAGATCCGCCCTGTTCGACCTCTATGGCGATCACGTGCGCTCGCGCGGCGGCGAGGCCCGGGTCGCCGCACTGGTGCGGCTGCTCGCCCCGCTCGGCATCGCCGCGCCGGCGGTGCGCACGGCCGTGTCGCGCATGGTCAAACAGGGCTGGCTGCGCCCGGTGCGCATCGACGGCTCGCCCGGCTACGAGCTGACCGAGCGGGCCGACCACCGCCTCGAGGACGCCGCCGCACGCATCTACCGCACCAACGGCCGTGGCGACTGGGACGGCCGCTGGCACGTCGTCGTGCCCGAACGGTCCGCGCAACGCGCCGCCCGCGAGCGGCTGCGCAACGGGCTGGCCTACCTCGGCTACGCGCCGGTCGGCGACGGCACCTGGATCGCCGCCCGCCCGTCGCCCGAGCTGGCGTCGCTGCTCGACGCCGAGGAGCTGCGGGCCGAGCGGTTCAGCGCCCGCCACCAGGGCGACGACGCCGAGCTGGTGCGCCGCGCGTGGGACCTCGACGCCGTCGGCCGGTCCTACCTGCGCTGGCTGGCCGACGCCCGCGGGCTGCTCGAGTCGCTGCCCGCCCGGCCCAGCGACGAGCAGGCGTTCGCCGCCCGCAGCCGGCTCGTGCACGAGTGGCGCAAGTTCCTGTTCACCGACCCCGGCCTGCCGCGCGAGCTGCTGCCCGCCGTCTGGCCGGGCGACGACGCAGCCGCGTTCTTCGACCAGCACGCCGCGCGGTTGCAGCCCGCCGCCGGCCGGTTCGTCGACGCGTGCCTCTCCGCCGGATCCCCCAAGGAAGGTGACCAGTGAGCCCCGTGCGCTACGAGGTCGACGACGGCGTCGGCGTCATCACGCTCGACCGGCCCGAGGCCATGAACAGCCTCGACACCGTCACGAAGGTCGCGCTCCGCGACGTCGTGCTGGCCGCCGCCTCCGACGACGCCGTCCGCGCCGTCATCCTCACCGGCGCCGGCCGCGCGTTCTGCGTCGGGCAGGACCTCAAGGAGCACGCGCAGGCGCTCCAGTCCGGCGACTCCGGCCTCGACGCCACCGTGCGCGAGCACTACAACCCGACCGTCAAGGCGCTGCTCACCATGCCCAAGCCGGTGCTCGCCGCCGTCAACGGCGTCGCGGCCGGCGCGGGCGCGTCGTACGCGTTCGCCTGCGACCTTCGCATCGTCGCCGACTCCGCGGGCTTCAACCTCGCGTTCGCGGCCATCGGGCTGTCGTCCGACACCGGGTCGTCGTGGACGCTGCCCCGGCTGGTGGGCTGGGCGAAGGCGCGCGAGCTGCTGTTCCTGCCGCGCACCGTGCCGGCCGGCGAGGCCCTGACGCTGGGGCTGGCGACGGAGGTCGTCGCCGCCGCCGAGGTGCTGCCGCGGGCGATGGAGCTGGCCCGCGGGTTCGCCGCCGGCCCCACGCTGGCCTACGCGGCGCTGCGGCGAGCGCTGGAGTTCTCGGCCACGCACGGCCTCGACGAGTCGCTCGACCACGAGGCCGACATGATGCGCTGGACCGGCGAGTCCGACGACCACCGCGCCGCCGTCGAGGCGTTCCTGGCCAAGCGGCCGGCGGTGTTCCGTGGCAAGTGACCTCGTCGAGGGTCCCGACGGCAAGGCGCGCTGCCCCTGGGGCCTGAGCACGCCCGACTACCTCGCCTACCACGACGACGAGTGGGGCCGCCCGGTCCGCGGCGACGCCGCCCTCTACGAGCGGCTCACGCTGGAGGCGTTCCAGTCCGGGCTGTCGTGGCTGACGATCCTGCGCAAGCGCGACGGCTTCCGCGCGGCGTTCGCCGACTTCGACGCCACCGCCGTGGCCGCCTTCGGCGCCGACGACGAGGCTCGCCTCATGCAGGACACCGGCATCGTCCGCAACCGCGCCAAGGTGGCCGCGGCCATCGCCAACGCCCGCGCCCTGGTCGCGCTCCAGGACACCGACGGCGACGGCGGGCTGGACCGGCTCATCTGGTCGTTCGCCCCCGATCCCGACGGCCGCCCCGTGCCCACGTCCCTGGCCGACGTCCCCGCGGTCACCCCCGAGTCCACGGCGCTGGCGAAGGCCCTGAAGAAGAACGGCTTCGTCTTCGTCGGCCCGACCACGGCGTACGCCGCCATGCAGGCGTGCGGTCTGGTCAATGACCACCTCGCCGGCTGCGTCGCCCGCTGACCCCCGGGTCAGGCGCGTTCGACGAAGCGGGCGAAGCGGCGCAGGGCCACGCCGAGACCGAACCGCACCAGGGGCCGCACGATCAGCCAGCCCACCCGCCCGGCCGCGCCGAACGGCAGGTCCAGCCGCTCCTCCCAGGTCACCGCACACGCGTCCGGGCCGAGCGGGCGCACGGCGAAGATGCCCGGCCCGCGCACCAGCCGGCCGGTGTGCAGCACCTCGCACCGGTGCGGCGGGTCCCAGGAGGTCACGACCATCGTGTCCAGGAACCCGGCCCGCCCGAGACCGGTCCAGGCCTCCAGCCGCGCACCCACCTCGCGGCCGTCGCCGGCGCCCAGCACGCGGACCCGGGTCAGCGGCATCCACGCGCCCTGCCCGGCCCAGTCGGTGAGGACGTGCCAGGCGACGTCGGCGGGGACGGCGACCCGGCGGGACACCGCGAGGTCGGCGGTCATCGCGGGCGCCGCCGGTCGTGCCCTGCTCCACCCTTCACCGCGCACCGCCCAGCTCGCGCAGGCTCAGCCACCGTCGGCGACGTCGCCGGGGTGGGCGGGACGGCGGCGCGGGAGCGGCTCGGCCTCGGCGGCGGGCCGCATCGGGGCCGCGCCACCCAGGCCGGGGACCCGCGACTCCAGCTCGCCCAGCCGGTGGTCGCGCCAGGCCAGTTCGCGCTGCAGCCGGTCGAGCACGGTGTCGACCTGGTCCATGCGGTAGCCGCGTTGGACCACGGAGAAGCGCAGCTCGGCGACGTCGTCGGAGCCGACGGCGCCGTCGGGTAGCAGGTGGGCCGTGCCGCCGGTCACCTCGACCTGCAGCACGTCGCCGCGGCCGAGCACCAGCAGGACCGCGCCGAACAGCACGGCCGCGGCCACGATCACGAAGACGACGAACACGCCTCAAGGGTGCCACGTCCGGCGTTCCGCCTCCGCGCCACACCTGGCGACACGGCGTGCGAGGCTTACTGGCGACCTGTCGCGACCCGATCCGAGGAGTCCTGTGGGTGACCTGCGCCTGGGCCGGTTGACGTTCCCGGCCGGACGGTTCGCCGTCATGGCGATCGTCAACCGCACCCCCGACTCGTTCTACGACCAGGGTGCGACGTTCGCGTTCGACCGCGCGTGGCGGCGGGTGGAGCAGGTGGTGGCCGAGGGCGCGGACATCGTCGACGTCGGCGGGGTGAAGGCCGGCGCGGGCGAGCCGGTCAGCGAGGACGAGGAGATCGACCGCGTCGCGGGTCTGGTCGGCGCGATCCGCGAGACCTACCCGCAGGTCGTCGTCAGCGTCGACACCTACCGGGCCCGGACAGCGGACGCGCTGTGCGAGGCGGGCGCGGACCTCGTGAACGACACCTGGGCCGGCGCCGACCCCGACGTCGCCACCGTCGCCGCGCGGCACGGCGCCGGGCTGGTCTGCAGCCACACCGGCGGCCTGCGCCCACGCAGCCTGCCGCACCGGGTCCGGTACGACGACGTCGTCGCGGACGTGGTCGCGCACACCGTCGCGCAGGCGGAGCGGGCCGCGGCGCTGGGCGTCCCGCGCGAGAGCATCCTCATCGACCCGACGCACGACTTCGGCAAGAACACCTTCCACTCCCTGGAGCTGACCCGCCGGCTGGACGCGCTGGTGGCGACCGGCTGGCCGGTGCTGGTCAGCCTGTCGCGCAAGGACTTCGTCGGCGAGACGCTGGACCTGCCGGTCGACGAGCGGCTGGCCGGCACGCTCGCGGCCACCGCCGTCTCGGCCTGGCACGGCGCCCGGGTGTTCCGCGCCCACGACGTCGCCGCGACCCGGCAGGTGCTCGACATGGTCGCGTCGATCCGCGGCGACCGGCCGCCGTCGGCCCCGCTGCGCGGCCTCACCTGAGGCCTGAGGGCACCTCAGGGCACCGAACCGGCCCCTCAGGCCCCCTCAGACGGCCCTCAGGCACCGAGTAAGGCCCCATTCACCTGGGAAGATGCGGCAGACGCCGCATGCGGCGACCACCCCTTACGGACCAGACTCGTCAGTGTCAGCAAGAGGAAGCACCAACGAGAGGTCCGGTCATGAACGACACGTATGTCGCCCAGCTCGTCCACGAGGAGCGCGCGGGTCGGCTGCGGGCCGAGGCCGACGCAGATCGCCTCGCCCGTACCGCCCGCCGCGGCACCAAGCGCCCGGCCCGCCGGTCGACGTGGGTGGTCCGCCACCTGCCCGGCCGCCACGCGGTCTGACCACAGCATCCCACCACTCCGGCCCCGGTGTCCGCCCAGGACACCGGGGCCGCACTCGTCCCCGGGCGCCCCGGCGTAGCAGGATGGAACCATGGCACTGGCAGCGACGAGTCCCGCGATGGTCGGCCGGAGCGACCAGCTCGACGGCCTGCGGTCGGCGCTGGCCTCTGCCACCGGCGGCGTCCCGGTCACCGTGGTGCTGGGCGGTGAGGCCGGCGTCGGCAAGACCCGGCTGGTGACGGAGTTCGCGGCCGAGGCCGAACGCGGCGGCGCCCGGGTGATCGTCGGCCAGTGCGTGAACCTCGGCGGCGACGGGCTGGCGTACGCGCCGATCACCGGCGCGCTGCGCGAGCTGGCCGGTCAGCTCGGCGCCGACGCGCTGCTGGCCGCCGCCGGCCCGGGACGGGCCGCGCTGACCAGCCTGCTGCCCGACCTCCCCCACGACGGCGACCAGCCGGCCGGCACCAGCCAGGGCCGCGTCTTCGAGGCGGTCACTGGGCTGCTCGAGCACGTCGCCGCCGACCGCCCGCTGGTGCTGGTGCTCGAGGACCTGCACTGGGCCGACCGCGCCACCCGCCAGCTGCTCGGGTTCGCGGTCCGCGCGCTGGGCAGCGCCCGCGTGCTCATCGTCGGCACCTACCGCAGCGACGAGCTGTCCCGCGACCATCCGCTCCGGCAGCTGCTGGCCGAGCTGGAACGGGTCCGGACGGTGCACCGCATCGACCTGCCGCGGCTGACCGAGCACGAGGTCGCCGAGCAGCTCACCGGTCTGGCCGGAGCGCCGCCGCCGGTCGACGCCGTCCGCCGCATCCACGCCCGCAGCGAGGGCGTGCCGTTCTTCGTCGAGCAGCTGTCCGACCTCGACGACGGCACGTCGCTGCCGGAGTCGCTGCGCGACCTGCTGCTCGTCCGGGTCGAGCAGCTGTCCGACGAGTCTCAGCGGCTGGTGCGGCTGCTCGCGGTCGGCAACGACCGGGTCGGGCACGACCTGCTGGCCGCCGTCGCGGCGGTCGACGCGGACGCGCTGGACCGCACGCTGCGCGAGGCGGTGTCGGCGAACGTACTGCGGGTCGACGGCGACGGCTACGCGTTCCGGCACGCGCTGGTCCGCGAGGCCGTCCACGCCGACCTGCTGCCTGGCGAGCACGCCCGGCTGCACGCGCTCTACGCGGCCACGCTGGAACGTCAGCTGGAGTCCGGCGCCGTGCCGCGCCGGGCGGTCACCGCCGAGGCGGCGCACCACTGGTTCTGCGCCCACGAGCACGAGAAGTCGTTCGCGGCCTCGCTCCAGGCGGCCGCCGAGGCGCGCTCGCTGTCCGCATACGGCGAGGCGCAGCGCAACTTCGAACGCGCGCTGGAGCTGTGGGACCAGATCCCCGAGGCCGCGGCGAAGGCCGGCTTCGACCACGCCGAACTGCTGGCCCGCACCGCCGCCGCCGCGAACAACGCCGGCGAGCTGGACCGCGCCCTCGCGCTGGTCGACGCCGCCCTGGCCGAGGTCCGGGCCGCCGCCGACGCCGTCGACCCCGGCCGCATCGCCCGGCTGCTGGGGTTCCGCGGCAGCCTGCTCAGCGAGCTGGGGCGGCCCGGCGCCACCGCGGAGGTCGAGCGGGCGCTGGCGCTGATCCCGGCCGACCCGCCCACGCCGCGGCGGGCCCGGCTGCTGCAGAAGTACGTCTCACGGCTGATGATGGACGGCCGGCAGGCGAACGCCGTCGCACTGGGCCGCGAGGCCGCCGCGCTGGCCCACCAGACCGGCGAGGCCGAGTCGGAGTTCCGCGCGTACGTCGTGCTCGGCCCGTGCCTGGTGCACTCCGGCCACGTCGACGAGGGCATGGAGGCGCTGGAGACGGCGCAGCGGCTGGCCGGCGAGCGGCCGGAGTGGCTGGTCAGCTACCACATCAACATGTCCGACTCGCTGCACCTGCTCGGCCGGTACGGCGAGGCCGAGGAGGTCGCGGAGCAGGGCATCGACCGCGCCGGGGCGGTCGGCCTGGCCCGCACGCTCGGGACCATGCTGGCCGGCAACGCCGCCGAGCCGCTGCTCGCGCTGGGCCGCTGGGACGAGGCCGACAAGGTCATCGTCCGAGCCCTCGAGCTCGATCCGCCCGGTCGGCACGTCTGGCACCTGTCCGTGCTGCGGTCGTGGCTGGCGCTGTGGCGCGGCGACGCCGAGGCCGCGTCGCGGTTCGCGGCGCTGGTGCACGACCGGCTGGCCGGCCACGACCCCGGGCCCCAGTACGTGCTGCCGGCGACCCGCGCGGCCGCCGAGGCGGCGCTCGGCCGCGGCGAGCCGGACCTCGCCTGGCAGCTCATCCGCGCCGCCGTCGACGCGTCGCCCGGCCAGCAGTACGGCTACGAGCTGCCGCTGCTCGGGGCGGCCGGCTGGGCGCTGGAGGCGCGCGCCCGCGCCGACGTCGAGGCTGACGTCGAGGCCGATGCCGACTGGCTGCGCGGCCGGTTGGAGCCGATCGGCGACTGGGGACCGGCGCCGGCCTGGACGCCGATGGTCCGCGCCCATCTCAGCAGCCTGGACGGACCGGCGCCGGACGCCTGGCGCGCCGCGCTGGACGCGGTCGAGGCCGCCGAGGGCCCGGCGCACCTGCGGCCATTCGCCGGCTACCGGCTGGGCGAGGCGTACGTCCTGCTCGGCGACCGCACCGCCGCCGCGGAGCCGCTGCGCCGGGCGGCCGACGAGGCCGACCGGCTCGGGGCCGGGCTGATCCGGCGTTGGATCGACGACCTCGTGCGCCGCGCCCGGCTGGGCCTGGCGCCGTCCACGCCCGACGGCCAGGCCGCCGCGTCGTTCCCGGCGCTGACCGACCGCGAGCGCGAGGTGCTGCGCCTGGTCGCGGCCGGGCGCAGCAACCGGCAGATCGGCGAGGAGCTGTTCATCAGCACCAAGACCGCCAGCGTGCACGTGTCGAACATCCTGGCCAAGCTGAGCGTGTCGGGCCGCGGCGAGGCCGCGGCCCGCGCGCACCGCGAGGGACTGCTGGACGATCCAGCCGCTCGTAGCGTCAGTTGACCGGGCCACCGATGCCCAGGTTCTCGGGGTCTTCCATATCGCCCTGCGACCGGTGCAGCCGCCGGTTGACCAGCCACGTGACGAACCACAGCACGACGCCGATGGCCAGCAGGATGCCGGCGATGCGGTACTGCTCGTTGTCGCGGCCGGTGAGCGGCGTGGCCAGGTAGGCGCAGGTGATGGCGCCGATGATCGGGATGACCGTCGGCGTGCGGAAGTGCTTGTGCTCGACCGGGTTGCGCCGCAGCACCAGCACGGCGACGTTGACGACCGAGAAGACCGCGAGCAGCAGCAGCGCCGTCGTGCCGCCGAGCGCGGGGACCTCGCCGACGAACGTGATGAGGCCGACCGCCAGCACCGTCGTGAAGATGATCGCCACCCACGGCGTGCGCCGGCCCGGATGCACCCGGCCCAGCGGCCCGGGCAGCACCCGTTCGCGGCTCATGCCGTAGACGAGCCGGCTGGCCATCAGCATGTTGATCAGCGCGGAGTTGGCGACGGCGAACATCGTGATGAAGGCGAAGATCTTCAACGGGAAGCCGGGCGCGCCGGCCTCGACCACCTGGAGCAGCGGGGTGTCGCCCTCGCCGAGCTGGTCGACCGGGACCAGCGCGACCGAGGAGATCGCGACCAGCACGTAGATGATGCCGGTGATGATCAGGCCGGTCAGCATGACCTTGGGGAAGATCCGCACCGGATCCTTGCACTCCTCGGCCATGTTGACGGAGTCCTCGAACCCGACCATGGCGAAGAAGGCCAGCGCCGTCGCCGCGGTGACCGCGCCGAACACGCCCTGGCCCTGGGTGTCGAACTCGGTGACGCGCGACAGGTCGGCGTCGCCGCCGCCGATGGCCCACAGGCCGATCATGATGATGATCAGCAGGCCGGTCAGCTCGACGCAGGTGAGCACGACGTTGGCCTTGACGCTCTCGCCGACGCCGCGGAAGTTCACCGCCGCGACCAGCAGGATGAACAGCAGCGCGACGCCGGTGATGCCGACGCCGGTGCTCAGCTCGACGTCGAAGGCCTCGGACAGGTTCGACGCGAACGCGCGCGACGCCGTCGACGCCGACGTGATGCCCGAGCACATGACCGTGAACGCGACGATGAACGTCACGAAGTGGATGCCGAACGCTTTGTGTGTATAGAGGGCGGCGCCGGCGGCCTGCGGGTACTTCGTCACCAGCTCGAGGTAGCTGAACGCGGTGAGGATGGCCACGATGAACGCGACCAGGAACGGCAGCCAGGCCGCCCCGCCCACCTCGGCGGCCACCTGGCCGGTGAGCGCGTAGACCCCGGTGCCGAGGATGTCGCCGACGACGAACAACAGCAGCAGGCTCGGGCCCATCACCCGTTTCAGGCTGGGCTGTTCCGCGGGTTGGCGAGGAGCCTCTCCGGTCTGCACGGGCGCATCTGCCATGTGCCGCCTCCAATCGGTTGCCTTGGTCTACCTCTTGGAGGGTGTGCGGCGCAAGCATCGACGCGGCAACTCAGTGCCCGGAATGTGGGAATTCCGGCGCTATTAGCGGCCCGCCGCCCGGCGCGTCTCCTCGGCCCTGGCCAGCACGGACATCACCTGGTCGAGGTCGTCGGTGACGGTGAGAAGGTCGGTGTCGACAGCCGAGATCTTCTTCTCCGCGACCAGCGTGTCACGAAGCCAGTCGACGAGCCCTTTCCAGTACGACTCACCGACCAGAATGATGGGGAATGCGGTCACCTTGTGCGTCTGGACGAGCGTCATCGCCTCGAACAGTTCGTCGAGCGTGCCGTAGCCGCCGGGGAACACCACGAAGCCCTGCGCGTACTTGACGAACATGGTCTTGCGGGCGAAGAAGTAGCGGAAGTTCACCGCGAGGTCGACGTACTCGTTGATGCCCTGCTCGAACGGCAGCTCGATGCCCAGCCCGACGGAGGTGCCGCCGGCCTCGTGGGCGCCCTTGTTGGCGGCCTCCATGATGCCCGGGCCGCCGCCGGTGATGACGGCGTAGTCGGCGCCCACCAGCCGGGCGCCGAGCTCGACGGCCAGCTCGTAGTACGGGTCGTCGGGCAGCGTTCGGGCCGAGCCGAACACGCTGATGGCCGAGCCGAGCTCGGCGAGCGCGCCGAAGCCCTCGATGAACTCGGACTGGATGCGCAGGACGCGCCAGGGGTCGGTGTGCACCCAGTCGGTGGGGCCGGCGGTGTCGAGCAGCCGCTGGTCGGTCGTCGTCACGTCGTACTGTTTCCCTCGCTTGATCACCGGCCCGGAGTGCTGCTCCGGCGGCCGTTCGAACTCCTCTTGTCCCGTCATCAGCGACACCACACCGGTCGGGCCACGCACGCCATGCTCACTCGCTCCAGTCCCTCTCGCTCTCGACCGACGACTCGTGGGAGCCTCCGGCCCCCAGTCCTCGCCGGTGTGCGCGGCCCTCCACTGGCGCCAGGGTAGTCAGCCACGCCCGCAGCCGTGTCTCACAGGTGACGATCTCAGCCACGTCGACGCGCTCGTCGTCGGCGTGCGCGAGCTGCGGGTCGCCGGGGCCGTAGTTGACCGCCGGGACGCCGAGCGCGTCGAACCGGGCGACGTCGGTCCAGCCGACCTTGGCCCGCGGCTCGCCGCCGACGGCCGCGACGAACGCGGCGGCGACCGGGCGGTCCAGGCCGGGCCGGGCGCCGGGCGCGGTGTCGAGCAGCCGCACGTCGTAGCCGTCGAGCACCTGCCGCACGTGGTCGAACGCCTCGGCCTCGGTCTTCGCGGGCGCGAAGCGGTAGTTGACGGTGACCTCGCAGCGGTCCGGGATGACGTTGCCGGCGATGCCGCCGCTGATGCCGACGGCGTTGAGCCCCTCGCGGTAGTCGAGGCCGTCGACGGTGACCGTGGCCGGCTGGTGGTCGGCCAGCCGCCGCAGCACCGGACCGGCCGCGTGGATGGCGTTGCTGCCCATCCACCAGCGGGCGCTGTGGGCGGCGGTGCCGGTGAGCTCGACGGCGACCCGCAGCGTGCCGTTGCAGCCGCCCTCGACGGCCGCCGACGTCGGCTCCATGAGCACCGCGAAGTCGGCCGCCAGCCAGTCGGGGTGCTCCCGCGCGACGCGGCCGAGGCCGTTGCGCTCGGCCTCGACCTCCTCGTTGTCGTAGAAGACGTAGGTGACGTCGCTGACCGGCGCCGGGACGTGCGCGGCCAGCCGCAGCCCGACCGCGACCCCGCCCTTCATGTCGACGGTGCCGCGGCCCCAGAGCACGCCGCCGTCGAGCCGGGTGGGCTGGTTGCCGGCGACCGGCACGGTGTCGAGGTGACCGGCCAGGACGACGCGGGTCGGCCGGCCCAGCGCCGTGCGGGCGACGACGGTGTCGCCGTGGCGGTCGACCCTGAGATGCCCGACGGAGCGCAGCGCGGCCTCGACGGCGTCGGCCAGCGGACCCTCCTCGCCGCTCGGGGACGCGAGGTCGCACAGGTGCGCCGTCAGCTCCGGCGCGGGGAGGTCGAGGTCCAGGAGAGTGCCCACAATCGCCTTAGCCTAGGCCGTGAAGGCGCAGAACTCGTTGCCCTCGGGGTCGGCCATGACGTGCCAGCCGATGTCGCCGCCGCGCGGCCGCAGCACCGTGGCGCCGCGCTCGGTCAGCAGGGCGATGTCGGGGACCTCGATGTCCCAGTGGATGCGGTTCTTCACCGTCTTCGGCTCGGGCACCGGGACGAAGCACAGGTAGTCGAACGGCAGCCGGCCGTCGCTCTCGAGCGCCGCGAAGTGCTCCTTCGGCTCGCGCTCGGGCACCAGGCCGAGCAGTTCGCCCCACCACGCCGACTGCGCATACGGGTCGGCGCAGTCGACCACCACTTCGTACAGCCGGCCGGGCAGTGAGCCCCGCTCGGGCCGCAGGAACGCGCAGAACTCGCCGCCCTCGGGATCGGCCATGACGTACCAGGAGATCTCGCCGTCGGGCTCACGCAGGACGGTGGCGCCGAGGATGAGCAGGCCGTCGAGGTCACCCACCTCGACGTCGAGGTGCACGCGGTTCTTCGCCGTCCTGGCCTCGGGCACGGCGTCGACCCAGACCTGCTCGCCTTCTTCTTCGCCCAGCAGATGCGTAGGATCGTGTGGGTCTGGCCGGCGGTGCAGCGCCGCCGCCCAGAACCCGGCGAGCCGGGGCTGGTCGCTGGCGTCGAGGCAGAGGGCCTGCCACGTGGCGAGGGGCGAGGTCTGGCTCATGGCGGCAACGTTAGCCGGGCACACCGAGACCCTGACCGCACGATACCCAAGCCTGGTGGACCCTGACGATCATGAGCTCCCTGCCGGCCGCTCCGCCCGACGACCAGCACCTGTGGTCGCGGGCGCGCCAGGGCGACCCGGCCGCGTTCGGTGAGCTGTTCACCCGGCACTCGACGGTGGTCTACAACCACTGCTTCCGGCTCACCGGCAGTTGGAAGATCGCCGAGGACCTCACCTCGGTCGTCTTCCTCGAGGCCTGGCGCAAGCGCGACGACGTCGTCGCCGAGGCCGGGTTCGTGCCGTGGCTGCTGAGCCTGGCCGGCCGGGTGGCGGGCAACAGCACGCGCGCCGTCCGCCGGCACCGCCGGCTGCTGGCCAAGCTGCCACCCGCGGTCATCGCGGGCGGCGCCGCCGACGCCGCGCCGCGGCATGACCCCGCCGACGCCGCGGCCCGGGCCGACGACGAACGGCACATGAAGCAGGTCCTGCGGGTCTTCCGGCGGCTGCCGAAGCAGGAGCAGGAGGTGCTCGCCCTGTGCGTCTGGGGCGAACGCACCTACGCCGAGGCCGCCGTCGCCCTCGGAATCCCCGTCGGCACAGTACGCTCGCGTCTGGCGCGAGCCCGAGCTCACATGGAGCGGCTCACCGAGGCCGCGGCCACGAAGACAGCCGAGCCGCGACCCGGCTCGCGCCCCGAAGGAGCGCACCACACATGAGTTCCACCGGCCTGAACCTCGCGTTCGACCTGCCGCAGCGGCGGGAGCTGCCCGCCGACCGGCGCGACGCCATGCGCCGCCTGCTCGAGGACGCCGTCGCCGCCCGGCCGCGGCCCCGCCTGCGGCCCGCGCTGCGGCGTCCGCAGGTCCGGCCGGTGCTGTGGCCCGCGGCCGGCCTGGTCGCGGCGTCCGCGGTGGCCGCGGCGGTCCTCGTCGTGAGCAACCTGGGGTCCGACGGCGCCGACACCGCCTACGCGGCCACGCCGCCGGTGCTGGCCGCCGAGCTGGCCATGGGGCAGCCGGCCGCGACGGAGCTCCGCTCGCTGGCCACGACGGCCGCGCAGCCGCAGGTGTCGGCCTACGCCGCCGCCGACACCGTCACCACCGAGAGCTGGCTGCTGACGGTCACCGAGACGGGCGCCGCCGACGCACCGCCGGCCGAGGGCCGCGCGCCGGTCGAGGGCGCCGCTGCGAGCCTGGCGCTGGGCGCGCCGGCCGTCACCTCCGCCGTCGTGCCGGTGCTGCGTGAGCAGCGGTTCCTGGCCGACGGCTCGGTGCACGTCCGCGAGACGCAGGGCGAGGCGCGGTTCCCGACCGCGGAGTGGAGCGAGGCCGACGCCGCCGCGACCCCCGGCACCCTCCTGCTCGACGAGACCATCCCGGCCGGCGGCCTGGCCTCGGCCTACCCGGAGCTGCTGGCCACCGACCCCGCCGCGCTGCGGGCGCAGCTGCTCGCCGTCTGGCCGCAGGCCGGCGACCCCGCCGCGGCGCTGTTCCAGGCGCTGCACGAGGTCGCCTCGACCCGGGTGGTGGACGCCTCGGTGCAGGCCGCGGCGCTGACCATGCTCGCCGACGAGCCCGGCGTCGTGGCGCTCGGCGAGACCACCGACCGCCGCGGCCGGGTGGCCGTCGCGTTCGGCACCGACAGCGACGACACCGGGCTGGACCGCCGCCACGTGCTCATGCTCGACCCCCAGACGGGCCGGCTGCTCGGCTACGAGGAGGTCCTCACCGGCGACACCGGCGGCCTCGACGTCGAGGCGCCGGTGGTCGCCACGTACACCGTCTTCCTCTGACGGTCTCTGACGGCGGGCGCCCGGTCAGGCGCTGGTGCAGCTCCAGTAGCTCATCCGGTTGTCGGCGGAGGCGCCGACGTAGGTGTCGCTGGCGCCCGGCGTCATCGTCCACAGCCGGGACCCGCCGAGGTAGTCGTAGGCGTGGTAGTTGCGGCCGGAGTTGCGGTTGACCCACGACGTCGCGGTGTTGTCGAACCCGTACGTGCTGGCGTAGGCCGAGCAGGTGCTGGAGAACTGGTACCGGGCGCCGTCGAAGTTGGTCGCCGTGTAGAAGCAGTAGTAGCCGGACGGGCAGCTCGACGCGCTGCCGCGGGCCTCCGCCGCGCCCGCCGGCCCGGCCAGGCCGGCCAGCTCCGTCACGCCGAGCGCCTCGACCACATCGGAGCGCACGTTGTCGCCCAGCCCGTGCGGCGCCGCGTCGTCGCCGGGGCTCGGCCATACCGCGATGACCCCGCCGTCGTCCCAGGCCATGGCGTTGTCCGAAAGCTGCACGCCGCCCGGCTGCTGCTCCAGAGCGGCCGCCATCTCGGCCGCGAGCGGCCCCGTGGGCGCCGCCTCGCCGGCGACCGCGCCGCCGTGGGCACCGCCCGCCACCAGTACCGTCGTCGCTATCACCGCAAGGGTGCCCAGCAGCCGTCGTCGCACCATCCGGTGCCTCCCAGCTCTCGTGTTCCCATCGGCTCGCGACGCGGCGACCGCCACGCTCGCGCAGCCCCCGTGTTCCGTAGGCTGAGCCCATGACCGACGAGCGACGGGCATGGGGCTTCGGCCTGGCCACCATAGCCGCAGATGGAACGATCTTGGATGTTTGGTACCCATCGCCGGCTCTCGGCAAACCGCCCATCTCGTCCGACGACGCCCTCGTCGAGCTGCGTGACCTGGAGGGCGACGACCGCGACCGTGAGGTCCGCCGGGCCGTCGTCGAGACCGAGATCGACCTCGACGCGCCGCCCGCCGACGCCCAGGACGCCTACCTCCGGCTGCACCTGCTGTCGCACCGCCTGGTCGCGCCGCACGGGCAGAACCTCGACGGCTTGTTCGCCGTGCTCAGCAACGTCGTGTGGACCAACGACGGCCCGTGCGTGGTCGAGGGGTTCGAGCGGACCCGGCTGCGGCTGCTGCGGCGCGGACCGGTCACGGTCTACGGCATCGACAAGTTCCCGCGCATGGTCGACTACGTCGTGCCCGCGGGGGTGCGCATCGCCGACGCCGACCGCGTCCGGCTCGGCGCCCACCTCGCCGCCGGCACCACCGTCATGCACGAGGGGTTCGTGAACTTCAACGCCGGCACGCTCGGCTCGTCCATGGTCGAGGGGCGCATCTCCTCCGGCGTGGTGGTCGGCGACGGCTCCGACGTCGGCGGCGGCGCGTCGATCATGGGGACGCTGTCCGGCGGCGGCAAGCAGGTCATCAGCGTCGGGAAAGGCTGCCTCATCGGCGCCAACGCGGGCATCGGCATCTCGCTCGGCGACGGCTGCGTCGTCGAGGCCGGCTGCTACGTCACCGCCGGCACGAAGGTCGGGCTGCCCGACGGCCGGGTCGTCAAGGCGGTGGAGCTGTCCGGACGCGACGGCCTGCTGCTGCGCCGCAACAGCGTGACGGGCGCCGTCGAGGCCCTGGCCCGGTCCGGCGACTGGGGCGGGCTGAACGCCGTCCTGCACGCCAATTAGCGGCCGGACCACCCGGAACCGCGGGCCCGGCCACGGACGTTCTTCCAGTCAAATGAGTCGTGCTGCCCGCCTGACGGCCACCATCGGGACCCTGCTCGCCCTCGGCGGCTGCGTCGCCGCGCTGCTCATCTGGTGGGTGGGCGGCGACAACAACCCCCTGGTGCGCCGCAACGACTGCCGGGTCACCGTCGACGGCCGCACCGTGGCGCTGGCGCCCGAACAGGCCCGCCATGCCGCCACCATCGCCGCGGTGGCGCTGGAGCGCGAGCTGCCGGCGCGCGCCGTCACCATCGCGCTGGCCACGGCGTACCAGGAATCCGACATCTACAACATCGACTACGGCGACCGCGACTCCCTCGGGCTGTTCCAGCAGCGGCCGTCGCAGGGCTGGGGCACGCCTGAGCAGGTGCAGGACCCCGTCTACGCCGCGGGCGCCTTCTACGACGCGCTGGTCGACATCCCGAACTACCGCGACCTCGAGATCACCGTCGCCGCCCAGGAGGTGCAGCGCAGCGCGTTCCCCGACGCCTACGCCGACCACGAGGACGACGCGCGGGTGCTGGCGTCGGCGCTGACCGGCAACTCCGAGGCGGCGTTCTCCTGCGCGTTCCGGGCCGCCGACTACTCGGCGCAGGCCGAGGGCGAGGACGGGCTCACCGACCGCGCCCGGGCCGTCCGCGACCAGCTGGCCGGCAGGTTCGACGACCTCGACATCGGCGGCTTCGAGCCCGGCGGCGTCGACTCCGGTCACATCGAGGGGTCCGCGCACTACGACGGCCGCGCCCTGGACGTCATGTTCGAGCCGTACGACAACGCCGACGTGAACCGCCGCGGCTGGGCGGTGGCCCACTGGGCCGTCGCGAACGCACAGGAACTGGGCATAGCGACCGTGATCTACGACGACAGGATATGGTCGGCGCGCCGGTCCGACGAAGGTTGGCGCGAGTACACCCACCCGTCCGGTGCCACCACTGACGTCACCCTTCGCCACCTGGACCACGTCCACATCGACGTCGCGGAAGGGTCGTGAGCATGACGGGCAGTCCAGGCGGTGTCGTCGCGACGTCGCACACGCTGAGCACGCGCGCCGGCGTCCAGATCCTGCAGGCCGGCGGCAACGCCGTCGACGCCGCCATCGCCGCGTGCGCCGTCCAGGGCGTCGTCGCGCCGGAGACCTGCGGCGTCGGCGGCGACCTGTTCGCGCTGGTGCACCTGCCCGGCCACAGCACGCCACTGGCGCTGAACTCATCCGGCCGGGCGGGTTCCGGCGTCGACGCGGCGGCGCTGCGGGCGGCCGGGCTGGACGAGATCCCGCGCGCCCACCCGGCCGCGATCCCGGTGCCGGGCTGCGTCGACGGCTGGGCCACGCTGTCGTCGCGGCTGGGCAAGCTGGGGCTGGCGGCCGTGCTCGAGCCGGCCGTGCGGCTGGCGTCCGAGGGCTTCCCGGCCAACGACGAGCTGGTCGCGGCGTTCCGGGCCAGTGCCGCGTCGCTCGCCGGGGTCGAGGCCGCGGCACCGATGCTGGCGGCGTCGCGCGGCGCGACGGTGGTCCGGTCGCAGCTGGCCGCGACGTTGCGGCTGGTGGCCGACGGCGGCCGCGCGGCGTTCTACGAGGGCGCACCCGGCCGGGCCATCAGCGCCGCCGTCGACGGCGTCATCACCGCCGACGACCTGCGCCACGACCAGGCCGACTGGGTCGACCCGCTGTCCGTGGACGTGTGGGGCAGCACCGGCTGGACCGTCCCGCCGAACTCGCAGGGCTACCTCGGCATCGGCGGCTGCGCCGTGCTGGAGCGGCTCGGCTGGGCCGACGACCCCGCCGACCCGCAGTCCTGGCACCTGCAGATCGAGGCGCAGCGGGCGCTGGCCGCCGACCGCGACGACCTCGCCGTCGACCCCGGCCGGGTCCCGGTGCCGCTCGACCGCCTCCTCGACGCCGCCCGCCTGGACACCGTCGCCGCCTCCGTCGACCCCGGCGCGGCCCGCGAGCGGCACTCGGCCGCGCCGGCCGCCGGCGGCACCGCCTACCTGTGCGTCGTCGACGGCGACGGCATGGCCGTCTCGCTGATCCAGTCCAACTTCCACGGCATCGGGTCGCTGGTCGGCGCCGGAGCGGCCGGGTTCCTGCTGCACGACCGCGGCCGCGGCTTCTCGCTGATCCCGGACCACCCGGGCGAACTGGCGCCGGGCCGGCGGCCACTGCACACGCTGTCGCCGTCGCTGTGGACCCGCGGCGAGCGGCTGGCGATGGTCCTCGGCGCCCGCGGCGGCCACGTGCAGCCGCAGCTGGTGCAGCAGGTCGCCGCGTTCGTGCTGGGCGCCGGGCTGGACCCGGACGAGGCCCAGGCGCGGCCGCGGTGGACGATCGAGCCGCCCGAGGGCCCGACCGGCGCGCCGGTGCCGTCCGGTTCGCGGGTGCGGGTCGAGCCCGACGTGCCCGCCCGAGTCGTCGACGGCCTGCGCCGACGCGGCCACGAGGTCGTCCCGGTCGACGGCCCGCAGCCCGGCTGGGGCCCGGTCTCCGTCATCCAGGTCGACGACGCCGGCTGGCGGCTGTCCGCCCGCGATCCCCGGGTCGCGACGACGGCGGTCGCGACGGCCTGACCCCGCGGACGATTTTCCCCTCTCCCTTCTGGGCCTCGTCGCTCGCTGGGACCGTGCGGTCGGTCTCCAGTAGGTTAGGGAGATCATGAGCGACCCCACCCCGCCGCCTCCGCCCCCGCCGTCGTCCTCCAGCAACGGTGGCCCGCGAACCGCGCTCTGGCAGGTCGCCACGGCCATCGCGCTCGCCGTCGGACTGGTGCTTGCCGGCGTCACGTACCTGGTCATGGACCAGCGGGTCGACGACGCGCGGGCCGAGCGCGACGCCGCGCGCGAGGAGCTGGCCGCGGCGGAGGAGTCGTCGGAGTCGTCCGGGCTCGGCGGCCTCGAGGACCTGCTCGGCGGGTCCGAGGAGGGCGGCCTCGGCGGGCTGGAGGACCTGCTCGGCGAGGGCGGTCTGGAAGGGCTGCTCGGCGACATGGGCGGCATGGGCGAGTTCGACCCGATCCTGCTGCAGTGCCTCGGCTCCGGCGGGCTCGGCCTCGGCGGCTCCGACTCCATCCCCGACGCCGACGTCGAGACGCAGGTCGCCGCCATCGCGCAACTGGTCGAGGAGGAGCGCGGGCTGCCCGCCGGCGACGACGTCGACATCGAGTTCGTCAGCCTCGACGAGGTGCAGCGGCGGGCGGTCGAGATCACCCAGGAGGAGCTCGACCCCGAGCGGGCCGCCGTCGACTCCCGGCTGCTGGCCGCACTGGGCGCCGTCGAGCCCGGCACCGACCTCGCGCAGGCCCAGCTCGACGCGCTCGACGCCGGCGTGGGCGGGTTCTACGACCCCGAGACGGGGCAGCTGGTCATCGGCTCGGAGGAGATGGACGGCCTCGGCGCGCTGATCACCGCTCACGAGCTGGTGCACGCGCAGGCCGACGCCGCCATGGGGCTGCCCGACCAGGAGGCCATCGCCACCGAGTCCGGGTCCGACGCCGCCTACGCCGCGCTCAACGCCGTCGAGGGCGACGCCTCGCTGTACAGCCAGCAGTTCGTCGGCCAGCACCTGCCGCTGGACGAGCTGCTCGCACTGCAGGAGGCGTCCGGCCAGACCACGGCCGACCTCGACGGGCTACCGCACTTCATCGCCCGCCAGCTGGAGTTCCCGTACGTCGAGGGCATGACGTTCACCTGCGACGTCTTCCTCGACGGCGGCTGGGAGGCGGTCGACGCCACCTACTCCGAGGTGCCGACGACGACGGCACAGATCCTCTTCCCGGATCGCTACGACGCCGGAGAGGCCGCCGTCGACGTCCGCGCCCCGGTCGGGCCGGGCTGGCAGCAACTGCGCACCGACACGTTCGGCGCGGCCGACCTGCTGTTCCTCCTCGAGGCCCCGGGCGACGACGAGGCCGCGGCGCTGTCCGACCCGAAGGACCGCGTCGCCGCGTGGGCCGGCGGCGAGGTCACCGTCTGGGGCGACGGCGACGCCACGGCGGTCGGGCTGATGCTCGCCGACCGTGGCGACGAGGGCGCCACGCCGCTGTGCGAGACCATCACCGACTTCTACGCGGCCGCCTTCCCCGACGCGACCGCCACCGAGGACGGCGGCCGGACCATCTTCGCCGGGACGGACCAGTCCGCCGTGGTGGCGTGCTCCGGCTCCGAGGTCGCGCTGGGCATCGGCCCGGACGCGGCGACCGCGTCGGCCGCCGTCAGCTGACCCCGTCGTCGAGCCCCTTTGCAATGAGCACCTATACGCACCATCGCCGCGTGGTGCGTATAGGTGCTCATTGCAAGGGCGGTCCGACAGGCTCCGCCACTGCCCCGCGGCGTGCCGCAGGCGGGCGGACTGGCGGCCGTCAGCTGAGCAGGCGCTTGACGGCGGCGTCGACGCGCTCGTCGGTCGCCGTCAGGGCGATGCGGACGTGCGAGCCGCCGGTGGCGCCGTAGAACGAGCCCGGCGCGACCAGGATGCCGCGGCCGGCCAGCCGGTCGACGGTGTCCCAGCACGGCTCGTCGAGGGTCGCCCACAGGTACAGGCCGGCGGTGGAGTCGTCGATGCGGAACCCGGCCTCGACCAGCGCCGCCCGCAGCACGTCGCGGCGGCGGGCGTAGCGTTCGCGCTGCACGTCGACGTGGGCGTCGTCGTCGAGGGCGGCCACCATGGCGGCCTGCACCGGCGTCGGCACCATGAACCCGCCCTGCTTGCGCACCTCGAGCACCTGACGGACCAGCGCGGGGTCACCCGCGACGAACCCGGCCCGGTACCCGGCCAGGTTGGACCGCTTCGACAGCGAGTGCACCGCCAGCAGGCCGTCGAGCGAGCCGCCGTTGACGGCGGGGTCGAGGACCGAGACCGGCCGCTCCTCCCAGCCCAGCTCGAGATAGCACTCGTCGGAGGCGACGACGGCGCCGCGCTCGCGCGCCCACTCGACCACCTTGGCCAGATGCGCCGCCGGCAGAACCCGGCCGTGCGGGTTGGCCGGCGAGTTCACCCAGATCAGCCCCACCCGGCGCGGCCCGAGCGCCGTGACGGAGTCGCTGGCGACCGGGTCGGCCCCCGCCAGCCGGGCGCCGATGTCGTACGTCGGGTAGGCGAGCTCCGGGAACACGACGGCGTCGCCCGGGCCCAGGCCGAGCAGCGTCGGCAGCCAGGCCACCAGTTCCTTCGAGCCGATGCTCGGGATGACGGCGCCGGGGTCGAGGCCCTGGGCGCCGGCCCGCCGGCCGAGCCAGCGCACGGCCGCCTCACGCAGCGCGGGCGTGCCCTGCGTCGTCGGGTAGCCCGGGGCGTCCGCCGCCGCGGCGAGCGCGCGACGGACCACCTCGGGCGTCGGGTCGACCGGCGTGCCGATGGAGAGGTCGACGATGCCGTCGGGATGCGCCGCCGCGCGCATCGCGTACGGGACGAGGGCGTCCCAGGGGAAGGCGGGCAGCTGAAGCCGCTGAGGCACCGGCTCAGGTCTCCTCGTGCTCCTGCGGGGGCAGTGCGGCGATCAGCGCATGGTCCTTGGCGATGGCGCCCAGCTTGGCAGCGCCGCCCGGCGAGCCGAGGTCGTCGAAGAACTCGACGTTGGCGGTGTAGTAACTCTTCCACTCACCGGGGACGTCGTCTTCGTAGAAGATCGCCTCGACGGGGCAGACCGGTTCGCACGCACCGCAATCGACGCACTCATCCGGGTGGATGTAGAGCATCCGCTCGCCCTCGTAGATGCAGTCGACCGGACACTCCTCGACGCAGGCGAGGTCCTTGAGGTCGACGCAAGGCTGCGCGATGACGTACGTCACGGCGGTGTCCTCCTATCGCAAGCCCATCCGGCGCACCGGTTCGGCTACTCATTCGTGCTCAGCCCTAGTATCGCGGTGCCCGTAATCCATCGTGCACCAAGGTCAGCCTATGAGACAGCCCAGTTCGAGTCAGAACCCGTCCGACCTGGTCGGACGGCGTGTCGTGGTCCGGTACCGCCTGCACGGCGACGAGTTCGGCGCCACGGACGTGCTCGGCGTGCTCGAAGCCGCGGGCGACGTCCTGCGCGTACGGCCCTCGCGTGGCGGCGACGTGGTCGCGGTGCCGGCGGGCGACGTCGTCGCCGTCAAGGAGATCCCGGAGCTGACGGTGACCCGCCGCGACGTCCGCGACCTCGAGGCCGCGGCGCTGCGCGGCTGGCGGGCGCTGGAGTCGGAGTGGAGCGGCGGCTGGCTGCTGCGCGCCGCCGGCGGGTTCACCGGCCGGGCCAACTCGTGCCTGCCGCTGGACGACCCCGGGCGGCCGCCGGCCGACGCCGTCGAACTGGTCGAGCGGTGGTACCGGTCGCGCGGGCTGATGCCGGCCTTCCAGGTGCCCGAGCCGCTCGGCCGGGCGCTCGGACCGGTCCTGGACGCGCGCGGCTGGCCGGCGCTGGAGGACCGGACGTTCGTCATGGTGGCGCCGGTGTCCGTCGTGCGCGGCTCGGAGCGGGCCGGGCTGCCGCCGGTCCGGGTCGACGACCGCCCCGACGACGACTGGCTGGCCGGCTACCACTACCGGGGCGGCGAGCTGCCGGCACACGCCGTCGACGTGCTGGTCAACACCGACACCGCCGGGTTCGCGTCGGTGGACGACGACGACGGCGTGCGGGTCGCGATCGCGCGGGGCGCGGTCACCGACGCGCCGAGCGGACGACGCTGGCTCGGGGTGACGGCGGTCGAGGTGGCGCCGTCGGCCCGGCGGCGCGGGCTGGGCGGGCACATCGTCGCCGGGCTGGCGGCGTGGGCCGACCGGCTCGGCGCCACCGACGTGTACCTGCAGGTCGCCGAGCCGAACGGGGCCGCCCGGGCGACGTACCGCAAGGCCGGCTTCGCCGAGCACCACGCGTACCACTACCGCCGGCTGCGCTGAGCCGGCGGGCAGTGGTCGCGCGTCACTCCTCGTCGCTGTCGCCGCCGCCCTGGCCGTTGTCCTCGCCCGGGTCCGGCCCGCAGATGACCCGGTGGTTCGGGTTGTACGTCCACGGGTCGGCCTCGTCCTTGACGAGGTTGCCGTCGGGGTCGAGCACCTGCCGGTACGACGTGATGCTGAAGCCCTGGCTGCCGCCCTGCGCGGAGCAGTTGTCGGACGTGTCGTAGATCGTCTGCGGCGACGTGTAGTTGGAGCGTTCCGACACCGACGTCTCGACCTGGAAGTACTCCGTGCTCCAGATCTTCACGTTGAGCGTGCCCTGGTTGCCGGACGTGCTCGGCGTGAAGGTGGTGTCGACGACGACGCCGTACGGGGTGTCGTTGGCGAAGCGCATGTCCTTCGACCCCCAGGCGACCGTGGCCTCCTGGCCGATCGGGTAGCGGTCGAAGTAGATCGAGTGCGGCCAGTGCTCGACGTCCTCGAGACCGGCCAGGAAGGCCGCGTGGAACGTCGTCGTCGCCACCTGCGAGACGCCGCCGCCGAGGGACTCCTCCAGCCGGCCGCCGTCGATGATGGTGCCGGTGGTGAAGCCGTTGGCCTCGGTGCGCTCGCCGACGATGCCGTTGAGGCTGAACTCGTCGCCGGGCAGCAGCAGCGTGTTGTCGATGCGCTCGGCCGCCGTGCCGATGTTGACGTTGCGGTAGTCGGCGTGCGGGAACCGGGTGGTGAATTCCGCGACCACCTCGGTGACGCCGAGCTCCTCGGCCGCGGCCGTCGTCAGCTCGGGGTCGACCTCGGTCAGCTCGACGGCGGCCTCGCGCGCGTCGCCCTCGGCCGTCAGCACCGGAAGCACCGCGGCGCTCAGCGTCTCGGGCGCGATGCCCATGCCGCGCTCGGCCGGCACGACGACCGGCTCGCCGCCCTCGATGGTGACGGTGGCGTCGCGGCCCTCCTGGCCCACCTCGGTCAGCAGGTCGCGCGCGACCTCCGTCAGCAGCGCGCCGTCGATGGCGGGCTGCAGCGTGCCGGCGTCGTCGGGGGCCATGGTGAGCGCCTGGCCGACGAGCTCGGCCGGCAGCTCGACGCTCTCCTCGCCCGCGACGACCGTCACTGGGGCGGACATCGCCGGCTCGGCGAACTCGGCGACGGCGCGCTGCACCTCGTCGGTGCTGACGGCCGGCTGCACCTCGTCGATGGCCAGCTGAACGTCGCCGACGGGCAGGCTGGACTCGGCGCCGAAGAACGCGCCCTGGAGCCGCTCGATGGTGGCGTCGAGGTTGACCGCGCGGCCCGGCTGCGGCTCGCTGGTGACGACCTCGCCGCCGTCGAACGCGACCGCGCCGTTCACCGGCTCGATGTCGGCCTGCGCGGCGATCTCGGTGAGCGCGGCCTCGAGCGTAGGCCGGTCGATGGCCGGGACCGGCGTGGTCTCGTCGCCGCCGAGCAGCGCCCGGAACAGCGAGACCGGGTTGGCGCTGCCGCCCGGCACCTCGTCGATCGTCGCCGCGACGTCGACCGTCATGCCCGCCGCCGACGGGACCACCTCGAACGAGGTCTCCTCGTCGCCGATGATCAGATGGAAGGGCTGGTCGACGAGGGCCGGCAGCTGCGCGGTGAGCGCCTCCTCGGCCTCCTCCGGCGACATGCCGCCGACCTCGATGCCCGCGACCGTCGCGCCCCGGGCCAGCGAGCCGCCGGCCACGGCGTAGGCGATGCCGTAGCCGATGCCCAGCACCACGACGACGCCGGCCACGACGAGCGCCGCCAGCTTGACCTTGTTGCGGCCGCCGGAGCCCGCGCCGTCGTCGTCGTTGCCGCCGCTGTCGTCGCCGCCGTTGCCGTTGCCGTCGCCGCGCTTGCCGGCGTTCTCCTTCAAGGCGGCCGCGGTGGCGGCCTGGCCGAAGGAACGCTGCTGCTGCCGCCTGGAGGCCCGGCCGGCCGTCGGGTCGGCTTCGGGGGCGGATGTGTCGGGGGTGGACGTGGGCGTGGCCGCGGCGCCGTCGGCGGCCAGGGCCGCGGCGAGGATCGCGGGCATGGCCGAGCCCGGCAACGTCGGGGCGTCGCCGAAGCCGAGCGCCTGGGTCGGCTGGTCGGCGTCGCCGCGGCCCGGAGCGGTGTAGATGCCGGCCGCACGCACGCCGGGCTCCGGCCGCGGCCGGGCCGGCTCGGCGGCAGGGGCGGCCTCGGTCGCCTCCGTGGCGTCGGCGGTGTCGGCGGCCTCGGGGGCTCGCTCGGCGGTGCGGTTGCTCTCGGAGCGGCCCTGCTCCGTGGCACCGGCACCCTCAGCGCTGCCCTGCGCGGCGGCGCCGGCGCCCTCAGCACGGTTCTGCTCGGCGGCACGGGCGGCCTCGGAGCGGCTCGGCTCGGTTGTCGCCGGCCGATCCTGCTCGCCGGTATCCGGCCGGCTCGGCTCGGGCGTCTCCGCACGGCCCCGCTCGGCCGCGTCCGGCGGTCCCCACTGCGCCCGGCGAGCGTCGTCGGCCGGTCGGGAGTCGACGGGCCGGCTCGGCTCGGGCGTCTCCGCACGGCCCCGCTCGGCCGCATCCGGCGGACCCCACTGCGCCCGGCGAGCGTCGTCGGCCTGCGCCGCCTCGGGCCGGGCCGAGTCGGCCGGCCGATCGGCGCTGGGCCGGTCCGCGGCGGACCGGGACCCGCCGTCGTCGGCGCCACCACCAGCGCCGCCACCACCAACACCACTACCAGCGGCAGCGGCCGCGGCGACCCCAGCCGTGGCGGCCGTCGCGGCAGCAGTGGAGCCGCCGCGGGTCTTGGCCGCACGGGCGTCCTGCACGACGCGGGGCTCCTCGTAGCGCTGGCCGTCCTCCTCGGCAGAGGCCTGACCGTCGCGGTCCTTGACGTTCGAGCGGCCGGGCGCGGGACGCTGCGCCGCGGCGGATCCGTTCGCCGGGGCACCCGCCCGCTGCTCCTCCGCGTCGCGGCGGGTGGCGGCCTCGGCCTGCTCGGCGGCGCGGGCCCGGGCACGGGCAGCCTGGGCGCCGGAGAACGCCTGCGCCGTGGCGGCGAACCGCGCTTCGTCGGCGGCGGGGCGGGCCTGCATCGCACCGGCGGCACGTGGCTCGGCCTGGATCGGCGGCAGCATCGACGGCTGCAGCGAGGCCGCGCCGAGCGGCGCCGACGTCGGGCGCTGGCGGGCGGGCAACGACGGAGCGTCGTCGCCGGCAGCGGGAGGCGCCTCAGCCTGGCGGGTCGGCGTCGCATCGCGGGGAGTCTCGGTACGACGGTCGTCGAGCGGACGGCGGCTGGTCTCCGGCCGCTGGGGCTCGCCGGACGGACGGGCGTCGGCGGAGCGCATCGCGCTCGGGCGCGCGTCGATGACCCGCGGCGGCGGCGTGACGGCCCTGACGCCCGGATCCGCCGCAGGGGCGTCCCCGGCGGGCCGAGCCGTCTTACGGGCCTGAGCCGCCGCCTCACGAGCCTGAGCCTCGGCCGTCTCGCGGGCCCGAGCCTCGGCGGCGGCCCGAGCCTCCGCGGCCGCCTGAGCCGCCGCGGCGGTCTGAGCAGCAGCGGCGGTCTGGGCGTCCGCCGCCGCGCGAGCCTTGGCCGCCCGCTTCTCGGCGAGCGCGGCCGCCGACGCGGCGATCTGGGTGCGCCGCACCGGCGCACCACCCCCGCCCGCGGCAGCGCCGGAACGCTCACCCTCGGCGGAGGCCGGTCGGGCGGGTGTGCCGTTCGTCTCAGTGGCGGGGTCGGCCGATGCGTTGCCGGACGGCTCGATAGGGTCGGCCGCAGACGTCACCGCCGACCCGTCGGCGGGCCGGCCGGGCTCGGCGCCGACCGCGTCGCCACGGTCAGTGGATGCGGCCGCGGCACCGCCCCGGCCAGGTGGGTTGTCGGTCACGCTTGGGCACCTATCGGTTTGAATATGCGCAATTCGTCAGTAGTCAGGTCTTGCCCCGCGCATCCTACGTCACTCGTCGAGTCGATCTCGCCTCGACGCCGCGACCGAGTACCACGGCCAGACCGACCGTACCGCCGAAGAGGAACACCAGGCCGTGCTCGTCGTTCAGGATGACGCGGTCGGCGCCCGCCGGCTGCCCCGACAGCACGAGAACCGGCACCAGCCACAGCATCGCGATGACGGCCAGCCCGAAGCGGCTGCGCGCGCACACCCGCGCCAGGATCCCGACGCCCACCGCCCCGCCGACGGCCAGCACGATGCCGGCCGGGCTGGCCCATCGATGCAGGTACGACCCGGCGACGGCGACCGCCACAGCGACCAGGCCGAGGCCCGCGACGGCGAGGGCGGAGAGCACCCGGCCGCGCCGCGACGGACCAGCGGCCCGGCTGGACGGCGTGACGGACGGCGCCGCACCGGGTGCGACGGTCACGGCCCGACGCCGGCGAAGAGGTCGGTCTCGACGGCGGTGCCGGGGTCGGCCGGCCCGCGGCGGCCGTGCGCCAGCCGGAAGTACTCCTGCGCCCAGATGGGCTGCCCGACGTTGTCGGAGAGGGTGAAGTACGGCCAATGCACGTCGATCTGCGTGGCGTGCGCCCGCATGGCCGCCATTTTCGCGTCCAGGTGATCGGAGCCGTCGATGACGGCGTCGACATCGGCGAGGTCGACGACATAGCCGAAGTCGTCGGCCGAGGCGAGGTTATCGAAGCCGGCGCCGCCGCGCTCGCGCAGCGCCGTCAGCGCCTCCTGCAGCACCTCGCGGGGCGTGGCCGTCCAGTACACCTTTGGGACATCCCAGGCAGGGCCGAGGTCGGTGCGGTAGGAGCGGACGGCGGCGAGGTCGCGCGCGTAGGTGGCCACCCGGTGCGCCTGGATGTGATCGGGATGCCCGTAGCCGCCGTGCTCGTCGTAGGTGACCAGCACCTGCGGCCGGACCTCGCGGATGACAGCGACGAGGTGGTCGGCCGCCTCGCGGAGGTCGGCGGACCAGAAGGCCCGCGCGTCGAGCTGGTCGGGCGCCACCGCGCGGCGGCCGTCCGCGCCCCACACCATGCCGGAGTCGCGGTACCGGCCCGGACCACCCAGGAACCGGTGATCGGCCACCTTCAGCTGCGCCATGGCGTCGGCGAGCTCGCCGGCCCGGTGCGGCCCCAGAGCGTCGTCGTGCTCGGGCGCGAGGTGCGCCAGCTCGGGCAGCACGATCTCGCCCTGCTCGCCCTGTGTGCAGGTGACGAGCGTGACGTGGGCGCCTTCGGCGGCGTAGCGGGCCATGGTGGCGCCGGTGCCGATGGACTCGTCGTCGGGGTGGGCGTGCACCAGCAACATCCGGCGGTCGGGAAGCTCGACGGGCATGTCCCCAGCCTATGCAGCCGCTCGGACAGCGCACCGATCGCCGAGGTTCGGCCGTCCCCGGTCGCCGGACGGCCTACTCTAGGCGTGTCCCGCGGACCACCTCCCCAGGAGGAGTGACGTGCCCAGCCTCCAGCTCGCGCTCCCGAACGGCGTCGACCCGGTCAGCCGCTGGCGCCTCACGGCCCAGGCCCACGAGAACTTCCTGCAGTCCGGCCCCGGCGGCGACTCCGAGGTCCGGCCGGTCGTCCTGGAGTCGTGGCGGCGCTCCGCCGCGCTGCACGTCGACCCCGACCGCCGCGACTCCCCCGTCACGCTGATCGACGACGCGCTGCACGAGGCGCGGGCCACGCACCCGCTGCGGCACGCCATGCCGATCGTGCGCCGGCTGCTGGTCGACGACGCCGCCGACGCCGGCGTGCTGGTCATCGTCGGCGACGCCCGCGGCCGCATCCTGTGGGCCGAGGGCGACGACGACCTGCGCCGCCGGGCCGAACGGCTGCATCTGCAGGCCGGCGCCGACTGGTGCGAGGACGCCATGGGCACCAACGCCATCGGCACGGCGCTCGCGGTCGGCGAGACCGTGCAGGTCTTCGGCAGCGAGCACTACGCCCGCAGCGTCCAGCCGTGGAGCTGCACCGCGGCGCCGATCCGCGACCCGCGCACCGGCCACGTCCTCGGCGTCCTCGACATCACCGGCGGCGCCTCGGTCGTGGCGCCGCAGTCGGCGTTCCTGGTCCGGTCCGCCATCGCGGCGGTCGAGGCGGAGCTGCGGCTGCTCGGCGGCGCCGTCGCCGCCACGCCGGGCAGCCGGCTGGAGGTCCTCGGCCGCTCCCGCGGGCTGCTGGTGCACCACGGCCGCAGCCTCGAGCTGAGCCTGCGGCACACCGAACTGCTGCTCCTGCTCGCCGAGCACCCCGACGGCCTGTCCGCCGGCGACCTCGCCTGGCAGCTGTACGAGCACGACGCCGCCGAGGTCACCGTCCGCGCCGAGATGTCGCGGCTGCGCAAGGCGGTGCCCGACCTGGTGTCGCCGGCCGGCCAATACCGCCTGCGCACGGAGCTGCGCACCGACGCCATGGACGTCGCCGACCGCCTCACCCGCGGCGACCAGAGGGGCGCCGTCGAGCTGTACCGGGGCGACCTGCTGCCGCGGTCGGCCGCGCCGGGGGTCGTCGCGCTGCGGTACCGGCTGCACGGCTGGCTGCGCAACGTGCTGCTGCAGTCCGGCGACGCCGATGCGCTGCGGCACTACGCGATGTCGCCGTCGGGCCGCGACGACGCCCAGATCTGGCAGGCCCGGCTGGACGGCCTGGCGCCGGGCTCCCCGCAGCGAGCAGAGGCGGCCGCCGTCCTGGCCGGCTTGGACGACGACCTCGGCCACACCGGCTGATCGAGCAATAGAGTTCGACCGGGCGGGCGCCCATGGACCAGCCGGGCTCGTCGAGTGCTAGAGAGTTCGACCGGGCGGGCGATGGGCGGGCTGGGTTTATGGGCGGCCCGCCCGGTCGTGAGACGAGGGTAGGCGACGACACGTTGCAGTCGCGTTGCGAGCGCGGCCGCCCTGGTCAGCCCCTCAGTGCTGGACGATGACGTCCTCGCGTACGGCGGCGTAGTGGCAGGCGGACTCGTGGTCGCTGCCGGGCCGCACCGTCAGCTCCGGGTCCTCCTGGGCGCACTTGTCGGTGGCCTTCCAGCAGCGGGTCCGGAACCGGCAGCCGCTGGGCGGGTTGGCCGGGCTGGGGACGTCGCCGGAGAGGATGATCTGCTGCCGCTGGCCGCGCACGGACGGGTCCGGGACGGGGACGGCGGACAGCAGCGCCTGGGTGTAGGGGTGGGTCGGCTTCTCGTAGATCTGGCTCTCGCTGCCGATCTCGACGATGCGGCCGAGATACATGACGGCGACGCGGTCGGCGATGTGCCGGACGACGGAGAGGTCGTGCGCGATGAAGATGTACGAGAGCCCGAACTCGTCCTGCAGCTTCTCCAGCAGGTTGATGACCTGCGCCTGGACGGACACGTCGAGGGCCGACACCGGCTCGTCGCAGATGATGATCTCGGGCCGCAGCGCCAGGCCGCGGGCGATGCCGATGCGCTGGCGCTGGCCGCCGGAGAACTGGTGCGGGTAGCGGTTGATGTGCTCAGGGTTGAGCCCGACGACATCGAGCAGCTCCTGGACCCGCTTGCGACGCTGGCCGCGCGGCGCCACCTCGGGGTGGATGTCGAACGGCTCGCCGACGATGTCGCCGACGGTCATGCGCGGGTTCAGCGACGAGTAGGGGTCCTGGAACACGATCTGGATGTTCCGGCGCAGTTCGCGCAGGGCCCGGCCGCGCAGGTCGTAGATGTTCTGGCCGTGGAAGTGCGTCGTGCCGCTGCTGGGTTCTTCGAGCCGCATGAGCAGCTTGGCCAGCGTCGACTTGCCGCTGCCGGACTCGCCGACGATGCCGAGCGTCTCGCCCTTGTGCAGCTGCAGCGAGACACCGTCGACGGCCTGCACGGCGCCGATCTGGCGCCGGAAGAGGACGCCGGTGGTCAGCGGGAAGTGCTTGACCAGGTTGTCGACCTCGAGGACGACGTCACTGCTGGGCGGGTTCGATGTCACCCTCGAGCACCTCCTGTGCGAAGTGGCACGCGCTGAACCGGCCGGGAACGACCTCGGCCAGCGCCGGCCGCTGCTCCTTGCAGATGTCGCGCGCGTAGGGGCAGCGCGGCCGGAACTCGCAGCCGGCCGGGATGTTCGTGAGGTTCGGCGGCAGCCCCTTGATCGCCGACAGTTCCTGGCCCTTGAGGTCGACCCGCGGGATCGACTCGAGCAGCCCCTTGGTGTACGGGTGGGCCGGCGTGGCGTAGATGTCGTGCACCGGCGCCTGCTCCATGATGCGCCCGGAGTACATGACCTCGATCTTGTCCGCGACGTCGGCGACGACGCCGAGGTCGTGGGTGATGAGGATGAGGCCCATGTTGCGCTCGCGCTGCAGATCGGCCAGCAGCTGCATGATCTGCGCCTGGACGGTGACGTCGAGCGCCGTGGTGGGCTCGTCGGCGATGAGGACGTCGGGGTCGAGCGCGATCGCCATGGCGATCATGATGCGCTGGCGCATGCCGCCGGAGAACTGGTGCGGATAGTCGCCGACGCGCTCGCGGGCGGCCGGGATGTGCACCTGCTCCATCAGCTCGACGGCGCGCTTCTTCGCGTCCTTCTTCGACAGGCCCTCGTGGACGCGGAACATCTCGGCGATCTGCCAGCCGACCGGGAACACCGGGTTCAGCGCCGACAGCGCGTCCTGGAAGATCATCGCGATGCTGCGGCCGCGGTAGGCGCGCCGCTCGTCCTCGGGCAGCGTCAGCAGGTCCTGGCCGCGGAAGCGCACCGAGCCGCCCGTGACGTACCCGGGCGGGGTGTCGAGGATGCCCATGATGGCCTGGGCCGTGACGCTCTTGCCGGAGCCGGACTCGCCCAGCACGGCGAGCGTCTCGCCCTCGTGCAGCGTGTAGGACACACCGTTGACGGCCTTGGCCACACCGTCGCGGGTGCGGAACTCCACCCGGAGGTCCTCGACCTCCAGCAGCGGAGTCAGCTCGGCCTGGTCCGGCCGCGGTGCGATGCCGGCTTGCGTGGTCGCCACTCGTCGCCCTCCTCCTGTGATGTCGCTCAACGCAGCTTCGGATCGAGCGCGTCACGTATGGCATCACCGAGCATGATGAAGGCCAGCACGCACAACGACAGCGCTGACGCTGGGAACAACAGCATATGCGGCGACGTCCGGACGTAGTCCTGCGCCCGGCTGATGGCCAGCCCCCACGACACCACCGGCGGCTGCAGCCCGACGCCGAGGAACGACAGCGTCGCCTCGGCCGCGATGTATCCGCCGATGGCGATGGTCGCCACGACGATGACCGGTGCGATCGAGTTCGGCACGATGTGCTTGAGGATCATCCGGGTGCCGCCGGCGCCGAGCGCACGGGCCGCCTGGACGTAGTCGGCCGAGCGCACCTGCAGCACCGACGACCGCATGATGCGCATGATCTGCGGCCAGCCCAGCGCGGCCAGTGCCAGCACGACCTTCGAGATCGTGACCAGCTCCGGCGTCTCGGCGTTACCCGGGAACGAGACCAGCACGATCAGCGCGCCGAGCAGCAGCGGGATGCCGAAGAAGATGTCGCCCAGCCGCGACACGACGGTGTCGGTCGCACGACCGTAGAAGCCCGCGATGGTGCCGGCGATACCGCCGATGACCAGCACACCGATCGCCGTCAGCACGCCCACCATGATCGAGGCCCGGGCGCCGTAGATGGTCTGCGTGTAGACGTCGCAGCCGTTGTTGTCGTAGCCGAACCAGGCCGACCCGCTGGGTCCCTGGCGGGTCAGCGCGAGGTCGCAGTCGGTGGGGCTCAGCGACGTGAACAGGCCAGGGGCGATGGCGATGGTCACGAAGAACACGAACAGCACGCTGGAGATGATGAACGTCGGCTTGCGGACGAGGTCGTGCCAGGCGTCGCGGCCGAGGCTGCGGACGGCCGTCGACGCGGGCGCCTCGGCCTCGGCGACGACGGGAGGGATGGGGTCAGCCATGACTGATCCTCGGGTCGAGCCAGCCGTAGATGAGATCGACCAGCAGGTTCACCAGCAGGAAGACGAGCACGAGCACGGTCACCGCGCCGGTGACCATGACGCCGTCCCTGGAGGTGATGGAGCGGAAGATGAGGTTCCCCACGCCGGGGACGTTGAAGATGCCCTCGGTGACGATGGCGCCGCCGAGCAGCGCGCCGAAGTCGGCGCCGATGAACGTGATGACCGGGATCAGCGAGTTGCGCATCGTGTGGATGCCGATGACCCGGCGCTGCGGCAGGCCCTTGGCGACCGCTGTGCGCACGTAGTCGGCGCGGCGGTTCTCGGCCAGGCTGGTCCGCGTGAGTCTCGCGACGTAGGCGAGTGAGAGTGAGGCGAGGACGAACCCCGGCAGGATCAGGTTGTAGAGGCTGGCGTCACCCCCCACGGTCGCGGGGAAGATCCCCCACCGCATGCCCAGGAACAGCTGCAGCACCGAGCCGATGACGAACACCGGGATGGACACGACGACCAGCGTCGACACCAGCACCAGGTTGTCGATGAAGCTGCCGCGGCGAAGGCCGGCCATGATGCCGGCGCCGATGCCGATGAGGATCTCGAAGACGATCGCGACCAGGGCCAGCTTCAGCGTCGTCGGGTAGGCCCGCACCAGCTCCTCGGCGACCGACAGGCCCTGGAACGTCTCGCCGAAGTCCCCACGGATGAGGTTGCCCAGGTACTTCACGTACGCGATCGGCAGCGGGTCGTCGAGGTTGTACTTGTCCGTCATCTCCGCCACGTAGGCGGCCGGACAGGGCCGGGCGCCGCACCGGCCGGCGAACGGATCGCCCGGCAGCGCCCACACCAGGGCGTAGATGATGAACGTCGTGCCGATGACCACCGGGATCATCTGGAGCATGCGGCGGGCGACGTACCGGCCCATGACCAACCTTTCCGTGCGCAGCGGGGTCTTGCGCCAGCGTGCGGGGCGTCCACCTCGGTGAGGAGGTGGACGCCCCGCAACCGGCCGCTGCGACTCTAGATCATCAGTTCTTCACCGAGATCGACAGCGGGTCGACGTAACCCTTCCAGGTGAACTGCGGCTCGTTGACGTTCTCGGACCACCCGCGCTGGCCGTTGTCGTACCAGAGCGGGATGATCGCCATGTCGTCGGCGAGCAGCGTCTCGGCCTGGTTGTACAGGTCGAGCGCCTCGTCGCCCTCGAGGCCGGCCGCCTCCTGGATCAGCGTGTCGAACTCGGGGTTGGAGTACCCGCCGTCGTTGGCCGAGCCGTTCGTCGTGTAGAGCGGCGCCAGGAAGTTCTGGATCGACGGGTAGTCGGCGACCCAGCCCGTGCGGAACGGGTTGGTGATCTCGTTGGCGTTGACCCGGGCCCGGAACGAGCCGAAGTCGGGGTTGTAGTCGCCCTGGCACTCGATGCCCAGCGTCTCGCGGATCGAGGTGCAGGCAGCCTCGACCCACTCGCGGTGACCACCGTCGGAGTTGCTGGAGATCAGCAGCGTGCCCTCGACGCCGGGCGTCTGCGCGTACAGCTCCTGCGCCGCCGTGGCGTCGAACTCGCACCACTCGCCGCAGGTGCCCTCGACGTAGCCGTCGTTGCCCGGCGGCACCCAGCTGTTGGCCGGGACGTAGTTGCCGGGGCCGTAGGCGGCCGCGATGACGGCCTCACGGTCGATGGCCATGGAGATGGCCTTGCGCAGGTTGGCGTCGGCCCAGGCCTCGGTGTTCGTCAGCGGGAACGTGAGGCTGGTGAACCGGGTGGTCAGCGGCTCCGAAGCGGACCGGCCCTCGAGGTCAGTCTGCCAGACGTCGCCGGCCAGACCCACCGGCGGGATCTTGTCGAGGATGTCGAGCTGGTTCGAGACGACGTCCGCGTAGGCCGCGTCGAGGTCGGCGTAGATGCGGTACTCGATGTTCTCGACCTGCGGCTGCACCTCGCCCGGGTAGTCGGCGTAGGCCCGCAGGTTGATCGAGGTGTTCGGGACCTCCTCGACGAACTCGAACGGGCCGTTGCCGATCGGGTGCTCGATGAACGCCGCCTGGTCGGTGAAGAAGCTCTCCGGCATCGGGTAGAACGCCGAGTAGCCGATGATCGTCTCGAACAGGGAGTTCGGCGACCCCAGCGTGACGGTGAACGACGTCTCGTCGACGACCACGAGGCCGCTCATGGTCTCGGACGTCGCCGAGCCCTCGACGAACGCGCCGGCGTCGTCGGTCGTGCCGGCCACCGTGTCGTAGCCGGCGATGTTGGCGCCGTCGGGGCCGAAGAAGTACTGGTTCAGCTGGGCGTTCGCGCCGTAGGCACCGAAGTTCCAGGCGTCGACGTAGCTCTGCGCGGTGACCGGCGAGCCGTCGTGGAACGTCCAGCCGTCGTGGATGGTGATGGTGAACTCGGTGAAGTCCTCGTTCGGCTCGATCGACTCGGCCATGGCCAGGCCGGGCTCGCCGGTCGCGGAGTCGTAGGAGACCAGGCCGGTCCACATGGCGTCGACGATGTTGCCGCCGCCCACCTCGTTCGTGGTGGTCGGGATCAGCGGGTTCTCGGGCTGGGTGCTGTTGATCGACACCGTGCCGGTAGGACCATCGCTGGAACCGGTGCCCTCGTCGCTCGAACCGCTGTCGTCGCCGCCGTCGTCGTCGCCGCCGCACGCGGCGAGCACGAGCGTCAGGCCGACGGCTGCTGCCACCACGGCTCCTCTGCGAGTAGAGCCTCGCATGGAATCCTCCTCAAACGGGCCTGCGCCCGGTGGTTATCGGGCGTGGCCGATCGGCCTCGCCACCATGGGTGCGGATCTGCGCATAGCCGGGTAGGGTCGCGATCCTGATCCGCGCCCTCATTTCTAAACCCGCGCATCTCTGCGGGCAAGTCTGACCGGACTACCGTCGCACAACGCAACCGGACTGTGACCATACCGGCTGATTGCTGTGATCCTGCCGTGTGAGCTGCGAATTCTTCGACTGAATCGGTCCGATCGCGACGTGTTTGCGGCACTTCGGGTGGTGACGGTCACACGTCACCGCAGCCTGGGATCGAACGCGTCACGGACGGCGTCACCCAGCATGATGAAGGCGAGCACCGTCACCGAGAGGAAGGCGCCGGGGAAGAACAGCATGTGCGGCGACTGCCTGATGTAGGCGCGCGCCTCGCTGATCGCGATACCCCACGAGATCACCGGCGCCTGCAGCCCGATGCCCAGGAACGACAGCGTCGCCTCCAGCACGACGAACACACCCAGGATGATCGTCGAGTACACGATGACCGGGGCCAGCGCGTTGGGCAGGATGTGCCGCAGCATGATGCGCCGGGTTCCGGCGCCGAGACCGCGGGCGGCGTGCACGTAGTCGGCCTGCTTGACCTGGATCACCGACGAGCGCATCAGCCGGGCCACCGTCGTCCAGCCCAGCACGCCCAGCGCCAGCACGACCTTGCCGATGGTCTGCCAGGCGGGGGTGCCGACCGTCGCCGGGAACGTCGCCAGCACGATGACCGCGCCGAGCAGCATCGGCACCGCGAAGAACATGTCGGTGAGCCGCGACAGCAGCGTGTCGACGCGGCCGCCGTGGTAGCCGGCCAGCATGCCGACCACGCTGCCGACGACGGCGATGCCGAGGGTCGTCAGCACCCCGACCAGGATCGACGCCCGCGCACCGTAGATGGTCCGCGCGAACATGTCGCAGCCCTGCAGGTCGTAGCCGAACCAGGCGCTGCCGCTCGGGGGCTGCCGGGAGTTGGCGAGGTCACAGGCGCCCGGGTCGGCGTTGGTGAACAGCCCCGGGACGGCGGCCATCGCGACCAGCAGCACGATGATCCCCGCCGAGATCAGGAAGATCGGGCTGCGGCGCAGGTCGCGCCAGGCGTCGCCGGCCAGCGAGCGCGGGACGGCCGCCCGGTGCCCGCCGCCACGCCGGCGCGTGACCGGGCTAGACATGGCGGATCCTCGGGTCCAGCACCGCGTACAACAGGTCGACCAGCAGGTTCACCAGCAGGAAGACCAGGACGAGCACGGTGACGGCGGCGGTCACGGTCGCACCCTCGTGGGCGTTGATGCCCCGGAAGATCATGTTGCCGACGCCGGGGATGTTGAAGATGCCCTCGACGACGACGGCCCCGCCGAGCAGCCCGCCGAAGTCGGCGCCGACGAACGTCACCACCGGGATCAGCGAGTTGCGCAACGTGTGCACGCCGATGACCCGCTGCCGCGTCAGGCCCTTGGCGATCGCTGTGCGGACGTAGTCGGTGCGCAGGTTCTCGACCAGGTTGGCCCGCACCAGCCGGGCGACGAACGCCAGCGACAGGCTGCCCAGCACGATCGCGGGCAGCACCAGCGAGTACAACGAGCCGTCGGAGGTCACCGGGAACCAGCCGAGCCGCACGCCGAACATCACCTGCGCCAGCAGCCCCAGCACGAACACCGGGATCGATACCACGACCAGCGTGCTGACCAGCACCAGGTTGTCGAGGAAGCCGCCGCGGCGGATACCGGCCAGCACCCCGGCGGCGATGCCGATGACCACCTCGACGAGGATCGCGAGCAGCGTCAGCTGCAGCGTGATCGGGTACCGCTGCAGCAGCTCGTCGGCGATCGACACGCCCGCGAACGTCTCGCCGAAGTCGCCGGTCAGCAGCTTGCCCATGTACTGCAGGTAGGCCAGCGGTAGCGGGTCGTCGAGGTTGTACTCGGCCGTCATGCGGGCGACGTAGTTCGCCGGGCAGGGCCGATCGCCGCACTTCGCCGCGAACGGGTCGCCCGGCAGCGCCCAGACCAGGGCGTAGATGAGGAACGTGGTCCCGATGACCACAGGCACCATCTGGCCGAGGCGCTGGACGACGTACCGAGTCATACCTTCCCTCAGCGGTCAGCGACACGCCGGTGCGCGCCGGAGTCAGACTGTACGGCGCGCGTCCGGCCCGCCGCACGCGAGGTGCTGTGCGGCGGGCGGGACGAAGCGGCGTCAGCCGGTGGTCGTGACGCTGAGCAGGTCGACGGTCTGGAAGATGGTGATCCGCACGTTCTCGACGTGGGTCGAGTAGCCGGCGATGTTCACCCGGTGCCACAGCGGGATGGCCGGCATGTCCTCGGCGAGCAACCGCTCGGCCTGGTGATAGAGCTCGACACCGGTCGCGGCGTCCGGAGCGGCGGCCGCCTGTCCGACGAGCGAATCGAACTCGTCGTCGCTGTAGTCGCCGTCGTTCGCCGAGGCGCCGGTGGCGAAGATCGGCACCAGGAAGTTCTCCAGCGACGGGTAGTCCATCTGCCAGCCGGTGCGGAAGATGCCGCTCATCTCGCGGTTGGTGATCTGGTCGCGGAACGTGGCGAGGTCGACGACGGGCGTGCCGATGCACGGGATCCCCAGGGCGTCGTCGATGTCCTGGCAGACCGCGTCGACCCAGGCCTTGTGGTCGGAGTCGCCGTTGTAGGAGAGTGCCAGCGTCTCGCCATCGGGGAAGCCGTCGGTCTCGGCGTACAGCGCCGCCGCCGCGGTCGGGTCGTAGGTGCAGAAGTCGCCGCACGCGCCGTCCACGTTGTCGGCGACGACGGGCGAGACCCAGCCGGTCGCCGGCGTCCGGGCGCCTGCGAAGATCTGCTCCACGATCTCCGGCCGGTTGATCGACATCGAGATGGCCTGCCGCAGCCGCGGATCGTCGAAGCGGGCGTCCACAGACGAGGGCGCGAACGTGATGGTCTCGAAGACGCCCGTCTCGCGCGAGAGGAACCGGTCGCCGAGGTCGATCTTGTAGGTCTCGCCGGCCAGCGCCGACGTCGGCAGCAGCGGCATGATGTCGAGCTGGTCGGCCTGCAGCGCGTTGTACGCGGCGTCGTCGTTCTCGTAGATGCGGTAGACAGCGCCGTCGATGCTCGGTTTGACGTCGCCGTTGTAGTCCTCGTACGCGGAGATGCGGACGTCGATGTTCGGGTCCCAGGAGTCGAACTGGAACGGGCCGGTGCCGATGGGGTGCTGACCGTACGCTTCGGGGTCGTCGTAGAACGACTCCGGCAGCGGGGCGAACGCCGTGTAGCCCAGGCGCATCGGGAACTGCGACTCGGCGGCGCTGAGCGCGACGGTGAAGGTGAGCTCGTCGACCACCTGCAGGCCGGACATCGTCTCGGCGGCCGCGGACCCCTCGATCGGGTTGCCCTCGTCGTCGACGTCGTTCTGCACGTCGGCGTAGCCCGCGATCGGCTCGAAGAAGTAGCTGTTCAGCGTGGCGTTGTCGCCCAGCGCCGCCCAGTTCCAGGCGTCGACGAAGCTCTGCGCCGTGACCGGGGAGCCGTCGTGGAACGTCCAGCCGTCCTCGAGCGTGATGGTCCAGTTCACGCTGTCCTCGGTCGTGATGTCGGCCGCGATCTCGTTCGTCGGCTGCCCGGTCTCGGGGTCATAGGTGACCAGATACGAGAAGATCTGGTCGAGGATGTCGCCGCTGCAGACCTCGTTGCTGTTGGCCGGCACGAACGCTGCCTGGGGGTTGCAACCGCGGACCGTGACGGTGTTGGCGCTCTCGCCGGCCGCGTCGCCGGTGTCGTCACCGCCGCCGCACGCGCCCAGCGCGAGCGTGACCGCGATGGCCCCCAGCACCACCGACCTGCGTGGCGAGACTGGCATGGAATTCCTCCTGGGTTGTGCCCGAGGCGAGGCTGCGGTAACCCGTCGCCAGCGCCACCCTCGGCCGTTTTGGCCGATTTGGGCACATACGTGCCCGTCACTTTCTATGTGCCGTCCTCGTCCCAGGGCAAGTCCTGTGGATCGCCGCCGTCTTACTCGCAACACGAATGTGACCTCCCCCCGGACGAGCGCCATCATCGCTCACCAGTACTGACGGCGTGCGACCGGGTGGGGCCGGCGGACTTTCGAGCGGATTATCGATCGTGCTTGCGACGGGCCGCCGCGCGGCCGCGGGTGGCGGCGTCGAGCACGACTTTGCGGATGCGGACGGCCTTGGGCGTCACCTCGACGCACTCGTCGTCGCGGCAGAACTCCAGCGCCTGCTCGAGCGACAGCTTGCGCGCCGGCACGAGCTTCTCGAACTCGTCGGCGTTGGAGCGGACGTTGGTGAGCTTCTTCTCCTTGGTGATGTTGACATCCATGTCGTCGGCCCGGGAGTTCTCGCCGACGATCATGCCCTCGTACACCTCGGTGGTCGGCTCGACGAACAGCGTGCCGCGCTCCTGCAGGTTGATCATCGCGTACGACGTGGCCGCGCCGGACCGGTCGGCGACCAGCGAGCCGCTGGGCCGAGTGCGGAGGTCGCCGAACCACGGCTCGTAACTCTCGAAGACCTGGTGCGCCAGGCCGGTGCCGCGGGTCTCGGTGAGGAACTCGGTGCGGAAGCCGATGAGGCCGCGGGCCGGCACGACGAACTCCATGCGGATCCAGCCGGTGCCGTGGTTGGTCATCTGCTCCATGCGGCCCTTGCGGGCGGCCAGCAGCTGGGTGATGGCGCCGAGGTACTCCTCGGGGCAGTCGATGGTGAGCCGCTCGACCGGCTCGTGCACCTTGCCGTCGATCTCGCGGGTGACGACCTGGGGCTTGCCGACGGTCAGCTCGAAACCCTCACGGCGCATCTGCTCGACCAGGATGGCCAGCGCCAGCTCGCCGCGGCCCTGCACCTCCCAGGCGTCGGGCCGCTCGGTCGGGAGCACCCGAAGCGAGACGTTGCCGACCAGCTCGGTCTCGAGCCGGTCCTTGACCAGCCGGGCCGTGACCTTCGTGCCGCCGGACCGGCCGGACAGCGGCGACGTGTTGGCGCCGATGGTCATCGACAGCGCCGGCTCGTCGACGGTGATCAGCGGCAGCGGCCGCGGGTCGTCGATGTCGGCCAGCGTCTCGCCGATGGTGATCTCCGGGATGCCGGCGACGGCGATGATGTCGCCCGGGCCGGCCTTCTCGGCGGGAACCCGCTCCAGCGCCTCGGTCATCAGCAGCTCGGTGACCTTGACCCGCTCGATGGTGCCGTCCTTGCGGCACCACGCGACCTGCGTTCCCTTGGCGATCTCGCCCTCGCGGACTCGGCACAGGGCCAGCCGGCCCAAGAACGGCGACGCGTCGAGGTTGGTGACGTGCGCCTGCAGCGGCGCGCCCTCGGTGTACGTCGGCGCCGGAATGGTCTCGAGGATGGTGGTGACCATCGGCGCGAGGTTCTCGGAGTCGGGCACGGTGCCGTCGGCCGGCCGCTCGAGCGACGCCTTGCCGTCGCGGGCGCAGGCGTAGACGATCGGGAAGTCGAGCGCACCCTGGTCACTGGTGTCGTCGAGCAGGTCGAGGAACAGCTCGTAGGTCTCGTCGACCACCTCGGCGATGCGCGCGTCGGGCCGGTCGGTCTTGTTCACCACCACGACGATCGGCAGCCGCCCCTGCAGGGCCTTGCGCAGCACGAACCGCGTCTGCGGCAGCGGCCCCTCACTGGCGTCGACCAGCAACACCACGCCGTCGACCATGGACAGGCCGCGCTCGACCTCGCCGCCGAAGTCGGCGTGCCCCGGTGTGTCGATGATGTTGATGGTGTTGTCGCCCCAGCGGACGGCGGTGTTCTTGGCGAGAATGGTGATGCCCTTCTCCCGCTCCAGATCACCGGAGTCCATCACCCGGTCGGCGACGTCCTGGTTGGCGCGGAACACCCCTGACTGCCACAGCAGCGCATCGACGAGGGTGGTCTTGCCGTGGTCGACATGGGCCACGATGGCGACGTTGCGGAGGTCGTCGCGGCTGCGCACGGACATGCGGAGAACTCGTTCCTGAATGGGGGGAGATGACAGCCCATCCTACGGCGTGCCGCCCCGCCGACCCGCATCGCGGCGGGTCACCCCGGCTCCCGAGGGGGAACGGTGTGAGATCTCTGCGAGAACAATGTGGCATCGGTGCTGCCCCAGGCGCAGCGAGCTCACATCGATTTCGCAGCGATCCCACATCGTTTCCTCGGCGGAACTCAGCCCGAGCGGCGACGCAGGGCAACGTGGACAGCGGCTTCAATCTCGGCGAGCACGGCCGCTGGCTCCTGGCGCAGCCGCCATGGCGATACCGGCACGACGACCCAGCCGAGTGCCGCATACAGCGCCCGCCGCTGTTCGGTCCGTTCCGCGCCGCCCCGCCGATGCCATTCGGCTGAGTCGACCTCGACCACGACACGCGCGTCGCGCCAGTGTGCGTCGGGAATCAGCGAGCCGGCGGTCGTCGCCGGCAGTGGGCCGTTCCACACCGGTTCGTCCAGGACAAGCGACGTCCGCAGGAGGGCGCGCAGCTCGCACTCCGGCGCCGACCGGCACCCCGCCTGCACATCGCGGAGTGCCAGCCGGACCAGTCCAGACCCGTTCCACTTGGCGTCACCCACGGCGTCGACGATCAGTGCGTGCGTGGTGAGGCCGATCTGCACCGCCTCGCAGAGCAGTGCCCGCACCGTCCGCAACGAGTGCCGGCCGCGGCAGGTGTCGACGACCGCCCGAGCCGGCGACGCCACCGGGATGCCGTCGATCAATCGAGGCGTCGGCAGGGCCGAGGTGCGGCGGTACTCCGCGAAGGCGAGCGGCACCGGCTGCGCACCCACCGGCACCAGGCAGACCAGTGGCGCATCGTCCGGCACGTAGCGCATCCCGTAGGCCCGGCAGGCATGACCTCCGCTGATCATCGAGCCGGCCCCGCCGCGGAGCAGTGCGGCACGCAGCCGATGCCGTGGCGTCAGAGGCCCGGTGAACGTGGCGTAGATGCCTGCGGCCAACCGCTGCCATTGCCCGCCCGGACCCAGCGCATGCCGGATGGCAGCCGTCGACATGCCACAGCGGACGGCTTGCCGGCGGGTCACGATGCCGTCCTGGACCTCGGCCAGGGACGCCAGCTCGTCGGGGACACCCATGCCGATCATCGTGTGGTGGCGGCGTCGACGGCGCCACTGGACAGTCGGCGATTGTGGACGACCCGAGGTGTCGCCGAACACTGTGGAAACCCACCGGGTGGGCAACGACGTGAGAAGGCCGCGGGCCTCAGACGACGCGGGTGTCGATCTCGGCGAAGTGGCAGGCGACGGGGTGGCCGACGCCGGTGTCGATGAGGGGCGGCTCCTTGACGGCGCAGATGTCCTGGGCCTTCCAGCAGCGGGTCCGGAACCGGCAGCCGCTGGGCGGGTCGAGCGGGCTGGGGACGTCGCCGGCGAGGATGATGCGCTCGCGGCGGCGTTCTTCGACCGGGTCAGCGGTCGGCGCGGCCGACAGCAGGGCCTGGGTGTACGGGTGCGCCGGCCGTTCGTACACCTCCTCGCGGGCGCCGGTCTCGACGACCTTGCCGAGGTACATGACGGCGACGCGGTCGGAGATGTGCCGGACCACGGAGAGGTCGTGGGCGATGAAGATGTACGCCAGCCCGAGCTCGTCCTGCAGGTCCTCGAGCAGGTTCACGACGCCGGCCTGCACCGAGACGTCCAGCGCGGAGACCGGCTCGTCGAGCACCAGCAGCCGCGGCTGGAGGGCCAGCGCGCGGGCGATGCCGATGCGCTGGCGCTGGCCGCCGGAGAACTCGTGCGGGTAGCGGTTGCCGTGCTCGGGGTTGAGGCCGACCAGCTCGAGCAGCTCGGCGACCCGCTTCTTGCCGCCGCCGCGCCACTTGCCGTGCACCTTGAGCGGCTCGGCGATGATGTCGTTGACCGGCATCTTCGGGTTCAGCGACGCGTAGGGGTCCTGGAACACGATCTGCAGGTCGCGGCGCACCTCGTTCATGCCGCGCGCGTCGAGGCGGGTGAGCTCCTTGCCCTGGAACACGACCGAGCCCGACGTCGGCTTGTGCAGCTGCAGGATGGCCCGGCCGGTGGTCGACTTGCCGCAGCCGGACTCGCCGACGACGCCCAGGGTCTCGCGGGCGTCGACGTGCAGGGAGACGCCCGTGACGGCCTGGACGTGGCCGACGACGCGGCGCAGCAGGCCGCCGCCGTAGACCGGGAAGTGCATGACGAGGTCGGTGACGTCGAGCAGGTGCTGGCCGGTGCCGGCCTCGGACGCCGCCTGTGGGGAGGTCTCGGTGGAGGTCACCATGTCAGACCGCCTCGCTCTCCGTGCGGAAGTACACCGTCGGGTCGTCGACCTCGGCGAGCTTGTCCCAATGGTGGCACGCCGCGACGTGGCCGAGCTCGTCGGTGGCGGCCAGCGGCGGCTCCGACTCGTGGCAGATGTCCGTCGCCACCGGGCAGCGCGGCGAGAACGGGCAGCCCTTCGGCAGGTTGATCAGCGACGGCGGGGTGCCGACGATCGGGCGCAGCCGCGACCCCTCGCCGCCGCTCTCCAGCGCCGGGATCGAGCCGAGCAGGCCGGCGGTGTACGGCATCCGCGGGTTGTAGAAGATGCGGTCGGTCTCGGCGATCTCGACCGGCTTGCCCGCGTACATGACGAGCACCCGGTGCGCCATGCCGGCCACCACGCCGAGGTCGTGCGTGATGAGCACGATGGCCGCGTTGACCTCGTCCTTCACCTGCACCAGCGTCTCCAGGATCTGCGCCTGGACGGTGACGTCGAGGGCCGTGGTCGGCTCGTCGGCGATGATGACGTCGGGGTTGTTGATGACCGCCATCGCGATCATCGCGCGCTGGCGCATGCCGCCGGAGAACTCGTGCGGGTAGTTGTCCAGCCGCTTCTTCGGCTGCGGGATGCCGACCAGCGCCAGCATCTCTTCGGCCCGGGCCAGCGCCCGCCTGCGCGGCATGATCTCGTGCGAGAGGACCGCCTCGGCCAGCTGGTCGCCGATCGAGTAGACCGGGTTCAGCGCCGTCATCGGGTCCTGGAAGATCATCGCGATCTTCTTGCCGCGCAGCGCCCGCTGCTGCTTCTGCGTCTTCTTCAGCAGGTCGTCGCCGCGGTACAGGATCTGCCCGGCGATGCGCGCGGACTTGGGCAGCAGCCCCATGACCGCCATCGACGACACCGACTTGCCCGACCCGGACTCCCCCACGATGCCCAGGACCTCGCGCTCGTGGACGGTGTACGAGACACCGCGCACCGCGCGGACCAGGCCGTCGTCGGTGGGGAACGAGACGGTGAGGTCCTCGACCCGCAGGACCTCGGTGTCGCCGGGGCCGGCGGTCTCCTCCAGCTTGGTGGCGACGTGCACCTCGGCGGCGGACTCGGTGACGGCGGGCTGGTCCAGCCCGGCGCTCGCCGCGGGGTCGGGCAGCGGGGCGCCGACCGGCATGCTCGGATTCGTCATCAGTCACGCACCCGGTTCTGTCGAGGGTCGAAGGCGTCGCGCAAGCCGTCGCCGATGAAGTTCACCGCCAACGCGATCGCGATGATGAACACGCCCGGGAACCAGAACAGCCACGGTCTCGTGGAGAACGCGGACTGGTAGGTGTTGATCAGCTTGCCCAGCGACGTGTCCGGGTCCTGCACGCCGAAGCCCAGGAACGACAGCGCCGCCTCCAGTAGGATCGCCGCCGCGATGGCCAGCGTCGCGGCGACGATGATGACGCCGACGATGTTCGGCAGCATGTGCTTGACGATGATCCGCCGGGCCGACGTTCCGGCGGCGCGGGCGGCCTCGACGAACTCCTTCTCGCGCAGCGACAGGAACTCGCCGCGCACCAGCCGGGCCAGGCCGGTCCACGTGACCAGGCCGATGACGAGGCCCAGCACGACGATGCCGGAGTCGCCATAGCGGCGGCCGAGGACGGCGGCGACGACCAGCAGCGGGATGGTGATCATGACGTCGGTGAAGCGCATCAGGATGGCCTCGACCCGGCCGCGGAAGTAGCCGGCGGTGGCGCCGATCAGCGTGCCGATGACCGTGCCGACGAGGCCGACGGTGAACGCGATCGTGAGCGACTGCTGCACGCCCCGCATGGTCAGCGCGAAGTAGTCCTTGCCGACGTTGTCCTGGCCGAACGGGTGCTCGCCGAGGTGGATGCCGTCGCCGCCGAGCCAGGACGGCACGACGCTGAGCGTGGGCCGGCCGCCGTTCTCGACGGTGGCGATGGAGAAGTAGTCCTTGTCCCACCAGCCCGGCACGCTGGCGAAGCCGATGGAGCTGAACGCCAGCACGACGATCAGCAGCAGCCCGACCAGGCCGCCCATGGCGGCACGGTGCCGGAAGAACCGGCGCCGGACCATCTGCCCCTGGGTGCGGGCGACGACGGTCATGCCCTGGGCGTCGGTGGCCGCGGGGGTGGTGGGGTCGGGAGTCGTGGGGTCGCTCATCGTGTCATCCTCCTCACGACAACCGGATGCGCGGGTCGAGGAACGCGTACGCGATATCGGCCAGCATGTTGAACAGCACGGCAGCGGTGCCGGCGAGCAGGAAGAACCCCATGACGGGGTTCGGATCGACCCGGGTCAGAGCGTCGGTGAACAGTTTGCCCAGCCCGGTCCAGCCGAAGACGTTCTCGGTGATGACGGCGCCGCTGAGCACGCCGGCGAAGTCGAACGCCATGAGCGTCGTGATCGGGATCATCGCGTTGCGGAACGCGTGCTTGACGACGACGCCGCGCTCGGCGAGGCCCTTCGACCGCGCGGTGCGCACGTAGTCCTGGTTCAGCACCTCGAGCATGCTCGACCGGGTGTACCGGGTGTAGGTGGCGAACGAGATCAGCACGATCGCGATGGTGGGCAGGATCAGGTGGGTGACGCGGTCCAGGCCCGACTCCCAGAACGTGCCCTCGAAGTTCGGGGTGCGCGCGCCGATGGTGGCGATGACACGGCCGCCGACGCGGTCGGAGTAGGTGTCCCAGGCGCCGAGCAGGCGGTCCAGGAACAGCAGCGCACCGGTGCCGAGGCCGGTGAGCACGGCGGCCTGCATGGCCTGCCGGCGCTGCATCCCGCCGAGGGCGTAGCCGATGCCCAGCCCGACGGCGATGGTGACCAGCGCCAGCCCGACGATGGTCAGGCCGCTGGGGTCCTCGAGCACGGAGTCCAGTGCGAAATGGCAAATGATGCCGACGCCGGCCGCCGCGAGCGCGGCGTAGAGGACGTTGCGATAGGTGAAGCCCGCCACGACGGCGGTGGTCAGGAACGCCAGCCCGGCGGCGGTGATGGCGATGACGATGATGCCCAGGCCCGGGTCGGCGAACCACTGGGTCTCCGACAGCAGCCACAACGCGCCCGCGGAGGCGACGAACGCCGCGGCGAACGTCGTGAGGCGTCTACTCCGGTCGCCGGCGACCACCATCATCCAGAACAGGCCGCTGATGATGCCGAGGACCACGGCCACCACGATGGGAATGGACGGATCGGCGAGCCAGTCGTTGAACCGGATCGCGCCGTACTCCTTGAGCAGCACCGCGACCCAGAAGATCGGCAGCGAGAAGAAGAGGAAGGCGCTGAACGTGACGGTGTAGTCGAGGCCGCTGTACTGGCGCAGCGCGGTGACGATGCCGACGGTGATGCCCAGGATCATCGCCAGCACGGTGGCGGCGATGACCAGCTGCAGGGTCTGCGTCAACGCGACGCTGAGCAGCGCGCTGACGTCCTGGCCCTGGATGCTCTGGCCGAGGTCGCACTCGAAGACGAACGGCGCGAGGCAGCCGGCCGCGCCCTTGAGCCAGATGAAGTACCGCAGCGGCGCCGGTGTGTCGAGATTCAGCAGCCTGATGCGGGCCTCGATCAGGGCATCCCGGTTCGGCGCCCGGGACTCCTGCAGGTCCTGCAGCGGATTGCCGGCGTTGGCCGTGAGCATGTACATCACGAACGTCGCGGCGAGCAGGATGAAGAACGAGATGATCACCCTGCGAACGATGAAGACCAGCATGGCTACACCAGCCCGTCGACAGTCATCAAATGAGATCCAACCCTCGTCAGGTCCGCACCACCGCCCGCCCGGTCAGGACGAGACCTCGGCGCAAGGTTCGGGCCAGGAGCGAAGAAGCCCCTGGCCCGAACCATCGGGCCGGTCCGGCCGGGATTCCCGGCCGGACCGGCGAACGGTCAGGACGTACGCGCCCACTCTTCCACGTTGAACGACACCTGGGTCTGGGCGGCATTCTGCTGGACGCCCTCGATGTCCGGCGCGTGCGCCGTGACACCCGGGTGCGCGTACAGCGGGATGCTGAACAGGTCAGCCCAGAGGTTGGTCTCGATCTCGGTCAGCAGCTCCACCTGCCGGGCCTCGTCGGTCGTGACGACCAGCTCGTCCCAGGCCGCGTCGACGTCCGGGTTGGAGTAGCCGTACGGGTTCTGGCCCTCGGCGGTGCGGTAGAGCGAGGCGCCGGAGGTCAGGACACCGGAGCCGGCCCACGCGAACAGTGCGACCTCGTAGCTGGTGACGTCGGTGATGCCGGCGCCCAGGTCAGGGGTCGGGGTGTCGATGATCTCGAAACCGGCCTGGTCGCAGGACGCCTTGATGGCGGCCACCGTGTCGGCACGACGCGGGTTCGGGTCGGACCGGAGGATGCGGATCTGGGTGCCGGTGGCACCGGCCGCGTCGATCAGAGCCGCCGCGCCGTCGATGTCGGGCTCGTCGTACTCGCCGCCGTAGGCCTCGCCCACGACCTGGTCGTACTCCGGGTCCCACGGGAAGAACTCGCGCAGGTTCATGACGACCGCTTCGGGGTTGGCCGGGGCGATCAGGTTCTCGACGATCTGCTGGCGCGGCACGCACATCGCGAACGCCTGGCGCAGAGTCGGGTCGGCCATCACCGCACCCGGAGTCTGGTTGAAGTCCAGGTGCTCCCACGTCATCTCGTCACCGGTGATCATGGTGATCTGGTCGCCCAGCGCCTCGAGCGAGGCCACGAGGTCGACGTTGACCTGCGGCGCGATGACGTCGACCTCGCCGTTGGCCAGCGCCTGGACCTGCTGGTCCTGCGGGATGAACCGGATGACGATGGTGTCGGTGGCCGGCGCGTCGCCGTAGTAGCTCTCGTTGGCGACCAGCGTCAGCGACTGGCCGGCCTCCCAGCTGTCGATCGTGTACGGACCCGAGGACGGGATCTGCGCGGGGTCGAGCAGCGCGCCCGGACCCATGTCCCAGCCGGTGTTCCAGAACTCCGCGACCGGCGCCAGGGCCGCGAGGTCGTCGTTCTGGATCGCGGTCACGAGATCCTCCGCCGTGATGCCGGCCTGCTCGGCCACGATGTGGGCCGGAAGCATGTTCGTGTTCGTCAGTTGCTGCCAGTCGGCGAACGGCTCGGAGTAGACGTAATCGACTTCCTTGTCACCGGGCTGGCAGGTCGGCTTGGCCACCAGGTCGTAGCCGGTGGTACCCGGGACGCGGAACAGCGGGATCGGGTTGCCGTCCTCGCCGATCTCCGCGGTCTCGTAGCCGGCGCCCTGGGTCGCCCACTCCAGCAGGAGGTCGTCACAGTCGATCGGCTCGCCGTCGGACCACACGGCGTCCTCGGCAAAGGTGTAGTGGACCGTCAGGGGGTCCTCGGACGTGACGTCGTAGGTGCCGAACGCCTCGTTGCGGACGACCTCACCCTGCGGACCGTAGTCCCAGAAGCCGTCCAGAACGCCGTTGAGCACGAACGCGTTCCACGTGCCGTTGCCGGTCTCGGAGTTGCCGTTGTAGGACGTGAACTCGGCGTCGGACGCGACCGTGATGGGGCCGCCGCCGCCCGACGAGTCACCCGGGGATTCGGTGTCGCCGCTCCCGGAGCCGTTGCTGTCGTCGTCGTCTCCGCCACATGCAGAGAGCGCCAGCGCCCCTGCCGTGAGGACGGCGAAGAACGCCATACCCCTGCGCTTCGTGGTCAAGGTCTGACTCCTCGTGTGTCGGATCGCAAGGATCGCAGAATGAGTGTGGCTAAGACCATCACCGCTACTGACGTACACACAAGGTGGCAGGGCGCGCTGTTACTGACCTGCAACCCAACTAGGGCGGCAGGATACGAAATCACAACGGATCGGACACGAACCTTCCCGGAAATTCTCCTGTTCAATCGGTATCAGACAGGACAAGAAGGGTTCGGTGCACGACCAATCCTGCGGCCGCGATTCCGATTCCGCCGACGATGAATGGCAGTCTCAGATCGACCGCGCCGAGCAGTCCGCCCGCGAATGTCCCGACCGGCATCAGCCCCCAGCCGAAGGTCCGCCACGCCCCGTGCACGCGGCCGAGCAACCGGCTCGGCACCAGTTCCTGGCGGACGGTGATGCTGACGACGTTCCACGCCGCGACGCTGCCGCCGACGGTGACCATGCCCGCGGCCGCGGCGACGGGGTGTGGCACGAACCCGCAGAGCGCGTAGGACGTGCCCGTGACCAGAACCGCGGCGAGCATGACCGGGCCGCGACGGAACCGCCGGGCCAGCCGGGGCACGATCAGCGCGCCGAGCACCGCACCAACCGCCGCGGCCATGGCGAACACGCCGAACACGGCGGGAGCGAGGTCGAGGCGCTCCAATACATAGAGGACGAACACCGCCTGGGCCAGTGCGTTGAACATCGCCAGCACGACGTTGATCGCCCACAGACGGCTGAGCAGCGGATGCCCGGCCAGGAACCGGATCCCCTCGGCCAGCGACCGACGGGTCAGCGGCTCCTTCGCCTCGCCGTCGGCCCGGGGCGCCCGGGCGGCGCTGAGCGGCAGGGTGAGGACGAGGACGGCGGCCACCAGGTAACCGGCGGAGTGCACGACGAACGGCAGCGCCGCCGCCACCGCGAACAGCACGCCGGCCAGCGGCGCGGCGACGAAGTTCTGCGCGACGGTGTCGGTGGCCTGGAACCGGCTGTTCGCCCGCACCAGGCCGTCGCGCCCGGCCACCGCCGGCACCATGGCCTGCAGCGACCCGTCGGCCACCGTCTCGAACGCGCCGAACACGAACACCGCGGCGATGAGCACGGCGATGACCATGGTGTCGGTCGCGACCAGCAGGCACAGCGTGGCGGCGACCACGGCACGCACCCCGCACGCGACCGCCGCGACGCGGCGCCGGTCGAACCGGTCGACGACGCTGCCTGACAGCACGCCGAACAGCAGCCACGGCAGGAACTGCGCGACGCCGACCAGAGAGATGACGACGGGGTCGCGGGTCAGCGAGGCCGCGAGCAGCGGTGCGGCCGTCGCCGCGAACCCGTCGGAGAGGTTGCTGCCGACGGCGGCGCCCCACAGCCGGGTGAACGCCGGGCCGAGCCCGCGCGCCGGCGCCGCGACCGTCACGGCCCGTCCTGGTGCGCGACCGGGAACGTGTGCAGCTGGACCTCGACGATGCGGGCGTCGTCGGGGGCGGGCTCGCGGCCGGCGACACGCTCGCGCCAGGCGTCGAGGACCGCCATCAGCTCGGCGCCGAGCCGCTCGAACTCGTCCGGGAGCAGCCGCAGGTGCGACGTCGAGTTGACGGCGGCCTGACCCCACTCCTGCGGGACCTGGTGGTAGCCCTCGGCGATCCAGTACTCCAACCGCGCCGACTGCGCCCGCTGGAACTCGTCGACGACCAGCCGGGCGGCCTCGCCGAGGGCGCCCTCGGACAGTTCCTCCCGGTCGAGCTGGCTGCCGCCGGGATAGGCGCGCCAGTACCGCTCGCGGCCGGCGCCGCGGGCCGGGTCCTCCTCGACGAACCCGTGCTTGGCGAGCTGGCGCAGGTGGTAGCTGGTCGACCCGGTGCTCTCGCCGAACCGCTCGGCCAGCAGGGTCGCGGTGGCCGGGCCGTACGTCACCAGCGCGTCGTAGAGCTGGACGCGCAGCGGATGGGCCAGACCACGCAGCGTGGTCGCGTCGATGCGGCGTCGCGGCTGCTCCGGCATGGCGGCAAAATAGCGCGTGCCAACACTTCTTTGCAAGCATCCCTTTGCATAGTGGCACGAATTTGACAACAAGATCGTCCAGAAAATCAAGGGCGGTGCCATGTGATGTTCATCCCATCGCAGACAACCCCTGGATTCGGAGCCTCACCCGTGCCAGGCTGCGGCCTATCGCGACCGCCGACGCTCGCGGGAGGCAGTGATGGGAGTGTCCGAGAGCCGGGCCGCAGTGGCCGAGGCCGTGTCCGCGCTCGACGCGGCGGTGGCCACTCTGCGCCTCCATTACGGCGACACCCTGGGCGTCCGGCGGCTGGTCAGCGACGTGGCACGGCTCGGCGACGATCTCGTCGAACTCGGTGACCCCCAGCCCGGCCATCGGCCGCATCCGGTCCGGCAGCTGGAGATCGTGCCCGACGAGCCGTACGACCCGAGCATGTGGGCCGGCGCCGAGGACGAGGGCCTGGGCGCCCCCGACCGGCGGGCTCCATGACCGGTCGCTCCGCCGCCACGTGAGACCGCCGCGCGAGACCGTCCGTCCCCGTCCCCCGTTCTCTGAAAAGAGCACTTAGAAGACATGGCCGCCCCCACGGGAATCAAGTCTCCGACCCGGGCCCGCATCGCCGCCCGCACCCTGCGAACGGACCGCTGGTGGCTCTATCCCTCGTTCACCGCGCTGGTGCTGCTCGCCTTCGTGGTCTACGCGACCTACCGGGCCTTCGTCGGCGAGCACTACTTCGCCGAGCCGTACCTGACGCCGTTCTACTCGCCGTGCGTCACCACTGAATGCGTCGACGGCTCCCGCCACCTGGGCACCTGGGTGGGCGACTGGTGGCCGTTCTCGCCGGCGGTGCTGATCCTCGTGATCCCGCTGAGCCTGCGGCTGACCTGCTACTACTACCGCAAGGCGTACTACCGGTCGTTCTGGATGTCGCCGCCGGCCTGCGCCGTCGGCGAGCCGCACCGACGCTACAGCGGCGAGACGCAGTTCCCGCTGATCCTGCAGAACATCCACCGCTACGCGCTGTACGTCGCGCTGGCCTACAACGTGCTGCTCACCTACGACGCGGTGATGGCGTTCAAGTCGCCAGAGGGCGAGTGGGGCCATATGGGCCTGGGGACGCTGATCCTCGTGGTGAACGCGGTTCTGCTGGGCCTGTACAGCCTGTCGTGCCACTCGTGCCGGCACATCATCGGTGGCCGCCTGCGCAACTTCTCCAAGCATCCGGTGCGGTACCGGCTCTGGGGCGGGGTGTCGGTGCTCAACGGCCGGCATGCGCAGCTGGCGTGGGCGTCCCTGGTCTGGGTCGGCTTCACCGACTTCTACATCTGGATGGTCGCGTCCGGCACCTGGTCCGACCCGCGGTTCTTCTGAGGAGCAGAGCAGCACCATGGCTGAAATCGAACGGCACAGCTTCGACGTGCTCGTGGTCGGCGCCGGGGGCGCCGGACTGCGGGCCGCCATCGCCGCGCACGACGCGGGCGCGAAGGTCGGCATCGTCTGCAAGTCGCTGCTGGGCAAGGCGCACACCGTCATGGCGGAGGGCGGCATCGCCGCCGCCATGGCGAACGTGTGGAAAGAGGACAACTGGCAGGTGCACTTCCGCGACACCATGCGTGGCGGGAAGATGCTCAACCACTGGCGGATGGCGCAGTTGCACGCGCAGGAGGCGCCCGACCGCGTCCGCGAGCTGGAGGAGTGGGGCGCGCTGTTCGACCGCACCCCCGACGGCCTGATCTCCCAGCGCGACTTCGGCGGCCACCGCTACGCCCGGCTGGCGCACGTCGGCGACCGCACCGGCCTCGAGCTGATCCGCACGCTGCAGCAGCGCGCCGTGGCCCTCGGTATCGAGGTGTTCATGGAGTGCACCGTCACCAAGCTGGTCAAGACATCTCCGTCCTCGACGGAGAAGCGTGTCTCGGCCGAGAGCGAGGGCCGCATCGCCGGCGCGTTCGGGTACTGGCGCGAGTCGGGCCGGTTCATCGCGTTCGAGGCGCCGTCGGTCGTGCTGGCCACCGGCGGCATCGGCAAGTCGTACAAGGTGACGTCGAACTCGTGGGAGTACACCGGCGACGGCCACGCGCTGGCGCTGGAGGCCGGCGCGAGCCTGGTGAACATGGAGTTCGTCCAGTTCCACCCGACCGGCATGGTCTGGCCGCCGTCGGTGAAGGGGATCCTGGTCACCGAGTCGGTCCGCGGCGACGGCGGCGTGCTGCGCAACAGCGAAGGCCGCCGGTTCATGTTCGACTACATCCCCGAGTTCTTCAAGGCCGAGACGGCGGACTCCGAGGAGGAGGCCGACCGCTGGTACGAGGACAAGACGAACAACCGCCGGCCACCGGAGCTGCTGCCCCGCGACGAGGTCGCCCGGGCCATCAACGCCGAGGTCAAGGCCGGTCGCGGGTCACCGCACGGCGGGGTGTTCCTCGACATCGCCGCGCGCCGGACGCCTGAGTACATCCGCCGCCGGCTGCCGTCGATGTACCACCAGTTCAAGGAACTGGCCGACGTCGACATCACGGCCGAGCCGATGGAGGTCGGCCCGACCTGCCACTACGTCATGGGCGGCGTGGCCGTCGACCCGGACACCGGCGAGTCCGTGGTGCCGGGCCTGTACGCAGCGGGCGAGGTGGCCGGCGGCATGCACGGCGCCAACCGCCTGGGCGGCAACTCGCTGTCCGACCTGCTGGTCTTCGGCCGGCGGACGGGGCTCAACGCGGCCTACGCGGCGGGCCGGCGGCGCGAGGAACGGGCGTCGATCACCGACGAGGAGATCCGCGCGGCGTCGGAGCACGCGCTGGCGCCGTTCGGCATCGAGGGCGGCGAGAACCCGTACACCGTCCAGCACGACCTCCAGGAGGTCATGCACAACCTGGTCGGCATCATCCGGACCGCCGACGAGATGGAGCGGGCGCTGACCGACCTCGCGAGCCTGCGCGAGCGGATCACCCGGCTCAGCGTCGAGGGGCACCGTCAGTACAACCCGGGCTGGCACCTGGCCCTTGACCTGCACAACATGCTGCGGGTCTCAGAGTGCATCGCGCGGGCGGCGCTCGAGCGCACGGAGAGCCGCGGCGGGCACACCCGCGACGACTTCCCCGCCACCGACGACACGTGGGGCACGTTGAACCTGCATTGCCGCCTCGACGGCGAGACCGTCGGCGTCACCCGCGAGCCGCTGCCCCAGATGCCCGACGACCTGCGCGAGCTGTTCAACTAGAGATGTGACCGCCGAGGAGGCGTCAAGTGGGATATGACCTGCACATGAAGGTGTGGCGTGGCGACGCCACCGGCGGGGACCTGGTGGAGTACACCGTCCCCGTCGAAGAGGGCGAGGTGGTCCTCGACGCGTTGCACCGCATCCAGGCCACGCAGTCCGGCGACCTCGCGGTGCGGTGGAACTGCAAGGCCGGCAAGTGCGGCTCGTGCAGCACCGAGATCAACGGCCGGCCGCGGCTGGCCTGCATGACCCGGCTGTCGACGTTCGAGGAGGGCGAGACGGTGACGGTGACGCCGCTGCGCACGTTCCCCGTCGTCCGCGACCTCGTCACCGACGTCTCCTACAACTACAAGGTCGCCGAGACGGTGCCGCCGTTCGCGCCGGAGCCGCGGCCCGCCGACGGCCAGTACCGCATGCAGCAGGTCGACGTCGAGCGCGGCCAGGAGTTCCGCAAGTGCATCGAGTGCTTCCTGTGCCAGGACGTGTGCCACGTCATCCGTGACCACGAGGAGAACAAGCAGTCGTTCTCCGGCCCGCGGTTCTTCCTGCGCTACGCCGAGCTGGAGATGCACCCGCTGGACACCAACGACCGCCGCGCGCTGGCCCGCGAGCAGGCCGGCATCGGGCTGTGCAACATCACCAAGTGCTGCACCGAGGTGTGCCCCGAGGGCATCCACATCACCGACAACGCGATCATCCCGATGAAGGAGCGCGTCGTCGACCGGTCCTTCGACCCGGTCACCTGGCTCGGCCGGAAGATCTTCCGCCGCGACCAGCTGCCCGAGGCACAGGTGCCGCAGCCACAGACGGAGTAGTTTCCGGAAGATGGACGTCATCGAGTACACGCCCACCCGCGATCAGTACGCCTACACCTTCGGCGGCGCGGCTCCGGCGATGCGGGTCGCGCCGGGCACGGCGTTGCGGCTGTGGTCCGACGACGCGTTCGGTGGCGTCCTACGCACGACCGACGACCTGTCCAGCGCCAAGGTCGACCTCCGGTTCGTCAACCCGCAGACCGGGCCGTTCTACGTCGAGGGCGCCGAGCCCGGTGACACCCTGGTGCTGCACCTGGCGGCGCTGGAGCCGGCCCGCGACTGGGGAGCGTCGGCGGCCATCCCGTTCTTCGGCGGCATGACCAGCACGGACCGCGTCGTCACGTTGCAGGATCCGCTGGCCGACACCACGTGGATCTACGAGCTGGACCGCGACCGCAACACGGTCGCCTTCGCGGCCCGGCACAGCGACCACCGCATCGAGCTGCCCGTCGCCCCGATGCTCGGCACGGTCGGGGTGGCGCCCGCCGGCGGCGAGGTGCGCTCGTCCCTGGTGCCCGACCGCTTCGGCGGCAACATGGACACCCCGCAGATGCGCGCCGGGACGACGGTCTTCCTCGGCGTCAACGTCGAGGGGGCGCTGTTCTCCGTCGGCGACGGCCACTACCGCCAGGGCGAGGGCGAGGCCTGCGGCACCGCCGTCGAGGGCGCTATGACCACCACGCTCATCGTCGACCTCGTCAAGGGCGGGGCTCCGGGCTGGCCCCGCCTCGAGGACGACTCGCACTGGATGACGGTCGGTTCGAGCCGCCCGATGGAGGACTCCTGGCGCATCGGCAACGCCGAGCTCGTCCATTGGGTCGCCGAGCTCTACGGCCTGCACACGATGGACGCGTATCAGCTGTGCTCGCAGATCGCCGAGGTACCGGTCGCGAACGTCGTCGACGCCAACTACAGCGTCGTGGTCAAGGCGGCGAAGTCGCTGCTCCCGGCCGCCGACGCGTTCGGCGGCATCCACGCCGACCTGCGCGCCCGGGCCGCCACGATCTGACCCTGCTCTCCCTTCACTCCCCTTGGAAAGGGCCGGCCATGGACCTGCAGCTCAGCGGCACCCGCGTCCTCGTCACCGGCGGCACCCGCGGCATCGGACGGGCCATCGTCGAGGCGTTCCTCGACGAGGGAGCCACGGTCGGCTTCTGCGCGCGCAACGCCGACGCGGTCAGCGCGACCCAGGACGCGCTCAGCCAGCGCGGCGCCGTCACCGGCACGGTGGTCGACGTCGGCGACGGCGACGCCATCGCCGCCTGGGTGGACCGGTCGGCCGCATCGTTCGGCGGCCTCGACACGGTGGTGGCCAGCGTCAGCGCTCTGGCGATCCCGGACACCGAGGAGAACTGGCTGGCGAGCCTGAACGTCGACCTCATGCACACCGTCCGGCTGGTCCGCGCCGCCCTCCCGCACCTCGAGCAGGCCCCGGCGCCGTCGATCATCGCGATCTCGAGCGTGTCCGGACGCGAGTCCGACTTCGCCTCCGGGCCGTACGGGACGGCCAAGACCGCCATCATCGGGTACATCAACGGGCTGGCCATGCAGCTGGCCGAGAAGGGCATCCGCGCCAACACCGTGTCGCCGGGCAACACCTACTTCGAGGGCGGCGTCTGGGCGAGCATCGAGAGCGGCGACCCCGACCTGTACCGGACCGCGGTGGACCTCAACCCCACCGGCCACATGGGCACGCCCCAGGAGGTCGCGGCTCCCGTCGTCTTCCTCGCCAGCCCCGTGGCCAGCCGCATCAGCGGCACCAATCTCGTCGTGGACGGCGCGCTGACCCGCGGCGTCCAGGTGTGACGGAGGTAGATCATGACCCTGCTCGACGACGACGGCGTCCGTACCGCACTCGCGGGGCTGCCCGGCTGGTCGGGTGACACGTCGGCCATCACCCGCAGCGTCGAGGCGCCGGACTTCCCCACCGGCATCCGCATCGTCGACGACGTCGCGGAGGCGGCCGAGGCGGCCGATCACCACCCGGACATCGACATCCGCTGGACCAAGGTGACGTTCACGCTGCTCACGTACTCCGAGGGTGGCGTCACGCAGAAGGACATCGACCTCGCCGGCACCATCGACGAGATCGCCGGCCGGCACGCGGCGGGCTGAGCGAGCGCTCAGGCGTTGTCGCCGGCCACCAGGACCTTGACCCCGGCCTCCTCGAGCACACGGCCGAGCGCCGCCGGCGGCGCGGCGTCGGTGACGAGGTAGTGGGCCCGGCCCAGCTCGGCCACCCGGGCGAACAGCCGGCGGTCGAACTTGGACGAGTCGGCCAGCACCGCGACCTGCGTGGCGCGGTCCATCATCTCGGCCATCATGGTGGCCTCGCCGAGGTTGCTGGTGGTGTAACCGCTGGCCGCGTCGACCGCGCCGACGGCGATCAGCGCGAGGTCGCACTGGATCTGCAGGTCGTCGCCGGGTGACATGCGATGGAAGCTGACCGGCCCGACGGTGGCCTGCGCGCTGAAGCGCACCTGGCCGCCGAACACGTAGAGGTCGCGGACGACGTCAGGCGAGATCTCCGCCGGTAGCTGCAGGCTGTTCGTGGCGATCGTGAGGTCGCGCTGGTCGCGCAAGTGCCGGACGACGGCCAGCGTCGTGGTGCCGGCGTTGACGATGATCGCGGCGCCGTCGGTGACCAGCCCGGCGGCCAGCGCGCCGATCTGCTCCTTGGCCGACGCCTGCATGCGCATGCGCACGTCCAGGCCGGTGTCGGGCCGCGGGACGGCGGACAGGCCGACCGCGCCGCCGTGCGTCCGGATGAGCACGCCCTCGGAGTCGAGCTGGTCGAGGTCGCGCCGGATGGTGTCGAGGGAGACGTCGAAGCGTTCGGCCAGCTGGGCGACCGTGACCTGCCCGAGCTCGGTCACGTATGACGCCAGCTCGGCCTTCCGCCCGGCCGGCAGCCGGCGGGGCTGACCGATCGCGTCGCCGCCGGTGGGTGTCTGCGCGGCCATGCGAGATTTCTAGCACAGAACCGCACAACGCGCGAGATCCGGCGTCTTGACGTGCAGCGCAGTGCCGACTATCGTCCGAGCACCAGCATAAAGCTGCACTAAGTCGCACTATCTCGCATACAGAGCTCTGAAGGAGAGTGACGAGATGAGCAACGGCGCCATCGCGAGACGACGAGTCGTCGCCGTCCTCGGTGCATCGGCCATCGCGCTGACCGCCGCGTGCGGTGGCGGCGACTCCGGCGACGACTCCGCCGGCGGCGAGGTGACCCTGGAGTTCAGCCAGTGGTGGGAGCCCGAGCTGCCCGACGGGTCGCTCCGCGCGCTCATGGACCAGTTCGAGGAGGAGAACCCCGGCATCCGGGTCGAGCTGCTCAGCGGGCCGTACGCGTCGACGAAGGAACAGGTCGTCGCCGGTGCGGCCGCCGGCACGATGTCCGACGTCGTCGGCCTCGACGGTGCCTGGGTGAGCGACTTCGTCGACCAGGGCTCCATCGCCAGCCTCACCGACCTCATGGACGACGCCGGCTTCGACGACAGCGCGCTCGCCTCGCAGGTCGAGCTCGAGGGCGCCACGTACATGATCCCGGTGGTCAACTTCGTCTATCCGCTCTTCACCAACGACGACCTGCTCGCGCAGGCCGGCGTCACCGCGCCGCCCACGAACCGCACCGAGTTCGAGGCCGCCGCCACGGCGCTGTCCGGCCTGGGCGAGAACGTCAGCGGCTGGGCGCTCCCGCTCTCGCTGGAGACGCCGAACGGCGTCCAGAACGACGTCATGTCGTGGGTCTGGGCCTCCGGCGGCAGCATGCTCGCCGACGGCCAGCCCGACGTCACCAACGACGACGTCAAGAGCGCGGTCGAGTACATCAAGGGACTCTGGGACGACGGCGCCATCGCGCCGGGCTCGTTCACGATGAAAGAGCAGGACAAGGTCGAAGAGTTCACCAATGGCCGGGTCGGCATGGTGATCAGCTCGCTCGCCCACGTCAACACGATCCGCGAGGCGAACCCGGAGCTGAGCTTCAGCATCTCCGCCATCCCCGCCGAGGACTCCTACACCGGCGATCGCGGCATCCCCTACGCCTCCTGGGGCATCGGCGTCGCCGAGAACAGCGAGCACAAGGAAGAGGCCTGGAAGCTGGTCGAGTTCCTGCTCGGCCAGGACGTCAACGCCGAACTGTCGACGCTGGCCAACGCGTTCCCCGGCAACACCGCGTCGGTGCCCGACTTCGTCGAGGGCGACGAGTTGTTCTCGGCGGCCTTCGACATCTACCAGAGCGGCTACCCGGCCAACGAGTTCACCGGCCTCCCGGTCGCCGAGGAGCTGATGCGCATGTTCAGCGAGGAGCTGCAGCGGGCCCTCGACGGCGACCAGTCCGTCGACGACGCCCTCGACACAGCACAGAACCGCTGGCTCGAGGAGTTCTGACACCTTGTCCCAGCTGACGCTACGACCGGCCGAGGCCGGCGACGGCGGGCCCGACGCCCGCCGTCCCGGCCCCCGGCCCGGACGCCTGCGGCGGTCGCTGACGCCCTACCTGTACCTGCTGCCGACCGTGCTGCTGCTGGTCGCGCTCATGGTGCTGCCGATCGTCATGGTCATCGGCTACTCGCTGATGGACAACGTCATCACCACGCGCAGCTCCGAGACGGTCGGGCTGGACAACTACGTCGAGGTCGTCACCGACCCGGTGTTCCACACGGCGATCCGCAACACGCTGTACTTCACCGTCGTCAGCGTGCTCGCCCACCTCGTGCTGGGGCTGGCGTTCGCGCTGATGCTGAACAGCGCGTTCGTGGGCCGGTGGGCCAAGGCGCTGTTCCGGGCGATCTACGTGCTGCCGTGGCTGTTCACCATCGCCGTCGTGGCCGTGCTGTGGCGGCTGCTGCTCAACCCGAACGGCGTGGTCAATTACCTGCTCGACGTCACCGGCTTCATCGACGGCAACGTCGAGTGGCTGGCCGACCCGGACACCGCGCTGCACGCCGTCACGTTCATCAACATCTGGTGCGGCTACCCGTTCTTCATGATCAGCCTGCTGGCCGGGTTGCAGGGCATCCCGAAGGACCTCTACGAGGCGGCGAGGGTCGACGGCGCCGGCGCGATCAAGCAGTTCTGGCACGTCACCATCCCCCAGCTGAAGCCGATCATCATCGCCATGGCGCTGCTCGACTTCATCTGGACGACGCAGCAGTTCGCGCTGATCTGGATGACCACCGGCGGCGGCCCGATCAACGTCACCGAGATGCTCAGCACGTTCACCTACAAGCTGGCGTTCAGCAAGTACGAGTTCTCGATGGCCTCCACCAGCGCGGTCATCATCCTCGTCCTGTCCATGGTGCTGGCGTTCTTCTACGTCAGGCACCAGAGAGTGCGGGACTGAATGAACCTGCCCAACGTCCGCCATCGCGGCCTCAAGCGGACCGGCGTCTATGCCGGCCTCGTGCTCGGCGCGCTGTTCGCCGGGCTCCCGGTGCTCTGGATGGCACTGAGCTCGTTCAAGTCGAACAGCGAGATCTTCGAGTACCCGCCGCGGCTCATCACCGACAACTTCTCCTTCGACGCCTACACGACCATCCTCACCGACCCGGCCAAGCTGCGGTTCTTCGTCAACAGCTACGTCATCGGCCTGTCGGTGGTGGCGCTGACGCTGGTGGTGGCGATCTTCGCCGCGTACGCGTTCAGCCGGTACGACTTCCCGTTGAAGCGGGTGCTCAACGTGGTGGTCATCAGCGTGCAGGCGGTGCCGCCGATCACGTTGCTGATCCCCTATTTCGGGCTGATGGTGACGCTCGGCCTCTACAACACGTATCCGGGGCTGATCCTCACCTATCTGGTGTTCACCCTGCCCTACGCGATCATCATGATGACCGGCTACTTCAACACGCTGCCGAAGGAGCTCGACGAGGCCGTCAAGGTCGACGGCGCCGGGCCGCTCACCGCGTTGTGGCGCATTCTGGTGCCGATCTCGGTGCCCGGACTGGTGTCGGTGGGCCTCTACACGTTCATGATCGCGTGGAACGAGTTCCTGTTCGCCTTGACGCTGACCCGCACCGAGGACATGCGCACGGTCCCCATCGGCATCCAGTTGCTCATGGGCCAGCACTCGTACGAATGGAACGAGATGATGGCGATGAGCGTCCTGGGCTGCGTCCCCATTCTCGTGCTCTTCCTCTTCTTCCAGCGGTTCTTCATCGGAGGTATGAGTGCCGGCGCCGTGAAGATCTGATCCCTTTCCGACGAACACGCACACCCCCGAACGACCGAGGAGACCTGGAACATGCTGGTGAATGGCCGAGACCTGCTCGCCGTCGCACACGACAACGACTTCGCCGTGCCCGCGTTCAACATCAGTGACCACGCGATGCTGAACGGCATCGTCGAGATCAGCGAGGAGCTGCAGGCACCGCTCATCGTCGCGATCCACCCGGACGAGCTGCGCCACACCGGGGTGGACATGATGGAGTCGGTCATCGCCCGGGCGCACCGGGCGACGGTGCCGGTGGCGGTCCACTTCGACCACGGGGCCACGTTCGAGCAGATCCTGCTGGCCATCCGCACCGGGTTCACGTCGGTGATGATCGACGGCTCGACGCTGCCGTTCGCCGAGAACGTCGCCATCACCCAGCGGGTCGTCGAGGCGGCGCACACGCTCGGTATCTCCGTCGAGGGCGAGCTGGGCACCATCGGCAAGACCGATTCCGAGGCCGAGGACGGCACCGACGCGATCATCTACACCGTCCCCGACGACGCCGTCACGTTCGTCGCCGAGACCGGCGTCGACTCCCTCGCCATCGCCATCGGCACCAGCCACGGCATCTACCCGGCGCACATGAAGCCCGAACTGAAGCTGGACCTGCTGCAGGACATCGCCGCAAAGGTCGACGTGCCGCTGGTGCTGCACGGCGGCTCCGGCAACCCCGACGACGAGATCGCCCGCTCGGTGAAGCTGGGCATCAACAAGATCAACATCTCCTCCGACATCAAGGTCGCCTACCACCTGAAGCTGCGCGAGGTGCTGGCCGACACGTCGCTGCGCGAGCCGAACACCATCCAGCCGCCGGCCGTCGACGCGATGAAGCTGACGGCGGCGCAGAAGATCGAGCTGTTCGACGCCGCCGGCAAGGCCGCGCTCTACTGAGGACGTCGTTCATGACCGGACGGCTGGTACTGGGCCTGGGCGGGACCGTCGACTACGAGATCAGCTGGGACGCCGCGACCATCGAGCGGCTGGTCGTCGAGCACGACATCCGCGCCGCGGAGCTGTCCACCGGCATCCCGGTGGACAGTGAGCGGTCGCTGCTGGTCACGCTGCTGGCGTTCGTCCGCGACGGTGCGGGCGGGGAGCGCTTCGTCGCCTCCTCCGACGTCGTCACCGGCCTCGCGGCGCGATTCGACACCCGGGTCACCCTGGGCGGCACCTGCGTGCGCGCCGCGCTGGGTCTGGCGGCTGTCGGCGTCGGCAGCACGGTGCACCTGGTCAGCATCGACGACCACGTGCGCCGGCTGCTGCCGCCGTCGGTCGACTACCTGTGCAGTGCCGACGCCGACTCACTCGACCCGCACCTGATCGTCCAGTACCCGGCCGGCACGCGCATCCGGGCCGGCGACCTGGACCTGCACGCGCCGCACGCCAACCGGCTCATCTACGTGCACGACCCGCCGAACCGGGAGCTGCGGCTGCACCCCGGTCTCGGCGAGGCGCTGAGCCGGGCGGACGTGTTCCTGGTGTCCGGCCTGAACTCGATCCAGTCCCCGGCCGTCCTGGCGCGGCGGCTGGGCGAGTTGCGTGCGGCCGTCGACCGGCTGCCGGCCGGTGCGCTGACGTTCTACGAGGACGCCGGCTACCACGTGCCGTCGATCGCGGCGGCCGCCCGGGCCGGCGTGCTGGAGCTGGCCGACGTCTACTCGATGAACGAGGACGAGCTGGGCGAGCGCCTCGGCCGGAGCGTCGACCTGCTGGACCCGACGGCGGTGGTGTCCGCCTTGCGCGCGCTGACCGGGCTGGTGCCCGCACCGGTCGTCGTCGTGCACACGAAGTACTGGTCGGTGGCGCTGGGCGCCGACGCCGGCCGGTTCGAGGACGCGCTGAGTGGCGGCATAGCGCTGGCCAGCGCCCGCTACCTGGCCGGCGACGGGCTGACGGCCGACTCGGTGCGAGCGGTGGCGACGCGGCCGGTGCACCCGGGCGGCGCCGCCGTGGTCGCGGCGGTGCGGACGGCGTTCGGCGCGCGCGCCGCCGGGGTGCCGGCGTACGTCCTGGACACCTCGGTTCCGACCAGTATCGGCCTCGGCGACACCTTCGTCGGCGGCTTCCTCGCCGCCACCACCCAGAAGTTGATCTTGGAGTAAAGCCGGAATTGCGGGGTGAAATGTCCGATAGATGGCCGCACTACTCCAAGATCAACTTCGGAGGAGGGCGGGTCAGCGGTGGCGGAGCACGCTGACGGCGAAGTCGGCGTCGTCGTGCCAGCGGCGCAGGTCCCAGGTGGCGAACCGGTGCTCCAGCCGCAGGCCGGCCTCGGCCACGGAGCGGTCGAAGTCGTCGAGGACGAGGTGGCGGTTCGTGTGGAAGCCGACGACCACGAAGCCGTCCGGCACGACGTGCGCCGCCACCCGCCGCAGTACCTCGGTCTCCGTACCGGGCGCCACGAACACCATGACGTTGCCGGCCAGCACCGCGGCGTCGAACGTCTCGCCGAGGTCCACCTCGGACAGGTCGGCGACGACGAACCGCGGGCCGGGGTGGTCGGCGCGGGCGGCCGCGATCAGCTCCGGGTCGGCATCGACGCCGACGGCGGTGTGGCCGCGCTCGTGCAGGACGGCGGCCACCCGGCCGGTGCCGCACCCGGCGTCGAGGACCCTCGACCCCGGCGCGACCATGGCGTCGACCAGCCGGGCCTCGCCGCCGAGGTCGGTGCCGTCGGCCGCCATGGTCCGGAACCGCTCGATGTACCACTGCGAGTGACCGGCCTTGGTGTCGGTCACCCAGCGCGTCGGCTTCGCCACCCGACCATCACATCACGCGAGCACCAGCCCGATGAGGTCCGGGCTGAACCGGACCCCGGTCGAGTCGACCTGCTTGTCGACGACGGTGAAGCGGACGGTGTGCCGGCCGCGGCCGAGCGCCACCCGGCCGACGAGCTCGGTCCGGAACGACCGCACCGACAGCGTCGACGTGTCGAACTGACCGCCCAGCCGCGACCCGTCGACGTCAATGGCGACGACGCCGCCGTTGGGCAGGTGCCGGAACCGCGCGTACAGGTCGTACTGGCCGCCACGGGTGATCTCGATCGTCGCCTCGAGGTACTGGCCGTAGTCGGTCGCCAGCACCTCGACGCGGGCGCCGCCGCTGGCCGCGGCGTCGGCCGGGCGGTTCACCGTCACGCCGGCCGTCGACGTCACCGGCAGCGACTCGACCTCGAAGGACAGCCGGGTGGCCGGACCGCGGCGGCCGGTGTCGGCGCCGGACGTCAGCCAGGCGAGGTCGAACGTCGCGAACACGATGTCGCGGGAGAAGCTCGTCGTGACGCCCGGCACGTGCTCGCGGCCGTACAGCACGCCGATCCGGCCGTCCGGCAGGGCGACGGTGTCGGAGTACGACGCCGGGCCCTCGGTGAGGACCCGGCTGTACGGCCAGCTCATGCCCTCGTCGTAGGAGATCGAGACGGTCATGTTCCGGCGGGTCGGCGAGTCGGTGCGCGAGAACACCAGCCGGCTGTCCTCGCGCTCCCCCAGGCCGGTGAGCCTGACGATGCCGGTGTCGATCGCGTTGACCGGCCGGGCCGCCGCGTCCAGCACCGGCGGCGACCAGGTGGCGCCGCGGTCGGTGCTGACGGAGACGATCCGCGGGTGGGTGCCGCCGGACGCGTACCGGCCGAGCACGACCAGCGCGCCGTCCGGCCGCTCGACCAGCCGGGCCTCGTTCAGCGGGTAGGCGCCGTCCAGCGGGACGCCGCCGCCCGCCTGCCACGTCGCGCCGCCGTCGTCGCTGTGGATGACGGTGACGCCGTAGCGCCGCTCGGCGACCGGGAACGCGATCGCCCGGCGGTGCCAGACCTGCAGCACGAGCCGGCCGTCGGCGAGCTGCAGGCCGTGCCCCGGCCCGGGCATGTGCAGCGTCTGCCCGTTCGGGTCGCCGTCGAACAGCTGGGTCAGATCCTGCGGTTCGGACCAGGTCTGGCCGTCGTCGTCGCTGGTGACGACGTACAACCGGGAGCTGTCCGGCGAGCCGCCGGTGTTGCCCGCGTCGCGGAAGCACTCGGCGTGGAACAGGAAGATCCGGCCGGACTCCCGGTCGACCAGGGGCGTCGGGTTGATGAACGACTGGACGCCGTCGGAGCGGCGCACGTAGCGCAGCGGCTCCCAGGTGCGCCCGCCGTCGCGGCTGCGGCGGACGGCGAGGTGGTGCGGGTCGGCGTCGTGCTGGGTGATGCGGGCCTCGGCGAACGCCAGCACCGAGCCGGCCACTGTCGTCGTCAGGCCGAAGACATGGAAGACCGCCAGGCCGTCATCGCCGGCGCGGAACACCAGCGACTCCTGGAAGTCGCCCTCGGCCGAGTCGGCGGCGAACACCGGCGTGGCCGAGGCCAGCACACCGACGGCGGCGCTGCCGAGAACGAGGGTGCGACGACTGATCGAGGTGCCTTCCACGAGCTCTCCTTAGATCAATGGGGGGTGATCAGGTGCGCGTCGAGCGGGCGGAGCAGGTCCAGCAGCGCGATCCGCTCGGCCGGGGTGACCGGCGCGAACGGGGCGGCGACGTGCGGCGGGCAGAGCCCGCGGGAGTCGAGGACGGCCTTGACCGACGGCACGCCGGGCCGGACGGTGTGCAGCTTGACCACCTGGTCGGCGATCTCCTGCGCGGCGTCGGCGTCGGCCAGCCGCCCGGACCGGAACGCGTCGTACAGTTCCACGCTCGGCACCGGGGCGAGGTTCGCGATGCCCGGCACGATGCCGTCGGCGCCCGCCTCCAGCCCGGCCACCAGCTGCGTCTCCGAGCCTTGGCTGACGCCGACGTCGTCGCGGCGCCGGGCGGCGGCCACCACCTCGCCGAACAGCGCGAGGTCGCCGGAGCTGTCCTTGAGGCCCACGACGTGCGGCATCGCCAGCACCTCGTCGAGCACCGCCGGCGTCATCGGCACGCTGTAGCGCGGGACGTTGTAGGCGACCACCGGCACGCCCGCGGCGGCGAACGCGGCGAAGTGCGCGACCACCTCATCGTCGCGGTGCCGGTAGTAGATCGGCGGGCTGACGACGACGGCGTCGGGCTCGGCCAGGCGGACGGCCGCGGCCCGCTCCAGCGCCTCCGCGGTACCGGCGGCCGTGACGTTGACCAGCACCGGCCCGTCGCCGGTGAGCTGGCGCCACTGGGCCGCGACGCCGGCCGCGAACTCCGTCAGTGCCCCCGTCGGCAGCAGCGGGCCCTCGCCGTTGCTGCCGAACAACATGAGGCTGCGCACACCGGCCTGCGCCAGCGCCGCCAGCAGGTCCTCCGCGGCGCCGGCCGACGGGACCCCGGGCCTGCTCATCGGCGTCACCAGCGGCACCATGACCCCGCTCAGCAGGGCGCGACCGTCCGTCATCAGTACCCCCTGATCTCCGGCCAGGCCAGCTCGACGCCGTCCGCGGCCAGCTCGTCCTGGAACGCCGTCAGCCGAGCGCCGTCCTCGTGCACCTGCCCCGGCTCCAGCCCGCCGGCGAGGCAGTGCGCCGCCAGCGCGCCCGCGACCTCGCCGACGTTCCACTCCACCGGGTGCAGCCGGTAGCAGCCGTTGGTGATGTGCGTCGTCCCGATGTTCTTGCCGGCCGGCAGCAGGTTGCGCAGCCGCACCGGCAGCAGCGCGCCGAGCGGGATCTGGAACGGGCTGCTGGCGACGTCGATATAGGTGTCGCCGCCGGTCGAGGGGTGCAGGTCGATGCGGTACATGCCGACGCCGACGCTGTCCGAGTACTGCACCGCGCCGGCGTCGCCGCGGACCGCCAGCGACAGGTCCTGCTCGACGACGCGGCGGCGGGCCACGATGCGGCGTGACTCGCGGATGTAGGGCGCCTTCGCCAGCCCGTCGGTGGTGCCCATGACGTCGCCGCGCAGCCGCAGCCCGGGCCAGCCGGTGCCGCCGTCGGGCCGCGGCGCCTCGGTCTGCAGCCAGTACAGCATCGACATGGACAGCTCGCGGGCGCCGGCGAGGTGCTTCTCGCGCTCCTCGTTGCTGACGCCGATCAACGGTCCGGGCAGGTAGTCGATCATCGGCCAGTTGACGACGGTGACGTCGCTGTCGGCGAACCCGGGCCGGAACACCGACCGCGCGACGATGCGCCGGAACGCCCACAGCTCGCGGTCGCCGGGATCCTTGCTCTGGTCGGCCACGACCGGGCCGGCGTCGCCGTTGGGCAGGAACGCCCGCTCGAACGTCTCCAGCGTCCGCGGGTCCGGGCCGCTGAGGCTGATCAGCGGGTTCGGCCACTTCGGCGGCTGGTAGTCGCGCCAGGCGGCGTAGCCGGCCGGGCGGTCGACGGTGTGGTCCTCGCCCGCCCGGTGGTCGACGGCGAACACCCACGAGAACGCCTGCATGTTGTCCGGCTGCGCCTCGTCCGGAGCGCTCGGCTCGCCGGTGTCGTGCCGCGACTCGAACCCGGTGACGTGCTCGGTGCCGGTGAGCGGCAGCAGGTCGCCCAGCTCGGTGGCGTCGAGGACGTACGGCGCGCGGACCTCCAGCCGGTCGCCGTCCGGGCCCTCGACCACCACGGCGGTGACGCGGTCGCCGTCGACGCTCGCGGCCACCGGGCGGTGCCGGTACACGACGCGCAGCCGGCCGGCCGCGATCCAGGGCGCCACCATCGCCTCGAGCACGGCGGCGCCGACCCGCGGCTCGAGGCAGAGCCGGCTGACCCGACCCTGGCCGGGGTTGAGGTCACGGGCCTCGCGGGCCCAGTCGGCCAGCGGGTACCACGTGCGGTAGTAGGCACGGACGTTCTCGCGCAGCTCGCGGTAGTTGCGGGTGCTGCCGAACTGCTCGATCCAGGCGTGCTCGTCGGGCGGGACGCCCTGGCTGGTCAGCTGGCCGCCGATCCAGTCGGTCTCCTCGGTGAGCAGGACCGACCGGCCCCGCCGCAGCGCCGCGAGGGCCGCGGCGACGCCGCCCAGCCCGCCGCCCACCACGAGGATGTCGGTCGTCGTTGCCGTCTCACTGCTCACGCGGGGGATCCCTCTCTGACGAACTGGACGTGCCGGGTGCCGCCGTCGACGGTGACGGCTTCCGGCTCGCCTTGAGTGCCTGTGATGCGAACGTCACCCGTGCCGGTGACGGTGCAGCTGACGGCGTCGGCGGTGCGCCGGTACGCGGTGACGACGACGCCCGGCGCGGCGTCCAGCAGGACGGCGCCGTCCAGCGTCACGACCAGCCGGTCGCCCGCCGTCACCGTCAGCCGGCCGTCGCCGAGCGGCAGGTTGCGCAGCTCGGCCGGTTGCCCCGGGTGGGCGAACCGCCAGCCGTCGGCGCGGGCCTCGGCCAGCTCGCCGAACGCGAGGTGGGCCAGCAGCCCGCCCCACGCCATCAGCCCGTCCGACCGCTGCTGGAACCCGGTGAGGTCCTCGCCGTCGAACGCCGGGTAGTTCTCCCGGACCGCGCTGTGCGTCTCCCACTCGGCGAGGAACAGCTCCAGCAGCGCGCCACTGACGGCCAGGCTGTGGGCGCGCAGGTCGTAGCGGCGCAGCCCCTGGACCGCGAGGTAGGCCATCGGCGCCCAGATGCGGCCGCGCCAGTAGGTGGCGGCGAACCCGGCGTCGTTGCGGGCGACGCTGGGCAGCGGGCGTTCGCCGCCGAGCACGCCGGGCGCGAGCAGCGCGTCGGCGATGTCTCGGGCGGCGTCGGCCGTGGGGAAGCCGCCGAGCAGCGGGTAGAGCAGCGTCGGCGAGACGTGCGGGTCGTGGCTGCCGTCGGCGCGGACATTGCGGTAGCCGTGGGCGTCGTCGTCCCAGAACAGCTTCGCCGCCGTGGCCCGGGCCTGCTCGGCCTCGTCGGTCAGCCGGGCGGCGGTGGCGTCGTCGCGCAGGATGCTCGCCATGGTGGCCAGCGCCTCGGCGTCGGCGACGTGCAGCGCGTTGAGGCCGGCGTCGGCGAGGTCCATCGTGTGCGTCGCCGGGTCGTACCTGGCCTCGTCGTACATCGGCGAGTCGTCGAGGCCGGACTCGCGCTTGGTGCGGTCCAGCGTGGCCGACTCGGCGTCGCCGTCGACCGGGTCCGACCCCCAGGTCAGCACGCCGTGCGGCCCGGTGCGGTGCTCGGGCCACCAGTCGTGCCAGGCCAGCAGGGCGGGGAAGGTCTCCTCCAGCAGCCGCCGGTCGCGGGTGTCGTCGGACAGCCCGCCGGCGAGGTACGCCGACAGCACCGTCATCGCGCCCACCGGCGGCTGCGACCGGTCCCACGTGGTGCCGCGCTCATCGCTGACCCGGTTCGGGATCATCCCGGCTGCGTCGGCGAACGGCAGGATCTGGCCCAGGATGCCGCGCGCGTAGTCGCGGTCGACGACGCTCGCGACCAGCCCGGTGAAGAACGTGTCCCACGCGTGCAGCGCCCAGCTGCCGTAGAACCCCTGCCGCTCGACGGAGACGAAGTCGCGCGACGTCGGGGTGAGGACCCGGTCCAGGTCGGGCGCGTGGATGGTGTTCCAGGTGACGGCCCGGCTCAGCGCGTCGGCGGCGTCGCGGTACCAGCCGCCGGACCGGGGACGGACGGCGTCCGCGGTGGCCCGGTGCTCCTCGACCACGGCGCCGACGTCGGCTGCCGTCGCGGTCGAGCCGGCCGGGGCGATCAGGAAGTCGTCGCCGTCGCGGTTGAGCCGCCAGCCGGTCTCCCCCGGCCAGTCGACCACGACGGTGCCGGCCGACTCCGCGCGCACGTACAGCTCGTCGCCGGGGCCTCCGGCCATCGTCAGCCGCAGCTCGACGCCGTCGACCTGCACCGTGACCTCGGCGAACGCGCCGTCGACAGTGTGGTGCCCGAGCCGGACCAGCCCGTGCCGCCAGGTGAACCCGTCGAGCACGGGCGCCCCGGCGGCGTCGAGCAGGCCGAACCGGACCCGCAGCCCGGACGGCAGGTGCGTCATGCCGGTGTGGGTGCGGACGTCCCAGGTGTTCCAGCCTCGTGGTTCGGGGACGGTCATGCCGTCACCGCCGGGCCGGCGTCGTCGAGGTCGAGGGCGGCGTCAAGCAGCGCCTGCGTGTATTCGTGCCGCGGGCTGCCGAGGACGTCGGTGGCCAGGCCCTCCTCCACAACCTCGCCGCGACGCATGACGGCGACGCGGTCGGCGATCTGGTGCACGACGCCGAGGTCGTGCGAGATGAACAGCATGGCCAGGTGGTGCGTACTGCGCAGGTCGACGAGCAGCCGCAGGATCTGTGCCTGCACGCTCACGTCCAGCGCCGACACCGCCTCGTCGCAGACCAGCAGCCGCGGCCGGACCGCCAGCGCGCGGGCGATGCTGACCCGCTGGCACTGCCCGCCGGACAGGTCGCCGGGCCGCCGGTCGGCGACGTCGGCGTCCATGCCCACGTCGGCCAGCAGCGCGTGCAGCGCCTGGGTGCGATCGCCGTCCGGCGCGGTGGACGGGTGGGTGCGCCACGCCTCGCCGATGATCCCGGCGACGCTCATCCGCGGGTTCAGCGACGAGCGCGGGTCCTGGAACACCATCTGGACGGCCCGCTGCAGCTCGGCCGGGCGACGGCCGGCCCGCTCCAGCGGCCGGCCCTCGAACGTGACGGTGCCCGCGTCGGGCCGCTGCAAGCCGGCGACGCACCGCGCCACGGTGGTCTTGCCCGACCCCGACTCGCCGACCAGCCCGACGGTCTCCTCGGCGCCGACGTCGAGACTGACCCCGTCGACGGCCACGAACGGGTCGCGCCGCCGGCCGAACGTCACCCGCAGGTCGCGGATCTCCAGCAACGCCCCGGTCACGACCGTCCTCCTCTGCACGACGCGGCGGCGCGACGACGATCAGGTGACGAACCCACCCGCTGCACCGCGCCTTTGTCACCTGATCGTTTCCGGTCCACATGCTGGAGATGATCAGGTGACCAAACGCCCGCCGCCGGGCTCCACGTCACCTGATCGTTTTCGAGAAGATGATCAGGTGACACAACGGCGCCGGGGCGACGTTCTCGCGCTGGACGGGTCACGGGGCGAGCACCTCCTCGGCGAAGTGGCAGGCGCTGAACCGGCCCGGCGCCACCTCGCGGACGGGCGGGACGTCCACCCGGCAGCGGTCCTGGGCGATCGGGCAGCGCGGGTGGAACGGGCAGCCGGCCGGCCGGTTCGCGGGGGTGGCCGGAGCGCCGGGCAGCGGGTCGGCCAGGGCGGTCTTCGTCCGGACCGCCGGCACGCTGCGGACCAGCGCCTTCGTATACGGGTGCGCCGGGCGGCGCAGCACCTGCGGGGCCGGGCCGCGCTCGGCGACCCGGCCGGCGTACATGACGACGACCTGCTGCGCGACGTTCGCGACCACGCGCAGGTCGTGGCTGACCAGTAGGACCGAGAGACCGTCGGACTCCTGGATGGACCGCAGCAGCCGCAGGATCCGGCCCTGGACGGTGACGTCCAGCGCCGTCGTCGGCTCGTCGGCGAGCAGCAGCGACGGGTTGCCGGCCAGCGCCAGCGCGATCATCGCCCGCTGCCGCAGGCCACCGGAGAACTCGTGCGGGTAGCGGTTCGCCCGCTCGGCCGGGTCCGGCACGCCGGCACGGTCCAGCAGCTCGACCACGCGACGGCGCACCTCGGCCCGGCCGACACCGTCGCGGCGGAGGATCTCGCCGACCTGGCGGCCGATCCGCTGCGTGGGATTCAGCGCGGCCAGCGGGTCCTGGAAGATCATCGAGATCTCGTGGCCGCGGGCCTTCCGCCGGCGGGCGACGTCGGCGTGCAGCAGGTCCTCGCCCCGCCACAGCAGCCGGCCGCCGGTGCGGGCGCCGTCCGGCAGCAGCCCGATGATCGCGTTGGCGGTCATCGTCTTGCCGCTGCCGGACTCCCCGATCAACCCGACCGTGCTGCCGGCCGGGACGTCGAACGACACGCCGTCGACCACCCGCACGTCGCCCCGCGTCCCCGGCAGGTCGACGGTCAGCCCGTCGACCTGCAGCAACGCCTCGTGCTGGGCCACCGGGGAGCCGCCGGTTCGCGCCGTCCGTACCTCGCTCACGAGCCCGAGACCGTCACCGTCGAGAAGTCGGGCAGGCCGCTCGGGTCGGGGGTGAAGCCGGCCAGGTCGCTGTTCCAGGCGTAGGCCAGGCTGACCGCCATCGGGTACATGCCGACGGCGTCGCGCCAGATGATCTCGCTGGCCTGGCCGTACAGCTCGGTCCGCTCGGCCTCGTCGCTGGTGGCGCTCGCCGCGGCGAGCAGGGCGTCCAGCTCCGGGTTGCAGTAGCCGTTGCGGCCGGCCGCGCAGGTGTAGAGGCGGCCGAGGTTGCTGGCCGCGTCGTACGTCGGGGTGGCCAGCTGCTGGAAGTTGACGTCCCAGTTCAGCGCCAGCAGGTCCTCGGTGAAGACGGCCTGCTCCTTCTCCAGCGGCTCGACGGTGACGCCGATCTCGGCGAGGTCGGACACGACGGCCTGGATGAACGGGCGGAACTCGGCGTTGGCGAACTGCAGCCGCAGCGTCTGCGAGAAGTCGAAGCCGGCCGCCGTCAGTGCCGCCTGGGCCGCGTCGGGGTCGTAGCCGACCGGCTCCTGCGGCGAGTACCCGAGCACCAGCGGCGAGACGGGCGCGTCGGCCAGCTCACCGGTCTCCGGGTAGAGCGTGGAGATGATCGTCTCGAAGTCGACCGCCTGCCACAGCGCCCGGCGGACCTCCGGCGTCGACAGCGCCGGGATCGACGAGTTGAACCACATCGTGTAGACGGCCGTGCTGGCCACCGTCTCGACCGTCAGCGAGTCCTCGCCCTGCAGCGCGCCGAGCTGGTCGTCCGGGATGCCCCAGACGACGTCGACCTCGCCGGTGCGCAGCGCGGTGAGGCGCGCGGACAGCTCCGGGATGTTGCGGACGGTGACGCTGTCGACCTGCGGCACGTCGCCCCAGTAGCTCTCGTTCGGCACCAGCTCGAGCGAGTCGCCCGGCGTGAACGCGCCGACGGTGAACGGGCCGGAGCCGACCGGCTCGGCGAAGAACGCGGTGTCGTCGGGCGCGACGCCGGCCGGGATCACGTAGAAGATCAGCAGCTTGCCCGGCACGGCGGCGTCCGGCGCGGGCGAGGTGATGGTCACCTCGGTGTCCGACGCGGCGGTCATCGTGTACTCGGGGAAGTTGCCGGCGTTGGGTCCGTCCAGCGCGATCATCCGGTCGAACGAGGCGACGACGTCCTCGGCCGTCACCGGCTCGCCGTCGCTGAACGTGGCGTCGGCGCGCAGCGTGAACGTCCACTGTGTGACGTCGGCGCTGGCCTCCCACGACTCCGCGAGGTCGCCGACCAGCGAGCCGTCGGGTGCCGGGCGGACCAGGCGGCTGAAGATCGCCTGACCGGCGAACTGGGTGCCGGTCGAGGCGCCTTGGGCGCCGTGCGGGTCGAGGCTCTCGATCGGGTACGTCCCGGCCGCGACGACGTCGCCGCCGGTCGCCTCGCCGGACTCACCGGCGTCGGCCGTGTCGTCACCGCCGGACGTCGTCGAACACGCCGCCAGCAGCAGCGCGGCGGCCGCGGCGACGGTCGTCGCGAGGCGGCGGCCCCTGAATCGGGTCATGGATGGCTCCTTCATGTGCCTCATGGGTCACGGCGGCCGCGCCCGTACCGGGCGGTCAGCTGGTCGCCGAGGATCCCGACGTTGATGATCAGCAGGGACAGCGCGATGCCCGGGAGGGTGGAGATCCACCACGCGGTCTCGAGATAGGCCTTGCCGTTCGCGATGGTCTGCCCCCACGACACCGTCGACGAGGGCAGTCCGATGCCGAGGAAGCTCAGGCCCGCCTCGGCCAGCACGACCAGGGCGAACTCGAGCGTGGCCAGCGCCACGATCGGTCCGGCGGTGAAGGGGAGGATGTGCCGCCACAGGATGGAGCGCTGCGGCACGCCGAGCACCCGGGCCGCGTCGACCCAGGCCCGTTCCCGCAGCGACAGGGCCACGCTGCGGGTGACCCGGGCGAACGAGATCCACGCGGTGGCCGACAGCGCGACCACCACCAGCAGGACGCTGCGCTGGAACGCCCCGGCGATGACGATGGCCAGCAGGATCGCGGGGAACGCCAGGAGCACGTCGAAGATGCGGGCCAGGACGGCGTCGAGCCAGCCGCGTGCGTAGCCGGCGACGGCGCCGAGCAGCAGCCCGACGACACTGGACACGCCCACCGTCGCGACGCCGATGAGCACCGACGTGCGGGCGCCGTAGACGATCTGGGCCAGGATGTCGCGGCCGAGGTCGTCGGTGCCGAGCCAGGCGGTGCCGCCGTCCGCCGTCGTCGAGCCCGGCGAGAGCAGCCGGTCCTCCAGCGGCGTGTGCACCGGGTCGTAGTCGATCAGCAGCGGGCCGACCAGCCCGACCAGCACGTACAGCCCGATGACGACGTAGGGCACCCTGCTCAGCCAGCCGCCGCGGCGGCGCCGGGTGGTCGCCAGCGGCGTGTCCAGGGTGACGGCGGCCGTCATGACACCCCCTCCATCCGGATGCGCGGATCGAGCTGGGTGTACAGCAGGTCCGCGACGAGGTTGAGCACCATGACGATGCCGGCGATCAGCAGCGTCACGGCCTGGACGACGGCGTAGTCGCGGTTGGCTACGGCGTCGACCACGAGCGACCCGAGACCGGGCCAGGCGAACACGTTCTCGACGATGACGGCGCCGCCCATGAGCGCACCCATCTGCAGCCCGACCACCGTCACGACCGGGATCAGCGAGTTGCGCAGCGCGTGGCCGAGCAGCACCTGCGGCTCGGTCAGCCCCTTGGACCGCGCGGTCTGGACGTACGGCTCGCGCATCGCCTCGGCGACGGAGCTGCGGGTCAGCCGGGCGACGATCGCCGTGAACGGCAGCGCCAGCGTCACCGCGGGCAGGATCATGTGCTGCGGCGTGCCGACCCCGGCGCTGGGCAGCAGCCGCAGCCCGAGCGCGAACACCAGGATCAGCATGATGCCGACCCAGAACGTCGGGAACGACTGCAGCGCGATGGTGGCCGCCGACACGACCCTGTCGACCACGCCGCCCGGCTTGCCGCCGGCCACCAGGCCGAGCGTCAGGCCGACGACGACGGCGATCGCGGTGGCCGCGAGGGTCAGCTCGAGGGTCGCCGGCAGCCGGTCGAACACCGCGTCCATCGCGGGCCGGCCGAGCCGGTGCGAGTCGCCGAAGTCCAGCCGGACCGCGTCGCCGAGGAAGCTCAGGTACTGCGCGAACATCGGCCGGTCCAGGCCGAGGGTCTCGTGCAGCCGGGCGATCTGCTCCGGGTCGGCGTCCGGCCCGAGCATGACGGTGGCCGGGTCGCCCGGCGCGACGCGGACGATGACGAAGATCAGCGAGGCGGCGCCCCACATGACGAACAGGCCGATGAGCAGGCGGCGCAGGATGATCTTGATCATGTCCGCCCGCCTCGGGGCGCCGGGCCGATGGAGTCGCCCGGCACGAACGTGCACGGCAGGGTGACCTGCCGCGCGGCCGGCTGGGCGTCGCCGAGCAGGTCGACCAGCATCCGCACCGCCTCGCGGCCCATCTCGGCGCGCGGCAGCGAGAACCGGGACCAGTCGCGCAGCTCAGGCGTCCACGACGGCGGCTCGCCGAGCAGCGCGATCGAGCAGTCCTCCGGGAACCGCACCCGCTCGTTGTCGGTCATCGCCGTCAGCGCGTCGACCAGCCGGTTGTCCTCGGTCGGCTCGACCAGGATCGCGGTGACGCCGTAGGAGCCGATCCAGTGCTGGACGTGCTCGGCGGACAGGTCGGCGGGGTCGGCCAGGCCCTGGATGAGCCGCTCGTCGACCTCGAGCCCGGCGGCGGCCAGGCCCTCGCGGTAGCCCTGCTCGCGGTCGCGGGTCGGCTCGGTGTCCTCGATGGCGCGCAGGTACAGGATGCGCTGGTGCCCCTGCCGGTGCAGCTCGGCGACCATGGCACTGGTGGCGGCGACGTAGTCCGCCCCGACGTAGCTGACCTCACCCTGGTCGACCTCGCGGCGGCCGATGAAGACGAACGGGAAGTCCTCCTGGACCAGCGCGTTCAGCTCCTCGCGGCGGACGTTGCGGCCGAGCAGCACGCAGCCGTCGGCGAGCTTGAGCCGGTTGGCGCCGCCGCCGTAGATCGACCGGTCGGCCGCCGAGGTGACCGAGCTGAACAGCAGCAGGTCGTAGCCCTGGGCCGCGGTCTCCTCCTCGACGCCGAGCAGGAACGGGTAGTAGAAGTCGCGCTGGTCGGTCGGGAAGACCGGCTCGAACGTGTAGAGCCCGAGCAGGTGGTTGCGCCCGCCCTTGAGGCTGCGCGCCGCCACGTTGGCCGAGTAGCCCAGCTCCGCGGCCGCGGCGAGGACGGCCTGCCGCGTCGTCTCGGCGATCTGGTCGCTGGCCGCGCCGCCGCTGATGACCAGCGAGACGGTGGCCTGCGAGACGCCGGCGCGCCGGGCGATGTCCACCTGGGTGGGGCGCCGGCGCCGCGGTCGATCGGTCACGAGAGGCTCCACTAATACGTATAAGTGCCTGACGAAGCACGACTGTAAGGCCGAGGTTTCGGCGGCGTCAACCCCAGATTTCCCGACCATGATCATCAACCTTTTGCGCTGGCATGATGACGCAAAAGGTTGATGATCATGGGAAGGCCAGCGACCAGCCGACGACGGCGGGTGCGTCGTCGGTGGTGTCCATGCCCAGGACGACCACCTGTTCGCCCAGCTCGGCGGCGCCGACGGCGGCGGTCTCGCGCTCGTCGAGGAGGTCGCCGTCGACCGGGAACAGCGCGCCCTCGCGCTCGACCGCGATCAGCGGGTCCTGCCCGGCCCCGCCCCGCCACCACTCCCCGACGACGACGGTGCCGGCGGTGGTGCTCGGCACGGCGGCCCGGACCACCGGGCGGCTCCGGAACCGCTGCTCGGAGACCGCCCAGTCGTCACCGTCGCCGTCGGCGCGCGCGGCGCCGGACGTCGACACCGTGTCGTCCTCGTTCGGCAGGTCCAGCGGCAGACCGGCGGTGCCGGCGACCAGGAAGTCGTCGCCGATCCGCTGGGCCAGGTACAGCTCGGCGAAGTCGGCGCCGTCGAACGGCGCCGGCACCGTCTCCCACGTCTGGCCGTCGGCGGACTCCAGCGCATACGCCTGCGGCGAGTACGAGTAGCCCCCGCCCGGAGACTGCAGGGGTTCACCGGTGTGCCCGACCGCGACGATGGTGCCGTCCAAGCGCACGCCGACGCCGAACAGCACCTCGATCTCCTGGGCCCGGAACGGCTCCTCGGCGGTCGGGACGGCGGCCCAGGTCGCGCCCAGGTCCGTGGAGCGCCAGATGCCCACGTCGCGGTAGCCGCGGCCCTCGGGCTCGCTGGTGCCGACGGCCACGATCGCGTCGCCGGCCTGGGTGACGGAGTAGCCGACGGCGCCCGCGTAGACCAGGTCGGTGAGGTCGACGCGGGCCCATTCGGCGCCGTCGGGCGAGGTCCAGACGCCGAGCCGGTCGTCGGCGTCGTCATCGGGATCCGGGCCGGTCACCTGGCCGACGGCGACCACGCCGCCGTCCTCGGTGACCGTGAGGCCCTCGATCGTGCCGGTGACGTCCTGGAGCGCCGGCGCCTCGACGGGCGTCCAGGCGACACCGTCGGGCGAGGTCCAGACCGCGGGCACGTCGTGGTCGTCGCCGGTGCTCGTGGAGCCGGCGGCGATGAGGCCGTCAGCGGCCGCGACGACCCTCGTGACAGTGGCGCCGGCGGCGAACCCGGTGACCTCGAGCGGTGTGACCTCGACCGGCGGCTCGGCGGGGCCGTCGGCGATGACGACGATCCAGCTCGCGCCGTGCGTGGCCAATGGCGCGGCCGCGACCTCCGCCTCGTCGTCCGCCGGCCGGCGCTGGTCGCTCCCCACGACGACCACCTCGTCGCCGACCGCGGCCAGCCCGGCCGTCTGCTGGCGTCCGCCGCCGGCCAGCTCCGGGTCGTCGAGCGAGCGCCGCCACGTCTCCAGGTCGTCGGTCACCCAGAGCTCGAGGGCGCTGGGGCGACGACCGTTGAACACCTCTCCCTCGGTCCGGCCGGCGACCACCAGAACGCCGGACTCCAGGGTGACCGCGGCGTCGACGATCTGCCGGCCGCCACCGCCGAACGCCGCCGGGCCGGCGTCGACCCGAGCGAACGTGCCGCCGCCGTCGTCGCTGCGCCACGCCGACGCGTCGGTGCCGGCACGGGTGAAGGCCAGCAGCGTGTCGCCATGGCCGTGCAGCAGGTCGAGAGCCTCGCCCTCGAAGAGGTCGGCGGCCGTGCCGAGCGACGTCCACTCCGCGCCGGCCTCGTCGCCCCGCCAGAGGGTCGTGACGACGCCGTCGGCGCCGGGCAGACCGACCGACAGCACCGGGGCGCCGTCGTAGGCGGCCAGCCCGATCTCGCCGGGCGTCGCCTGCTCGAGCATGGCCGGGCCGGTGCCGACGACCCGCAATTCGTCCGGCAGCTCCAGTGCGGTCCAGGTCGCCCCGTCGTCCTCCGACGCCAGGACGTGCAGCACGGCGGACGCGTTCTGCGGATCGTCGCCGCCCTCGACGCTCACGGCGGCGAGGACGACGCGGTCGCCGGTGGTGACGGCGGCGCGAACCCGGGCCGGCCGGTCCCCGTCCTCCGTCGCCGGCAACGGCAGCTCGACCGGTTCGGCCGGTTCGGCCGCGTCGGCGGTGACCCGCACGGCGACCGGCGCGCCGTCGGCGTCGTTGCCGAACGCCAGGACGTCGTCACCGGCCGGCGCGACGGCGGCGAGCGTGCCGCCGGCGACTGGGCCGGGCAGGTAGGTTGCGGTCCACTCGCGGCCGTCGGCGGAGCGCAGCAGCGCCGCCTCGGACTGGTCGCCAGCGTCACGGCGCCGGCCGACCGCGACGACCTCGCCACCGGCCGAGGTGGCGGCGGCGAGCTCCAGCCGCTCGTCGCCCGGGCCGGGGATCAGCGGGCTGCCGTCGGCCGGGAGCACCCGTTCGACGTTGGCCGTGAGGACGCGCGGCACATCGTTCGGATCCGGCGAACAGCAGTCCTCCTGCTCGCCCGAGCAGGCGACCAACGGCAGCATGACAAGACCGGCGACAATCGGTCGCAACGCTCGACGCATGGTGCCCGATCCTGTCAGCTCTGCGCACGATTCGGTGAGACGTGACAGGATTCGCCATCATGCTGCATCGTGAAGCCATGGCGCGCCGGGGCGGGCGGCAGCACGCTGGTGGGTGTTCGCTCGTCGCCGCCTGGAGGTTGCCGTGACCGTCACGCCCGTCGCACCGTCCGCCACCGATGTCTCCACCCCAGGATTCCTCGAAGACCGCTTCGAGCAGGACGGATTCGTCATCCTGAAGGACGCCCTGAACCGCGCGGAGCTCGACGCGCTGCTCGCGGAGACGGCCCGGATCTGCCGCGGCGAGCTGGGCGAGATCGAGGGCGCGGTCGCGTCGTCGCCGGACGAGACCGACGACGAGGTGATCCGCCGGTTCCTCTGCATCCACTACCCGCACAAGCTGTCGTCGCTGATGCTCGACACGATGCGCCATCCCGCGATCGTCGAGCCGCTCACCCGCATCATCGGGGCGAACGTCAAGGCGATGCAGTCCATGCTGTTCGTCAAGGCCGAGGGGAAGCCCGGCCAGGCCTGGCACCAGGACGAGATGTTCATCCCGACCCGCGACCGCTCGCTCACCGCCGCGTGGATCGCGCTCGACGACGCCACCGTCGAGAACGGCTGCCTCTGGGTGCTGCCCGGCTCGCACCGCGACGGCGTCGTCTACCCCAACCGCGAGCACGAGGACCCGCGCTACGACTGCACCGTCGAGTCCTACGACTTCCCCTGGACCGACGCCGACGCCCTCCCCGTCGAGCTGACCGCCGGGTCGGTGCTGCTGTTCAACGGCTATCTGCTGCACAAGTCGCTGCCGAACACCGGACAGCACGGCTACCGGCGGGCGCTGGCCAACCACTACATGAGCGCGGAATCGCTGCTGCCCTGGGCGCTGCCGTACGAGGGCCAGAACATGGCGCAGGCCGACTTCCGCGACGTCGTCCTGGTGGCAGGGCGCGACCCGTACGCCTACAAGGGCGTCGAGCAGCTGCGGACGCCTCGGATCCGGCCCGATCGCGACGGCGGCTGTGACCGCTGAGGTCGCGATGCCGACGGCTGCGTTCGAGGTGGAGCTGATGCCCCGCCTCGGGCCGGCCGTCGCCGACTACCCGCCGGGCTCCACGTTCGGGCCACGCGACGCCCGCACCTACGAGTTCGTCTGGCTGCTGTCCGGCAGCGCGACCTGGCTCTGGGACGACCTGCGCGTGCCGTTGACGCCGGGGACGTTGCTGCTGGTCCGGCCGGGCATGCGCGACTCGTTCCACTGGGACCCGCGCCGGTCCACGCGGCATGCATACGTGCACTTCACGCTCCGCGGCGGGGGCGACGGCGGGGGCGACGGCGGCGCCGCCGCGGGCGGGGTCGCCGCCGCGAGCGGGGCGGCCTGGCCGATCGTGCGGGATCTCGGCGGGCGCCCGGACCCGATGGGCGCGCTGTGCCAGTACCTGCTGTGGCTCGGCGCGAGCTGCCCGCCGGGGTGGCGCGAGCAGGCGGCCGAGACGCTGCGGCTCCTGGTGCTGACGTTCCTCGCCCCGCCGCCGGCGTCGCCGGGCGACGCATCCGGCGGGCTGCCGGAGCCCGTCGTCGCCGCGATGTCCGCCGTCCGCTCCGCCTGGTCCGACGGCGTCGCCCGGCCGGTCGGCCTGGAGCGGCTGGCGGCCACGGCCGGGGTGTCGGTGTCGACGCTGTGCCGCGCTTTCCAGCGCCGGTTCGGGCTCGGGCCGGTGGCCGCGCTGGAGCGGCTGCGACTGGCCCGGGCCGAGCCGCTGCTGTGGATGAGCAACCTGTCGCTGCAGGCCATCGCCGTGCAGTGCGGCTTCGCCGACGCGTACCACTTCTCCCGGCGGTTCCGCGCGGTGTACGGCGTGGCGCCGAGCGCCTTCCGCGCTACTCCGCCGCAGACCGCTCCCCCGTCGCCGCTGGTCGCCTCCGGCCTGGCCGCGCTGGAGCCGCTGACGCCGTCGCTCTAGGGGTCGACCTGCTCGACCTCGTGGTGCGGCTTGATCTCCTCGTTGAGGTAGGCGCCCATGCTGTCGGCCGCCATCATCGCCTCGACGTCCAGCGGGTCGACGTCGAGGTAGCGGTAGACCGCGCCGGACTCGAACTCGACCTCGAGCGTCCACGTCTGCGGGTCATAGCCGACGGAACGCAGCGCGGACGACGACACCGGCCAGCGTCTGATCCTGCCCATCGAGTCGATCGTCGGCGCCACGGCGGGGGCCGGTCAAGAGACCGCTGAATAATACCGCTGCCGTTCAGCGGTCCGGCGCGAGCCCAGTCCAAAATAGATTGCCGCCGAGCGCCGCGGGCGGCTAAGGTCCCGTGTCTTGTGCGGCGCTTTCCCGATGCGGATCCCGGTGAGCCGCGCCAGCTAGCGCCCGGCCGCTACCTGCTCTGGCTGGTCCGCACCCAGCTGCCCATGGTTCTGCTCGGGGCGTTCTACGGCATCCTCTGGCCGACCTCTCAGGCACTCATGCCGTTCGGCGTGGGCCGGGCCATCGACGACGGGCTGACTGGGCACGACCGCGGCGACCTGCTGTTCTGGGCCGGCGTTGTGCTGGCGCTCGGCGTCGTCCAGGCGGCCGCCGCCATCCTGCAGGACCGGTGCGCGCTGACGAACGCGCTCGGGGCGCGGTACCGAACGTTGCAGCTGGTCACGCGGCAGGCGGCCCGGCTCGGCGCGACGCTGCCGCGCAAGACGTCGGCCGGCGAGGTGCTGAGCGTGGGCGTCGCCGACGTCACGCAGATCGGGCGGGCGCTGGATCTGAGCTCGCGGACGATCGGCGCGGCCGCGTCGATCGCCGTGATCGCGGCGATCATGCTGGCGACGTCGTGGCAGCTCGGGTTGGTCGTGCTGGCCGGCGTGCCGGTGATGGTGTGGGCGGTCGCGCTGCTGCTGCGGCCGCTGCACGACCGTCAGGCGCGGTTGCGCGACCAGCAGGCGGAACTGACCGCCCAGGCGGTCGACATCGTGGGCGGGCTGCGGGTGCTGCGCGGGATCGGCGGCGAGGAGCTGTTCGGCCGCCGCTACGACGCCGAGTCGCAGCGGGTCCGGCGCGGCGGCGTGCACCTGGCCGCGACGGAGGCCGCGCTGGAGGCCGCCCGCATGCTGCTCCCCGGCCTGCTGGTCGCGCTGATCGTGTTCCTCGGCGCCCGTCAGGTGCTGGCCGGCGAGCTCACCGGCGGCCAGCTGGTCGCGTTCTACGGGTACGCGGTGTTCCTGGGCACGCCGGTGCGACGGCTGGTCGTCGGCACCGGCGCGATCATGAAGGCGTACGTCGCGGCCCGGCGGGTGGTGACGCTGCTGGCGTTGGAGCCGGAGATCGATCCGGGCGGGTCGGCGCGGCTGGACGGGCGTCTGGGTGCGCTCGCGGATCCGGCGTCGGGGCTGGTCGCCGCCGGCGGCCGGTTCACCGCCGTCGCGTGCGCGTCGCCCGGTGACGCCGCCGTGCTGGCCGACCGGCTGGGCCGGTACGCCGAGTCTGATGTCACGTATGGCGGGGTGCCGCTGCGCTCGGCCGACGTGGACGACGTGCGGCGGGGCATCCTCGTGGCCGGCAACGACGCGCGGCTGTTCGCCGGTCCGCTGCGGACGGAACTGGCGGCCGACGGGGTGGTCGACGACGCCCGGCTGCTGGCGGCGCTGGAGGTCGCGTCGGCCGCCGACGTCCTGGAAGCGCTACCCGACGGGCTGGACACCGTCGTGACCTCGGGCGGCAAGGAGTTCTCCGGCGGCCAGCTGCAGCGGCTCCGGCTGGCCCGGGCCGTGCTGGCGGCGCCGGACGTGCTGATGCTGGTGGAGCCGACCAGCGCCGTCGACGCGCACACCGAGGCCCGGATCGCCGAGCGCCTCGCCACCGCCCGAGCCGGCCGGACCACCGTCGTGTTCGCGACCAGCCCGATCCTGCTGGACCACGCCGACCAGGTCGTGCTGGTCGACGACGGCGCCGTCGTCGCCACCGGCACGCACGCGTCGCTGCTGGACGATCCGCGCTACCGGGCGCTGGTCGCCCGCGAGGAGGGTGGTGCGGCATGACCGGGCTGGGTGAGCCGTCCGCCGGGCTGCCGGATGGGTTGCCGGGTGGGTTGCCGGTCGCGTCGGTGCGCGAGGTGCGCCGGCACGCCCGGAGGCTCGCGCTGGGGCACCGCCGCGAGGTGGCCGGCGCCGTCGCATTGCACGCGCTCGGCGCGGCGTCCGGTCTGGCCGGGCCCTGGCTGATCGGCCGGCTGGTCGAGGACGTCAACGCCGGCGTCGACCACGTCACCCGCGTCACGCTGCTGATCTGCCTGTTCATCGTGGTGCAGGCCGGGCTGACCGCGCTGGCGATGTTCGTGTCGGCGCGGCTCGGCGAGAAGGTGCTGGCCCAGCTGCGCGAGGAGTTCGTCGACAGCGTGCTGGCGCTGCCCCTCGGTACCGTCGAGGAGGCCGGCACCGGCGACCTCATCACCCGCACCACCCGCGACGTCGACCTGCTGGCCCGGGCGGTGCGGTACGCGATCCCGGACACGCTGATCAGCTCCGTCACCATCGTGCTGACGTTCGGCGGGCTGATGCTGCTCGGGCCGTTGCTGGCGCTGCCGGCGCTGGTCGGCGTGCCGGTGCTGTGGGTGGCGTCGCGCTGGTACCTGCGCCGGGCCCGCGACGCCTACCTGCGGGAGAACGCGTCGTACTCGCAGCTCGCCGAGGGTCTGGCCGAGACGGTCGACGGCGCGCGGACGGTCGAGGCGCTGCGGCTGGGCGGACGTCGCTTCGAGCGGGTCAACCGGGACATCGCGACGTCGTACGCCGCGGAGCGGGCGACGATGCGGCTGCGCACGGTGTACCTGCCGACGATCGACGTGGCGTTCGTGCTGCCGGTGTTCGCGACGCTGGTCATCGGCGGGCTGTTGTACCTCGACGGCATGGCGTCGCTGGCCGCGGTGACGGCGGCGACGCTGTACACGCAGCAACTACTGATCCCGGTCGACACGCTGCTGTTCTGGCTGAACGAACTGCAGATCGGCGGGGCGGCGATGGCACGGTTGCGGGGAGTACGGCGCGATCCGGCTGTCTTCGAGGGTGAGCGGGCAGCGCCTCGCGCCGATACCGTCAATTCCGGAGGGTTCGAGGTGCGCGGGGTGAGCCATGCCTACCGGCCCGGCCACGACGTCCTCCATGACGTCTCCCTGACGATCGCGCCCGGTGAGCGGCTGGCCGTCGTCGGGCCGTCCGGCGCCGGCAAGTCCACCCTCGGCAAGCTGCTCGCCGGCATCCACGCCCCGCGCGCCGGCGCCATCACCGTCGGCGGCATCCCCGTGGCCGACCTGCCGCTGGACCGGCTGCGCACCGAGGTCGCCCTGGTCACCCAGGAGCACCACGTCTTCCGTGGCACGCTGCGCGACAACGTCGTCCTCGGCCGTCCGTCCGCCGACGACGCCGCGGTCGAGGCCGCGCTGCGAGCGGTCGACGCCTGGGCGTGGGCGTCGTCGCTGGGGCTGGCGGCCGCGGTCGGGTCGGGTGGCGCGGAGCTGTCGCCGGCGCAGGCGCAGCAGCTCGCGCTGGCCCGGCTGGTGCTGGCCGACCCGCACACGCTGATCCTCGACGAGGCGACGTCGCTGCTCGACCCGAGCGCGGCCCGGCATCTGGAGCGGTCGCTGGCCGCCGTGCTGGCCGGCCGGACGGTCGTCGCGATCGCGCACCGGCTGCACACCGCCCACGACGCCGACCGGATCGCCGTCATGGAGGCCGGTCGAATCATCGAGCTCGGCTCGCACGACGAGCTGGTCGCGGCGGGCGGGGCGTACGCGTCGCTCTGGCGGTCGTGGCACGGCCAGAGCGGCTGAGGCTTCGTCAGCCGCGCGTGTCGGCCTCGTCGGCGGTGCGCTTGAGCCGGTCGACGTAGTCGGCCCACCACCGGGCGTCCTCGTCGGGCAGGTTGCTGTTGCCCGGGCGGAGGCCGGCCGCGCCATCGGTCAGCTCGCGGACGATGTCGGCGTGGCCGGCGTGCCGGGCGGTCTCGGCGATCATGTGCACGAGGATCTGGTGCAGCGTGACCGGATTCCGCTCCGGCGGCCACCACGGCACGGTGCCGGTGTCGTCCAGCCCGAGTGCGTCGATGGTGGCGTCGGCGTGCGCGGTGGCCCGGCGGTAGAAGGCGGTCACCCACTCGAGCGACTGGTCCGCCGTCGCCCACAGGTCGGCATTCATCTCCGCGTCCTCGTCGAGCCACGGCATCGGCTCCGGTTTCGGCCGGTCGAACACCAGCCCGAAGTAGTCGTACTCCATGCTGCCGACGTGCTTGATCAGGCCGAGCAGGTTGGTGCCCGTCGGCGTCATCGGCCACCGGGCGTCGCGTTCGCCCAGCCCGTCCAGCTTCCACAGCAGCCCGTCGCGCTGGGCCTGCAGGTAGCGCTTGAGGGTGTCCTTCTCGTCCGGCATGGTCGCGACGCTACCCGCCGGCGCCGACAGGGTCGCCGTCAGCCGGCGGGCGGCACCGCGGCGACGGCCTCGATCTCGACGAGGGCGCCCGGGACCGCGAGACCGGAGACGAACGCCCCCGTGATGGCCGGCGGGTTCGGCCGCTGCCCCCAGACCTCGCCGAACGCGGCGAAGCCCTCCTGCAGCGACGCACCCTCCTTGATGAGGATCGTCCACTTCACGACGTCCTCGGGCTGGGCGCCGGCCGCGTCGAGCACCGTCAGCAGGTTCGTGAGCGCCTGGCGGGTCTGGCTCGCGATGTCGTCGCCGACCACCTCGCCGCTCGCGTCGACGCCGTTCTGGCCGCCGACGAAGACGAGGTCGGAGCCCGCGGCGACCCGGACGGCCCAGGTGAACGCGGGGTTGCTGTGCATGGACTCGGGGTTGATGTGCGTGAGTGTCATGCGTCTTACCGTAACCAGTTATAGTAGTTTCATGCAACGCCGCGAGGACCTCCCCTTCTCCGATCGCATCCGGTTCCTCACCGGGCGCGTCTCGCTCGACTTCACCCACACCGGCGGCGAGGGCGAGTCCGCGCGGTGGGAGATCGTCCACACGCCGGCCGACCTCGCGCGCTGGCTCGGCGTCATCCTGTCCGTCGACGGGTTGTCCGCCGGGCCGGCCGATCTGGCGGCGATGCGCCCGCTGCGCACCGCGATCACCACGGCCGCCCGGTCGCTGGCCGTGGGCGGCGGAGTTCGGGCCGCCGACGTCGCGACGATCAACGCCGCGGCGGAGGTGCCCCCGCTGGTGCCCCGGCTGGGCGCCGCCGGAGCGGGCGTCGGGTTCGCCGCGCCGACCCCGGCCGCCGCGCTGTCGACCATCGCCCGCGACGCGATCGACCTGTTCGGCGGCCCGCTGGCCGAGCGGATCCGCATCTGCGCCTCCGAGACCTGCGGCCTGCTGCTCGTCGACACCTCCCGTCCCGGCAAGCGGCGGTGGTGCTCGATGCAGCGGTGCGGCAACATCGCGAAGGTGCGCGCCCATCGTCAGCGCGCGTGACGGCGGATCGCGGCGCGCCATGGCATGCCGTTGGGGCTATGCTGGGTGCTGCCGGCGGAGGTGCTTCCACCACCAGTGATGCCGGTCGGCCGCGACGCAGTCCCACACCGGTGCTGTGTCGCGGTCCTTTCTCTGCTCAGGCAGCCGTCAGCGCGTGCTCCCAGGTCGAGGCGGTCTCCGGCCGTACGCTCGGATCGTGCCGTCCCGCAGCCGAGCCGCGACCTATGCGCGTCGCCGGAAGCGTCGCATGGGCGAGGTCGAGCACGACCTGACCGACACCCAGTGGGCGGCGCTCATCGAGGCCTGGGGCGGCTGCGCCTACTGCGGCGCCGACCCGCCGGACCTGCAGAAGGACTGCATGCTCCCCATCTCCCGCGGCGGCCGCTACACCCTGGCCAACGTCGTGCCGGCCTGCCGCTCGTGCAACGCCAGCAAGTGCAATGCCGAGGTCACCACCTGGATGCGGCGCAAGAAGCTGGACGAGCAGGCCTTCCTCGTCCGCCAGGCCGAGATCGCCGGAGCTACGGCTTCGCTCTGACCAGCCCGGCGTCGTACGCCATGATCACGGCCCGGATGCGGTCGCGAGCGCCGATCTTGGCGAGGACACGGCCGACGTGCTTCTTGACGGTCGACTCGGTGAGGACGAGGTGATCGGCGATCTCCGTGTTCGTCCAGCCTTGGGCGATCGCGACCAGCACCTCGCGTTCGCGGTCGCTGAGGGTCCGCAGCAGCGGATCGTCCGGGCCGGGCGGGCCGGCCGGCGCGAGGACCTGGTGGGCGTAGGCGTCCAGCAGGCGGCGGGTCAGCCGCGGGGCCACGACGGCGTCGCCGGTGGCGACTGCGCGGATGCCGGCGACGAGTTCCTCGGGGCGGGCGTCCTTGAGCAGGAAGCCGCTGGCGCCGGCTCGCAGACCTTCGTAGGCGTACTCGTCGAGGTCGAAGGTGGTCACGATGAGCACGCGCGTGCGACCGCCGGCGGCGACGATGCGGCGCGTGGCCTCCAGGCCGTCCATGCCGGGCATGCGGATGTCCATGAGGACGACGTCCGGGCGGAGCTCGGCGGACATCCGGACGGCCTCGGCGCCGTGCTCGGACTCGCCGACCGCGCGCAGGCCCGGCGTCCCCTCGATGAGCATGCGCACGCCCATGCGTTGGAGCGGCTGGTCGTCGGCGATGAGCACGGTGGTCATGGCAGCTGCTCTCCTGGCGGTACGTCGAGCACGACGTCCACCGTCCAGCCATGGCCCGTGTCGCCCGGACCCAGGACGACGGTCCCGCCGTACATGGCGGCCCGCTGACGGATGCCGACGAGGCCGTGGCCGGGAGCGTCGTCGGGTCCTCCCGGCCTCGCGCGTGGAGGTGAGCCCGGCGGAACGCCGGTGTCGGCGGTCCTGATCCGGACCCGTCCTTCCTCGACCACGATGGTGACCTCGGCGGACGTGCCGATCCCCGCGTGTTTGAGGGTGTTGGTCAGCGACTCCTGGACGACGCGGTACACGGTGAGCTGCACGCCGTCACCCAGGGCGTCGAGGTCACCCACCGTCCGGTAGGTCACGGGCAGTCCGGCCGTGCGCACGCGTGAGATGAGCGGGTCCAGGTCCCGGATCCTGGGCTGCGGGCCGAGCAGGCGTTCGTCCTCCTGCTCCTCGCGCAACACGCCCAGCACCCGGCGCAGTTCGCTCATGGCCTGGCGGCCGGTGTCGCCGAGGACGCGCAGCGCCTCGACGGACCGCTCGCTGCGGTTGGCGGCGAGCGTCGCGGCGCCGTCGGCGACGCTGACCATGACCGAGAGGTTGTGGCCGACGATGTCGTGCATCTCCCGGGCGACCCGGGACCGCTCGGCGGCGGCGGTGAGCCGGACCCGCTGCTCCTGCTCGATCTCCATTCGTCTGGCCCGGTCCTCCAGCGCCTCCTGGTACATCCGGAGGATCCGTAGCGCCAGGCCCACGGCGACGGCCGCCGTCGCGGCGCCCAGCAGGAAGAAGCCGCCGATCACGGGGTGATCCGCGGAACCGGGCGCCAGCACGAAGGCGGCCAGCAGCAGTACGGCGGCCGCCAGGGCAACGACCCAGCCCAGCACCCGCAGCGACCCGTAGCGGGCCACGGTGTAGAGGGCGACGAGCCCGGCGATCCCGGTGGGAAGCCACACCCCCAACGACCACTGCACGACGGACACCACCGCGATCACGAGGAACGTGATCGTCGGGGCCTTGCGGCGCCACCACAGAGGAACGAGGTACGCGGCGACCAGTAGCCAGAGGATGCCGGTCGACAGCTCGGGACCGGGTTCGGTGTCGCCGAAGGGGGAGGTCGGGGCCGTGTCGTCCTGGAGCAGCCTGGGCAGGGAGATGGCCAGGATGCCCAGCACCACCGCGGTGTCGAGCAGCCACGGGTACCGGCCGCCCAGCCGCGGCCGCCCGTCGCCCAGCAGCCGGTTCAGGAACGGCTGCGCCCACACGGCGTCGGACCCGGAGAGCGGCGTCTGCGCCGCCCTCCGGCCGGTGTCCGCGGCGGCTGCCGCGTGGTGCGCGCTCATACCACCAGTGTCCAGTACCCGATCAGGCGTCGGTTCTGACGAGCCGCCAAGCCGCCCCGGCCAGGGCCAGGGCCACCCAGCCGGCGAAGACGGCGAGCCCCGCCCCCGGCGAGAGGGAACCGGAGGACTGGTCCAGGGCGTAGACGGCCTGACCCGCGGTACTGGGGAAGTACGGGCTGAGCGTGTCGTTCAGCGATTCGGGCAGCAGGCCGGCCAGGCCGGGCAGGATCAGCAGGACGCCCACCAGGGTCGCGATGGCCCCGGCGGTGGAGCGGATCAGCATGCCCAGGGCGACGCCGAACACGGCGACCAGCGCGAGATACCCGCCCGCGCCGGCCAGGCTGCGCAGCACGCCGTCGTCGCTCAGAGACAGGGCGAACTGCTCGCCGTCCAGGCCCGGTGCCCCGAGCAGGAACGCGGCCAGGACGCCCATGGTGGTGAGGACCAGGGCGACCGGCCCGATCACGGCGACCTTGGCCCACAGGACCGGCAGCCGGCGGGGTACCGCGGTGAGCGTGGAGCGGATCAGGCCGGTGCTGTACTCGCCCGCGGAGAGCAGCACGCCGAGCACGCCGATGGCCAGCGACCCGAAGGTCACACCGGTCAGGGCCAGGCTCACGGCGTCGGAGCCGCCCTCGGCGCCGAGCGGTCCCCCGCCGTCGCCGGCCTGCTCGGGACTGTAGGCGTAGGCGGCGATCGTCCCGAGGAGGAGCAGCAGGAACACCGCGACGCCCAGAGTGATCCAGCTGGAGCGCAGGGTCCAGAACTTGGCCCACTCCGAGCGCAGGACACGCGCGCCGGTCACCTTGTGCACGATCGTGGGGGCCGGGGCCGGGGACAGGTCGATGGCGGTCATCATGCCGCCTTTCGCGTGGTGCCGGCCTGCGCGCTGTGGTACTCGACGGCATCGCGGGTGAGGTCCATGAACGCCTCCTCCAGCGAGACGGCCTGCGGGGTGAGTTCGTAGAGCGCCACCCCGTGCCTGGCCGCGATGGCGCCGATCTCCCGGGCATCGCGGCCGCGAACCATGAGCTCGTCGGCGGAGGAGGACGTGATCGTGACATCGGGGCCGACCAGCAGGGGGCGCAGCCCGGCGGCGTCGGCAGTGGCCACCTTCACGGCCCCGCTGCCGGCGTCGCTGATGAAGTCGTCGACCGTGGTGTCGGCGAGCAGCCGGCCGCGTCCGATGATCACCAGATGGTCGGCGATCTGCGCGGTCTCGCTCATCAGATGCGAGGAGAGCATGACGGCGCGGCCCTCGTCGGCCAGCTGACGCAGCAGGTTGCGCACCCACAGCACGCCCTCGGGGTCGAGTCCGTTGACCGGTTCGTCGAGCATGACGATCGCCGGGTCACCGAGCAGGGCCGCGGCGATGCCGAGCCGCTGGCCCATGCCGAGGGAGAAGGCACCCACCCGCTGGCCGGCCACGCTGGCCAGCCCCGCCAGCTCGATGACCTCGTCCACCCGGCTACGGGCGATGCCGTGGGTGTACGCGAGCGCCATCAGGTGGTTGAACGCGGTGCGCCCGGGATGGACGGACTTGGCCTCCAGCAGGCTGCCGATCTCGTGCAGGGGCGCCTCGTGCCGGGCGTAGGGGCGGCCGTTCACGGTGACCGAGCCTTCGTCGGCCGCGTCCAGGCCGACGACCATGCGCATGGTGGTGGACTTGCCCGCGCCGTTGGGTCCGAGGAAGCCTGTCACCTCACCGGGCTTCACAGTGAAGCTCAGATGGTCGACGACCGTCTTGTCGCCGTACCGCTTCGTCAGCTGACGTGCCTCGATCATGGGGCCTCCCGCGTGGAGCTCGGCCGCGGATACGCCGCGGTGTCTGCTTCCGACGCTAGGAGCGGCGCGGACCCGGACCGTGGGCCCCAGGGGGAATCATCGGCTGGTGAGTGGTACGGCGGTACCACTCACCCAGCACGGCCTGCTCAGACGTTGAAGCGGAACTCGACGACGTCGCCGTCGGCCATGACGTAGTCCTTGCCCTCCATGCGGACGAGGCCCTTCGCGCGTGCCTCCGTCATCGAGCCGGTCGCGACGAGGTCGTCGAAGGAGACGACCTCGGCCTTGATGAAGCCCTTCTGGAAGTCGGTGTGGATGACGCCGGCCGCTTCGGGTGCCGTGGCGCCCTTGCGGATGGTCCAGGCGCGCGCCTCTTTGGGGCCGGCCGTGAGGTAGGTCTGCAGGCCCAGCGTGTCGAAGCCGACCCGGGCGAGCATGTCGAGGCCGGACTCCTCCTGGCCCATCGACTGCAGCAGCTCCAGCGCCTCGGCCTCGTCCAGCTCGGAGAGCTCGGCCTCGATCTGGGCGTCGAGGAAGATCGCCTCGGCGGGCGCGACCAGGGCGCGCAGCTCGGTCTTGAGGGCGTCGTCGGAGAGCTCCTCGTCGTCCATGTTGAAGACGTAGAGGAACGGCTTGGCGGTGAGGAGGTGCAGCTCGCGCAGCGGCTCGAGGTCGAGGCGGGCGGCGAAGACGGTCTGACCGCCGTCGAGGATCTCCTTGGCGCGCTCGACGGCGGCGACGGTGTCCTGCTTCTCCTTGGCCATCCGCGCCTCCTTGACCAGGCGCGGCAGGGCGTTCTCGATGGTCTGCAGGTCGGCGAGGATCAGCTCGGTGTTGATCGTCTCGATGTCGGCCTTCGGCTCGATGCGGCCGTCGACGTGGACGACGTCAGGGTCATTGAAGACGCGGATGACCTGGCAGATCGCGTCGGCCTCGCGGATGTTGGCGAGGAACTTGTTGCCCAGGCCCTGCCCCTCGGAAGCGCCCTTCACGATGCCGGCGATGTCGACGAAGCTGACAGTGGCAGGCACCTGGCGGGCGGAGTCGAAGATCTCGGCCAGCTTCGCGAGCCGCGGATCGGGCACGCCGACGACGCCGACGTTGGGCTCGATGGTGGCGAACGGGTAGTTCGCGGCCAGCACGTCGTTCTTCGTCAGGGCGTTGAACAGCGTGGACTTGCCGACGTTGGGCAGGCCGACGATGCCGATGGTGAGACTCACAGGTGAAGGGTACGTGGCCCGGCGGCCGCCGACGAAGCGGATCTTGATTTGGGACGAAACACCTGTTCCGGGCCTGTTCTCGCCGCGCCTCCCCGACTTTGTCGGAGGTCCCCGGCAAAGTAGCCCCCATGAACGTCTCCACCGTCCTCGCCGCCCTCGTCGCCCTGCTTCTGGGCGGCGTCGTGGGCGCACTGCTCGTCCGCGTCCGCACGGCCGGCCTCGCCGCCACGGTGGCCGCCGAGCGCGACGCCGCGCGAGCCGAGCTCGACACCGTCCGGCGCGAGCGGCAGGACCTGCAGAGCGAGCGTGAGGTCGACCGCGAGCGCATGCTCGACGCCCAGGCCGAGCAGTCCAGGCTGGAGACCGAGCTGTCCCACGCACGCACGAGCGGCGAGGAGAAGCTGGCCATGCTCCGCGCCGAGCAGGAGCGGCTGACGCAGGAGTTCCAGCGGCTGTCCGCCGACGCGCTGCGACAGAACCGCGCCGAGTTCCTCGAGCTGGCCACCGAGCAGTTCAAGGGCTCCGAAGAGCGGGTGAAGACCGAGCTCGAACACCGCCGCCTGGCCGTCGAGGCCATGGTCAAGCCGCTGAACGACCAGCTCGAGAAGGTCACCGACCACGCCAACCAGCTGGAGAAGGCGCGCGCGACGGCATACGGCGAGATACGAACCACGCTCGAGACCATGGGCAAAAGCTCCGAGCAGCTGCGCGTCGAGACCCAGCAGCTGGTCACGGCGTTGCGGGCGCCTCAGGTGCGCGGCCGGTGGGGCGAGCTGCAGCTGCGCCGGGTGGTCGAGGCGGCCGGCATGGTCGAGCACGTCGACTTCGCCGAGCAGGCCAGCGCCGACACCTCCGACGGCAAGCTCCGGCCCGACCTCGTCGTCAGCCTCGCGGGCGGCAAGAAGGTGGTCGTCGACGCGAAGGTGTCGTTCAACGGCTACCTCGAGGCGATGGAGGCCCGCGACGATGCGACGCGCGACAAGCGGCTGGCGGCGCACGCCCGGCACCTCAAGACGCACATCGACCAGCTGGCCGGCAAGCAGTACTGGGAGCAGTTCGCCCCGACGCCCGAGTTCGTGGTCATGTTCGTGCCGTCCGACGTGTTCCTGAACGCCGCCATGGAGCAGGACCCCACGCTGTTCGAGCACGCCTTCGAGCGCAACGTCGTCATCGCGACGCCGTCGACGCTGGTCGCGCTGTTGCGGACGGTCGGCTACACCTGGCGGCAGGAGGCGCTGGCGCAGAACGCGCAGGAGGTGCTCACGCTCGGCCGCGAGCTGCACTCGCGCCTGTCCACCATGGGCGGTCACCTCGGCCGACTCGGCCGCCAGCTCGACGGCGCGGTCAAGGCCTACAACGACGGCGTCAGCTCACTGGAGAGCCGGGTCCTGGTCAGCGCCCGCAAGATGGCCGACCTCAAGGTGGTCGACGAAGAGATCGAGGCCCCGCCGCAGGTCGAACGGGCCGCCCGGCAGCTCCAAGCCCCTGAGATGGTCGACGACGCCCTCATCGCGCTCGAGGACATCCAGGTCGATCCACGGTTCGGCATCGGCCCGGGCAAGGGCCCCGGCGGCGGCTCCCGGCGGCGGCGCAGCGGCACCGACGGCTGAGACTCGACGGCGGGCCGAGGCGCGGGCGGAGGACGGGCAGCGGCATGGGTGAGGTCGCGCTGATCCTGCTCGGCGTGGTCCTCGGCATCGCCGGCGACGAGGGCTACTCGTACGTCAAGTCGCGCGTGGCCGCCCGCCGGACGGGACGGCTGCGCCAGCGGCTCGAGCAGGCCGCCGACCCGGTCCGGCATACGGCGCACCTGCTCGAGATCTTCCGCGCGAACGACCTGTCCGACCAGCTCGTCCGCACCACGACGACGCGCGTGCCGGCCCTACTGCCGCTGGTCGTCGACCGCGACGACCGGTTCGTCGGCGACCGGATCCTGCACGAGTCCGACGCCGCCGACGGCGACAAGCCACTGCTGCTCGGCACGTTCCGCGGCTTCGACGAGGCCGTCGCCGGTCCGCTGCGCCCGGTCGTGATCTCCGCGACCGCCGCCTGCGTCTTCGAGCACGCCGACGGTGGCCGCGAGGTTGCGCTCCAACGCCGGTCCGACCGCGTCGTCACCCCGCGCGGTATGTACGCCGTCGCCCCTGTGTTCGGGCTCGAGCCAAACGTGCTCGGCTGGTCGCGCAGTCGGTTCGGGCTGGTCACGTACAACGTGCTCAAGGAGATCCTGGAGGAGTTCTTCGACGAGGAGGAGTTGTCGCGGGCCGCCGACCAGCCAGTCGCCGCGCACCCCGACTGGGTCTTCCACAGTGAACACGGCCGCCGCCTTGTCGCCGAGCTCGACGCCGGCCGGTTGCGGCTGCGCTGCACGGGTGCGGCCATCGACATCAGCGACGGCAGCGTCGTCCTGGCGGTTCTCACCCACTTCACCTCGCCCGCCTACGCCGACGAGCTCAAGCTGACCGCGCGCGGCAGTTGGGAGTCGGCCACCGCCGGCGGACCGCGCATCGAGTTCGCCCCGCTCGACGGGCGCGAGCTGACCGCGCTGATGACGGCCGACACCATGACAGCGTCGAGCATCTTCTCGCTCGACTGGGCGCCGAGCCGAGCCTGTGAGGTGAGAGCCACCGGCGACGGCGATGGGTGAGCGTCTGGTGTGGCTATAGCGACAGCAGACGCTCACCCATCCCGTGACCGGGTCAGCCGGTCCCGAGATAGGCGCCCAGCGTGTTCGCGAACTGGTAGCCGTTCGTCGCGTCCCAGTTGACCGACCAGGTCATCGCCCCGCCGATCGGTCCCCAGGGATCTGACGGGACGAAGCTGCCGCACCGTGTCGCGGTCGCCAGGCAGTCCAGGGCGGCCGTGACGTTCGACGGCGACTGGTAGCCGCCGCCAGCGGCCTGCGAGGTCGCCGGCAGGCCGAGCCCGACCTGGTGCGGCGCCAGTCCGGCCTCGAGCTGGATACAGGCGAGCGCGGTCAGGAAGTCGACCGTGCCCTGGGCGTAGACCTGCTGGTTGCAACCCAGCATCGTGCCGGAGTTGTAGTACTGCATGTTGACGATCGTGAGGATGTCCCGGATCGCCAGCGCCAGCTTGTAGTACTCGAACGTCGGCGCCTGGAAGTCGATCGTCTGCGGCGCCATGGTGATGATCAGCCCCGGCCCGGCCAGGTTGCGCAGTTGCCGTAGCGCCTGCTCCATGTACGTCGCGTTGATCCCGTGCTCCAGGTCGATGTCGACGCCGTCGAAGCCGTACTCCTGCATCAGCGCGTGGGTGCTCTGCGCGAAGTTGGCCGCCTCGGTCGCGTTGGTGACGCTGACGTTGCCGTTCTGGCCGCCGACCGAGATGACGACGGTGCCGCCGGCGGCCTGCCGGGCGGCGACGTCGGCCTTGAACTGGGCGACGGTGTAGCCGCCGAGCCCGCCGGAGTCGAGGTTGAACGTGATGCCGCCCGGGGTGCCCGCCAGGTTGTCGGCGAACGCGATGGCCAGCAGGTTGTACGCCGCCGGCACCTGCGACACCCGCAGCACGGTCGAGCCGTTGTTGAAGTTGTGCCAGTAGCCGGTCAGCCAGCGGTCACCGGGATCGCCCGGGTCGCCGGGATCGCCGTCCTCGGTGCCGGTGTCGGAGCCGGCCTCGGCCCCCGTGTCGGTGCCGGTGTCGGTGCCCGTGTCCGAGCCGGTATCTGTCCCGGTGTCCGTGCCACCGGAGCAGGGGCCGTCGTCGCGCCAGGGTCCCCACTCGCTGGGTGCGGGCGTGTCGCCCTGGGTCCAGTGCCGGGCGGTCCAGTGGTGGCCACCGTGCGAGACCTGGTTGCCGCCGACGTAGACGGTGGAGGCGTTCCAGGCCGGCGCCGTGCATGCCGTCGTCGGCCCCCCGTTGTCGCCTCCGGTCTCCGTGCCGGTCGCCGTGCCCACGTCGGTGCCGTCGTCCGAGCCGGACGCGTTGCCCGTCGTGCCGCCCTCACCGGAGCACGCTCCGTCGTCGCGCCACGGACCCCACTCGCTGGCCGCGGGCGTGTCGCCCTGGGTCCAGTGCCGCGCGGTCCAGTGGTGCCCGTTGTGCGACACCTGGTTGCCGCCGACGTAGACCGTGGACGCGCTCCAGGCCGGCGCCGTGCAGTCGCCCGGCCCGCCGTCGTCGCCGCCGGTCACGTCGCCGCCTGACTCGTCGCCGCCAGACACGTCACCACCGGAGACGTCGCCGTTCTCGTCGCCGCCGCCCGGATCGCCGCCGGTCGCCAGCCGCGACCCCATCAGGCCGACCAGCTCGTTCTGATAGTCGCCGGCGAGGTCCCACCACATCGCGCCGCCGAAGCCGCCGGCGGTGACGTAGTCGGCCTTCTTGTCCACCAGCCACGGGTCGTCGAAGGACCAGAACTCGGTGCCGTCGTACGACCACGACGCCAGGACGTCCTCGTCGTGGTAGATCTGGCCGCCGCGCAGGTTGCGGTAGCGGTCGGTCCCCGGCTCCTCGGGGAACTCGCCCGGCGCCGCGCCCGTCGCCGGCTGCCACGCTCCGTGTGTCCCGCCGTCCGTGACCCCGGTCCAGCCACGGCCGTACAGCGGGATGCCCATGGTGAGCTGCGCCGGCGGCACGCCACGGTCGACGTAGTAGCTCATCGCCGCGTCGACGCTGAACCGCTGGCCGTCCGGGAGCGGGTTCGCCGGGTCGTCGTTGGTGTTGGCCTGGTGACCGGCAAGGTCCGGCCGCCAGGTGCCGTGCAGGTCGTAGCCCTGCACGTTGCCGAAGTCGAGGTAGTCGAAGATCTGGGTGACGTCCCAGCCCGCGTCGATGAGGACGGGGTTGGCCGGCAGGAAGGCACTCAGTTCGTACGTCTCGCCGGTCTGGCCGCCCAGCGCGTCGAGCTGACGGCGGAACTCGGCCAGCAGCGCGGTGAAGTTCTCCTTGTCGTTCGGCGACCAGTGGTTGCCGGGGTGCTGAAGCTCCTCCGGCACGCCGGGCCACTCCCAGTCGATGTCGAACCCGTCGAAGACGCCGGCGGCCGAGCCCGGCCCGCCCCGTCCGTCGATCACCGGCAGGTTGCCGCGCAGGAAGGTGTCGATACAGGACGACACGAACCGCTGCCGGCTCTCGGGCGTGGCGGCGGCCCGGGAGAAGTGCCGCGACCAGGTCCAGCCGCCGATCGAGACCAGCGCCTTGAGGTGCGGGTACTTCGCCTTCAGTTCCTTGATCTGGTTGAAGTTCCCGGCCAGCGGCTGGTCCCAGGTATCACCGACCCCGTCGACGGAGTCGCCGGCGGCGAACCCGCGGCCGTAGTCGGCCCAGGCGTCACCGGCGTAGTCGCCTTCGGCCGGCGAGTCCTTCGGCCCGTTCGGCCGGTTGGCCTCGAAACAGGTGAGCGTGTCCGGGTGGATGTTCGCGAACGCGTAGTTGATGTGGGTGAGGTCTGACGCCGCGCCGCTGAGGTCGAGATCCTGGACCAGGAAGTCGCGGCCGTAGATTCCCCATTGGGTGAAGTAGCCGACGTTGCGGTAGCCGTTCTCGGCCGCGGCGGCGGCGCGCACCTGCGGCGCCGGATCCGACGCCGCGACCGGATCGCCGGCCCCTTCCGGTGCCTGGCCCGCGAACGCCGCTGCGACGCTCGTGACCAGCAGACCTGCGGCGGCGCCATACGCCACCGCGGTACGCCATCGAGTCTTCATGGGCTGACTCCTTGCGAGAGGTGTCCGTGACAGTGCCTCGGATCCCGCGATCGGCTCGCGGTGACACATCACCTCCACGAGGGCGCACGCAGGCCTGCGCGCATCGGTGACTAGGGGGATGACTCGCCGACGCGGCTGGTGAATCGGCTGATTCACAGCCTTCGGAACATTGCGCCGGAATGACCTCGAATCGAATTGGAAAGAAAGTTAGCAGAAGCGTTGTGGTCTGCCAAGGGGGCCGTGACCGGTTGTCAGGACCACGTCACGGCGGCGGCCGTCCGCCGGGGCCATGACATGAGTCCGCACCGAGCCCTCAGCGGGACCCGGCGCGGACGTGACGGCCGGCGGCTCAGACGAGCCAGCGGTGCTTCTGAACGAGGGGGATCCGCTCCCAGAGGCGGCCCAGCCCGAGGTACCGGCCCGAGGAGGTCAGCGCCAGCACGATCAGCATGAGCGCCTCGGTGAGGTGCTCATCGAGGAACGGGTTGGTGTCCAGCGGCAGCGACGCCAGGTACATCATGGCGAGCATCAGCACACCGGCGACCGCGGCGATCCGCATCCCGATGCCCAGGATCAGTGCCAGCCCGATCCCGAGCAGGCCGATCATGAACAGCCAGTCCACCCAGGTGGTGCCGGCGAGGTCGTTGAAGACGTCCTCGAACGGACCCTCGACGCCGGACAGATAGCCGGTGGTGGGGCTGCCGCCGTCGATCCAGGCGCTCTCGCTCGGGGTCGAATAGCCGAGGCCGAACGTCTTGTCCAGGAACGCCCACAGGAAGGTCCAGCCGAGCGCCAGTCGCAGGAGGCCCAGGACGTACTGGAGCGCGACAGGACGGACGTCGGGGGTTCCGATGCCGACGGCGGCGGGCTCGGCGACGTCAGGCCCGGTGCTCCTGATCGGCACGTCATGGCTGCTGGACGTGGTCATCGTTCCGCCCTTTCTGGAGTCTCGCCGGCTTCTCCGGCGCTGACTCCAGTCCATCGCGGCGGGGTTCCTGGGCGCTGCTGCCCAAGGTCGCCAGAGGGCGGGACGTTGGTCCTCACTCCGGCGAAACGGACAGGTCAGAGCGTGGCCGGACGGCGGATCCGGCGGCCGCGGACGATCTCGGGCCGGACGCGGATGTAGTGCGGCCGGTCCCCCAGCGCCCACGGCGTCAGCCCGAGCCGGGCCAGGCGCCGCCGCTCGGCGTCGTCAGCGACCGCCTCGGCCCGGCCGACCAGCACCACCGACCAGCCGGCCAGCGCGTCCTCGTCGTACTGGTCCGCCTCGAACGCCACGACCGCGGACCGCGTCGCGGCGGCCAGCTTCGAGCCCATGCCGGTCCGGATGATCACGTCGTCGCCGTCGAGGACGAAGTTCACCGGCTGGATCGCCGGCAGCGCGGCCTCGGTGAAGACGATGCGGCCGATCGGCACCGTCCGCAGCAGCATGTAGCAGTCCGAGCGGCCCAGGGTCTCGAGGCCGGCCGGGTCGGCCGGGGCGATCGCGTCCACACCCTTCAGGTTCCACACCCGGCACCGGGGCGGCCAGGGACCAAGGTCCCGCCGCGTGGGCCGGAAGTCCGCCGCGGGCGTTCCACGTGACCGGTCCGGCCCGCCGTCGGTCGTATTCTTGCTCGCACACGCGAAGGGAGAGGCCGAGATGAGCGATCTGCCCGCGCGGCGGCCGGAACAGAGGGCGAGCGACGTCGATCGGGACCTGGTCGCCGAGGATCTGCGCGACGCCTTCGGGGAGGGCCGGCTCGACAACGACGAGTACGAGCGCCGCCTCCAGGCGGTGTGGGAGGCGCGCACCTACGGCGAGCTGGACCGCCTCACCGCCGACCTGCCGCAGCCGTTGCAGCGCGAGCGGCGTCAGGCCGAGGAGAAGCAGCAGAAGGTCGTCGAGGAGCGGAAGAAGCGCGAGTGGCGCGAGTACCTCGACGAGTGGCAGGCGTGGGCCGGCGCGGCGGTTATCATGATCGGCATCTGGGGCATCAGCAGCATCGCGTCGAATGAGGCGCAGAACTTCTGGCCGGTCTGGCCGCTCGGCATCTGGGGGCTGATCCTGCTGGTCGGCGCGCTCGGCGGCAGCAAGGCCGACAAGGACAAGCCCAAGAGCGACTGACGGGGTCAGTCGGCCGACGGCGCCGCCGACGCCTTGAGGTCGCGGCGCAGCTCGCGCGGCAGCGAGAAGATCAGCGACTCCTCGGTGGTGCGGTGCTCCTCGACAGTGGGGAAGCCGCGCTCCCCCAGCCATGCGACGACGTCGGCCACCAGCTCTTCGGGGACCGACGCGCCGCTGGTCACGCCGACCGTCGAGACGCCGGAGAGCCAGCCCTCGTCGATCTCGGACGCGTTGTCGATGCGGTAGGACGCGTCGGCTCCGGCGTCGAGGGCGACCTCGACCAGCCGCACCGAGTTGGAGGAGTTGGCCGAGCCGACCACCAGCACCAGCTCTGCCTCGGCGGCGATCTCCTTGACCGCGACCTGACGGTTCTGCGTGGCGTAGCAGATGTCGTCGCTGGGCGGGCTGATCAGCGCCGGGAACCGTTCGCGCAGCTTGCCCACGGTCTCGTAGGTCTCGTCGACCGACAGCGTGGTCTGCGACAGCCACACCACCCGGGACGGGTCGCGGACCTGCACCTTGTCGACGTCGGCGGGGCTCTCGACCAGCTGGATGTGCTCGGGCGCCTCGCCCGCGGTGCCCTCGACCTCCTCGTGCCCGTTGTGGCCGATGAGCACGATGTCGAGGTCGTCCTTGGCGAATCGGCGGGCCTCGTTGTGCACCTTGGTGACCAGCGGGCACGTCGCGTCGATGGTGCGCAGGCCGCGGTCGGCGGCCTCGGTGTGCACCATGGGCGACACGCCGTGCGCGGAGAACACGACCAGCGCACCCTCGGGCACCTCGGACAGCTCCTCGACGAAGATCGCGCCGCGCTGCTCGAGCGTCTCGACGACATGCTTGTTGTGCACGATCTGCTTGCGGACGTAGACCGGCGGGCCGTAGTGGTCCAGCGCCTTCTCGACCGTGACCACGGCGCGGTCGACGCCCGCGCAGTAGCCCCGGGGTGCGGCGAGCAGGACTCGGCCATCAGCAGTCATGTCTCCCATGGTAGGTGCCGCGACCGTCGGTCCCACCGGGTACGGTGCCCATCGTGGCCCTCGACACATCCCCGGAGAAGCCCGCCCCGGTCCGCGTCATCTCGCAGCTGATCGGCCAGTGGGTGGCCCGGCTCGGCCCGGTCTGGGTCGAGGGGCAGGTGGCGCAGTACTCCCGCCGTCCGGGCACGTCGACGGCGTTCCTCACGCTGCGCGACCCGCACGCCGAGGTGTCGGTGACGGTGACCTGCCCGGTCGGGCTGCTGGACACGCTGGACGCCCCGCTGGCCGACGGCGCCCGCGTCGTCGTGCACGCGAAACCGTCCTGGTACTTCACCCGCGGGACGCTGTCGCTGGCCGCCGACCAGCTACGCACCGTCGGGCTGGGCGACCTGCTGGCCCGTATCGAGCGGCTGCGGAAGATCCTGGCCACCGAGGGCGTCTTCGCCGACGCGCGCAAGCGGCCGCTGCCGTTCCTGCCGCGCGTGGTCGGGCTGATCTGCGGGCGCGACTCCAAGGCCGAGCACGACGTGCTCGAGAACGCCCGGCGGCGCTGGCCCGGCGTCCGGTTCCGGGTCGAGCCGGTCGCCGTGCAGGGGCTGAACGCCGTCAGCCAGGTCATGGACGCGCTGCGGGTGCTCGACCGCGACCCGGAGGTCGACGTCGTCATCATCGCCCGCGGCGGCGGGTCGGTCGAGGACCTGCTGCCGTTCTCCGACGAGGCGCTGGTGCGCGCGGTCGCCGCGGCCGCGACGCCGGTGGTCAGCGCGATCGGGCACGAGGCCGACACGCCGCTACTGGACCTGGTGGCCGACGTCCGCGCGTCGACGCCGACCGACGCGGCCAAGCGGGTGGTGCCCGACGTCCTGGAGGAGGCCGAGCGGATCCGGCGCGCCCGCGAGCGCATCCGCTCCGCCGTCAGGCACCGGCTCGACCGCGAGCGGCACGGCCTGGAGTCGCTGCGGTCCCGTCCCGCGCTGGCCGACCCGCAGCACGGCCTGCGGCTGCGCGCGTCTGAGCTGGACGCCCTCGTGCAACGAGCCCGGCGCACGGTCCGGCACGCGCTCGACCGCGCCGCCGTCGAGGTCGACCACACCCAGGCCCGCATCCGGGCGCTCTCCCCCGCCGCGACGCTGGAGCGCGGCTACGCCGTCGTGCAGAAGGACGACGGCACCGTCGTGCGGCAACCCGCCGACGTCGCGACCGGCGACCACGTGCGGCTGCTGGTCGCGGGCGGCGAGATCGCCGCCGAGATCCGGTAGGTTGGCTTCCCATGCAGGCCGCCGAACCCACCTACGAACAGGCCCGCGACGAGCTCATCCAGATCGTCGCGAAGCTCGAGGCCGGCGGCACCACGCTGGAGGAGTCGCTGGCCCTGTGGCAGCGCGGTGAAGAGCTGGCCGCCCTGTGCGAGCGCTACCTCGACGGCGCCCGCGCCAAGCTCGACGCCGCGAGCGCGGCCGGCACGACCGACGCCGAGGGCTGACTACACCTCGCCCTCGTACGACGTACGCTTGCCCTCGGCGGTGAGCCGGGCAAGCCGGTCGCGATAGTCCTCAGGCGGACGCAGGCGCCATGAGTAGCCGCGCCGGATCTCGGCGTGCGTCAGGCCGCGCTGGGCCAGCCAGGCCCGCTCGGCCTCGGTGCTGTCGGCCTCGTCCCCGACGGCGTACTCGAGGTACGGCGTCTCGCGCGGGTGCCCCCACTCCTCGGGCGGGACGGGGTACGGGTCGCCCGGCGCCGGGTCGGGCCCGAAGAGGTCGTACCAGAGGTTGCGCAACCATTCGTCGTTGAGCCACTGGTCCTCACTCTCGCCCTTCGGCCTCAGTGACGAGTCGCGGACATGCGCCGCCAACTCCTCCTTGAAGGCGGCGAAGCTGTCGGTCCGGTCCGGATCGCTCTCCCACTGCGCGACCGACTCGCAGCCTTCGGTGTAGCTGTCGGGATAGCTGTCAACACCGACAAACCAGTTGCCGTACCAGCGCCTGAAGTTCGCGGTCCGCTCGGTCACGCCTCGGCTCCCATTCGGGTGAAGTCGTTGCCCTGGGCACTCTCGGGAAAGCAGGTGATGAGTACCCACTCTCCGTCGATCTTCCGGAGAATCATCGCAGCCCCTGGACGGTCGTTGTCGGCGATCTGGTCAGTGCGGACGATCGGCATCGGTCCGCCGCCGTTCGCCATGGAGTCGCGCCGCGCGTGCGTCCAGTGTTGTGCCATCCTCGCGGTCGAGGTGCCCGCACCCCGGAACCCGGTCGCGTCGCCCGGCACCAACCTGGCGTCCTCCGCTGCGACGAAGATGAGCGCGAGGCCGTCAGGATAGTGACGATCCAGATGATCGTGCAGGCTCTCGATGGTGCCGCCGGTGTGGGCGAGCAGCGCCTGGAGCGGCTTGGCCAGCGCTTCCACGGTGGTGAACCTCCCGGCGACATGGCCGATGCCGTGCTTGGAGTGGACCGTGCCGTCGTCGGGGTCGCGGCGCCAGGAGTTCTTCGTGTCCGTGCGACCCATCGGGTCCTTCTTCCAGCTCACTCGGGCCATCAACGCCTCGTCGGAGACGTCCGGACCGTGCAGCTGGACGGCGTGGCCGCGGGGATGGCAGACCATGGCCAGGACGTCCTCGCGCACGGACTCGTCGAAGGCCGCGCGTAGCCCGGCGGCCACCGAGAGCGGGATCGCGTTGACAGCCGGCGCCCGCTCGGCCGCCTCGGACGGCTGCCGCTCGTCGACGGCGGCGTCGGCGACCAGGTCGGCGACGTAGGCGCGGCCGTCGCCCGCGGGGAACGCCTCGACGATGGCGTCCGGCCCCGAACCCAGGCCGACCGGCGCGACAGATCCGGCGACGCCGGTGAGCAGCTGCACCAGCGCCCGGCACTCGTCGGCCAGTACGGCGGCGAGCCCGGCCAGCTCGCGCTCGGCGACGGCCACGCCGGCGTCGGCGTGCTCGACCACCTGCCCGGCGGCAGCCGCCCCGCCGACGCGCGCACCGCCGGCGGCCCGAGCGACGTCCATGGCGTCGGCGCGAGCCTGGGCCAGCGCCTCCGCCCCGCGCCGGTCGAGGTCGAGCCAGGCGTCGAGCAGGCCGGTCAGTGCCCGCCTGGTCGGCCCGCTGCCGTCGTTGCCCGCCACACCACCGAAGGTGCGTACAGACCGCCCGCTGTGACGATCAGCGCAGCAGCCGCACGAACTCCTCGAGTCGCTCGTAGGAGACGGTGCCGCGCACGATCGTCAGCGCGCCGCCGTCGATGCGCACCAGGACGCGGTCGGGCTGGTCGTCGTCCTCGAGGAGGCGCTCCCAGCCGGCGCCGTCGATGGTGCTCTCGCCGTCGGGGGCGAAGTCGGCCAGCCTGTCCTCGCGGTAGCTCTCGATCTCGCCGTCGGTCTGTTCCAGGCCGATGAACTGCTCGCCGTCGATGAGGAAACCGAGCCGCCAGAGGTCGCCACTCGCCTCCTGCGCGAAGTCGACGCTGGTGGCGCGCCAGCCGTCCGGGACCGGCTCGGGCGCGAGCACGTCGTAGCCGAACTCCTCACGGGCGACGGCGAGCGCCGGCTCGTAGTCGACGGGGTCGGGCAGCCGCGGCTCGGAGTCGTTGAGCAGGTTGAACACGAGCGCGATCGCGGCGATGACGCCGGCCAGCACGCCGACGCTGCGCAGGATGTCGCCCAGCGAGGGGTTGCCGCGGGTCGAGGTTGCCACCCCAGCATGGTGTCACGCGGGATAGACGCTGATCTCGCTGGCCTTGACCGACGCCCACACCTCGCCGCCCGGCTCCAGGCCGAGATCCGCGACGGCCAGTGGCGTGACGTCCGCGAGCACCGGCACCGCGCCGTCCGCCGTCACCCGAACGAGGTCGCCGTGCGCCTCGAGGTCGACGATGACCAGCGGCCAGGCGTTGCGGGCCGAGCCCTCCGGCCGGCGCGGGCTCAGCGTCACAGCGACCGGCGAGAACGCGATGTGCACCGGCCCGCTCGCGTCGTGGGCCAGCGCGACGACGGCGCCGGACGGCAGCTCGGCGCTGCGGCCCGTCGCAGTGCCCGTCAGCAGGTTCAGGCCGACCAGGCGGGCCACGTAGTCGGTGCGCGGCCGCCGCGCGACCTCGGCCGGCGCGCCGTGCTGGACGACGCGGCCGCGCTCCAGCACGACGACGCGGTCGCCGAGCACCATCGCCTCCAATGGGTCATGGGTGACGACGAGCGTGCAGCCCTCGTAGCCGGCGAGGTGGCGGCGCAGCTCGGCCCGGACCGCCGGGCGGGTGCCGGCGTCGAGCGCGGCCAGCGGCTCGTCGAGCAGCAGCAGCCGCGGCTCGACGATCAGCGCGCGGGCCAGCGCGACCCGCTGCGCCTGGCCGCCGGAGAGCTCGCCCGGACGCCGCCGCTCGTACTCGGCCAGCCCCATGCGGCCGAGCCAGTCGCGGGCCTCCGCTCGCGCGCGGTCGCGGTGCAGGCCGCGCGAGCGCAGCCCGAACGCGACGTTCTCCAGCACGCTCATCTTCGGGAACAGCAGGTAGTCCTGGACGACCATGCCGACGCGGCGGTCGCGCGGCCGGACGTGCACACCCGCGGCGGGGTCGTCGAGCGTGACGCCGTCCAGCTCGATCCGGCCGGCGTCCAGCGGCAGGATCCCGGCCAGCAGCTGCAGTGCGGTCGACTTGCCCGCGCCGTTCGGGCCGAGCAGCGCCACCACCTCGCCGGGCGCCACGGCGAGCCCGGCGTGCAGCTCGAGGTCGCCGCGGCGCAGCGCGAGGTCGGCGTAGAGGCTCATGTGGCCCCGATCCAGCGGTCGCGCAGCCCGATCAGGACCGTCACCGACACGGCGATCATCAGCAGGCTCAGCACGATGGCGACGTCGCTGTCGCCGGCGTTGATCGCGACGTACGCCTCCAGCGGCAGCGTGCGGGTGGTGCCGGGGAAGCTGCCGGCGAACGTCACTGTCGCGCCGAACTCGCCGAGCGCCCGCGCCCAGCACAGCACCGCCCCGGCCAGCACGCCCGGCGCGACGGCCGGCAGCGTGACCCGGCGGAACGTCGTCCAGGAGGTGGCGCCGAGCGTGGCCGCGACGTCGTCGTAGCGGCGGTCGGCGGTGCGCAGCGCCCCCTCGACCGCGACGATGAGGAACGGCATCGCGACGAACACCTGCGCCAGCACGACCGCCTCGGTGGTGAACGGCAGGCTGATCCCGAACGTGTCGTAGAGCCAGCCGCCGACCAGCCCGCGCCGGCCGAACACCATGAGCAGTGCGACGCCGCCGACCACCGGCGGCAGCACCAGCGGCACCGTCACCAGGCCGCGCAGCACCGACCGGCCGGGCAGGGCCGTCCGGGCCAGCAGCCACGCGACCGGAACCCCGCACACCAGCGCCACCCCGGTCGCGATCGTGGCCGTGACCAGCGACAACCGCAGCGCCGTCAGGACCTCGTCGGAGGAGAGGATGGACGGCAGGTCTCCCCACGGCGCCCGCGCGATCAGGCCCACCATCGGCAGGACCAGGATCGCGACGCCGAGCGCCGCGGGGATCAGCAGCCCCGCCGGAACCCGCAGGTCGTCGGTCCGACGGGAGCGGCTCACGGTTCCAGGAAACCAGCCTCGCCGAGGATCGTCTGGCCCGGCTCGCCGGTGATCGCGTCGACGACCGCCTGGGCGCCCTCCGGGTTCGGCGCGTCCGTCAGCACGGCGACCGGGTAGTCGTTGACCACGTCGTCCGACTCGGGGACCGGAACGACCTCGACGGCATCGCCCTCGGCCGCGGCGTCGGTCAGGTAGATCAGCGCCGCGTCGGCCTCACCCAGCGCGATCAGCGACGCCGCCTCCTTCACGTCCGTGGTCAGGGTGTCCGGCGCCGCCACCACCCCGGCGGCGTCGAGGAGGCGCTGGGCCGCGCCGCCGCACGGGACCTGCGGCTCGCAGATCGCGACCCGCAGCTCCTCGTTCGCCAAGTCGGCGAGGCCGGTGACGTTGCCCGGGTTGCCCGCCGGGACCGCGAGGGCCAGCGTGTTGCGGGCGAAGATCCGCGGCTCGCCGTCGACGACCCCGCCGGCGACCGCGTCGTCCATCGTGTTCGTGTCGGCCGTCGCGAGGACGTCGGCGGGCGCGCCGGACAGCAGCTGCTCGACCAGGCCGGAGCTGGGGCCGAACGAGTAGACGATCTCGAGGTCGGGGTACTCGTCGCCGAGCTGGTCGGCCAGCGTCTCGAACGACTCCGTCAGCGACGCCGCCGCGAGCACCGTCACCGTCCCGGCGGGCGCGTCGTCGGCCGGCTCGGTGGTCTCCTGCGTCGCCTCGCCGGACGGGGCCGCCGAGTCGTCGCCGTCGTCGCCCCCGCAGGCGATGGTGAGCAGCGCGGCCGCCGCGACCGCGAGTGCGAGCCGGGCCCGCCTCATGCCCGGGCCGCCGGCAGGTCGACGACGACGGTGGTGGCCTTGACCGACGCGATGGCCGCGACACCGACGTCCAGCCCGAGCTCGTCGGCGGCCTCGCGGCTCATCAGCGACACGACACGGTGCGGACCTGCCTGGATCTCCACCTGAGCCATCACTCCGTCCTTCTTCACCGAGATGACGATGCCGGGGAAGTGGTTGCGCGCGGACTCCCGCGGCGTGGGCAGTGCCGCCTCGTCGGGGCCGATCTCGCGCGCCACCCGCGCCAGCTCGACACCGTCGACGACCATGCGCCCGGCGTCGTCGCGGTCGAGCCGCAACCGCCCGGCGTCGGCCCACCGTCGCAACGAGTCGTCGCTCACCCCCAAGAGGCGAGCGGCGTCAGCGATCCGAAACTGCGGCACATCGGACAGTATAGACCCGCAACTGCGGCGTAGGTGTCTCGTTGCGACCGCGACAGCGAACTCGGCCCTGCGTCGCTAGGCGCGGGTCGAGACACGCTCGCCGGCCTGCCGGCGGCCCTGGACTCCGAGTTGCGGGCCGGACACCTGTTCGATAAGATCATCTTCAGTTGTTCGAGCCGTCACCGGGAGCGGTAGCAGTGGGTTCCCGGGCGTTGAAGCAGGGCATCACGCCAGGTGCTCTCACCTCGTCCACGGTCGCAGGCCGGTCAGTGTGCCTGCGGTCGTCCATCCCAGCCCGACCGGGCCCACGGGGTGACACGCGCCCTTCACACAGGGGCGCCGCATCGTGGACGAGAAGGTGATGGGTGATGTCCGATCCGATCGACCGGCTGGCCACCGCACCACCGGGTGCCGAGCTGGCGGCCCTGCTCGCCCGGGTCGACCTCACCCGGCTGTCCCCGCACGAGCTGATCGTGGTGGCGCTGGCGCGGCAACGTCAACTCGCCCACGAGGAGGCCGCACTGTTGCGGGTGTTCGCCGAGCTGGCCGCCCGGCCGCCCTACCAGCGCTGCGGCGCCCCTGACGAGCTGTCTGGCGGGCATGTGCATCGGGCGGTCGAGGCCGCCGGTGACGAGGTGTCGCTGGCATTGCGGTGGACGCCGGGCCGTGCGACCGGGCGGGTCGCGCTCGCCGTCGAACTGCTCGAGGACCTCCCCGACACCTTCACCGCCCTCGCGACAGGCCTGATCGACGCGGACAAGGCACGGCTGATCGCCGAGCGCACCCGCTGCCTCACCGACCCCGCACTGCGGCGGCGGGTCGAGGCCACCGTGCTGCCCGACGCCGCCACCCGCACCCGCTGGGCGCTGGACCAGCGGCTGCGTCGCGAGGTCATCGCCGCCGACCCCGCCGCCGCGGAAACCCGCCGCACCCGAGCCGCCGACCGCCGCTACGTGTCCCGGCCCGAGCCGGCCGCGCCCGGCGGCGACGACGGCATGGCCACCCTCACCCTGTGCGGGCCGGCTGAGGACCTGACCGCGCTGTGGGTCGCCACCGACGCCGCCGCCCGCCACACCCGCACCAGCGGCGACCAGCGCACCCTCGACCAACTCCGCTTCGACCTGCTCACCGGCCTGGCCTGGACCGCGCTGGACACCGGCCACCTCGGCTGCTGCAACCCCACCTGCACCAACACCCCCGCCGCCGTCGCACCCCCGGCCAGCTCGCCCGCACGCCCGCCCGACCCCGACGCACACGGCACCGATCGCCAACCAGACAGCCTCAACGGATCCACCCCCACCGGCCCGCCAGGCCACGCCCACCCCACCGTGCCGATCCAGCACCCTCCCGCAAGCAGACCCGCCGCCCCCGACAGACCGACCAGCCCAGCCGGGCACGGCGACACCACCGGGCTGAGGTTCCCCCCGAAGTGTGGAGGCATCGGCTATAAGGAGTGGCGATGCCTGAGACGAGACGAAAGTTCGATCCGGAGTTCCGTGAGGGAGCTGTTCGGATCGTTCGGGAGACGAACAAGCCGATCGCGCAGGTCGCTCGTGACCTGGGGATCGGGTCGGAGACGCTGCGTAACTGGGTGAAGAAGGACCGGGTCGAGCGCGGCGAGGCCGATGGCCTGACCAGCGACGATCGGGCCGAGCTGGCCCGGTTGCGCAGCGAGGTCGCGGAGTTGCGGATGGAGCGTGACGTGCTCAAGCGATCCGTGGTCCTGTGGGTGAAGGAGGCGACGCGGTGAGCCTGGCTGCGTTCATCGCCGACCAGAGGACCAGCCACCAGGTACCGCACGCGGTGACGTGCCGGGCGTTGGAGGTGTCGCAGTCGTGGTTCTACAAGTGGCACGACCGGCCACCCACACCCAGGCAGCAGCGCCGCGACGAGCTCGACGCCGCCGTGAAGAAGGCGTTCACCGAGTCGCGTGAATTGCACGGATCGCCGCGTATTCACGCCGATCTGCGTGAGGCCGGCTGGACGGTGGGTGAGAAGACGGTCGCCGATTCGATGAAACGACAGAGCCTGGTCGCGCGGGCGAAGAAACGGCGGAAGAACACCACCCGCCCGGATAAGCGGGCGATCCCGTTCGCTGATCTGGTGAATCGTGACTTCACCGCCGAAGCACCGAACTGTCGGTGGGTCGGCGACATGACCGAGATACCCACCGACGAGGGCAAGTTGTATCTGTCCACGGCGATCGACCTGTTCTCCCGGCGGCTGCTCGGCTACGCCACCAGCCCGCACCCGGATGCCGTCCTGGCAGCTGACACCATCAAGATGGCCGTCGCTGCCCGTGGCGGGGTCGTGGCCGGGGTGGTCTTCCACACCGACCGCGGGTCCACCTACACCGCGCACGACTTCACCGAACTCTGCCGTGATCTGAAGATCACCCAGTCGATGGGAAGGGTCGGGTCGTGTTTCGACAACGCCGCCGCGGAATCGTTCTTCTCCACCCTGGAACACGAGGTATTGTCGCGGCACCACTTTACGACCCGCGACGAAGCGAAACGCGTCATTATCGACTGGGTCGTAGATTTCTATAATTGTCGTCGGCGTCACAGTTCGTGCGGCATGAAATCGCCCATCGACTACGAGAACTCCGCTATGCTGGAAGCAGCGTAAAGGGAAACCCTCCACGATTTGGGGGGAAGCTCAGGGCCGGACCACCTCGCACGACCGGTCAGCCCAGCCGGGCACGGCGACACCGCCGCGCCGGACCACGCCACCCGGCCAGCTCGTTCTGGCGGACCGGTGGTCCTCGGGCGACGCCGAGGACGCGCCGCCACGGTGCACATCACCATGCCGATCACCGCGCTGCTCGGCGACGACGACACGCCCGGCGAGCTCGACGGATACGGACCCATCACCGCCGCCACCGCCCGCCGCATCACCGCCGACGCCACCCTGCGCCGGCTGCTCACCGACCCCGCCGACGGCCGCCTACTCGAATACGGGCACACCACCTACACCCCACCAGCCGCCCTGGCCGCACACGTCATCACCCGCGACCGCACCTGCCGGTTCCCCACCTGCCACCGCACCGCCACCGAAGCCGAAATCGACCACCAGACCCCCTACGCCCACGGCGGCACCACCGCCCCCGACAACACCTGGGCACTGCACACCGGCCACCACCAGGCCAAAACCTGGCACCGCTTCACCATCACCACCGACCCACACGGCACCACCTGGTGGACCACCCCCGCCGGCCACCGATACCCGGTCGAACCCGAAGCCATCGGACCCATCCGCACCCCAGCAGAGCACCATGCGCACCAGGTGCACCCCGCCCCGGCTGGCGACCCGCGCCTCGAGGCGGTGCCCTTCTGATCCGGGGAGTCAGGCGGCGCTGAGAGTAGGCGCTGACCGATGGCCGTCACGTCGCCCATCACGGGGCCTCGGGTGAGCGGAGCAGCGCCAGGCCGGACCTCAGGCTGGTCAGCGGCGGCGGGAGGCTTGGCGGCGCAGCAGGACGGCCGTCACCAGCACGAGGCCGAGCCAACCGAAGCCGCCCCAGACGATGCGCGACGGGCCCCAGCCGAAGTCACCGTCGTGGTCGTCGGCGCCGTCCGGCGAGACGGCGGGGGCACCGGCGGGATCGGCGGGTTCCGACGTCGCGACCGGCACGGGAACGGTTGCCGGCGTAGCGGCGGACGCGGACGCGCCTAGCGTGAGGACGGCAAGCAGCACGAGCACCGGCAACAGCCGGCGTAATGGGCTGGACGCGCTCACCGGCGAATGATCACTCACGTCGGTGAATCCCGTGACGCTGGTCAGTGGCCGAGAAGCGAACGGCGCTTGTCGCGCGGCGGGCGCACGGTGACCTCGCCCAGCAGCACGAAGCCGCGCACCCGATAGACCGGGGCGCCGGGGGTGACCGGCTCGCGCAGCTTCATCTTCCGCTCGCCGAGGATGTTCGTGCCCTCGTCGAGTCGTACGTCGATGCCCTCGGGCACGATCAGCGTGAGGCTGCCCAGCACGATCGCGGTCTGGATCTCGACCTCTGGGGTGCGCACGACGGCCTCGGTGAAGTCGAGCACGACCTCGCCCAGGATCGACGTGACGTCCATGCGGGCGGGCACCTCCCACCGGCCCAGGCGCTTCTCGTTGCTGAGCACGCTGGTGATGCGCTCGGCCGGCCGGACCGGGCCGTCGGACGGCGGCAGTGGCGGCTGGGCGCCCGCGGGCGCGACCCGAGCAGGACCCGCCGCCGGCCGGCCCTGCTGCCAGTTCGCCACCGGGTTACCGCCGGGCAGCGGGTACGGCCCCTGCGGGAGGTCGCGGGTGATCGGCTGCAGCTCGCCGTAGGTGCGCGCCTTGAAGGTCGCCTCCAGCCGCTCTTCCAGCTCGGTGAGCGTGAGCCGGCCGTCGCCGGCGGCCTGGCGCAGCGCCTCGGCCACGCGGTCGCGGTCGACGTCGGAGCAGCGCAGGTCGGCCGGGCTGCGGACGTCGGGGAAGTCGGCGCCAGGCGCCGGCGCCGGCTTGGGCTGGTCGGGGACCTCGCTCATTTCTCGCCTGCCGCCTTGCGCTGGACGTTGACCCCGCCGAAGACGGCCTTGCCGGTGATGCGGACGAGCGGCGCGTCCGGGCCCGGCTGGCCGCGGTGGCTGGCGTCGTCGTTGAACGCGCCGAAGATGCCGTCGCCGTCGACGCTCACGCGGATGTCGGGCGGCACGACGATGTTCACGCCGCCGAAGACCGCCCTGATGTCGATCTCGACCTCGGCCGCCTCGAGCGAGGCGTCGCGCAGGTCGAGGTCGGCGCCGCCGAAGACGGCCTTGATGCGGTAGTGCTGCGGCACGACCCAGTCGCCGCGGCGCTGGATGCCGCTGAACACGACCTTCGCGCTGCGCGACGTGGGAACGCCGCCGACCCGGGCCGGCGACGACGCCGACGGCGCGGGCATCGGCGCCGCGGCGGGCCGGCGCGCGATGACGGCCGACGGCGGCAGCGGGAGGTCGCCGGGGAGGTCGCGGATGACCGGCTCGAAGTCGGCGTACGTCTTGGCGGCGTACAGCGCCTCGATACGATCTTCCAGCTCGGTGAGGCTCAGCCGGCCGTCGGAGGCCGCCTGACGCAGGACGTCGGCGACCTGTTCACGGTCGGCGTCGGACGCCCGCATCGCCCGCTGGTCGCGTGTCTCGTCCACAACTGACGACCTTAGCAACCACCCGGCCGTCCGGATGGAGGAGAATTCCCGGAGATCTACCCCTGAAGAAGGATCAGGGAAGTGTCGGGGCCTCCCCGGTTTCGGACGCCGCCGGCGACGGCTGGTCGCCGTTGCCCGCCGCGTCGGGCGCTTGCTCGCCACGCTCCTGCATCGCCTGGACGGTGAGGTTCGTCTCGGACTCCGGGTCGAAGACGTGCACCCGGCGCAGGTCCAGCCAGAGGCTGGCCGGCGTCCCCTCGGCGATGCGGCTGCTGGCGTCCAGCGAGACCACCAGCTGCGTGCGCATGGCCTCGCTGTCGAGCTCGCGTTCCAGGTCGGCCAGCCGGTTGCGGATGTCCTCGGGCGCCTCGTACGGCACGTAGGCGTACTGCTCGTTGCCGAGCCACTCGGTGACGTCGATGGTCGCGTCGAACACGACGCCGTGGTCGCGGACGGTGTCGGACACCACGGAGGCGTCCTCGAACGCCTCCGGCCGGGCGCCCAGCAGCACGACGTCGTGGCCGCTCAGGTCGAGCGAGCGCGACGGCGGCAGCGTCCACTCGCCGAACGGGGTGTGCAGGCGATCGCCGACGACCGTCGCGGAGATGAAGTTCATCGGCGGCGAGCCGATGAACCCGGCGACGAACAGGTTGACGGGGTTCTCGTACAGCTCGCGCGGGCTGGCGACCTGCTGCACGACGCCGCGGCGCAGCACGACGACGCGGTCGCCGAGCGTCATGGCCTCGACCTGGTCGTGCGTGACGTACACCGTCGTGATGCCCAGCCGCTTCTGCAGCCGCGAGATCTCGGTGCGCATCTGGCCGCGCAGCTTCGCGTCGAGGTTGGACAGCGGCTCGTCGAACAGGAACGCCTGCGCCTCGCGGACGATGGCCCGGCCCATGGCGACGCGCTGGCGCTGGCCGCCGGAGAGGTTGGCCGGCTTGCGGTCGAGGTGCTCGTTCAGCTCCAGCAGGTCCGAGGCCCGCCGGACCCGCTCGTCGACCTCCTTGTCCGGCGTCTTGGCCAGCCGGAGCGGGAAGGCGATGTTCTCGTAGACGGTGAGGTGCGGGTAGAGCGCGTAGTTCTGGAACACCATCGACAGGTTGCGGTCGCGCGGTGCCTTCTCGTTGACCCGCTCGTCGCCGATGCGCAGCTCGCCGCTGCTGATGTCCTCGAGCCCGACGATCATCCGCAGCAGCGTCGACTTCCCGCAGCCGGACGGCCCGACCAGGATGACGAACTCGCCGTCGGCGATGTCGAGGCTCACGTCCTTGACCGCGTGGAAACCGTCGCCGTAACGCTTGTTGATGTCTTTCATCGTGATGGCAGCCATGGGATCTCCTCCAGTCGCAGCGGGGTCAGCCCTTGACGGCGCCCTGAGTCAGGCCGGACACGATCCGGCGTTGGAACAGCAGAACGAGGATGACGACCGGGATGGTGACGACCACGGCGGCCGCCGCGATCGCCCCGGTGGGCTCTTCGAACTGCGAAGCGCCGGTGAAGAACGCCAGCGCCGCGGGGACCGGCCGAGCCGCCTCGGTCGAGGTCAGCGAGATGCCGTACACGAAGTCGTTCCACGCGATGAAGAACGAGATGATCGCTGTCGTGAACACGCCGGGCGTGGCCAACGGGACGATCACCTTGCGGAAGGCCTGCCAGGTGGTGGCGCCGTCGACCTGAGCGGCCTGCTCCAGCTCCCATGGGATCTGCCGGAAGAACGCCGACAGCGTCCAGATCGAGATCGGCAGCGTCAGCGAGAGGTACGGGATGATCAGGCCCGGCCAGGTGTCGTACAGGCCGATGTTGCGCCACAGGTTGAACAGCGGCGTGACGATCGAGATGACCGGGAAGATCGCCACCGCGAGCGCCGTCGTCAGGATCAGCCGCTTGCCCGGGAAGTCGAGCCTGGCGATGGCGTACGCGCAGAACGTCGCCAGCACCACCGAGATGAACGTGGCGATCAGCGAGATGCCGATGGAGTTGCGCAGCGCCGACAGGAACAGGTCCTGAGCGTCGCCGGCGAGGATGTTGTCGTAGTTGTCCCAGACCCAGTTCGTCGGCAGGAACTGCAGGTTCGCGAGGTCGCTGGGCGTCTTGAACGACAGCGACACGATCCACGCGACCGGGAACAGCGCGTAGACGATCACGACGATGCCGGCGACCCACCACCACGCCTTGGTGCCGCGCGAGAGCTCCTGTTCGTCCATCACCGTTCCCCTCTCGCGCTGGCCAGATCGACCTTGAACAACTTGATGAAGAGGAAGCTGATCAGCACGACACACAGGAACAGCAGCACGGAGACCGCAGAGCCGAGGCCGATCTCTAGCCGGCTGATCGTCTGTCTATAGGCGAGGAACGAGACGACCTCGGTGTTGTTGGCGCCCTGGGTCATGATGAAGACGTTGTCGAAGATGCGGAACGCGTCGAGGGTCCGGAACAGCAGCGCCACCATGATGGCGGCCTTCATGTTCGGGATGGTCACCTTGTACAACCGCTGCCACCAAGTGGCGCCGTCGACCTTGGCCGCCTCCTGCAGGTCCTCCGGCACCTGCGCGAGGCCGGCCAGGAGCAGCAGCGAGATGAACGGCGTCGTCTTCCAGATCTCCGACGCGATGATGACGAACACCGACGTGCCGAACTCGCCGAACCAGTTGGTGTTCTCGCTGATGCCTGGCGCCCAGTTGAACCAGGAGTTCACGAACCCGGAGTCGATGCTGAAGGCGTAGAACCACGCGAACGCCGAGACGACGGTGATGATCGCATACGGGACGAGGATGGCCGTGCGCAGGATCGGCCGCAGCGTCGTCAGCGCCCGGTGCATGACCAGCGCCAGCGCGAAGCCCAGCACCGCCTCGATGGCGACCGTGATGACGGTGATGAGCACCGTCACGCCGACCGCCCGCCACCAGACGCCGTCGGTCAGCACCACCACGTAGTTGTTCAGCCAGGTGAACTCGCGGGCATCGGGATCGGTGAGGCGGAACTTGAACAGCGACTCGTAGAACGCCTGCAGGATCGGGTACGCGGTGACCAGCAGCATCACCACGAACGCCGGGCCGGCCAGCCACCAGCCCAGCCGCCGCTCGGCCCGCGCCCGGTCGCTGAGCGGGATCTTGCCGCCACGCCCGTGCCGGCCGCCTTCGGCCGACCGGCCGGTGTCGCCCGCGGTCTCCGTCACGCTCATAGCAGCCTCTCCCCCTTCAAGACCTCAGTGATGAGCGTCGTGGCGTCCTCGGGTGAGGAGTCGGGTGTGACGGAGTTCGGTGGATGCCAGGTGTTCTGCAGGCCGGTCGAGACCTCGTTGTAGTACGGGGTCTGCGGCCGCGGCGCCGCCGCCTCCAGCGACTCGCGGATGAGGTCGGCCATCGGGAAGGCCTCCTGGACGTCCGGGTCGTCGTAGGCCTCGGTGTTCGACGCCGGGTTGCCGTTGGTGACCATGTAGTACGCCTGGTTGTCAGGCTGGACGATGCACTGGGCGGCCTCGATGGCGAGGTCGGGGTGGTCGCTGAACGCGCCGATGCCGAGGTTGATGCCGCCGTACGGTGGACGAGAGTCCTCACCCTCGGTGACCTCGGGGTAGAGCGCCCAGCCGATGTCGTCGACCAGCGCCTGGTCGAGGTTGCCGCCTTCGACGCCGGCCAGCGTGGCGGCCCACACGAACGGCCAGTTGACCATGAACGAGCCGCGGTCGCCCTGGAACTGCAGCATCGACGCGTTCTCGTCCTCGTTCGCCAGCCCTGGCCCGCCCAGCCCGTTGCGGGCGATGTCCTCGATGATCTGAGCGGCGGAGCGGCCGGCGTCGGTGTCGAGCCCCAGCTGGACCTCGTCGGCCGGCGCCTCGGGGTTCTCGAGGATCTCGCCGCCGGCCGACGTGACCAGCGCGTTGATCCACACCGTCAGCGCCTCGGCCCGGATGCCCTGGACGCCGAGGTACTTGTCCTGCGACTGGGCGGCGTCGATGATCTGCTGCCAGGTGACCGGCTCGTTCTCGGGGTCGAGGCCGGCGGCCTCGGCGACCGACCTGCGATACCAGAGCAGCTGGGTGTTGGCCCAGAACGGGACCGCGACCAGCTCGTCGCGCCAGGTGGCGCCGTCGATGGCGCCCTGCACGACGTTCTCGGTGACCGACTCGGCGACGTCGTCGGGGATCTCGGCGAGGAACCCGGCCTCGGCCAGCTCCGGGATGAACGGCGGGTCGAGGCTGATGATGTCGATGGACGAGTCACTCGCCGCGAGCCGCCGGGCCAGCTGCTCACGCTGCGAGGACGCCTCGCGGGGCAGCAGCGACGTCTCGATGCGGTAGGCGCCGTCGGCGGCTTCGGTACATCGGCTGGCCAGCTCGGCCTGTCCGCCGTTGTCGGGATTGATGTACCACGTGAGTGTCGGGGTGGAGTCGTCACTGCCACACGCGGTCAGCCCAGCCAATAGGGCGGTGGCGGCCGCGACGCTGACGGTCCTTCTGACCACATCGCCTCCCTGGAGCGGGTGTCGCTCCAGTGACCGCTACGGCATCGGAGCGTCAGGGTGTGAGTCGAACCTACGACATCGAGTGCCGTGGGTCGAGGACATACGGTGTTCTCGTGTTCGACACCCCTCAGACACTGGTCCGCCACGACGGCGTCGACGGCGAGGTGGTGGTCCGCCGCCGGGCGGCGTCCGGCGGCCCGGTCTACGAGCTGATCGTCAACGGCACGTTCCTCATGGACACCGCCGAGACGTCGACGGAGCGGCTGCTGGGCGAGCTGCTGCTGGACCGGCATCCGGAGCCGGCGACGGTGCTGGTGGCCGGGCTCGGCTTCGGGTTCACCGTCGGGTCGCTGCTGGCCGACGCCCGGGTGCGGCGGGTCGACGTCGTCGAGATCGAGCCCACGCTGGTCGACGTGCTGCGGCGCGGCGTCGTGCCGGGCCTGGAGGCCGTCGTCGGCGATCCGCGCGTGCGGACGGTGGTCGACGACGTCCGCGCCATGCTGCCGTCGGTGCCGCCGTCGACGTACGACGGCATCCTGCTCGACGTCGACAACGGGCCGCACTTCCTCGTCCACGAGGCCAACGCCGAAGTGTACGAGCGGCCGCTGCTCGCCGTCGCCGCCCGGGCGCTGCGCCCGGGCGGCCTGCTGGCGGTCTGGTCGGCGGCGCCGGCGCCGGTCCTGGCCGGCGTGCTGGCCGACGCCGTCGGCTCGGTCGAACAAGTGGTGCGGACGGTCCGGCGCGGGAACCGCGACGTCGACTACCACGTCTACGTCGCCCGCCGCCCCTGAGCCGAAGGGGCGACGGCGTCAGGCCGGGATACCGCGGGCGTCCAGCGCGTCCTCGACGATGTGCAGGCCGGCCAGGCCCGGCATCTTGGCGATGTGGCCGTCGATGGTGCGAGCCGCGTGCCGTCCGTCCGGGCCACTCATGAGGTGGCGCAGCACGTGCCGCACCTCGGTCTCGGCCATGACGCCGGTGCCGACCGGGCCCCAGTACTTGCGCAGCGCGAACCGGGCGATCTTCTGCGCCTTCTTGCTACGGGCCAGCCGGTCGCGGGCTTGGGTGGCGTAGAAGGCGACGTGCCGCGCCTCCTGCTTGGCGATGCGCTGCAGCAGTTCGGCGAGGACGGGGTGCTGCTCCAGCTGGGCCAGCCGGTTGTACGCGGTGATCGCCGACCACTCGTTCGCCGCGCCCCAGATCATGTGCACGGCGACGAAGTCCTGGCCGATCACGTTGGCCAGCACCGACTGCTTGATCGGATCGAGCTTGTCGCGCCAGCCCATGCGCAGCCGGGTCGCCTTGAGGTGGTCGTAGTCGATCTGCAGGCCGTGGAGGTTCAGCACCTCGGCGAGCGCCTCGCCGTGCCAGAACTCCTCCATGTTCCACATCGTCATGAACGCTGTGACCTGCGGGTCCTTGTGTGACGGCGTCACGAGCATGTCGCGCAGGTAGCAGACGGTGTGGTACTCGACGTCGCACATGTAGCGGAGGCTGCGCAACGTGTCGGGCGGAAGCGGGTTGGTCCGGAACTCGTCAAGCGGCAGATCCTGCCACTCCACGGCTCGGGACGTTCGGGTGTAGTCGCGGATGTCGAAGGCCATGTCGTGCCGGGGCGACGTCCGGAGTGGGTGTGCCCGCCCCGTCCCTCCCTCGGTCCTCGTAAAACGAAGGCTCATTCTTTATAGTCCGATTATGCCTGCTTCACATAGTGCCCGGCAATGTGCCCTCGATCACCCGGATTTCCCCTGACAGGACCCTGAGATCTGGGCCGCCGGCGGGAGTACCCCGGCGGGCCGGGAGGGCTGCCGGTCGACGATGATGGGAGCATGAGCGACCAGGAGTACCGCATCGAACACGACACCATGGGCGAGGTCCGGGTTCCCGCGGCGGCGAAGTACCGCGCGCAGACCCAGCGCGCCGTCGAGAACTTCCCGATCTCCGGCACGCCGATCGAGGGCGCGCTGATCCGCGCGCTGGCCTCCATCAAGGGCGCGGCGGCGCAGGTCAACGCCGAGCTGGGGGTCCTCGACAGCGACATCGCGAAGGCCGTCCAGGACGCCGCAGCCGACGTCGCGAACGGCGACCACGACGCCCACTTCCCGATCGACGTGTTCCAGACCGGGTCCGGCACGTCCAGCAACATGAACACCAACGAGGTCATCGCCACCCTCGCCACCGAGCGCCTGGGCCGGCCAGTGCACCCGAACGACCACGTCAACGCGTCGCAGTCGAGCAACGACGTGTTCCCGACGGCCATCCACATCGCCGCTACGCGCGCGGTCGTCGAGGACCTCATCCCGGCGCTGCGCCACCTCGAGGGCGAGCTGTCGCGCAAGTCCGTCGAGTTCGCCTCCGTCGTCAAGAGCGGCCGCACGCACCTGATGGACGCCACCCCGGTCACGCTCGGCCAGGAGTTCGGCGGCTACGCGGCCCAGGTCTCCTACGGCGTCGAGCGGCTCGAGGCCGTGCTGCCGCGGGTCGCCGAGGTCCCGCTGGGCGGCACCGCCGTCGGCACCGGCATCAACACGCCGCCCGGGTTCGCGTCCGCCGTCATCGGCCGCATCGCCACCGACTCCGGGCTGCCGTTCACCGAGGCGCGCAACCACTTCGAGGCCCAGGGCGCCCGCGACGGCCTGGTCGAGCTGTCCGGCCAGCTGCGCACCATCGCCGTGTCGCTCTACAAGATCTCCAACGACGTCCGCTGGATGGGCTCCGGCCCGCGGGCCGGCCTGGCCGAGATCGCCCTGCCCGACCTCCAGCCCGGCTCGTCGATCATGCCGGGCAAGGTCAACCCCGTCATCCCCGAGGCGCTGTGCATGGTGTCGGCGCAGGTCGTCGGCAACGACGCGACGGTGGCGTTCGCGGGCGCGGCCGGCAACTTCGAGCTCAACGTCATGCTGCCGGTCATCGCCCGCAACGTGCTCGAGTCGATCCGGCTGCTGGCGAACATCTCGCGGCTGTTCGCCGACCGCTGCGTCGCCGGCATCGAGGCGAACGAGGAGCGCAACCGCGAGTACGCCGAGTCGTCGCCGTCCATCGTCACGCCGCTGAACCGCTACATCGGCTACGAAGAGGCGGCCAAGGTCGCGAAGCAGGCGCTGGCCGAGCGGAAGACCATCCGCGAGGTCGTCGTCGAGCGCGGCTACGTCGCCGGCGGCAAGCTCACCGAGGAGCAGCTCGACCGGGCCCTCGACGTGCTGAGCATGACCCGCCCGCCGACTGTTTGACCAAGATGCACGTCGCCCCCGTCACCGGAACTCGGTGGCGGGGGCGAGGCGTGTATTGCGCTGGACTCAGTACCAGCCGACGGACTCCGAGTGCGCCCATGCGCCGCACGGGTCGCCGTAGCGGCCCTCGATGTACCAGAGGCCCCACTCGATCTGGGTGACCGGGTTGGTGCGGTAGTCGTCGCCGAACCGGGCCATCTTGTTCGCGGGCAGCGACTGCGGGATGCCGTACGCGCCGGACGACGGGTTCTCGGCCGTGTGCCGCCAGTTCGACTCGCGGGTCCACAGGTTGTCCAGGCACTGGAACTGGTCGTCGCCCCAGCCGTAGTCGGCCATCAGGGTGCGGGCGGCGGACTGGGGGTCCTCGACGGCCCGCTCCAGCGACCGGGCGGCCTCCTCGGCCGCTGCCTGACGTTCGGCCTCCGCGGCGGCGGCCGCCTCGGCCTCAGCCTGCGCCTGGGCTTCGGCCTCCGCCTGAGCCTGAGCGGCCGCTGCCTCGGCCTGCACCTGTGCCTCGGCCGCGGCCGCGAGGTCGCGTTCGAGGGACGGCGGCGCGGGCTCCTGGGCCTTGGCGCCGACCTCGGGGAGCGTCACCTGCTGCGTGCTCGCCACGGTGCTGCTGCTTCCGGAGCCGGCTGAATCGACGAGCCACCCCGTGAAGAGGGTGGCGAGGAGAGCGATCGATGCGACGAGGCCGAGTCCTGCGGCGACTCGGCGCAGACGTCTGCGTCTTCGATGCACGAGTGGGTGAACCTTCCTGTAGGGCCCCACCACATTGCAATGGAAACGTGATCGTTGCCAACTCCATCGCGTGTCACACGGCCCATCGTGACGCTCGGTGGCTAGGTAGGGACCCGGCACGCCGGCCGACGCGGACGCCGTCGCGCCCCGTCCGTCCCATGCGGCTGACCAGCGGCGACGCCCGCGCTACCGCACCGGCGGGTGCGGTAGCACGGGCGTCGCGGAAATAGCTGACGAATCAACGGAATGAGACTTCGCTCACCCGGGCATCCGCTCCAGCATCTCGGTGACCAGAGCGGCGATCGGCGAGCGCTCCGACCGGGTCAGCGTCACGTGCGCGAACAGCGGGTGCCCCTTGAGCTTCTCGGCCACCGCGACGACGCCGTCGTGCCGGCCCACGCGCAGGTTGTCGCGCTGCCCGACGTCGTGCGTCAGGACGACGCGCGAGTTGCTGCCGATGCGCGACAGCACCGTCAGCAGCACGTTGCGCTCCAGCGACTGCGCCTCGTCGACGATCACGAAGGAGTCGTGCAGCGACCGGCCACGGATGTGGGTGAGCGGCAGCACCTCGAGCATGCCCCGCTCGACCACCTCGTCGATGACGTCCTGCGTGGTCAGCGCGCCGAGCGTGTCGAAGACCGCCTGAGCCCAGGGGTTCATCTTCTCCGACTCGCTGCCCGGCAGGTAGCCGAGATCCTGCCCGCCGACCGCGTACAACGGCCGGAACACGACCACCTTCTTGTGCAGCCGGCGCTCCATGACCGCCTCGAGCCCGGCGCACAGCGCCAGCGCCGACTTGCCGGTGCCGGCCCGCCCGCCCAGCGAGACGATGCCGACCTCCTCGTCGAGCAGCAGGTCCAGCGCGATGCGCTGCTCGGCGGACCGGCCGTGCAGCCCGAACGCCTCACGATCGCCACGCACCAGCCGGATCCGCTTGTCCGCCGTCATGCGGCCCAGACCGCTGCCGCGCTCGCTGTGCAGCACCAGGCCGGTGTGGCAGGGCAGATCGCGCGCCTGCTCGAAGTCGGCCGACCCGTTCTCGTACAACTCGTCCAGCAGGCTGCCGGGCACCTCCAGCTCCGCCATGCCCGTCCAGCCCGACTCGACGACGGTCTCGGCGCGGTACTCCTCGGCGTGCAGGCCGACCGAGGACGCCTTGACCCGCATCGGCAGGTCCTTCGACACCAGCGTGACGTCGTTCCCCTCGGCGGCCAGGTTGCGGGCCACCGCCAGGATGCGGGAGTCGTTGTCGCCAAGCCGGAAACCGGCCGGCAGCACTTCGGGATCGGTGTGGTTCAGCTCCACCCGGACCGTGCCGTCGTCGTCACCCACTGGTATGGGATCGTCGAGGCGGCCGTGCTCCACCCGGAGCTCGTCGAGCAGCCGCAGTGCCGCCCGCGCGAAGTACCCCAGCTCTGGATGGTGGCGCTTGGCCTCGAGTTCGGTGATCACCACGATCGGCAGGACGACCTCGTGCTCCGCGAAGCGGAGGATCGCGTACGGGTCGGCCAGCAGCACGCTCGTATCGAGGACGTATGTGCGGCGAGCCGGCTCCTGCCGGATGGTGCGACGACGGGTCTGAGTCTTGGAAGCGGCCACGTCCGTCTCCCTCACGCCTGAGTGCACCCTGACGAATCAGGCGTCTGTGTCGCGCGGAGTGCCGGGACCGAGCCCACTGGGCCGGGTGCCGGCCCTCCGTTCGCGCCATGTGTCAGCACGTAGGACGGGCCTCCCGAGCGGCCGGCTACCCACCGTCCGCCACTACCAAGATTACTGCCAAGCATGATGCCGGCGATAGGACACGCCTGAACGGCCCGTGAACGATGTGTTTCGCCGGTGCGCGTCCTGCACGGTCGGGTCAGCGGGCGCTGTCGCGTTCGGCGTCGCGCTGGCGCTTATACGCCTCCCAATCGGCGGACATCTTCTGGTGGTAGGTCTCAAGCCACTCGAAGTAGGCGTACATATTCTCCATCCGCGTCCGGACCACGTCGTCCGGGGACTCCAGCGCGGCGAGCACCGACGTCGCCAGGCGGCGGCGGGTGGCGAACCACCGGTGTTCCGTTGCGAGGAAGGCGCCCCAGACATCCTCGTCCGCGCGGTAGAAGTGGCCACGCGAGCCTGGCACCGACACCCGGCGGATGAAGCCAGGCTCCGCAAGCGCCCGGGTCGCCGTCGAGATGGAGCCTGCGCTGGCGTTCAGCTCACGCATGAGCTCGGCAGTGGAGACCTGCGGAGTCGTGCTGAGCATGAGGTATCCCAGCACCCGGCCGTTCATCCGGCCTTGCCCCATCTCTTCGAAGAGCAGCCCGAGCTCCTCGACGAAGAACTCGAGCTTGGCCCGGTCGTCCGCCATGAAACCTCCTTTGGCCCACATGGTGGGCCATGACCACCGAGGTCCGCCAGTACGCGGCGCCGGTGGCGTCTGTGGCGTTCCGGGCATGTTCCGCCCTCGACACCAACGATTAAGTCTCAGTAACTTCTGAAAGTTCGATCAGAATATCTCTTGCTTGAAAGTTCAGCGTGTCACTAGATTCACCCACACTTCAAGTGAACGGGCACCCACACTGCCCGCGGCCCACCCCGAGAGGTGACCATGCGCACGTGGCAACGGCTCGCAGCACTCGCTGTCGGTGCTGCTCTCTTCACCGTCACCGCATGTGGCGGCGGCTCCGACGACGACAGCTCCAGCACGGGCGGCGACGGCGGCGAGAGCACCGGCGGCACGTTCTCCGTCGGCATCGACGAACCCGACTTCCTCATCCCGGGCCGAGCCCAGGGCGCGTTCGACGAGATGCACGCGCTCTTCTCCGGCCTGATCAAGTTCGGCGACCAGAGCGAGCCGCAGATGCTGCACGCGGAGTCGATCGAGAGTGACGACAACGTCGTCTGGACCATCGCGCTCAAGCCGGGCTGGACGTTCCACGACGGCACGCCGGTGACGGCGCAGAGCTACGCCGACGCGTGGAACGCGACCGCCTACGGGCCGAACGCCTGGTCCAACAACGCCCAGCTGTCCGGCATCGTCGGCTGGGCCGAACTGAACCCGGCCCAGGGCGAGCCGGCCACCGACACGCTGTCCGGCGTCGAGGTGGTCGACGAGAACACGCTGCGGGTCACGCTGGTCGCGGCCGACAGCCAGTTCCCCTACAAGCTCGGCCAGCCGGGCTTCTACCCGCTGCCCGCCGTCGCGTTCGAGGACTTCGACGCGTTCAACGAGGCGCCGATCGGCAACGGGCCGTACATGATGGACGGCACGTGGGAGCACGACGTCCAGCTGTCGGTGACGCGGTACGAGGACTACCAGGGCCCGCAGCCGAACGCCGACGGCATCACGTTCCGCATCTACAGCGACACCACCACGGCGTACACCGACGCCATCGGCGGCGCGGTCGACATCGTGTCGGTGCCGCAGGAGAAGTACAAGCAGGTCACCACCGACTTCCCGGACAGCTTCGTCGCGTTCAATGCGATCCGGCTGGACTGGCTGGGCTTCCCGCTGTGGGACCCGCGCTTCCAGGACCCGCGGCTGCGGCAGGCGGTCTCGATGGCGATCGACCGGGACGCCGTGAACGAGGCGATCTTCGGCGGCCTGTACACGCCGGCCACGTCGTATCACGGCCCGTCCGCGCCGGGCGGCGGCACCGAGGGCATGTGCGGCGAGTTCTGCGAGTTCGACCCCGACCGGGCCAAGGAGTTGCTGGCCGAGGCCGGCGGCTGGGAGGGCCCGATGGAGATCTGGTTCCCGGGCGGCGTCGGCTACGACCAGACGTTCGAGGCGCTGGCCAACCAGATCCGGCAGAACCTCGGCATCGAGGAGGTCGTCACGCAGAGCCAGCCGGGCTTCGTCCAGTTCCTCGACGCCCTGCGCACCGAGCAGGCCACCGGCCCGTTCCGCGGCGGCTGGGGCTCGCTGTACCCGAGCATGCAGAGCCAGCTGCGCTCGGTGTTCAGCACCACGGGTGACGCCCGCGAAGGCGCCGGCAAGTACAGCAACCCCGAGGTCGACGCGCTGATCGCGGAGGCCGACGCGGCGCCGTCGCTGGACGAGGCCACCGAGCTGTACAAGGCGGCCGAGCAGCGGATCATCGAGGACTTCCCGATCGTCCCGCTGTTCTACGCCAAGTACGTCTACGCGCACAGCAGCAACGTCTCCAACGTGATCATCGGCTTCGACCAGATCGAGCTCAACGAGGTCGTCGTCAACTGATCGCGGCACGCCGCGAACGTCAGCACGCAGAGAAGGGCAGAGAGTGACGATCCCGACGTCCCACCTGGTCGACGAGGCACTACGGGTGCAGCCGCAGGCCGACGCGTTCCCCACGGTCGACGAGTTGGCCGCCGCGCTGGAGCGCACGCACGCGGCCCACCCGGACGTGACGCGGGTTCGCCGGGTGGGCACGTCGCGGCTCGGTGAGCCGATCGAGGCGATCACGATCGGCTCCGCGGACCGGCACGCCGTCGTCTTCGGCGGCGTGCACCCGAACGAGCCGATCGGCAACATCACCGCGCTGCACCTGATCGAGCGGCTGACGTCCGACCGCGAGCTGCTGGACCGCATGGGCTACACCTGGCACGTCGTCCCGTGCATCGACCCCGACGGCATGCGGCTCAACGAGGGCTGGTTCCGCGGCCCGCTGACGAGGGCGGCGTACGGCCGGCGCTTCTACCGTCCGGCCCCGGACGAGCAGGTCGAGTGGACGTTCCCGTTCGAGTACAAGCGGGGCTACTTCGACCGGATGCTGCCGGAGACGGTCGCGCTGATGCGGCTGATCGACGACACCAAGCCGGCGTTCATGTGCTCGCTGCACAACGGCGAGTACGGCGGCGTCTACTACTACCTGTCCCGCCCGGAGCCCGAGCTCTACCCGCTGCTGCACGACATCGCCGCGGGCGTCGGGCTGCCGCTGGACACCGGCGAGCCGGAGGCGCCGTACGTCGAGCGATACGCGCCGGCGATCTTCGGGATGATCCGCACCGAGGACCAGTACGACTTCGTCGAGGCGGCCGGCCTGGACCCGACGGAGCGGCAGGCGGGCGACTCCAGCGCCGCGTACGCCGCCAAGTACGGCACGCTGACGCTGGTCACCGAGATGCCGTACTGGACCCACCCCGACGCCGACGACGACACCCTGCTCACCCGGACGTACGCGGACGTGCTGCGGGAGCAGGCCGAGGGGCTGCGCGACATCCACGTCCGGCTGGACCGCATCCTCGCCGCGGCCCGCCCCGACCTCACCGCGCAGTCGCCGTTCCTGCGCTCGTCCGAGGCGTTCGTCCCGATGCTGGCCAAGGCGGCGCTGCAGAGCGACCACCGGGCCGGCCACCCCGACTCGCAGCGGCCGGCGACGGTGTCGGAGCGGTTCGGCTGCCTCGACATGGTGCACATGTTCCGGCTGCGCTGGGGCGGGACCCTGCTGCGGGCGCTGGACGGCGAGCTGGCGATCGGCAACGGCACGCCGGTCATCCGCGAGCAGCGGGCCGCCATGGACGCGCTCTACGAGACCTGGGCCGCCGAAGCCACCGAAGTGACCCCCGCGCAGGCCATCCCGTACGGCAAGCTGGCGGCCGTGCAGTACGCCGCCATCATCGTCACCGCGGCCCACGCGGCGCGGCGCGGCTGAGGTCGTCAGGCATGGGCAAGTACGTCGTCGCGCGCCTGCTGCAGCTGGTGCTGGTGTTCTTCGGCGTCACCCTGCTCATCTACCTCGCGGTCTACGCGCTGCCAGGCGACCCGATCCGCGCTCTGGGCGGCGACCGGCAGCTGCCGGACAGCGTCGTCAACGCGCTGCGGGCCCAGTTCAACCTCGACGACCCGGTGCTGCTGCAGTACCTGAAGTACCTCGGGAACCTGTTCACCGGCGACCTCGGCACCGACTTCAACGGGCGCCCGGTGGCCGACCTCATGGGGCAGCGCTGGCCGGTCACGATCAAGCTCGCGCTGACGGCGTGGGTGATCCAGGTGGTCGTGGGCGTCGGGCTGGGCGTGCTGACGGCGCTGCGCAAGGGCACCTGGCTGGACCACACGGTGCTGTTCTTCACCGTCGCCGTCATCTCGGTCCCGGTGTTCGTGCTCGCGTACACCGCGCAGATCGTGTTCGGCGTCAGGCTCGGCATCGTGCCGGTGTCCGGCATCGACGACGGCTGGCCGGTGAGCTACCTGCTGCCGTCGATCATCCTGGCGATCTTCGGCCTGGCCTCGGTGGCCCGGCTGGTGCGCGCCAGCATGCTGGAGAACCTGCGCGCCGACTACGTCAAGACGGCGGTGGCGAAGGGCCTGAGCCGGCGCCGGGTCGTGGTGCGGCACGTGCTGCGGAACTCGCTGATCCCGGCCGTGACGTTCCTAGGCATCGACCTGGGCTACCTGCTCGGCGGCACGGTGATCATCGAGGGCGTGTTCAACCTGCCGGGCGTCGGCCAGCTGCTGTTCTCGTCCATCGCGTCGCAGCAGGGACCGGTCGTCGTCGGCGTCGCCACCGTCCTGGTCGTGATCTTCCTCCTGGCCAACCTCGTCGTGGACCTGCTCTACGGCGTGCTCGACCCGAGGATCCGTCATGAGTGACCCCACGTCCGCCATCACGACCGCCGAGCCGGCCTCGCCCGGCGGTGCCGACGCGCCGGCCGCCGGTGGTTCGGGCAGTTCGTCGACGCTGGTCGGCGACGCCTGGCGGGAGCTGCGCCGGCGCCCGCTGTTCATCATCGCGTCGCTGCTGGTGATCCTGCTCATGGTGATGGCGATCGCGCCGCAGCTGTTCGCCGGCTGGTTCGGCAACGGCGACCCGCGCGTGTGCGACCTGTCGCGCAGCATCGAGGGCCCGGCGTCCGGCCACCCGTTCGGCTTCGACAAGCAGGGCTGCGACGTCTACGCGAACGTCGTGCACGGCGCCAGGGCCTCGATCAGCGTCGGCGTGCTGGTGACAGCGTTGACGCTGGTGCTCGCGCTGGTGCTGGGCAGCCTGGCCGGGTTCTTCGGCCGGGTCGTGGACGCCGTCGTGTCGCGGTTCGCGGACGTGTTCTTCGGGTTCCCGTTCCTGCTCGGCGCGCTGGTCGTGCTGACGGCGTTCGAGGCGCGCAGCATCCTGGTGGTCGCGTTGGTGCTGGCCATGTTCCGCTGGCCGTCGATGACCCGGGTGATGCGCTCGAGCGTCATCCAGGTGCGCGACATGGATTACGTGCGCGCGTCGGTCGGGCTGGGCGGCAGCAAGGTGTGGCTGCTGCGCCGGCACGTGCTGCCGAACGCGATCACGCCGATCATGGTCATGGTGACGCTCGACATCGGCACGGTCATCGTCGTCGAGTCCACCCTCACCTTCCTCGGCGTCGGCCTGCAGGCGCCCGCGATCTCGTGGGGGCTGCAGCTGTCGAACGCGTCGACGGACTTCGCGGCCGCCCCGCACCTGCTGATCTTCCCGTCGCTGTTCCTGAGCTTGACGGTGCTCAGCTTCATCGTGCTCGGCGACCTCATCCGCGACGCCCTGGACCCGCGGCTGCGCTGAGCCGGGCGGACGACGCTCGGGTCTCGCGCAGCCGCGGCGCGGGCATGGCTCAGTCGCTCCACGCGCCGGCGGCGGCCGCACCGGCGGCGTACGTCTCGAACGACAGCGGCAGGCGGCCGGTGAGGCGGCGCACGTCGTCGCTGGGTTCGGCGTCGCCGGTCTCGGCGAGGGCGGTGAACGCGGCCGCGGCGCCCTCGGCCGCTTCGGGTGGCACGCCGATCGCCTGCTGCTGCGCGAGGTAGTCGTCGACGGTGCCCAGGTATCGCACCGGCCGCCCGGCCACCCGCGCGATGATCTCGACGGCCGCGGCGAACGACAGCGGCCGCGGGCCGGTGACGTCGTAGCGCCGGCCACCGTGACCCTCCGAGGTGAGCACCGCGGCGGCCGCGGCGGCGATGTCGCCCGCGTCGACGAAGGCCTGGCGGAGGTCGCCGAGCGGCAGCGCCAGCTCACCGGCCATGACAGCCCGCTGGAAGAAGCCCTCGTCGAAGTTCTGGTCGAACCAGTCGGCGCGCAGGATGGTCCAGTCGGCACCGGACCCGCGCACCGTCGCCTCGGCGGCGAGCAACCGCTCGTCGCCCATGGCCTCGATGCCACGGCTGGACAGCAGCACGACGCGGCGCACGCCGGACTCCACCGCCAGCTCGACGAACGCGGGCTCGACCGCGATGCCGTCGGGCGCCATGAGGAACAGCCGATCGGCACCGGCCAGCGCCGGCTCCCACGTCGGCGGCGCGGACCAGTCGAAGCGCACGTCGCCGTGGCGTGACGCCGCCCGCACCGGCGCGCCGGCGTCGCGCAGCCGGGCGACCAGCCGCCGCCCCACGGTGCCGGTGCCACCCAGGACCAGGATCGCTCGCTCGTTCATGATCACAGTCAAGCAGCGGGCACCGACAAGGTCGGCCGCGATGACTTTCCGCGCCGCCGGCGGTCTACCCGAATACGAGACCCGCACGACAAGGAGACCCCCATGAGTGGCGCCACCCTCGCGAGCATCCTGCTGTCCAGCACCGACCCGGACCGCCTGGCCACGTGGTACGCCGCGGCGCTCGCCCCGGCCGACGACGCGCGCGTCGGCGACTACCGCATCCTGCGCTACGGCGACTTCCACCTGATGATCGACCGGCGCGACGACGTCGGGCCGGCCAACCCGGAGCCGGGCCGGGTGATCCTCAACTTCGACGTCGAGGACGCCCGCTCCGTGGCCGGGCGGCTGGACGAGATGAGCGTGCGCTGGCTGGCCCCGCTGGAGGACCGCGACGGCAGTCTGTTCGCCACCGCGATCGACCCGGACGGCAACTACGTCCAGATCATCCAGATCAGCCCCGAGCACCAAGCCCAGATGGCCGCGAACCGCGCATGACGGCAGCGCTCACCGCGCTCCCGTCCATCGCCGACGATCGCCGGCCGGTCCCGTCGGCGGCGTATCGTCGGCAGGTGACGAGGGAGGCGACGGTGCACACCACGACCGACGAGAGCACGGGCGACTTCCAGCAGCTCGCCCAGCCGTACCGGCGCGAGCTGCTGGCGCACTGCTACCGCATGCTCGGGTCGGTCCACGACGCCGAGGACCTGGTGCAGGAGACGTACCTGCGCGCCTGGCGGGCCTACGACCGGTTCGAGGACCGCTCGTCGTTGCGCACCTGGCTGTACCGCATCGCGACCAACGCCTGCCTCACGGCGCTGGAGAGCCGCAACCGCCGGCCGATGCCGACCGGGCTGGGCGGTCCGAGCACCGAGCCGAGTGGCGACCTGCTCGAACGGTCCGAGGTGCCGTGGCTGGAGCCGCTGCCCGACGTCGCGATCGGGGCCGGCAGCACCGACGGCGCCGACCCCGCCGCCGTCGTCACCTCGCGCGAGAGCGTCCGGCTGGCGCTGATCGCGGCGCTGCAGCACCTGCCGCCGCGGCAGCGTGCCGTGCTCGTCCTGCGCGACGTGCTCAGGTGGAAGGCCGCGGAGGTCGCCGACCTGCTCGAGACGTCGACCGCTGCGGTCAACAGCATGCTGCAACGGGCGCACGCCCAGCTGGGCAAGGTCGCGCCGTCCGAGGACGACGCCGTCGAGCCGCTGCCGCCGGAGCACGAGGACCTGCTGGCGCGATACGTCACCGCGTTCGAGGCCTACGACATCGACGCGCTGGTCCGGGTGCTCACCGCCGACGCGGCCTGGGAGATGCCGCCGTTCGCCGCCTGGTTCGTCGGCCCGGCCGACATCCGCGAGCTGATCCTCGTCCAGTGCCCGATGAAGCGCGCCGGCGACCTGCGCATCGTCCGCACGTCCGCCAACGGCCAGCCTGCGCTGGCGCAGTACCTGCGCGACGACGAGGGCGTCTATCGTCCGTTCGCGGTCCAGGTCGTGTCGATCGGTGCGGCCGGCATCACGCACGTGGCGCAGTTCTTCGACGTCGGCCTGTTCCCGGCGTTCGGGCTGCCGGACGTCCTGCCATGACCGAGCCGCCGGCCGACGCGCCCGAGCTGCTCGAACGGGCGCTCGCCTACACGACGGTCAGCCTCGGGCTGGTCCGGCCGGCGCTGCTGTCGCGGCCCACGCCGTGCGCGGGCTGGGACCTGCGCGCGCTGCTGCGGCACATGAACGACTCGCTGCTGGCGCTGCTGGAGGCCACGGGGGCCGGCCGGGTCGCCGCGCCGCGCGCCGGCGACGCCGCGGCGGAGGCCGATCCGGTCGGCACGCTGCGGCACCGCGCCTGTCGACTGCTCGCCCGGTGCGCCGCCGGCGCCGGGCCGGACATCGTCGCGGTCGGGGACCGGTGGCTCGCCGCCCGCGCGGTCGCCGCGGCCGGAGCGCTGGAGATCGCCGTGCACGGCTGGGACGTCGCCCGCGCCTGCGGCGCCGACCGGCCGCTGCCGCCGCCGTTCGCGCTGCGCCTGCTAGGGGTGTCGAACCTGCTGGTCGACGACGCTGACCGGCCGGTGCGGTTCGCGCCGCCGCTGCCCGGGCACGACGCCGACGAGGCCGGCGTGCGGCTGCTCGCCTTCCTCGGCCGCGACGCGCTGGCCGCTTAGATGAATGAATCCGGTTCTTGGTGTGGTCGGCGGCAGTGCGCGCCAGGAAGTGGGGCACGCACTCGGTGAGAACCATGATCATGGCGCGCTTTGTGTCGCCAGGGCAGCAACAACAGCGCCATGATCATGGTCCTCATGGGTGGTAGAGGTGATGTTCGCCGTACCTCACTGCGTGAGTTCGCTGCGTTGGGTGGGGTGGATCACTGTTGCTCTGGCGACAGCGACGCCGCCCGGCAAGCACAGCGATCCCCAAGCGATTTCACCGAGTGATCTCATCCAATGGCTCGACGCGGGTGGGCGCACTGTCGACGCGGTCGTGATCAATGTGAGATCGCCGCGGAAACGATGCGGCATCACGGTGGCGGACACGACAGTGTTCTCACATCGATCGCGCAGCGATCCCACATCGTTGCGCCGAGCCGGCGTGCGGCTGCTCGCCTTCCTCGGCCGCGACGCGCTGGCCGCCTAGAACGGCGTGGTCACGGCTCCGGCGTGAGGACGATCCGCCCGTCGACGGCGCGGCTCTCCATCCGCTCGTGCGCGCGGGCGGCGGCGCTGAACGGGAGCACGTCGACGTCCACCTGGCCCAGCCCGGCGGCGACGACGTCCAGCGCGGCCTCGAGCGCGGGGCGGACCCCCTGCGGGTGGGCCGGCAGGTAGGCACCGGCGTTGAACCCGGCGATGGTGACGCTGCCCAGCCAGAGCTGGTTGCTCGCGACCTGGTGGTCCCAGTCGCCGCTGGCGTTGCCCGCCGCCAGGAGACGGCCGCCCGGCGGCATCAGATCCAAGCTCTGGCTCCGGACCGCCCCGCCGACCGGGTCGATGACCACGTCGAACCTCTCGTCGCCCAGAGCGTCCGGCAGCTCGGCGGAGTCGACGATCAGGTCGTACGGCAGCTTGGTGGCGGCGGCCGCGGCCAGCCTGCTCGCCCGGACCGTCCCCACCACCCGCGACGCGCCCAGCCGCTTGGCCATGCCGGGGAAGGCGGCGGAGAAGCCGCCCAGGGCACCGTGGACCAGCACGGACTCGCCCTCGGACAGGTGCACCACCCGGGTGAGAGCGACGTGCGCCATCGCCGCGTTGGGGACGACCGAGACGGCGAGGGCGGGGTCGAGGTCGTGGCCCTCGGTCGAGACGACGACGGAGGCCGGCGCGACGAACACCGACGCATAGCCGCCGGTCCCGCCGCCCGCCGACATCGAGACGACCCGCTCGCCGACGGCGAGTCCGGTCACGCCGGCACCGAGTGCGCGCACCGTGCCGGCGACCTCGAGGCCCGGGATGAACGGCGGCTGCGGCATGCCGGGCCGGTCCTTGTACCGCCCCTGCCGGAAGAACAGGTCGATGAGGCCGACGGCGGCGTGCGTCACGTCGATCGCGACCTGGCCCGGCCCTGGCGCCGGATCCGGCAGGTCGACGACCGTCAGTACGGCCGGGTCTCCGAATCGGGTGGCCTGGACAGCCTTCATGAGGTGCTCCCCTGCTTCGCTTTACGCATCACGTGATGCGTTAACTCGACGCTAGCACGCGCTCACGCCGTAGCGCACCCCATGACGCGTTAAGCTCCGCCACATGCGCGAGCGAGCCAGGTCGACCGAGGACAAGCGGCAACGCTCCGCGGACCTGCTCGACGCCGCCGAGTCGCTGGCCCTCGAACAGGGCGGCGTGCGGTTCGTGACGGTGGCCGCTGTCACCGAGCGCGCGGGGCTGCACCGGACGGGCGCGCGCCGGTACTACGCCAGCAAGGAGGAACTGCTGCTCGAGCTGGCCGAGCGGGGCTGGAACCGGTGGCGCGACGCGATCGGCGCCGCGGCCGGCGACCGGACCGGCCTGGGACCGGCCGACGTCGCGGCGGTCATCGTCGACACGATCGCCACCCTCCCGGTCTTCTGCGACCTGCTCTCCCATGTCGCGATGAGCCTCGAGGGCGACGTCGACCTCGAGCGCGCTCGCCGCTACAAGACGAACGCCTTCGCCGCGCACGACGAGATCGTCGGCACGCTCGATCGCGCCAGCACCATGACCGCCGGCCAGCTCCAGGGGCTGATGGCCGCGACGATCGCGCTCGCGGCGAGCTTCTGGCAGGTGTCGCACCCGACGCCCACCCTGGCGCGGCTGTACGAGGAGGTGCCGCGCTGGGGGCACGTCGCCCTCGACTTCGAACCCAAGCTCAGGCGGCTGCTCCAGGCGACGGCGACGGGCCTGGCTGCGGCGGTCTAGCGGCCGTAACGGCGTTCGCGCTCGCTGTAGGACCGCAGCGCGCGGAGGAAGTCGACCCGGCGGAAGTCGGGCCAGAGCGCCTCACAGAAGTAGAACTCGGAGTTCGCGCTCTGCCACAGCATGAACCCGGACAGCCGCTGCTCGCCGCTGGCCCTGATGACGAGGTCGGGGTCGGGCTGGCCCTTGGTGTAGAGGTGCTCGGCGATGCCCTCGACGGTGACCACCTCGGCCACCTCCTCGAGCGAGGCGCCCTTCGCGGCGTGCTCGTGCAGCAGCGCGCGGACGGCGTCGGCGATCTCGCGCCGGCCGCCGTATCCGACCGCGACGTTGACGTGCATGCCGTCGAGGTCGCGGGTGCGGTCGGCCGCCTCCTTGATGACCGTGGCGGTGCGCGGCGGCAGCAGGTCGAGCGCGCCCATCGGGTACACGCGCCAGCGCCCAGAGGCGGCGATGTCCTGGATGAGGCTCTCGATGATCCCGAGCAGCGGAACGAGCTCGTCCTCGGGCCGGTTGAGGTTGTCCGTCGACAGCATCCAGAGCGTCACGACGTTGACATCGAGCTCGTCGCACCAGCCGAGGAACTCACGGGCCTTCTCGGCACCGGCCTGGTGGCCGCTCGACGTGGGTGCGCTGAGCGCGCGCGCCCAGCGGCGGTTGCCGTCCATGAGCACCGCGACGTGCTGCGGCAGGCGGCCGCGGTCGAGGTGCCGCTGGATGCGCTTCTCGTAGATGCGGTAAGGGAGGTCGGACAGACCCATCGACCGAGACACCTCCAGCATCGTGGCCGTTCGCCGAACGTCTTTCTCCCCGCCAGAGAGTACTCTCCTGCGCCGCATGTGCGGTGAATTCCCAGGTACGGTGGGGTTCATGACGTTCGACGAGCAGGTGCGCGACGCCGTCGCCGCGGTGAAGCCGCGGCTGCGTGGCTGGCTGCACGCCGGCACGTTCCCCGTCGCGGTGCTGGCCGGCTTGGCGCTGGTCATCGTCGCGCCGACCACGCAGGTGCGGGTCAGTGCGTCCATCTACACCTTCACCGCCGCGCTGCTGTTCGGCATCAGCGGCGTCTACCACCGCGGCCGCTGGTCACCGCGGGTGCACGCGGTGCTGCGCCGGTTCGACCACGCCAACATCTTCCTGATCATCGCCGGCACGTACACGCCGTTCACGCTGCTCGTCCTGCCGCCGAGCCAGGGGACGGTGCTGCTCTGGCTGGTGTGGGCGGGCGCGCTGCTCGGTGTGGCGTTCCGGGTGTTCTGGGACGGTGCGCCGCGCTGGCTGTACGTGCCCATCTACGTGGCGCTCGGCTGGGCCGCCGTGTTCTGGCTGCCGTCGTTCGCCTCGCACGGCGGGGCCGCTGTCGCCACGCTGATCATCGTCGGCGGGCTCATGTACACGCTGGGCGCGGTCGTCTACGGCACGAAGCGGCCGAACCCGTCGCCGCGCTGGTTCGGCTTCCACGAGGTGTTCCACGCGTTCACGCTGGCCGGCTTCATCAGCCACCACGTCGGCATCTGGCTCGCCGCCTTCGGCGTGGGCGCCGTCGCCGCCACCTGACCGACGGCGGCCGGCCGGCCGGCCGGCCGATCATGCGGCGGTGGTCGGGCCGGTGGCGCGGACCTCCTCGACGTGGGTCAGCGCCTCGCGCAGGTCGGCCAGCCAGGTGTCGGCGTTCTTCGCGACCAGCTTGACGCACCAGGCCAGCGCCTCGGATCGGGATCGCGCCACCCCGGCGTCGACCAGGGTGTCGAGGACCTGACGCTCCGGCTGGCGCAGCCGGGTCATGACGGGTGCGGCCAGCCGGGTGAACAGGTCGCGCCGGTCGCCGCAGTCGATGCCCCAGGCGACCTTGCGGCCGCTGCGGTGCTCCAGCTCGCGGGCGATCTCGATGCGCCGCTCGCGGGTGCTCTCACGGAACGCGCTGACGCGGCCGGCCAGCGCCGCGTCGCGCTCGACGTCGGAGACGTCCTCGGTGTTCGGGGCCGGGATGCGGCCGACGACGGTGATCTCCTCACGATCGACGGTCACCTCGACCGAGCCCTCGAACCAGTCGTCCGGCAGCCGGCCGGTGAGCCAGCCCCGGATCCGCTCGACGGTGTCTGTGTCGCTACTCATGTTGCGATGATTACAGAATTACACAGCAACGGACCAGGGCTGTCCGCTCACGGCGTAGCAGCGGCCAGCAGCGCCCGCGACAACCCGCGCCAGCGCGGCTGGAACGCGTACTCCCCGGCGAGCCGGAGCCGCGCCGCCCGCTCGTACGCCGGCACCCGGGCCAGCGTCGCCTCGTCCGGTCGCAGCCCGGCCAGCACCGCCGTCCGCGCCGTCCTCGCCCGCGACGGGGTCAGCTCGCCCTGGGCGACCCGCAGCTCGAGGCCGACCAGCAGGGACGCGAAGCCGCGGGCCAGTTCGCCGACGGTGACCGTCTCGAGCCCGAACAGGCCGATGCCACCGTCAGGCCCGGCCACGACCTGCGCGTCGGTGAGGTCCGGGCACCCGAGCCCGGCCGGCCCAGGAGCACCGGACCGCAGGTCGGCCAGCAGAGACGCCACGTCGACCGGCGGCAGCAGCCCGTACTCCGCGGCCGGGCCGAGCCAGCGCGCCACGAGCGTCACCTCGGCCACGGCGTCGTGCTGGCCGGCGCCGCTCAGCACGGGTACCCGGGGCGCGTCGTGCAGCAGGCGCAGTGCCGAGCCGACCCGTTGCCACGCCGCCGCCAGCTCGCCGGCGCCCACGGACCGATCCGCGCCCAGGGCGGCCAACGTCGGCCCGGGCAGCTCGGACAGCACCAGGACGCCGTCGCCGAGCGGCCAGTCCTGCACCGCCGGCACGGTCGCCGTGCCGTGCAGAAGGGCGGCCAGCCCAGCGAGCCGGCGGCCGAGGTCGGCGTCGAGGCCGGGCCGGACCACCGTCGCGTAGTAGGTGTCGCCGTCGCCGGTGAGCCGCACGACCGCCCGCTGCTCCGGCCGGTGCGCCAGCAGCCGGCTGCCCGGCCACGACACCAGCCCGGCCAGCGCGGTGAGCCGCCGGTCGGCGCCGTCGGGATGCAGCACGATCCCGTGTCGGGGCACGTCCAGTGCGCCGCGGGTCGCCGCGAACACCTCGGCCCGCCGGATGGCGTCGGCGAACCACTGCCCCGCCAGCCGCTGGCCGTCCGGCGTCTCCAGCTCCAGCAGCACGTGCCAGTCGTCGTGCGGCCAGGCGCGGCGCAGGGCGAGCTCGGCGCCGGTGCCGGGATGGGTCAGCCGGTCCGGGTGCCTGACCCGGTCGGCCGGGCGGGCGTGGTACGGATGCCTCACACCGGCACCGCCGTGATCCGCTTCATCCGGCCCACGCTCCCCGCCGGCCGTGGCGTCCGGATGAGCCCGAGATGAGCGTCTTCTCATCAACCGCCGAGCTGGCGGGCCAATGCGACGGGGTCGGTGACCGGCAGCTCGCACACGAAGCCGCGGCAGACGTACGCCGCCGGAACGCCCCCGACCTCATGACGGTCGCGCAGCAGCGGCACCTCGGCGGACGCGGGGTCGGCGGGGTCGCCGGCGACCACGACGGCGCCGGGCGAGCCCGACCGCAGCGCCACCGCATACAGCGCGGCGGTCCGGGGATCGCCGGCCGAACCCACGACCGCGACCTCGGCCGGGCCGGCCAGCCACGCCTCGGCGACCGCCAGTCCCCAGCCGGCGAACCGCGGCGCCCGGACGGCCAGCGCGTCGTAGCCGCGCAGCGCGTCGCCGGCGGCCGTGCGGTGCCGGTCCGATCCGGTGTACGCCGCGAACCCGAGCAGCGCGCCGGCCGCGGCCGACCAGCCGGACGGCGTCGCGTTGTCGGTCGGGTCCTGCGGCCGCCGGAGTCCGGCCAGCCGGACGTCGGTGGTGTCGTCGCCGGTGTCGAAGAAGCCGCCGGCGGGATCGGCGAACCGCGCCAGCACGACGTCGAGGAGCTGCTCGGCGAACGACAGCCAGACCGGGTCGCCGGTGACCGCGACCAGCGTCAGGAACCCCTCGGCGACGTCGGCGTAGTCCTCCAGCACCCCGGCGTGCCCGCCGATCACGCCGTCGCGGGACACCCGGCGCAGGCGGCCGCGCTCGTCGAGGTGCAGGCGGACCAGCAGGTCCGCGCAGTCGACGGCGGCCGCCACCCAGGCCGGCTGGTCGAACAGCGCGCCGGCCTCGGCCAGCGCGGCGATCGCCAGCCCGTTCCACGCCGCCACGACCTTGTCGTCGCGGCCCGGCGCCGGGCGCGGCAGCCGCGCGTCGAACAGCTGACCGCGCACCCGCTCCCACCGGCCGGCCTCACCGGCGGGATCCGGGTCGCGCAGCAGCTGCAGCGTCGACGCGCCGTGCTCGAACGTGCCGGCCTCGGTGACGCCGAGCAGCGCCGCTGCCCACTCGCCGTCCTCGTCGCCGAGGACGTCGCGCAGCTGGGCCGGCGTCCACACGTAGAACGCGCCCTCGACAGGCGCCGCACCCTCGACCGGCGGCGAGTCGGCGTCCAGCGAGCTGGCGAAGCCGCCCTCGGCCGTGCGCAGCTCGCGCAGCAGGAACCCGGCCGTCTCGCGGACCACCCGCGCGGCCAGCGCGGACCCCGTCATCCGCCACAGGTGCGTGTAGACGCGCAGCAGCAGCGCGTTGTCGTAGAGCATCTTTTCGAAGTGCGGCACCACCCAGCCGGCGTCGACGCTGTAGCGCGCGAACCCGCCGCCGAGCTGGTCGTACAGGCCGCCGCGGGCCATCCGCTCGCAGGTCTCCTCGGCCATGGAGAGCGCCCGGCGGTCGCCGGTGCGCGCGTGGTGGCGCAGCAGGAACTCGAGCACCATCGACGGCGGGAACTTGGGCGCGCCGCCGAACCCGCCCGCGGCCGGGTCGAACTCCCCGGTCAAGCGGGCGACGGCGGCATCGAGCCGGTCCGCTGCCGGCGGTTGGCTGCCGGCCGGGCCGGCACCGCCGGCGCCACCGGCACCGCCGAGCGCCGCGCCGATGCGGTCGGCCGACTCCGTGACGTCGCCGCGCCGCTGCGTCCACGCCTCGTCGACCGCCTGCAGCAGCTGGCCGAACGACGGCAGGCCGTGCCGCGGCTGCGGCGGGAAGTAGGTGCCCGCGTAGAACGGCTTGCCGCCGGGCGTGAGGAACGCGGTCATCGGCCAGCCGCCCTGCCCGGTGAGCGCCTGCACCGCCTCCATGTAGACGGCGTCGACGTCGGGCCGCTCCTCGCGGTCGACCTTGATCGCGACGAAGTGCTCGTTGAGGTACCCGGCGACCCGCTCGTCCTCGAACGACTCGTGCGCCATGACGTGGCACCAGTGGCAGGCGGCGTACCCGACGCTCAGCAGGACGGGGACGTCGCGGCGGCGCGCCTCCGCGAACGCGTCGTCGCCCCACTCCCACCAGTCGACGGGGTTGTCCGCGTGCTGCAGGAGGTACGGGCTACGAGCGTCGCGGAGGCGGTTGGGCATCGGGATCCTCTCGGGCCGGTGCCCCAAGCCTAGGCGTCGCGGTCAGGCCCGCCGCGACCGCCAGCGCAGCGCCGCGCCCACGGCCAGCCCGGCTGCCGCGACCATCGCCACCAGGCCCAGCGGCCCGCCGAGACCGGTGTCGGGCAGGTCCGGCTCGCCCGGCGTGGGCGACGGGGAACCGCTCGGCTCCGGCGACGACGGCGGCTCCGACGGCGTGGGCGTCGGTGTCGGCGTGCCCGGCTCCTCGGCCGGCGGGTCGACGAACGTCACCGCGGCGATGTCGGTGCCGGCGTTCTCGGCCGTGATCGACACGATCTCGCTGGTGACGTCGTCGGGCAGCAGGTACCCCTCGGGCGCGGTGATCTCGACCCAGTAGTAGTCGCCGAAGTCGAGGTCGCCGACGGAGCACAGGCCGTCGTCGCCGGTGGTGCAGGTGCCGACCACGAGGTCGCCGTCGGCGAGCACCAGGTCGAAGACGGCGCCGGGCAGCGACTCGCCGGTGTCCTCGGCGACCTTGTGCGCGCTCAGCTCCGACAGCAGCCGCGGGTCGTGGACGACCACCTGGGTGAGCTCGCCGCCGGCGTTCGAGGCGTCGATGACGACCGGCTCGCTGACGGTGTCGTCGGGCAGCGCGTAGCCCTGCGGCGCCGCGATCTCGACCCAGACGTAGGTGCCGAAATCGAGGTCGCCGATGGTGCAGGTGCCGTCGTCGCCGGTGGTGCACTCGCCCACGACCGCGCCGTCGGCGTCGTCGGCGCGCAGCTCGAACTCGGCGCCGGCCAGCGCCGTCCCGTCGACCGCGTCGACCTTCAGCACGGACAGCTCGGACCACAGCCGCGGGTCGCGGAACTCGAACGGTGTCGGGTCGTCGCCGGCGGTGGACTCGTCGACCACGAGCGGGTCGCTGGTGACGTCGTCGGGCAGCGCGTAGCCCTCCGGCGCGGCGGTCTCGACCCACACGTACGTGCCGAAGCCGAGGTCGCCGAGGGTGCAGGTGCCGTCGTCGGCGGTGGTGCAGGTGCCCACGACCGCGCCGTCGGCGTCGTCGGCGTGCAGCTCGAACGTGGCGCCGGCCAGCGGCGCGTCGTCGGTGTCGTCGACCTTGAGCACCGCGAGGCTGCCCGGCTTGCGCGGGTTGTAGAACGTCAGCGGCTCCAGCTCGGTGCCGGCGTTCTCGGCGGTGATGGTGACGGGCGCGCTGTACGGGTCGTCGGGCAGGTCGTAGCCCTGCGGCGCGGCGGTCTCGAGCCAGTAGTACGTCCCGAAGCCCAGGCCGGTGACCGTGCAGAGGCCGTCGTCGCCGGTGGTGCAGTCGCCGACGAGCACGTCGCCGTCGTCGAGGTACAGCTCGAACGTCGCGCCGGCCAGCGGCCCGGCGCTGTCGGACCCGCCGTCCAGCTTGAGCACCGACAGGTCGGTGAGCAGCTGCTCGTCCTCGAACGTCACCGCGACGGTGTCGCCGGCGTTGTCCGGGCCGATCGTGACCGGCCCCTGAACCGCGTCGTCGGGCAGCTCGTAGCCGGTGGGCGCGCCGGTCTCTTCTACCCAGTAGTCGCCGAACAGCAGGCCGCCGACCGTGACCGTGCCGGTCGCGTCGGTGGTCACCTCGCCTGGCGGGTCGACGACGGTGTCGTCGCCGGGGTCGAACTCGCCGTCGCCGTCGTCGAGCCGGACCACGAACGTCGCGCCGGCCAGTTCCTCGCCCGTGCTGGCGTCGGTCTTGACGATCTCGATGGACGAGCGGATCTGCCGGTCGGTCAGGGTCGCCACCGGCAGCTCGCCGCCGGCGTTGTCGCGGCCGATCGTGGTCATGCCGCTGAACCGGTCGGCCGGCAGCTCGTACCCGGCCGGCGCCTCGGCCTCGTACCAGTAGTAGGTGCCCCAGCCGAGGTCGCCGATGGCGCAGGTGCCGTCGTCGCCGGTGGTGCACTCGCCGATCAGCGTGTCGCCGCCGGGCGCGTCCTGCACGCCGTCGGCCGGGTCGTCCAGGTACAGCTCGAACGTGGCGCCGGCCAGCGGCTCCTGGGTGTCGGCGTCGAGCTTGCGCACGGTCAGCTCCGACGGCAGCCGCGGGTCCTCGAACGCGTTCTCGACGACGACGTCGGGGTTCTCGGCGTCGATGACGATGCCGTCGCGGACGGAGTCGGCGGCCAGGTCGTAGCCGGTCGGCGCGACGGTCTCGGTGACGGTGTACGTGCCGGTCGGCAGGTCCTCGACCAGGACGGCGCCCTCGGCCGGGTCGGCGTCGTTCTCACCGTTGTCAACGACGGTGATCGACACGCCCTCGGCGGCGCCGCCGGTGCCGACGACGGTGAACGTCGCGCAGCAGAGCGGGTCGCCGGACTCCGCGTCGAGCTTGCTCCAGGCCAGCGAGCCGAGCCGGTTGACGAACGTGACGGTGGCGGCGCCGAACTCGTCCAGCGTGACGTCCTGCGGCTCGTCGTCGAGCAGGTAGCCGGGCGGCGGCGCGGTCTCGGTGATCGTGTACTCGCCGGGCAGGGCCGGGTCGATGGTGATGACGCCGTCGGCCGGGTCGGCGTCGTTCTCGTCGTTGTCGGCGATGGTCAGGCTGTCCGGGTCGGCCGCGCCGGGGACCGGGTTCGGCTCGACGGTGAACGTCGCGCCGCCCAGCGGCTCACCCTCGGCGTCGTGCTTCTCGATGGTCAGCGGGCCGCATCGAGCCGGGGTGTCGACCGCGCCGGTGACGTAGTCCTTCAGCTCCGCGCTCGGGCTGGCGCCGGGCGCGCTGCGGATCCACAGCGACGAGAAGCCGGCGAACCCGCAGTCGTCGGTGTCGCCGAGCAGCGCGGTGAGGTCGAAGGCGATCTCGACGAACTGCTCGCGGCCCAGCGGCGACTCGTCGCTCGGCGTGGTGACGGCGGAGTCGTTGACGGCAAGCGCGAAGTCGTCGACGTCGCCGGTGGCCACCCACGCGGTGCCGTTCCACCGCTGCACCGCCTCCAGCTCCAACGGCCGGCTGCCCAGGTTGAACAGGCTCAGGCGCAGGTCGCCGACGCTGCGGTCGGGCACCACGGTGTCCTCGCCGTTGACGGTGTTGGGCAGCTGGTTCAGCTCGACGTACCAGCGGACCGAGCCGTTGTCGGAGCCGCGCTCCCACCCGACGTACAGGTACTCGTCGCCCTCGTGGACGCGGTCGTAGAGGTACGCGTCGCCGATGTCGCCCTTGCCGGGCGCGGCCGCGGACCCGTCGTCGTTCCAGGTCGAGGTGTTGGCTTCCTTGCTGCCGCGGTCGAAGACCGTCGCGTCGGTGCCGCCCAGCGGATCGTGGACGACGTCGACCTGCGCCGGGAAGATCGCCTCGCTGCCCCAGTCGACCGGGTCGCCGCCCGGGCCGGTGGCCGTCGTGGCGTTGTCGAAGCCCTCGTAGACATTGCCGTCGATCTCGAAGCCGCCCACGAGCTCGTTGCCGCTCTGGTTCGCGACCGCACCGCCGCCAGCAGCCGTCACCGAACCGGCCACCAGCAGCAGACCCACCACAGCCCGCGCAAACGGACGTCGCACACCGGACATAGCGCCCCTGCCCCCAAGAAAACAATGCCCGGCGCCGAAAGCCCGGGGAACATCAGTAAAAAGGTCAATCGCCCTTCGGCGTCGTACCGCCACGAGAATATCGTGGACCCGACGCCGAAGGGCGAGTGCCCCCCGGCCTTGGAGAATTCTCCGCAGTATGGAAGTCGACCCGGCGAACCCACGGATCACGCGTGTGGACTCGGCCAACGCAGAGCATGCACCCATCAATGCATGGCTGTCAACGCGAACTCACGAGTCACCGTCACGCCGTTCGACGTGACGGTGATCGTGACGAGAATTCACGTACCCATCATGCAAATCCAGGTGATTACCGACCGGTAATGAATTCACCCGATCCGCATGAGCGAGCCCGGCCCGAATACCGGCCCGGTCACATAGAGCCGCCCGTGCGCGCCGGCGTCGACACCGCCGGGCAGGATCAGCTGTCCGTCCGCCAGTTCGGTGCGCGAGCCGCCGGGCCGCACCCGGAACAGCGAGCCGACCGGCGGGTCGGCCAGGCCCAGCTCCCACTGCAGCCAGCTCTGCTTCACCAGCTCGACGGCGTAGACGCTGCCGTGGCTGCCCGGACCGAGGTCGACGATCGAGGTGAAGCCGTCGGCGAAGCGCCGGCAGTCACCCTTGTTCGGCCGCTCCGGGTCGCACACCGCGTTCCGGCTGCCGGGCTTGATCCGCCAGATCTGCGACGTGCCCGGCGTCGCCGGGAAACCGCGCAGCTCGCCGACGTACCAGTAGCCGTCCGACCCGACGGTGACCGACGTGGCGACCGCCTCGGCCAGGATCGGCGTGCCGGCCGGCGGCAGCGGCTCGCCCTCCATCTCGTCGGGCAGTTCCTCCGGCACCTCGACCACGCGCGGCTTCAGCCGGGCGACCGTGACGATGTGGCCGTTCGGGTAGACGCGGAGCAGGTCGTTGCCGGCGGCGTCGGCCACCAGCACGCTGCCGTCCTTCAGCGCCGCGACACCGTACGGGTTCGACTCCTCCGGGACCCCTTCCTGGTTGTACGGGTCCGGATCGCTCACCTGGTAGGCGGCGATGTCCGCGATCGGCTTCGCCGCTCTGCGGTGGCGGAGCAGGTAGAGCGTGGCCGCCCCGGTGCCCGGCGCGCCGGCGGACGTCAGGGCGTAGACCTGGCCGGGCCGGCCGGCGGCGACCGCCGGTGCGATGAAGCCGGCCGGTACCGAGCCGATCTCGTGCACCTTCGGATGGCGGCCGCGGTCGGTGACCAGGCTGACCGTGCCGTCGGCCGCGCCGACGACGATGCGGCCGGCCTGGTCGACGTCAACGCCCCGTGGCCCGTCGAACTGCGCCACCGGCGACGGCCCGGACGAGCCCTTCGCGCCGGCGGCCGGTGCGGCGGCGACGGCCGAGACCGCCAGTGCCCCCGTGGCCAGGAGTGCTGCTGCTGTTCGTGCATGCGATGAACGCACCATGAGAAACCCCCCAGTTTCTCCGTCGCCCGCGTCCCCCGTGAGGCTGATCCTCTGACGCGAGCCCACAGAGAATGACAGCGTGGTCACGGGAGGGGGTCAAGGGGTGCTAGCACGAGGATCAGGGCCGGCCGGGCTCGAACGCCTCCGACATCGCCTCCTGGTCCAGTGCCTTGTCGTTGAGCTCGTTGAGGCTGTACCAGTTGCCGAAGTCGTCGCGGAACACCGCCTCGACGCCGTACGGGCGGTCGGCCGGCTCCTGGATGAACTCCACGCCGCGGGCGGAGTACTCCGCGAACGTCGCGCGGCAGTCGTCGGTGTTCCACGCCCCGGCGCTGAGCGCGCCCTTCGCCATCAGCTCGCGCAGCGCGGCCGCGGTCTGCTCGTCGTGCATCGGCGGCCCGGGCACGGTGAGGTTCAGCTGGAACTCCGGGCTGGCCGGCGGGCCCACCGTCAGCCAGCGGAAGCCGTTCTCCATGGTGACGTCGGTGCGCAGCTCGAAGCCGAGCTTGCCGATGAAGAAGTCCAGCGCCTGGTCGTAGTCGCTCACGTATGCGGTCGCGACGCCCAGTTTGGTGATCATGAGGTTCCTTCCCTTCCGTCGGTGCTTCGACGTTAGGAGGGCTGGGCCGCTGCGGGCTTCTCCGCCGTTGCTGTGTTCGGGCCCTTCGGCAGCGGGCGGCCCCACATGAGGATGTAGCAGCCGGGGATCAGCCGCGGCCTGGACGCGTGCGCGTCGCGCTGGAACCGCGACGGCGACACCCCGACCAGCTCGGAGAACAGGCTGCTGAACGAGCCGAGGCTGGTGAAGCCGACCAGGTGGCAGATCTCGGTGACGTTGAGGTCGGCGACGCGGAGCAGTTCCTGCGCACGCTCGACCCGGCGGCGCTGCAGGTAGCGGCCCGGCGTCTCGCCGTACGCCGCCTTGAACGCGCGGACCAGGTGGTAGCGGGAGTAGCCGGCGGCGGCCGCGATGTCGGCGAGGTCGATCGGGTCGGCGTAATACCTGTCGACGAAGTCGCGGGCACGCCGCACCGCGGCCAGCGTCTCGACGGCGGCCGACCCGTAGGGCCGCCGCGCACCCGCCGGCCGGTCCGGACCGGTGGTCATCGGTCCGGCGGCTCCTGGTGCCCGTGCATGCGCTCGGAGTCGTTGGCGCCGTCGGGATCGAAGTCGACCCTGCGGATCTGCTTGCGCATGCTCCGGTACAGCACGACCAGCGCGACGATCAGGAAGACCATCACCAGGAAGCCGTACAGGCCGGGGCCGACGCCGGAGTCGTCCGCGTCAGACTCCGCCGCGGTGAGCGCCACCGCCTGCACGATGCCCATCAGAAACCTGTCTTCTCCTCGCGTGTCCCCCGCCGCCCCATTGTGGCACCGCACACGGGCACCGTGCTCACCGCAGTCCCGCGAAGAGGTCGTCCTCGGGGGTCTGAGTGGACACGTGCGACGTCACGAGCTCGTAGTCCTCGGTGGGCCAGGCCTGCTGGGCCAGCTCGAGCGGGACGGCGAACCAGGAGCCGTCGGGGTCGATCTGGGTGGCGTGCGCCAGCAGCGCGCGGTCGCGCACCGAGAAGTACTCGGCGCACTCGACCCGGGTGGTGACGCGGTCGTCCCAGTTCTCGTCGCCGTCCCACTCGGCCAGCCACTCGGTGTACGGCGAGGTGAGACCGCGCTTCTCCATGGCGTCGCCGAGCGCCTGCAGGCGCATGCGGCTGAAGGAGTGGTGGTAGTACAGCTTGAGCGGCTGCCACGGGTCGCCGCTGCCGACGTAGCGCGTGGGGTCGGCGGCCGCCTCGAACGCCGCGACGGTGATCTTGTGACACATGATGTGGTCGGGGTGCGGGTAGCCGCCGTTCTCGTCGTAGGTGGTGACGACGTGCGGGCGGAACCGGCGCATGATCTCGACCAGCGGCTCGGCCGCCTTCTCCACCGACATGAGCCCGAAGCAGCCGTCGGGCAGCGGCGGCAGCGGGTCGCCCTCGGGCAGCCCGGAGTCGACGAAGCCCAGCCACTCCTGCTCGACGCCGAGGATCTCGCGCGCGGAGTTCATCTCCTTGCGGCGGATCTCGGAGATGTTGGCCAGCACTTCGGGGCGGTCCATCTTCGGATTGAGGATGGAGCCGCGCTCGCCGCCGGTGCACGTGACGACGAGCACCTCGACGCCCTCGGCGACGTAACGGGCCGTCGACGCCGCACCCTTGCTGGACTCGTCGTCGGGATGAGCGTGGACGTGCATCAGCCGCAGCTGCTCGGACACCGGATACCCCATCGGTCGAACGGAACTCGTCAGGCGTGACGGCGCCCACCGGCCGGTTCGCCCCCGCTGCCCGAGGCGGCACGATCCTGGTGGGGCGGGCGCACCGCGTCCGCCGCCTCCGGAGATAATGGTGCCGCACGCCACTGACAACAACGCCCGCAGCCCCTGGGGACATCCCGCATGAGCGACCACGAGACCGCCGAGAGCGACCTGTTGGCGCAACGCTACGGCCGGTCGGCGGGCGGCGGCGCACCCGGCGCGCGCAGCGGCCGGGGCGTGCTCGTGGCGGTGGTGGCCGGGGTGGTGCTGGTGGCCGCCGTGGTGGCTCTGCTGATCGTGCGCTCGGCCAGCGGTCCGACCGTCGACGCCGAGCTGCTCTCGTGGGACGAGCCGCGCGACGGCGTCCTGACCGCCCGCGTCGAGATCCGCCGCGACGCCGGCCTCGCCGTCACCTGCGACCTCGTCGCCGTCGACCTGCGGCGCATCATCGTCGGCCAGGTCGACCTCGAGGTCCCCGCCGGCCCCGACGAGCACCTGGTCGTCCCCGCCGACATCCCGCTCGAGGGCGACGGCATCGTCCCCGAACTGCGCGGCTGCCACCCCGCCTCCGAGTAGCGCCCGGACGCCCCCCGGCCGCCGCCTTGTGCCCGGCGGCAGATCGCTGACCTGCGACAATCGTCGGCGCGGCGCATTGCTTGTATTCTTGTTCTTTCCCCGTCACCACCTTGACCGGGCGAACCGCCCGGCGGCGAAGCACACCCACACAGCGTGCGGCCGAACCGATAGACACCCGAGGAGCAGTTGCCGTGACCGCTACCAGCGACAACGTTGCTTGGCTCACCCAAGAGGCGTACGACCGCCTCAAGCAGGAGCTCGAGCACCTGATGGGGCCGGCTCGACTCGAGATCGCGCGACAGATCGAAGAGGCGCGCTCCGAGGGCGACCTGTCCGAGAACGGCGGGTACCACGCGGCCAAGGACGAGCAGGGCAAGCAGGAGGCCCGCATCCACGCCCTGCAGCAGCTGCTCCAGCGCGCCCAGGTGGGCGAGCCGCCGGACGACGGGGTCGTCGAGCCCGGCATGATCATCGAGGTCAAGTTCGAAGGCGACGACGACGCCGAGCGGTTCCTGCTCGGCTCGCGCGAGCTGGCGACCCTGGACGACTCCGTCGACATCGACGTGTACTCGCTGAAGTCGCCGCTCGGCGCGGCCATCAGCGGCAAGAAGGTCGGCGACAAGGCGTCCTACCAGGCGCCCAACGGGGCCACCATCAAGGTCAAGGTCGTCAGCGCCAAGCCGTACGGCGCCTGACCCAGCGCCCCGCAGACACCGACGCCGCCCGTCCGGTCCTCGCGACCGCGCGGGCGGCGTCGTTCATGACGTGGCTGCCCTCGTTCCATGATCATCAACCTATTGTGTCGTCATAGAGCCTGTTGCTGAATGAGGCTCCGTCCAGGCGAGGTGGGGGGAACAACGCGAAAACGGGCTGAAAATAGGCCCAAGTGGAGGGCCCTTGATCAAATGGCGAAAGCCCACCTCGCTGACCAGCGCCTTTGCAGCGGCCAAGTTGCCCCGTGGATGAACATCGTTCTCATCTTTCAAAAAGCAACAGGCTCCATAGCAGCCCAGAAGGTTGATGATCATGTTGGGAGGGGGTCGCGCCTGGGGATGCGTGATCATCGGCGATCGCCGGGGCCAGGGAGCCTGTTGCGGAATGGCGTGCGGCGCGGGCGTTGCCGAAGAATCTTCGGCGGCCGCCGTTCCCGCCCCGACGCCCGACCGCCTTGGCTAGGCTGGTCGTCGAACGAGGCCGGGCATATCGGGCGCAATCACGACGACCAGCCTTGCCAAGGGCGGCACCTGGCCGACAGTGCGAGACGCGCACAGGAAGATCTCCCGGCCCATCGCGGCGACAGCCGAAAGCGCAACAGGCTCCAGGACACCGTGATCGCCGATGATCACGGAATCCCCAGCTGCTGACCGGGCCACGGCTGCGAACATTGAGGTGTGCCCAGACTCGCCCCGTCCCCTGATAGCTGCCAGTCCTTTAGACCGGGGACGGCGAACGGTACGCCCCGGCGAACGTCCGCCCGGACAACCGAACCGCCCGCCCGGTCCTCGCGACCGGGCGGGCGGCGTCGTTGCGGCGGCCTCGTTACTTGCTGGACGCCTTCTTGTACTTGCGCACCGCCAGCGGCGCGAAGACGGCGATGATGAGCAGGCACCACAGCAGCGAGGCGAGCACCGGGTTCTGCATGGGCCAGGCGTCGGAGTCGACCAGGCTCTGGTTGCCGAACAGCTCACGCGCGCCGGACGCGATGGCGCTGACCGGGTTCCATTCGGCGATGGCCTGGACCACCGACGGCATGGTCGACGGGTCGACGAACACGTTGGACATGAAGACGACCGGGAACAGCCAGATGAGCCCGGCCGAGGCGGCGACCTGGGGGCTGCCGACCGACAGGCCGATGTAGGCGCCGACCCAGAGCATGGCGAACGCGAACAGCATGAGCAGTCCGACGGCCGCCAGGAACTGGCCGAACCCGTTGTGGAACGTCCAGCCCACGATGAAGCCACAGACGATCATGATGACCAGCACGATGAGCTGGTTCACCAGGTCGGCGATGACCCGCCCGGCGATGACCGCGGACCGCGCCATGGGCAGCGAGCGGAACCGGTCGATGAGGCCCTTCTGCATGTCGTCGGCGAGACCGACGCTGGCCGGCGCACAGGCGAACGCCATGGTCTGCACGAAGATGCCGGCCATGAGGAAGTCGACGTAGTCGACGCCCGGCACGTTGATGGCGCCGCCGAACACGTACGCGAAAAGCAGCACGAACATGATCGGCTGGATGAACATGTAGATCTGGTTGTCCGGGACCCGCCAGCCGGCCCGGATGTTGCGCCACGTCATGGTCATGGCGTCGGTGAACGCCTGGTTGAGGCCGACGCGGCTGGGCGCGGCGGCGGTCGGCATGGCGTCGGTGATCACGATGCCCTCCCCTTGGCCGTCTCGGCCTGCGTGTCCTCGTCCTCTGCGTGCCGGCCGGTGAGCTTGACGAACACGTCGTCGAGCGTGGGCCGGCGCAGCGCGATGTCGTCGATGGCGACCCCGGCCTCGTCGAGGTCGCGGATGACCTGGATGAGGCCCTTGGAGCCGGTGTGCGTGGGCACGGTGAGCTTGCGGGTGTGGTCGTCGCGGAGGCACTGGCCGCCGCTGCCGAGGTTGAGCACCTGCTCGGCCTTCCCGAGCGCCTCGGGGTCGTGCACGATGACCTCGATGCGCTCGCCGCCGATCTGGGCCTTGAGCTGGTCGGCCGTGCCCTGAGCGATGATGACGCCGTGGTCGATGACCACGATGTTGTCGGCCAGCGCGTCGGCTTCTTCGAGGTACTGCGTGGTCAGCAGGATGGTCGAGCCCTCGGCCACCCGCTCGCGGATGACGTCCCAGAGGTCAAGCCGGCTGCTGGGGTCGAGACCGGTGGTGGGCTCGTCGAGGAACAGCAGCTGCGGCCGGACGATGAGGCTGCCGGCGAGGTCGAGCCGGCGCCGCATGCCACCGGAGTAGGTCTTGAGCGTGCGGTCGGCCGCGTCGGTGAGGTTGAACTGCTCGAGCAGCTCGGCCGCCCGCTTCGACGCGTCCTTGCTGGACAGCTGGTAGAGGCGCCCGAACAGCCAGAGGTTCTCGCGTCCGGTGAGGTTCTCGTCGACCGCCGCGTACTGGCCGGACAGGCCGATCTTCGACCGCACCGCCTGCGGTTCGCGGACGACGTCGTGACCGGCGACGACGGCGCGCCCGGAGTCGGGCGCGAGCAGCGTCGTGAGCATGCGGACCGTGGTGGTCTTGCCGGCGCCGTTCGGCCCGAGCAGACCGACCACGGTGCCCTCGGGCACGACGAGGTCGACGCCCCCGACGGCCTTCACGGCCTTCTCCCCGGAGCCGAAGGTCTTGACCAGACCCTCGGCGGTGATGGCGTTCACGGTGGTGTCCTCTCGTGTTGGATGGAGGCATCGTGGCAGGTGCCCCCGACAAGGTCGGGCCGCGATCGGACCGGCCTCGGCGGCTACCAGCGCCAGTGATTACTTATATAAGCGAAGCCTTCTATTATCAAGCGATCAGCCCAGCAGCGTGGTCGCCTCGTCCAGGTCGAGCTCGCCGGCGGCCAGCCGGCGCAGGACGTCTTCGCGGTCGACGGAACCGGCGCGCTCGGCACCGGTCTCGGCCGGCGTCTCGAGGCCGAGCCGCTCGAGCAGCTCGGTGAAGCGCTGCCGGGCGGTCGGGTAGCTGACCCCCAGCTCGCGCGCGAGCTCCCTCATATTGCCTCTCGACACCAGGAAGGTGCCAAGGATTTTCTGGTCCTGCGGGGTGAGCGAGCAGTACGGGCAGGACGCGAACCGGCCGGACAGCTCGGTGCCGCAGGACTCGCAGCCGAGCCGGGTGACGTGCAGCTTCACGCCGCAGACCGGGCAGTCGGACGGCGGCTGGTGCAGGTGTTGGGGCTGCGGGAAGCCGCCGATCATCGCTGCGCCCCTTCGGGCAGCCGGACCGTGATGTCGCCCATGACGACCTCGGCCTGGATCTCCGCGGCGCCGGTGCCGAGGACGACGTCGCGGTCGCGGTCGCGCCCGGTGCGCTCGGGCACCGTGCGGAACCGGCCGAGCTGGACGTCGGAGCGGATGCGGACGTCGGACCCGTCGAGCAGCGTCAGCTGCAGCGACCCGGACTCGCAGCGCATGCGCGAGTGCCCGGCCAGCTGGCGGGTCTCGACCTGCGCGGAGCCGGCCTGGACCAGGAGGTCGACCGGGCTCTCCAGCCCGCGCACCCGCAGCGACCCGGCCGTCACCCTGAGGTGGTCGAGCGCCGGCAGGTGGTCGACCTGCAGCGAGCCGGCGATGACCTCGGCGCCGACCGCGAGGTCGGGGTTGACGCGGACGTGGAGGTCGAGCAGCTGGCCGGGGTTCTGGAACCGGCTGGCGAAGTCGCGCCAGCCGCCGGCCAGCAGCACGAACGCGCCGTCGCCGGGGACCAGCTCGGACTCTCCGGTGACGTGCAGCATGGCGCCGTCGCGCCGCACCGTGTGCTGGCCGTTGACGGCGACCGTGGCGACGCTGGGGTCGCCGACGATGACCACCCGCCGTGAGGTGGCCCGCACCTGCACCCGGGTGATCTTCTGCGGCGTGACCGGGCCGCTCGCTCCGGCCGGGCCGGACCACCCGGTGGGGCCGGCGCCCGCTCCGGCCGCGGCCCCAGCAGCCCCGGCCGGCGCGTCGACGGGTTCGGCCGTCTCGGCATCGGCGGGCTCGACGGTCTCGGCGCCGGTGGGCGCGTCCGCCGTCTCGTCCGCGATCTGGTCGAGCAGGACGGCCGCCCGGGTGGGGTCGAGCCGCCCGTCGGCGACCTGCTCGAGGATCTCACGCACGCTGAGGGTGTCCATGCGCCCATGGTGGAACCTGAACTATCAAAACGTCAAGTGCATCTACCAGATCGGCAAGTCAATCTCCTGAAATGGAAACCGGATAGCCGGACTCGCGCAGCTTGGCCAGCACCCGCTCGCAGTGCTCGGGCCCACGCGTCTCCAGCTGCAGCGCGATCTCGACCTCCTCGATCGACAGCGTCGAGCCGGTGCGCTCGTGCACGACGTCGAGCACGTTGGCGTTGACGGCGGCGAGCTCGGACAGCAGCTGCGCCAGCCCGCCGGGCGCGTCGGGCACCCGGACCCGCAGCGCGAGGTAGCGGCCGGCGGCGGCCATGCCGTGCCGGATGACCCGCAACAGCAGCAGCGGGTCGATGTTGCCGCCGGACAGGACGGCGACGACCGGCGGCTCGTATGCACCGGGGTCGTCCAGCAGCGCCGCGACGGCGGCGCCGCCGGCCGGCTCGACGACCAGCTTGGCCCGCTCGAGCAGCAGCACCAGCGCCCGCGACAGCGACTCCTCGGACACGGTGACGACGGAGTCGACGTACTCCTGGATCATCGCGAACGGGACGTCGCCGGGACAGCCGACCGCGATGCCGTCGGCCATCGTCGACATCCGCTCCAGCGCGACCGGCTTGCCCGCCGCGAGCGACGTCGGGTACGCCGCGGCGCCCTCGGCCTGCACGCCCACGACCCGCACGCCGGGCTTGAGGTGGTGCACGGCCAGCGAGATGCCCGCCGTCAGCCCGCCCCCGCCGGTGCCGACGACGATCGTCCGCACGTCGGGGCACTGCTCCAGGATCTCCATGCCGACGGTGGCCTGACCGGCCACGATGTCGGGGTGGTCGAACGGGTGGATGAGCACGGCGCCGGTCTCGGCCGCGAACGCGCGCGCCTCGAGCAGGGCGTCGTCGATGCTGGTGCCGGCGAACCGCACGTCGGCGCCGTAGGCCCGGGTGGCCTTCTCCTTGACGATGGCAGCGCCCTCGGGCATGAACACCGTCGCCTTCGTGTGCAGCATGCTGGCCGCGAGCGCGACACCCTGGGCGTGGTTGCCGGCACTGGCCGCCACCACGCCGCGGGCGCGGTCCTGCTCGGACAGCCGGGCGATGCGCACGTAGGCGCCCCGGATCTTGAACGACCCGGCGCGCTGCAGGTTCTCGCACTTCAGATGGACCCGGCCGCCGACCCGTCCGGCCAGCCAGCGGGAGTCCTCGAGCGGAGTGGGTCGCACGACGTCGCGCAGCAACTCGCGCGCGGCTTCCACGTCCGCCATGGAGACAGTACTCATACGACGATCCTGTCACCCGGCTGCCTATGATCGCTTCACGACCGGTACGGCTCTAGCCGTAATCAGATACAAGATATAGAGTGAGACAGTGAAACTAGCCTGGTTGTGCAGTCACGAGTCCTACCAGCCCGAGGTCCTGCTGGACCACGCCGTCCTCGCCGAAGAGGTGGGATTCGACGTGGTCACCGGGGCCGATCACTTCCACCCGTGGGTCGACGACGTCTCGGCCGCCAGCTACGTGTGGTCCTGGTTCGGCGCCGTCGCGCAGGCCACCTCCCGCGTCGAGCTGGCCACCAGCGTCACCGCCCCGCTGTTCCGATACCACCCGGCGCTGATCGCGCAGGCCGCCGCGACCGTCGACCGGCTCTCCAACGGCCGGTTCATCCTGGGCGTCGGCACCGGCGAGGCCATCAACGAGGCGCCGCTGGGGTACGCGTTCCCCGGCTACACCGAGCGGATCGCCCGCATGCGCGAGGCGCTGACGATCATGCACGGCCTGCTCGCCGGCGAGAAGCTCGACTTCGACGGCGAGTACTACCAGGCCCGGACGGCGAAGCTGTACAGCCCGCCGATCGGGCGCGCGCCGGTCTGGATGGCGGCCGGCGGCCCGAAGTCCGCGACCTTCGCCGGCGAGACCTGCGAGGGCCTCATCACCAGCGTCAAGGACCCGGCCGAGACCGTCGCGAACATCATCGCGCCGTACCGCGAGGCCGCCGCGGCCCGTGGCGCCGGCACGACGGTCATGGCGACCCGCTGGGTCGTCCTCGCCGGCAGCGACGACGAGGCCTGGGAGGCGCTGGTCTCGATGCGTGGCCTGCGGGCGCCCGGACGGCTCGAGGTGGCCGACCCCATGGTGCTGCGCGAGCGCGCCGACGCCATGGACCGGCAGGAGATCCTCAGCAAGTACACGATCGTCCGCGACCTCGACCAGCTCACCGAGGCGTACCTGCCGCTGGTGACCGACGTCGGGGCCGACTACGTGGCGGTGCAGGTGGCCAGCGCCGACCCGGCCGGCACCATCCGCCGCATCGGTGCCGAGGTGCTGCCGGTGCTGCGCGAGGGCGCCTCGTCCTGACGCGCGACCGGACGGGTCAGGACGGCGGCACCGGCGGCGGTGCGGGCGGTCCCTGCGGGGCGTCGGGGTCCGACGGGGCCGGCTCGTCCGGTGTCGCGCTCGCCCGCTGGGCGAACGGCGACGGCGGCGCGGACTGGTCGGGCTGGGCGGGTTGCTGCGGCGACCAGCCGGCCGGCGTCGCCGACGGCGGACTGGAGGGCTGGGCGTACGGGTCACCGGCCGGCGGCTGCTCGTACGGCGACGGCGGCGGGCCGTAGGACGGCTGACCGTAGGACGGCTGCGCCGGGCCGGCCTGGCCGTACGGAGCCTGACCGTACGGCGCCTGCCCGTACGGCGACCCGGGCGGGGCGGCCGGCCAGGAGCCGTACGGCTGCGCCTGCCCGCCGATCATGGCCAGCCGGGCCCGCAGCGCCGCCTCCTGCCGTGACGTCAGCGTCCGCACCATGACGATGGCCAGCACGGCCGCCGCGACGTAGCCGAGGTTGGCGGCCAGCGAGAGACCGTCGGCGTTCTGCAGCCGGTCGAGGTAGTCGGCGTCCACCTCGTCGGGTGCGCCGGCCGCGGCGCCACGGTCGAGGATCGCGGCCAGCGCGAAGCAGACCGCCCACACGACGACGATCGCCGGGCCGCGTCCGCCGGTGGCGGCGTGCTGGCCGTCGAGGTCGGAGCGGCGGGCGTTGAGGAAGAGGTTGCGCGCCGGGATGATCAAGTTGGCCAGCGGGATGAACCAGCCGCCGACGGCCCAGCCGGGGCTGGTGACATGGCCCTGGGCGCCGAGCACGCGGGCGTTCTTCGCGTGCCGGTACTGCCACACGATGAACACCGCCGCGATGGCGAGGAACACCACGAACCACAAAATCACGGACCCGGCCACGAACGCGTCGGCGTCCTCGGCGCGCTGCCGGTCGATGCTGCCGCTCTCGATGACCTCGTCGACGTAGCCGATGCGGCCGGCGTACGCGGCGACCGAGAGCAGGCTGAACAGCGAGCTGACCACGAACAGCACGGTCAGCGCGGTGCGCAGGCCGCCCAGTGAGGACGGCTCACCGGCCGGCGGCGGGGGCGCCCACTGGGCGTTGCCCCACTGCTGCTCCGGGTGGTCGTTGTAGCTCATGCATCTCCCCGATCCGTGCGGCGTCGGCACACCCTAACGGGCGCCGTGCGGCACGGGGAAGGGTCAGCCCAGCGCCTGGCTGAGGTCGGCGAGGATGTCGTCGACGGTCTCGATGCCGACCGAGAGCCGCACGAGGTCGCCGGGCACCTCGAGCTGGCTGCCGGCGGCACTGGCGTGGGTCATGCGGGCCGGGTGCTCGATCAGCGACTCGATGCCGCCGAGCGACTCGCCCAGCGTGAACAGCTTCGTCCGGTTGCAGACGTCGACCGCGGCCTGCTCACCGTCGCCCAGCCGGAAGGACACCATGCCGCCGAACCGGCTCATCTGCTTGACGGCGACGTCGTGGCCGGGGTGCCCGGGCAGCCCCGGGTAGAGCACCTGCGAGACCCGCGGGTGCCGTTCCAGCAGCTGCACGACCCGCTCGGCGTTGTCGCTGTGGCGGTCCATGCGAACGGCGAGCGTCTTCAGGCCGCGCAGCACGAGCCACGCGTCGAACGGGCCGGCGACGGCGCCCATGGCGTTCTGGTGGTAGGCCAGTTCGTCGCCGAGGGCGGTGTCGGCGACGACCAGCACACCGCCGATGACGTCGGAGTGACCACCGCAGTACTTGGTGGTCGAGTGGACGACGACGTCGGCGCCGAGCGCCAGCGGCTGCTGCAGGTACGGCGTCGCGAACGTGTTGTCGACGACGAACAGCGCGCCGGCGTCGCGCGCGACGGCGGCGAGGCCGGCGATGTCGGCGACGCTGAGCAGCGGGTTGGTCGGCGTCTCGACCCAGATGATCTTCGTCTCGGGGCGGACCGCGGCCCGCACGGCCGCGGCGTCGGTGACCGGCGCCGCGGTCCAGTCGACGCCCCACTTCTGCGCGATCTTGCTGACCAGCCGGAACGTGCCGCCGTAGGCGTCGTCGGGGATGACGATGTGGTCGCCGGGCTTCAGGACGGCCCGCAGCAGGGTGTCCTCGGCCGCCATGCCACTGGCGAACGCGAGCCCCCGGGCGCCGCCCTCGAGCGCGGCGATGCACTCCTCCAGCGCGGTGCGCGTCGGGTTGGCGGTGCGGCTGTACTCGTACCCCTCGCGCAGCCCGCCGACGCCGTCCTGGGCGTAAGTGCTGGTGGCGTAGATGGGGGTGATGACCGCCCCGGTCCGGGGGTCGGGCGCCTGGCCCGCGTGGATGGCTCGCGTCTCGAATCCGTGCACGAGATGCGACTCTAACTCGCCGAGGTCACGGCGGCGACGCGAATCGGCTCACGGACCTGCAACTTCGGCAGCAGCAGGTGTACCAGCGGGCCGATCGACAGCGCATAGACCACGGTCCCGGCGCCGACGGTGCCGCCGAGCAGCCAGCCGGTGGCCAGCACGACCACCTCGATGGAGGTCCGGACCAGTCGCACCGAACGACCGGTCCGCCGGACCAGTCCGGTCATCAGGCCGTCGCGCGGGCCGGGGCCGAGCCGGGCGCCGATGTAGGCCGCGGTGGCGACAGCGTTCAGCATGACGCCGGACACCATGAACACGATGCGCACCGCCAGCGGCTCCGGCGCGGGCAGCAGCCAGATCGACGCGTCGGCGGCCAGCCCGATCAGCAGCGCGTTGGCGATGGTGCCGACGCCGGGCTTCTGCCGCAGCGGGATCCACAACAGCAGCACCAGCACGCCGACCACGATGACCACGGTGCCGATGGTCAGGCCGGTCCGCTCGGCGATGCCCTGGTGCAGGACGTCCCACGGGTCCAGGCCGAGGCCGGCCTCGATGAGCAAGGCCATGCTGAAGCCGTAGAGCAGCAGGCCGGCGAAGAGCTGGGACAGGCGGCGGGTCATCACGCGACCATTCTCACCGACGAGTGGCCTGTTCTTCCATAGCCAATCGTGCCAGAGTGGACTGGTGCGCACCGTCACAGGCTCCCAACTGGCGACGTTGATCGGCGACCGGTCCGAGGCCGGCGGACCGGCGTACGCCCGCGTCGCGGCGGCGATCCGGCGCCTGGTCCTCGACGGACGGCTGCCGCTGGAGACCCGGCTGCCCGGCGAGCGCGAGCTGGCGGCCGCGCTGGGCGTCAGCCGGACCACCGTCACCGCGGCCTACGACGAGCTGCGCGGCGGCGGGTACGCCGTCAGCCGGCAGGGCTCGGGCACCCGGACCGCGCTGCCGCCGTCGCGAACCTCCCGGCCGGGCGGCTCACGGGTGGGCGGCAGCGGCACGGGTCCGGCGTGGACACCGTGGGCGGCCGACGGCTCGGACCTGCTGGACCTCGCGCACGCCGCGCCGGAGGCCCCGGCCGAGGTGCGCCGGGCCTACGACGCCGCGCTCGAGCAGCTGCCGCTGCACCTGCCGGGCTCGGGTTACCACCTGTTCGGGCTGCCCGACCTGCGCGCGGCTGTCGCTGACCGGCTGACGGCGCGCGGCCTGCCCACCCTGCCCGGCCAGGTGCTCGTCACGTCCGGAGCGCAGCACGCGTTCACGCTGGTCCTGCAGCTGGTCACCGGGCCGGGCGACCGCGTGCTCGTGGAGCAGCCGACCTACCCGAACGCGCTGGACGCGATCGGCCGACACGGCGCCACCGCGGTCCCGGTCGCGCTGGCCGGCGACGGCTGGGACCTCGGCGCCGTCGCGGCCGCCGTCCGGCAGACCGCGCCCCGGCTGGCGTACCTGATGCCCGACTTCCACAACCCCACCGGGCTGCTGGCCACCGAGGCTGAACGGCGCGAGCTGGGCGCCGTCCTGACCCGCAGCCGCACCCTCACCGTCGTCGACGAGACGCTGGTCGAGCTGGCGCTGGACGGGCCGGTGCCGCCGCCGCTGGCGACCTTCCTGCCTGACGACCTGACGGTGACGGTCGGCAGCGCGAGCAAGACGCTCTGGGGTGGGCTGCGGATCGGCTGGGCGCGGGCCGGCACCGCGCTGATCCGCCGGCTGGCCGCCGTCCGCGCCAGTGTCGACATGGGCTCGCCGGTGGTCGAGCAGCTGGCGGTCGCGGAGCTGCTGCGCGGCCTCGACGCGGCCCTGCCGGCCCGTCACGCGGAGCTGCGCATCCGCCGCGACGCCCTGGTGGCGGCGCTGGCGCAGCGGCTGCCGTCGTGGCGGGCGCGGGTGCCGGCCGGCGGGCTGGTGCTGTGGTGCGAACTCGGCGCGCCGGTGTCCAGCCGGCTGGTGGTGGCCGCGGAGCGGCACGGCATCAGGCTGGCGGCCGGCCCGCGGTTCGGCGTCGACGGCACGTTCGAGCGGCGGCTGCGGCTGCCGTTCACCTATCCCGCCGACGTGCTGGGGTCCGCGGTCGGCGCGCTGGAGCAGGCCTTCGGGGCGGTGACGGCCGAAGGCGGGGCGGCCGCCGAGCCCGTCCACGCCGTGGCCTGACGACCACGGGGACGCCACGTGCGGCGCTAGCAGACGCGGCAGGTCCAGTCGAAGGCCCAGTAGCCGCCGGTCGAATCGACGTACGGGTAGCAGGTGCTGACCCAGGCCCAGCTGCTGTACTGGCGGCGCACATGCTGACACTTGTCCAGGTTCAGCGCGACGTACGTGTGGTCGTAGGCCATGGCCGCCGTGGCGGGCGCGGGCGTGGCCTGAGCCGGGCCGGACGCGGCGAACAGTGTCGTGGCGGTCAGCCCGGCCGCGAACGCCGCACCGGCCAGCCGTCCCATCGTCCGGCGGCGCGCTCGCGAGTGTGTCGTCAGCATGTGCCGATCCTCCCGTTGGTGTCACCACGACCGTAGGGAGACCGGTCCGGAGCCGTGAAGGTCCGGTTGACCCCCAGTCGGCCGGGACGGTCACGACGGGGTCACGGCCCGTCAGGGATGCGGCCAGGCGTTCGGGAGGCAGCCGTCCAGGCTGTAGGTCTGCTGGAGCATGACCGGCGCGACCTGGCCCGGCGCCGGGCAGTCGACGTGGCCTTCGCCCAGTGCGTGGCCGACCTCGTGGTTGACCACGTACTGGCGGTAGCCGGCGACGTCGCCGTTGTAGTGGGGGACGGCGACCGCCCAGCGCAGCGCGTTCAGCACGACGTTGTCGCCGTTGCGGCAGGACACCTCGCCGTTGGTGCGCAGCGGCGCGCACAGCTGATCGGTGGTGCCCGGGGTGGCGATCAGGATCCGCAGGTCGCCGCCGGCCGGCACTCGCTGGAACGAGAAGTCGCCGCCGGCGATCCAGCTGCGCGGGTCGGCCAGCGTGGTGTCGACGACGGCGGCCACTTCGATCGGGTCGAACGGCAGCCCGGTCTCGACCTCGACGGTGTAGGTGAGCAGCGTGCCCTCGGTGCCGGCCCGGCCGCTCTGGCCGGGCGTGACGGTGAACGTGCCCGGCCCGGTGGCGGGGATCTGCGGGGCCGACGGAGTCGGCGGCGACGTTGGACGCGCGGCCGGCATGACGACGAGGGTCTTGGGCGGGCGGGCCTGCGGGTCGGCCGGCTGGCCGGCGAGCGGCGCGGCGGCCCGCTGGGGCGCCGGCTCGCCGGAGGGCGCCACCGCCCAGCCGACGACGGCGAGCGCCGCCAGGCACGGAACCAGGAGGCCGAGCCCGCGGCCGCGGCGGCCTGACGAACGCTCCGGCGTCCGGTTGCGTCCCCGATCGGGGAGACCGGCACGACGCGCTCCGGAGGCCATGCCGATCATGCTCTCACACGGTTCTCAGAGCGCTCTCAGTCGCCGGCCCGGCCGCCGCCGGCTCAGCCGACCGGCGCGCACTCCCCCGGCTGCGCCGGTGTCCACACCTGGGCGATCTCGTCGCCGCCGGCGTCGTAGCCGCGCACGACGTAGCCCGGGGAGAGCTCGTCGCCGGCAATCGGGTCGTCGGCCGGGCAGCTCGGGCCGCCGAGGATCCACCGCTGCGAGGGGTAGAACCAGAAGTCGCCCCACAGGGCGGCGTCGCGCTCCGGCTCGCCGGGCGGCTGCACCGTCACCCGGGTCACCGGATCGGTGAACCGGCCCCCGCTGAGAGACGGGTCGAGCACGCGCAGGTGCTCCGCCTCCTCGGCGGCCATCGCGACGGGGTAGACGGCGGGGTCGCCGTCGGCGGTCAGCGCGCACTCGATGACGTCCTCGCCGCCGGACCGGGTGATCACCCAGGTCGCCACCGCCTCGGGGGCGGGCGGGTCCTGCACCTGGACGCCGTGGATCGGCTCGCCCGTGGGAGCCGGCGGCAGCCCCGGCCCGCCGAAGCAGTGGTCCAGGGCGGCGGCCAGCTCGTCGTCGGTCAGCTCGCGAACCTCGGGCGCGGGCAGGATGTCCGCGTCGCCGCTCGCCACCGCCGAGGAGTCGCGGCCGGACGCGGCCAGGCCGGCCGGCACCGCGACCGCGGCCACCGCCCCGGCCGCCACCGCGCTCCGTGCCGCCGTACGCCGGCGACGGGCCTGGCGCAGCGCGGCGGCCGCCAGCCCGGGGACCGGCGCGGCGTCGGCGGCCGCGTCCTGGAACGCCTCACGCAGGATCGTCTCGATGCTCATCGTCGCAGCTCCTCCACGTCGTCGATCCGTTCGTCCAGCTCCGGCACGAGGGTGCGCAACCGGGCCAGCGCGCGGTGCGCCTGGCTGCGCACCGTGCCGACCGAGCAGCCCATGATCTGGGCGACCTCGGCCTCGGGCAGGTCTTCCAGGTAGCGCAGCACCAGCACCGCCCGTTGCCGCGGCCCGAGCTGTTGCAGCGCGGAGCGCAGGTCCAGGCGCCGGACGGCGTCGGCGGAGCGGTCGGCCTCCGGCCGCTCCGGCACGGCCGGACCGAGCACCTCGGACCGGGCCGAGCGACGGCGCCACCAGCGGGCGTGGTCGTGATAGATGATGCGCCGCGTGTAGGCCTCCGGGTCGTCGACCTTCCGCCAGCGGCCGGCCAGCTTGGCCAGCGCGCCCTGCACGAGGTCTTCGGCCCGGTGCCGGTCGCCGGTCAGCACCACGGCGGTCCGCAGCAGCGCCATCGACCGCGCCGCCACGAACTCCGTGAACTCGCGTTCCGCCGTTGCGTCCACGCTCACACCTCTCGCGCCCGTCGTCTCTCCTCTGAAGAGGACGCGGCAGCGACACCACTATGCATGCCGGCAGACGACGACGGCGGCGCCGCCCGCGAGTGGGGCGGCGCCGCCGTCGTTCGTGCAGCGCGTGGTGCGGTGCGTCAGCTCCCTGCCATCAGCCGCTGCCGGGCGAGGAACGCCACGGCGGCGCCGCCGGCCAGCAGCAGCGCCAGCGCGACGCCGGTGCCCGTGCCGGCGCCGGTGTCGGGCAGCTCCTCGCCGTCGCCTGGGTCGTCGGTCGGGGTGGACGTCGGCTGCTCGGTCGGCTCCGGCGTCGGCTCCTCGGTGGGCGTCGGGGTCGGCGTCGGCGCCTCGCCCTCGACGGTCACCGTCACCGCGGCCGGCGCGGAGTCGATCTTGCCGTCGTTGGCGACGACGTGGAACGTGTCCTCGCCCTCGAAGCCGGCCGCCGGGGTGTAGGTGAGCACGCTCGGGTCGTCCTCGTCCTGGGTCAGCTCGCCGAACTCGGGCGCGTAGACCTTGAACTCCAGGTCGTCGCCCTCGGGGTCGCTGCCGGCCAGCTCGATGGTCACCGGGGTGTCGATGGTCGTCTCGGCCGCGGTGGTCTCGACGACCGGCTCGGTACGGACCTCGGCGGTCTCGGCGATGGCCGCCGCGACGGCGCTCACCTGCGTGTAGATGCCCGGGTAGTTCGGCCGGGCGCAGCCGTTGCCCCAGCTGACGATGCCGACCTGGACGGGCTCGCCGTTCTCGTCGTCACGGAACAGCGGGCCACCGGAGTCGCCCTGGCAGCTGTCGATGCCGCCCTCGGCGTACCCGGCGCACAGCTCGACGTCGGCGGCGAAGCCCCAGCCCTCGTCGTCGGGGTAGGAGGCCAGGCACTCGTCGTCCGGGACGAACGGCACGTCGGCCTCGAGCAGGAACTGCTGCTGGTCGCCGCCCTCGGCGTCGGCGCCCCAGCCGGCCACCGTGAACATGCCCTCGTCGTACTCGTCGCTGGTCGCCAGGGCGAGCGTCGGCACGTCCTCGACCGGCTCCTCGAGCTGGATCAGCGCCCAGTCCGGGAACCCGCCGCCGATGCCCTCGGCGTTGGCCGACCAGACGTACTCGCCGCCGACCTCGACGATGTCCTCGCTGGCGAGGTCGACCGAGCCGATCAGCGCGGTGATGTCGGTGTTCGGGCCGGTGCCGGGCGCGACGCAGTGCGCCGCCGTCAGCACCAGGTCCGGCTCGTACAGGGCGCCGCCGCACAGCCCGCCGCCGATGTCGAGGCGGACCATCCAGGGATAGTCGCCCTCGGCCGCCGGCTCACCGCCGATGATCCGCGGCAGCACGTCGAGGGTCTCGAAGGTCTGGTCGAGCAGGGTGACCGCGGGGTCTGGCGTCTCGTCGGACGACGCGACTCCGGCGGTGCCGAGCAGGCCGGCCCCCGCCAGTGCGGTGGCCAGCAGCGCGCCCGCGACGCGGGCACCGTGACGCAGGTGGTAACGCAACGATTCTCTCCGATTCGGCACGTGGATTCGCATTCGATGATCACTGTTCGCCCAGGGGCGGAGGCGAAATTCGTCCGGCCCCGGAACCGCGGGGAACGGTACCGGAAGCCGGCACCTCGTCCACCCCGACAACCCGCTTCCGACCAGGAATTTCACCGCGCCGGACCGGCTCGTGGGGCAATGCCCGGATTCGTCCGCGACTGAGCGCGCGACACGTTGCCATCGCGTCAATAGACACAAAAGCGGCGCTGGTCAATAAACTTCGGCCATGCAGTCGTTGTGGGACTGGTTCAGTGACCACGCCTGGGTGCTGGGATGGGCCGGCACCGCCCTCGTCCTGGGCACGATCGAACTGACGACGCTCGACTTCTTCTTCCTCATGCTGTCCATCGGCGCGGCCAGCGGCGCCGTCGCCGCCGGCATGGGCGCGGAGTTCATCGTGCAGCTGCTCGTGGCGGTCGGCGTCAGCGTGGCCCTGCTCGGCGTCGTCCGGCCGATCGCGAAGAAGCGGCTGCTGAAACCGACGCCGTCCTCGTTCGGCGCCGCGGCCCTGGTCGGGCTGAACGGCGTGGTGATCGAGCGGGTCGACGCGCACCGAGGGCTGATCAAGCTGGCCGGCGAGGTGTGGTCGGCGCGCAGCTACGACGGCCGGTCGACGTTCGAGGAGGGCACGACCGTCGGCGTGGTCGAGATCCGCGGCGCCACCGCGCTGGTCCTGGAGGAGAGCTGATGTCGCTGGCCGGCAAGGCGGCGCTCGTCACCGGCCAGAACCTCCGGGTGACCGGCGGCTACCTGATCTGACCGCCGTCAGGTCGTGGCGACGTAGCCCAGCAGGTCGGTGCGGGTCAGCACGCCCACCGGCTTGCCGTCGCCGACCACCAGCAGCGCGTCGGCCGTGCGCAGCGCCTCGACGGCGGCGGCGACCGCCTCGCCGGCGCCGACCATCGGCAGCGGCTTGGACATGTGCTGCTCGACCCGGTCGGTCAGGTGCGCGGCGCCGGTGAACAGCGCGTCGAGGAGGTCGCGCTCGACGACGGCGCCGGCCACCTCCGCGGCCATGACCGGGGGCTCGGCGCGCACGACCGGCATCTGCGACACGTTGTACTCGCGCAGGATGTGGACGGCGTCGGCGACGCTCTCGGCCGGGTGGGTGTGGACGAGCGCCGGCATCTCGCCGGACTTGCGGCGCAGGACGTCGCCGACCGTGACGCCCTCGACCGGCGGCAGGAAGCCGTACGACGTCATCCAGGCGTCGTCGAACACCTTGGAGAGGTAGCCGCGGCCGCCGTCGGGCAGCAGCACGACGATGACGTCGTCGGGCCTGGCCCGCTCGGCCACCCGCAGCGCCGCCACGACGGCCAGCCCGCAGGAACCGCCGACCAGCAGACCCTCTTCGCGGGCCAGCCGGCGGGTCATCTCGAAGGAGTCGTTGTCGGAGGCCGCGATGATCTCGTCGCAGATGTCCGCGTCGTAGGTCTGCGGCCAGAAGTCCTCGCCGACGCCCTCGACGAGGTACGGCCGGCCGGTGCCGCCGGAGTACACCGAGCCCTCCGGGTCGGCGCCGATGATCTTCACCTTGCCGCCGGAGACCTCTTTGAGGTAGCGGCCGACACCGGTGATGGTCCCGCCGGTGCCGATGCCCGCGACGAAGTGCGTGATGCGGCCGTCGGTCTGCTTCCACAGCTCCGGGCCGGTGGTCTCGTAGTGCGAGCGCGGGTTGGCCGGGTTGGAGTACTGGTCGGGCTTCCAGGCGCCGGGCGTCTCGCGGACCAGGCGGTCGGAGACGGAGTAGTACGAGTCGGGGTCCTCGGGCGCGACCGCGGTCGGGCAGACGACGACCTCGGCGCCGTAGGCCTTGAGCACGTTGCGCTTGTCTTCGCTCACCTTGTCGGGGCAGACGAAGATGCAGCGGTAGCCCTTGCGCTGCGCGACCAGCGCCAGCCCGACGCCGGTGTTGCCGCTCGTCGGCTCGACGATCGTCCCGCCGGGGCCGATGAGACCGGCCTTCTCGGCGTCCTCGATCATCCGGGTGGCGATGCGGTCCTTCACCGAGCCGCCCGGGTTCAGGTACTCGACCTTGGCGAGCACCGTGGCCGGCAGGCCTTCGGCGACCGTGCCCAGTCGGACCAGCGGGGTATCGCCGATGAGGTCGAGGACGTTCTCGTAGTACTCCACGATGCCGAGATTAGCCGAGGGCGCGGCTGACCTGGGCCGGGCCTCGGGTTCGTCTGAGGTCGGCCGGCAGACGACATCCAACGACTAGAGTCGAACGGTGGTCGGCATGGTCAGCGCTCAGACGGCACGTCGTCTCGCCGCGTACGGGGGTGGTGGCCTCAGCCTGCTGGGCGCGGCCGGCTACGGACTCCTGCGGCTGCAGGCGAAGCTGGCTCGGCGCAGTATCACCGGCCGCCCGCTCGGCGGCCCGCCCGACCCCGACGGCGTCTACGGCACCGGCGACGACCCGCCGCTCTCGTTCATCGTCGCCGGTGACTCCGCGGCGGCCGGCTACGGCGTCCGTCATTCCGACGAGACGCCCGGCGCGCTGCTCGCCGCCGGGCTGGCCGAGGTGGCGCACCGCCCGGTCGCCCTCACCACCGTCGCGCAGGTCGGCGCGCAGACGGCCGACCTCGCCGACCAGCTCGACCGCGCGACGGCCGCCGCACCCGACGTCGCGCTGCTGATCGTGGGCGGCAACGACATCACCCACCAGGTGAAGCTGACCGAGTCGGTCCGGCTGCTCGACGAGGCCGTGCGGCGGCTGCGCGCGTCCGGCTGCCAGGTGGTCGTCGGGACGTGTCCCGACCTCGGCACCATCCGCCCGATCCGGCCGCCGCTGCGCTGGCTGGCCCGGCGGGCGAGCCGGCAGCTGGCCGCCGCCCAGACCATCGCGGTCGTCGCGGCCGGCGGCCGCTCGGTGTCGCTGGGCTCGATCCTGGGCCCCGAGTTCGAGGCGGCGCCGGGCGAACTGTTCAGCGAGGACCAGTTCCACCCGTCGTCGGCCGGCTACGCGCACGCGGCCGCCGCCGTCCTGCCGTCGCTGATCGGCTCGCTCGGCCTCTGGGCGCCCGGCGACGAGACGCCGGAACTCGGCCGCGGCGACGGCGTGCTGCCGGTGTCGCTCGCCGCGGTGGCCGCGGCGGACCATGCCGGCACCGAGGTCGCGGCGGCGACGGTCGAGGGCCGGACCCGCGGACCGCGCGGCCCCTGGGCGCAGCTGCGCCACCGCCGCCGGCGGCCACTGCCCGACGCGCCCGAGCGGGTCTGACCCGCCCACCGGCGGGTATCGTAGAGTTACCAGCGAGTAACCCCCGGTCGAAGGAGCCCGCCATGCCCGAGGCAGTCATCGTCGCCACCGCGCGGTCGCCGATCGGGCGGGCGTACAAGGGGTCGCTGATCGACGTGCGGCCGGACGACCTCGCTGTCGCGACGATCCGCGCGGCGCTCGACCAGGTGCCGGCGCTCGACCCCGCCACCATCGACGACCTCTACGTGGGGTGTGCGGAGCCGCGCGACGAGCAGGGCGGCAACGTCGCCCGCCGCATCGCCGTACAGCTCGGGCTGGACGAGCTGCCGGCGGCGACGATCAACCGGTTCTGCGCCTCGTCGGTGCAGACGGCGCGCATGGCGTTCCACGCGATCAAGGCCGGCGAGGGCGACTTGTTCGTGTCGGCAGGCGTCGAGTGCGTCTCGCGCTACGTCGGCTTCGGCGGCGCCGGCGTCGACCCGGTCGAGACGCAGAACCCGCTGTTCGCCGACGCGCAGGCGCGCACCGTCCGGTATGCGGAGACGAACGAGACGTGGCACGACCCGCGGGCCGGCGGCGGGCTGCCCGACGTGTACATCCAGATGGGCCAGACCGCCGAGAACGTCGCCACCTACGCCGGCGTCACCCGCGCCGACCAGGACGAGTTCGCCGTCCTCTCGCAGTCGCGGGCCGAGCAGGCGGCGAAGGACGGGTTCTTCGCCCGCGAGATCGTCCCGATCACCCGGCCCGACGGCCAGGTCGTCGACAACGACGACAGCCCGCGCCCGGGCACCACGCTGGACAAACTGGCCGCGCTGCAGCCGGTGTTCCGGCCGGACGGGACGGTGACGGCGGGCAACTGCACGCCGCTCAACGACGGCGCGGCGGCGGTCGTCATCATGTCCGACACCCGCGCCCGCGAGCTCGGGCTGACGCCCCTGGCCCGCATCGTCGCGACGGCGGCGTCGGCGCTGTCGCCGGAGATCATGGGCCTCGGCCCGGTCGAGTCCTCGCGGCGGGCGCTGCAGCGAGCCGGCATGACCATCGACGACGTCGACCTGGTCGAGATCAACGAGGCGTTCGCCGCCCAGGTGGTGCCCAGCGCCCGGCAGCTCGGCATCGACTACGCGAAGCTCAACGTGCACGGCGGCGCCATCGCGCTCGGCCACCCGTTCGGCTCCACCGGCGCGCGGATCATGACGACGCTGGTGAACGGCCTGCGCACCCGCGACGCGTCGATCGGGCTGGAGACGATGTGCGTCGGCGGCGGTCAGGGCATGGCGATCATCCTCGAGCGCCTCGGCTGACGCGCGGCGGCCGGCCGGAGGGCCGGCCTGGGGCCGCCCCGATCCGGAGTTGGTCTTGGGGAAAGGGTTGTGTCACCCGGGGTCGTGCGGCACAGTCGATATACGGAGACCTCGACAGCCTCGGAGGCAGCCATGAGCCTGAATCACTCCGACGAGACCCATCGCAACCTTCTCGCCCGTGTTCCCGGCGTCACCGGGCGAGAACTCCCGGAGTGGTTCGCGGCCTTGGAGGCCGGACCTGCCTTCCTGCGGTTCGACGACCGCGTCAGGTGGCTCCGCGACGAGCACGGCCTGGCTCATGGCCACGCGACGGCCATCGTGCACGAGGCCGACCTGCGCCGCGCCGCCCGCAACTTCGGCTGAGCCGCGCCCGAGCCGCGCCCCGCGGCCCCACCGCACACCTGAGGCGGACACCCCACAGTCGTCCGTCCGCGACCGAACGACACGGTCCCCGGGCCGCAGGCCGGACGGACACCAACGAAGAACGGCCCGTCCCGTGAGCTCACGGGACGGGCCGTCTGTGTCAGACGCTGCCTACTGCGGCGCGCTCATTCACCCCGGAGGATGGCGAGCAGGCGCAGGATCTCGAGGTAGAGCCAGACCAGCGTGACGGTGAGACCGAACGCCGCCGTCCAGGCGTACTTGGCCGGCAGGCCGCCCTTGACGCCCTTGTCGATGAAGTCGAAGTCGAGGATGAGGCAGAACGCCGCCAGGCCGACCGCGAACACGCCGATCAGGATGCCGAACCAGCCGTCGCGGAAGCCGAACGCGCTGTCGGACGAGCCGAACCACATGAACGTCAGGTTGACCAGGCTGAAGATGCCGTAGCCGATCAGCGCGATCATGACGCCACGCTGGAACTTCGGCGTCACCCGGATGCGGCCGCTGCGGTACGCGAACAGCGTGGCCGCGAACACACCCAGCGTGCCGAGGACCGCCTGCGCGACGATGCCGTCGAGCGGCTGCCCCGAGACGGCGTAGTTCTCGAAGACCTGGCTGATGCCGCCGACGAACAGCCCCTCGAAGCCCGCGTAGAGCAGGATGAGAACCGGCGACGGGTTGCGCTTGAATGCGTTGACCAGGCCGAGCACCAGACCCACGATGAGGCCGATGAAGGCCAGGCCCGGGTTCAGCCAGCCGACGACCGCGCCGGCGAGCAGCACCGCGAAGGTGATGCCGGTCTTCATGATGACGTCGTCGTACGTCATCCGCCCGGTCTGCGCGGGCGACGCCGACGGAGCGGCGTACATGTCCTGCAGTTCTTCAGCGCTCGGCGCGGCGGCGTCATAGGTCGCGTGCCGTCCGTTGAAGCCCTCAGCCCGGCTGAAGATCGGGTTGTTTCCCTGCATCGTTCTCCTCCAACGCCCCACGGCGGGGCGAATCAGATTCGTTCGACAAGTCTACTGATCACCTGCGGTGCGGACGAGTCCAGGGCGCATTGCCGCAACACTTCTCATCGTCGGCCGGGCGGACCCGGCCGCGGGGCCCGTCGCCGGGCACCATACCGCCGCATCCACGACATCGCGTGTACACGTTGCCACAACCCATGAATCCGGACTTTCCGCTACCCTGAGCGCGTTCGGCGCGAGCCGACGCTACGGGGGAAGGCGAGGTCAGCATGGTGTACCCAGGGTCGCCCACGGGCCCGGACGAGCAGCCCGGCGAGCAGCCGCACGGCGCCGGCCCCGGCCCCGTCCCACCGCCGCCTCCGCCGGCCACCCAGCCGCTGGCCTACCTCGACGACGCGGAGGCCGGACCGGCCATCGTGCCGCGCAAGCGCCGCGGCCTGCTCGCCGGCGGCATCGCGGCGGCTGTGCTGCTGGCCGGATCCGGCGGGGTGTTCGCCTGGCAGGCTCTCGACGGCGGCGGCACGCAGCCGCACGACGTGCTCCCGGCCGACGCCATCGGCTACGTCCGGCTCGACCTCGACCCGTCCGCCGGGCAGAAGATCGAGGCGTTCCGGTTCCTGCAGAACTTCCCGCTGTTCACCGAGGCCACCGGCATCACCGACGAGAACGTCGACCTGCGCGAGCGGTTCATCGACGAGCTGGCGTCGGCCACCGGCTGCGACATCGACTTCGCCACCGACGTCGAGCCGTGGGCCGGCGAGCGGGTCGGCGCCGCCATGACCCCGGCGGCGGGCGACAGCGGCCAGCCCGGCTACGTCGTCGCACTCCAGACCGGCGACGAAGAGGCCGCAACCGCGGCGATCGACCGCATCCTCGGCTGCGGTGGCGCCGAAGCCGAGTCCGAGGGCCTCGGCCACGCCTACGTCGACGGCTACCTGCTGGTCACCGACACCCAGGAGAACGCCGACACCTACGCGGACGCCGCCGCCGACTCGTCGCTGGCCGACAACCCCGAGTTCGCCTTGGCGATGGACCAGCTCGGCGAGCAGGGCATCGCGTCGGCGTGGTTCTCCGGCGCCGCCATGTTCGACGCCTTCGACGGCTCGGCCAGTGCATTCGGCATCGGCGCCGGCGCGTCCGGCAACGACGTGCCGACGATGGACGACGCCCGCGAGCTGATCGACGAGACCTACCGCAGCGTCGCGCTGTCCGTCCGCTTCGACGACCGGTACGCCGAGCTGGCCGGCGTCGTCACCGGCAGCTCGTACCACGCCCTCGACGGCGGCGGCGTCAATGCCTCCGTGCCCGACGACACCAGCTTCTTCCTCGGCGCGCACGACGCGGGCCAGTACGTGCGCGACAACTGGGACGCCTCCTTGGAGTCGCTGCCCGGCGGCGGGGACATGCTGGCCGAGCTGGAGGCGCAGACCGGCCTCGTCCTGCCCGACGACCTCGCCACCCTGCTCGGCGACGAACTCCTCGTCGCCGCCGACGCGGGCTCCGCCGACATCGACGCGCTCGCCGAGAGCGGCGACTTCTCCTCCATCGACATCGGCGCCCGCGTCGTCACCGACCCCGACGCCTTCGCCGACCTGTGGGAGCGGCTCCAGGGCCTGGCCGCCGACGCCGGCGCCCCGCTGGACGAGCTGCCGCTGCAGACCACCGACGACGGCTTCGTGCTGGCCACGTCCGAGGACTACGCGGCGCAGCTGCTCGACGGCGGCGGCCTCGGCGACACCGACGCCTACCGCACCGCGGTGGCCGACGCCGCCGACGCCGACTCCGTCTTCTTCCTCAACATCGACACCCTCGAGCACCTCCTCGACGGCGCCGGCGACTCGCTCGGCGAGGCCGAGCGGCAGTCGATCGAGGCGGTCCAGGCCATCGGCATGGCGATGCACTACAACGAGGGCAACATGGAGCTGAGCCTGCGCGTCACGACCGACTGACGGGGGACGTCGCCGCCCGGTTTCGCGGCATTCCGGTGTCGCGTACACCGCGGCGACGCCACCTCGCCGCCTCGCGTTAAACCAGTTCTCACCTGCGACGCAGCAGGACGCCTGGCTGTTACGGGACCGTCACGTCGCGATGGTTCCGCCGTTCACCGCGGCAATGCTGACATCGAGTCACGCCCACCTGAAAGGTGCCGCCGTGACCGAACGACCGTCGCTCAGCCGCCGCCATTTCCTGGCGAGTACGGGAGCCGCCGCCGGGCTGGTCGCGTTGCCGCAGGCCGTGACCACGCTGTGGCGCCCGGCTACGTCCGCCGCCGCCGACACGTACCCGTTCACGCTGGGCGTCGCGTCGGGCGACCCGCTGCCCGACGCCGTGGTGATCTGGACCCGGCTGGCGCCCCAGCCGCTGGAGCGGGCCGGCGGCATGACCGACGAGCCGGTGCCGGTGCGCTGGGAGGTGTCGGCCACCGAGGACTTCCGCCGCCCACTGCGCCGCGGCACGACGCTGGCCGTGGCGGCCGAGGCGCACACCGTCCACGTCGACGTCCGAGGGCTGGACCCGCACACGTGGTACTGGTACCGCTTCCAGGCTCAGGGCGAGGTCTCCGCCGTCGGACGGACGCGGACGGCGCCGGCCCGCGGCAGCATCGCGCCGGTCGCGTTCGCGTTCGCCTCGTGCGCGCAGTACGAGCACGGCTGGTTCACCGCGTACCGGCGCATCGCCGAGGAGGACCTGGACGTCGTCTTCCACCTGGGTGACTACGTCTACGAGTTCGCCGGCGGCGACTACCAGGCGCCCGCCGGCAACGTCCGCACCCATGCCGGCGGCGAGCTGGTCACGCTGGACGACTACCGGCGCCGCTACGCGCAGTACAGCACCGACGCGGACCTGCAGGCCGCGCACGCCGCCGCGCCGTGGATCGTCACCTGGGACGACCACGAGGTCGACAACAACTACGCCGCCGCCGTCCCGGAGTTCACCGACGCCGCCCAGGGCAACGGCGACGAGGCGAGCTTCCTGGCCCGCCGGGCGGCCGCCTACCAGGCGTACTGGGAGCACATGCCGCTGCGCCCGGAGAACCGCGCCGTCGGGCCGGACCTGCAGCTCTACCGCGGCTTCACCTACGGCGACACCGCCTCGTTCAGCGTGCTGGACACCCGGCAGTACCGCACCGACCAGCCGTGCGGCGACCCCGGACCGGCGGCCGGCTGCGGCGAGGAGTCCGACCCGCAGGCGACGCTGCTCGGACAGGTGCAGGCGGGCTGGCTGGAGGATCGGCTGGCGGCGTCGGCGGCCACCTGGAACGTGCTGCCGCAGCAGGTCTTCATGGCCGGGACGGACGCCGAGCCGGGCGGCGCTCTGCCGGACGACCCGCGCGACGCCGGCGGGAGCGACAGCTGGGACGGCTACCGGGCGTCGCGGCACCGGCTGCTGGACTTCGTCGCCGGCCGGGGCATCGAGAACCTCGTGGTGCTGACCGGCGACGTGCACAACCACTGCCTCGCCGACCTGCGCCGCGACTTCGAGGACGAGATGTCGCCGGTGCTCGGCACCGAGCTGGTGTGCACGTCGATCGCGTCCGGCGGCGACGGCACCGACCGCTCTGCGGGCTTCGAGCGGCTGCTGCCGGAGAACCCGCACCTGCGCTACAACAGCAACCGCCGCGGCTACGTGTCCTGCCGGGCCGACCGCGAGACGCTGCGCGCGGAGTTCCGCGTGCTGGACCACGTCTCGACGCCGGGCGCGCCCGTGCGCACCGACGCGGCGTTCGTCATCGAGGCCGGGACCGCGCGGGCGGAGCCGGCCTGAAGCAGCTTGCGTGTGCCCGGCAATGGGGGTTCTTGGGAGGGACAACACACCCCATTGCCGGGCACGACCTGAGGGCGCCGGCTACGCGGCGCCGATCCGCCAGGCGCGGTCGATCTCCTGCCTGACGGTGTTGCCGGCGGCGTCGGTGACGGTCACCCGCAGCGAGGCGAACCCGTCGCCGGCGGCCGGGACGGCGGCACGCAGCACCCCGTCGCCCGCCGGCGTCACCGGCGCGGGCTGCCAGCTGGCGCCGTCGTCGAAGGACACCTCGGCGGTCGCGGTGAACCCGCCCGGCGCCTCGACGCCGGCCGGGTAGGACGGGCGCAGCTCCAGCGGGTACGACGCACCGGCCGGGACCTCGTTGTACAGCCCGGTGTCGAGCCCGTACGCCAGCTGGATCAGCGGCAGCACCTCGCGGTCCGCCGCCGGCCGCGCGGACCGGAAGCCCCACGTCGTCGCGGTGTGCGTCCACAGGTCGGAGAAGTTGCCCCGCCCGGCGGTGGTCTCCAGCGACAGCTCGAAGTCCGCCGCCGCTCCCGGCACGGTGAACTGCCCCTCCGACCACGAGGCCCGGCCGACCTCGACGCCCTCGCGACGCAGCACCAGCTCCGTCGAGTCGCCCAGCTGCTCCTGGTTGAACCCGTACGTCGACGGGCCGTAGAGGTACTGCGGCAGCGAGACGCGGATCGCGTCGCGGAACCGGGCCGCCGGCAAGCCGTACTCCTCCGACCCGGTCAGCGCCGGCATGCCCGGCGCGATGAGCGGACCCCACCACACCTGCTCGGTGCTGGTCCCCACCGCGTACGGCTCGATGCTGGACCACGTCCAGTACATGTTCGGGAACTCCGGGTGCGGCTGGGCGAAGCGCTGCCAGTCGACGCCGTCGGCGCTGAGGTACTCGGTGCGGTGGACCGGCCCGTTGCGGCTGATCGACAGGCTCGACCCGAGGGCGGACGCGCCGGTGTACGGGATCCACGCCTCGCGCCGGCCCATCCGCTCCGACGCCTGCCGGTAGTCGGACTCGACGACGGCGAGGTCGTCGTGGTCGGCCACGTACGTGACGCCGCCGGGCAGACCGTCCTCGGTGAACGCGAGCTGGTAGCTGTACTCCGAGTCGCGCCGGCTGGTGAGGTCGAGCTCCAGGTCCGGGTCGGCCGCCAGCGCGGCCCGCAGCTGCTCGCCGAAGGCACGGTCGACGGTGTACGTGGGCAGCGCGGCGTTCCAGAACGACTCCGACCACTCCTCGTCGGCGTCGTTGGCCATGAGCAGCAGCGCGGCGCCGGCCTCCGTCGCCAGCCGCTGCTGCTCCCCCGGCGTCTCCCAGTCGCCGTGGCGGCTCACCAGCACCGCCTTGCCGGCGACATCGGCGGCGGCGAACTCGTCAGGCGTGCCGGTGCCGACGTCGACCAGCGGCAGCCCGTCCGGGCCGGCGTACACCGTCGGCGCGGAGGCCAGCCGCGGCGACGGCAGCAGCCGCTCCCCCGCGGCGCGCACCTCGAGCAGCGGCTGGGGTCGCTGCCACGTGGTGGAGAACTCGAACGTGCCGTTCTTCGGCCGGCTGCTGGGCAGGGTGTAGAGGTCGGCGCCGTCGTAGCCCTGCGCGATGATCATCCGCATCGACTGCTCGCCGACGGTGCGCTCCCACACGGCGTCGAACCCCCCGTCGTCGGCCTCGCGCGGCGTCGTCACCGTGACCGGCTCGGCGTCGCGCGCGTCGTAGGCCAGCGTGAGGTCGTCGTCGACGCGCAGGTCGGGCTCGGCGGCCAGCGCGAAGCTCGCGGTCGTGTCGCGTCCGGCGGTCTCGACGTTGGTGACGACGGTGTACGTCCCCTCGGGGATCTCGGCCGTCGTGGTGCCGCCGGACATGAACGCCCGGGTCCACTCGCCGGTCTCGGTGTTCCAGAGGTCGACCTCGCCACGCGCGGGCGCTCCGTCGCGGCCGACGGCGTCGACGGTGACGGTGTGCACCGGACGCTCGATGGTGAACGTCGTGACGCTGTTGATCGCGGCGTCGCGGTCGCGCGGGTCCTGCGCCGTGATGTGCCCGCTGTAGCTGCCGCCGGTGCTCGCCTCGGCCGACACCTCGACCCGGGTGCTGGCGCTGCCGCCCGGCGGGATGCTCAGGACCGGGTTGCGCACCCGCATGGCCGGCGTGTTGCGGCCGTCGCCGCCGGGCCGGGTGACGTCGGCGCTGATCCGCAGCGTGACGCGGCGATCCGTCGGGTTGTGGTAGGTCAGCGTGCGGCTGACGGCGGGCGCGTCCATGGCCAGCTGCCCGAAGTCGACCACGCCCTGGTCGACGGCGACCGACTCGCCCACCGCGGCGGCGACGTCGACCCGCCCGGCGCCCTGGAACGACACCGCCTCGTCCAGCGGCGTGCTCGACGACACCAGGCGCTGCTTGAGCCGCTCGTCGGTCCAGTCCGGGTGCTGCTGGGCCAGGATCGCGGCCGCGCCGGCGACGTGCGGCGTCGCCATCGAGGTGCCGTTCAGCGAGGTGTAGTGCTCGTCCAGCAGGCTGCCCAGCGCGGTGCCGGCGGCCCGGGCCGCGACGATGCCGACGCCCGGCGCGACCACCTCGGGCTTCACCGCGCCGTCGCCGACCCGCGGCCCGCGAGACGAGAAGGAGGCCGGCTGGTCCTGCTTGTCGACGGCGCCGACGGTGAGCGCGGACGTCGCCGCCCCCGGCGAGCCGACGGTGCCCTCGTCCGGCCCCATGTTGCCGGCCGCGACGACGAACAGCGTGTCCGACTCCGCGCTCAGGCGGTCGACGGCCTGGCTCATCGGGTCCGTGCCGTCGCTGGCCCAGTCGGTGCCCAGGCTCATGCTGACGACGTCCGCGCCCTGCTCGACCGCCCACTCCATGCCGGCGATGATCCAGTCCTCGTAGCCGGAGCCGTCGTCGCCGAGCACCTTGCCGATCAGTAGGTCGGCACCCGGCGCGACGCCGCGGTGCGTGCCGCCGGACGCGGCGCCGGTCCCGGCGACCGTCGCCGCCACGTGCGTGCCGTGGCCCTGTCGGTCGACCGCGGCCTGGCCCTCGGGGTCGGCGTCCTCGGTGAAGTTGCGGGCGCCCGAGACCTGGCCGGCGAGGTCGGGGTGGGCGGGGTCCCAGCCGGTGTCGAGCACGGCGACCGTGCTGCCGGTGCCGTCGAGGCCCTGCTCCCACGCCTCCGGCGCGCCGATCTGCGGCACTGACTCCGCCAGCGTCGCCTCGACCCGGCCGTTGAGCCAGACCCGGCCGATCGTGCCTGCCTGCACGTCGTCCCAGACCGAGCTCAGCTCGTCCTTCGTCGCGGTGACGGACAGCGCGCCGATGCTGGGCAGCGACCGTTCGGCCCGGGTGCCCGAGGGCGCCTCGGGCACGCTGCGGATCCCGGGACCGTCCGGCGCGGCCACCAGCAGCGGCAGGTCGGCGCGGGCGACGTCGTGGTAGCCGGACTCGGCGAGGTAGGTGAGGTCGAACAGCCGCTCGTCCAGCACACCGGACTGCACGTACGGCACGGCCGCATCCGGCAGCGCCAGCACGTGGCCGTCGCGCTCGACGAACGCCGGCGGGTTGCCGCTGGGCGTCGTCTGCGCCCAGGCCGCCTGGCGGCCGTCCGGCGCGACGTGCAGGATCACGACGTCGCCGGTGAGCAGGGTCAGCTGGTAGCTGTGCCCGGTGGCAGCCGATCCGGTGGCCGGGACCTGTGCGGCGGCTGCACCCGCTGGGTCGGCGGCGGGCGCGGTCCCTCCGGCGCCGATCAGCAGGGCGGTGGCCGCGGCCGGGACCAGCAGCCGGGCGCGGCTGCGATGCCAGGACAGGATCGTGCGGGGCATGGGACCTCGTCTCCTCGGGCCGCGGCCCCGCCGCCCGACGGGGGTGGCGGGCGGCGGGGTCACCGCGGCGGGGGATCGCCGTGTGCCCACCGTTCCGTAGTGCGCCATCCGTTGCGATTGGGCGAATCACCCATTTATGTGCCCCGCCGCGTCAGAGCGGCTCCCAGCGCTCCCCGTCGGCGGGCTCGGGCTCCTCGGCGGACGCGGCCTCGTCGGCGTCGTCGGGGTCGGACGGATCGGTGACGTGCATGACGTCACCGTCGGTCACGCCGAGCCGGGTTCGCGAGTGGGCAGATCACCCATCTTTTCCGCCACCGCGACCGCGAGCGCCGTGCGCGACGCGACGCCGAGCTTGCGCATCGCGGCGCTGAGGTGCCGGTCGACGGTGCGCGGGGACAGGAACAGCGCCTCGGCGACCTGCCGGTTCGTCAGGCCCTGCGTGACCAGCCGGGCGACCTCCAGCTCACGCGGCGACAACTGGTCGCCGTAGCCGCGCCGGCCGCCGCGCCAGGCCCGGGCGACGTCGACGCCGTGGGCGCGCAGCACCTGGGCGACGCGGTCGGCGTCCCACCGGGCGCCGAGGTCGCTCAGCCGCCGCTGCACCGTGCCGAGCAGCTCCAGCGCGGCGGCGCCCGGCAGCAGCGCCAGCGCCTGACGTTCCAGCGCGAGCAGCTCCTGATAAGGACGGGGCAGCTCGGCCCACGCCGCGGCGGCCGCGCCGAACAGCTCCGCGGCGTCCTGGGCGGAGCCGGCGACGATGCCCCGGCAGACCAGCAGCGCCGCCTGCGGGGCCGGCGAGGCGAGGTCCCCCAGCCCGGCGGCGAACCGCTCGGTCAGCTCCGCCGCCTCGTCGCCGCGTCCGGCCCGCACCAGCGCGTCCGCGTGCACCGGCGCCAGCTCGGTCGCCCATAGCCAGATGCCCTTGCGCACGACCATCGTCATCGCCGGCTCGGTGACCCGCAGCGCGTCGGCGACGGCGTCGTCGGCGAGGAACAGCCGGCCCAGCGCCCCGGCCGGCCCCGTCTGAACGTCGACCAGCCCGCGCCGCACCGCTTCGGCGACGACCACCCGGAACTGGTCGGCGGCGTCGTCGCGGCGGCCGGCGGCGAGGTCCAGCAGGCCGAGGATCATCCGCGCCTCGAGCAGCGCCTCCGGCAGCGTGTCGGCGGACCCGGCCAGTTCGGTGACCCGCACCGCCAGCCCGTCCCAGACGCCGCCGTGCCAGTCGAGGTTGGCCCGGGTGATCAGGGCGGAGTTCACCAGCCGCTGGTACCCGGTCGCGGCGAGCAGGTCGACGGCGCCGTCCAGCTGCCGCCCGGCGACCGCGTCGCGGCCCCATCCGATGGCGGTGTGCCCGACGTTCATCCGGCAGCGGCCCAGCTGGCGGCGCTCGAACAGGCTGTCCGCCGCGGCGGCGTCGACCTCCTCGGCCGCGGCCCAGCCGGCCTCGTCGCCCATCATCAGCAGCGCGCTGGCGCGATCGACCGCGAGCCAGGTCTGCTCCTCGGCCGGGACCTGCGGGAACAGTGCGGTGGCGCGGTCGAGCCAGTCGCGGTGCCGGCCGACCGGCCAGACCTGCCCGCGCGGGTGCGACAGTGAGATCATCGCCCGCACCGCCAGCTCCGGCCGGCCGGCCAGCTCACCGGCCGCGGTCTCGACGTGCTCGATGCCGGTGTCGAAGTCGCCGAGCTGCAGCCACAGCCGTCCGACCAGCAGCCGGATCTCGCCGCGACGGTCGGCCGGCAGCTCCGGCCGGGCGAGTGCCGCCGCCAGTGTCTCGGCGACCACCAGCGCCAGCTCGCCGAGCGCGGCGACGCCCCAGGTGGCGGCCTGGCCGAGCTTGTGCGCCAGCCGGGCCTCCCGGTCCGGCGGGTGGGCGGCGGCCGTGAGCAGGTCGTTCAGCAGGACAACGGCGGCGCGGTCCTCGCCGGCCTCCAGCGCGAGGTCGGCGGCGGCCTCGGCGTGCTTGCTCCACGCGGGGACGTCGCCGGCCTCGCGGAAGTGCCGGCTCAGCCGCAGCACGGGCGGGGTCGGCAGCTCCTGCAGCGCCGCGGCGGCCTGGCCGTGCAGCAGCCGCCGCTCGGACACCGGCAGCGCCTCCTCCACCGCCCGCGACGCCAGCACGTGCCGGCAGACGAACCGGCCCGGCGACGCCTCGCGCAGCAGGCCCGACGTCAGCGCCGCGGCCAGCCCCGCCCGCGCGTCGTCGCCGGCCAGCCCCGCGACGCGGGCAAGCAGGACGCCGTCGGCCGGCTCGGTCAGGACGGCGGCGGCCTCGAGGAGGCGCCGGGCCGAGGGCGGCAGCCGCTCGACCCGCTCCAGCACGGAGTCGCGCACCGTCGGCGGCACCTGCAGGTCGTCGACAGCGCGGCGGGACCACTCGCCGCCGCGCCGGACGATGTCGCCGCGTTCGCGCAGCAGCGACAGGCTCTCCTCCAGGGCGAGCGGCACGCCCTCGGTGCGGCGGTGCAGGAACGAGACGAACTCGGCCGAGATGTCGTCGGTGGCGAACATCGACGCGACCAGCGCGGTGGTCTCGCCGACCGTCAGCGGCTCCAGCGCCAGCTCGAGCCGGCGCAGGCCGGCCGGCGGGCGCGCGGTGAGCCGCAGCAGCGGCGACGCGGCCGGGACGTCGGTGCCGCGGTAGGTGACGACCAGGCTGAGGTCGTGCTCCGTCGCCCCGACCAGCAGCGGCAGGAACTCCAGCGTCGCGGCGTCGGCCCAGTGCGCGTCCTCCAGCACCAGCACCTCGATGCCGGACCGCTCGACCAGCTCGGCCAGTGCGCGGAACAGCCGGTGCCGGGTCGAGCTGGGGTCCTCCAGCGGCGCCAGCGCCGGCGGCAGGTGCTCGGCCCACTCCGGGAACAGCGGCCGCAGCGCCCCCGCCAGCGGGCTCAGCGCCACCCCGTCGACCGGCAGCCGATGCAGCGCGTCGACCAGTGGTCCCAGCGGGAACGGCTCGGCCAGCGGCGGGCAGGCCGCCACCAGCGTCGTCGACGGGTCCAGCGCGGCCAGCGCCTCCTGCACCAGGCGGGTCTTGCCGATGCCGGCCTCGCCCTCGACCAGTACGAACGCCGGCTCCCGCGATCCGGCGAGAGCGGTCGTCAGCGCGGACAGCTCGCGCTCGCGTCCGACGAAGGCGACGAGCGGCGCGGCGGTGTCGGTGTGCTGACCTACCACCGATCCTCCCGCCGCCGGCCACCGCTGCTCGTCCGCCCCACCGCTTCCAGTCAGCGTAGAGCAGCGGCGGCCGCGCGCGGCGCGGGGTCGAGAGGACGCGACGAGGGGCCGGCACTGGTGTGTGCCGGCCCCTCTGGGCGTTCAGCGGTTCGCAGGCGTCGCCTGCGGCGGGATCAGAGCGCGCGGACGCGCGTGGCCTGCGGGCCCTTCGGACCCTGCGCCAGCTCGAACTCCACCCGCTGGTTCTCCTCGAGGCTGCGGAAGCCCTCGCTGTCGATCTCGGAGTGGTGGACGAACACGTCAGGCCCGTCCTCGCGAGCGATGAAGCCGAAGCCCTTCTCCGCGTTGAACCACTTGACAGTTCCCTGAGTCATTTCTGCTCCTTGCAGGGCTGGATCTGGGCACCGCACCGTGCGGTAGGCCCTGGCCGGTCATCGACGACGCAACTTCTCCAGCAAACCTGAAGGCAGTAGCGCGCCCGCAACAGAAGTCCTTGCGAGCGTGCGGACACACGAACACAAAACTGCGGCCGAGCGTTACAACCCGCCCGGGGTCGAATCCATTCCCGCCGTTCGTCACTGGTGGTTTCATGGTCCGGAGGAGGTCCAGGAAGGGGGGATCGTGACCGAGCAGACCAACACCAGCGGTGCGCTGGGCCGCAGCGTCCACGCCGTCGAGCCGGCCGGCACGCAGGCGCTCGAGTTCGCCGACGCGCTCATGGCGTTCCTGTCGGCGTCGCGGCGCACGCGAGGGCGGCTGCAGCCGCTGTTCGACGACATCACCGTGCCGCAGCTGGTCCTCCTCGACGCCATCGAGGAGTGCGGCGCGGACGGCGTCGGCGCGGTGGCGGAACTGACCGGCCTCAGCCAGCCGACGGTCACCCGCAGCGCCGGCGCCCTCGTCCGCGACGGCCTCGTCCGATACAGCCAGGCCGACGGCGACGGCCGTCGCCGGGTGCTCGAACTCACCGAGCGCGGCAGCACCCTGCTGACCGCCAAACGCGCCGTCGTCGCCGGTCATCTGGCCGGTGCCTGGGACAACCTCTCCCCCGCCGAGCAGGCCCTCGTGGTGCCGCTGCTCCGCCACCTCACCGAACTCGTCGACAAGCTGTTCTGACACACGCCGTGCCCCCGGCCCGGTTGGTGTCCTGGGTGTGAGGCGCGTCCTGGCTGTGACGCGCGCTTGCGGGCTCGGATTGGCCGTTCGGCGCGCCTCAGACCCAGGACGCGCGTCAGACCCAGGACCACGCGGCTGGCGTCTGGTCTGGTGTCACGTCCTGGTCCTGTGTCACGCGTGGATGCCTGGTAAGCGTTTGCCGGCGTAACGGTGGACCAGGACGTCACCTGAGACCAGCACGCGCCGAGATTGGTGGTGGGCTGTGCCTGCTCTTCCCCCATCCCCTGATGGCTGCCAGTTCTTAGGCCGCGGGCCTGCGGGTCAAGCGGTCATCGTCGCGCGAAGCGCTCCGTAGTCCGCTTGAGGCGCGGGTGCGCGGCTAAGAGAAGGGGCAGCAGGGGGACGCCCCGCTGGGCAACTCCCCGGCGAACCTCCCACCTCGGACACTCGATCTGCGTGAGTGACTAGTCACAGAGCTGTTCCTGCTATATAAATCGGCGTAACCTAGAAGTGACGAGCCGTTCGCTCTGGGTAAGACGGATGGTGAGTACCGCAGCCGCAATGACGCGGAGGTGAGCAACATGAGCTACGGGTCCGCACACCTCATGACTGCGATGCTCGACGGGTTGCGCTATGTCCTGTGGGTCGTCGTCAGCGGGTTCGCCGTGGTCGGCGCCGCATTCTATGGCGGGGCCGGGGTGGCGTCCGTCTGGCAGAAGGCGGGTCCACCGGCCCGCCGGCGCAAGGACGAGGTGGCCCGCGAGGCCGCCGAGGGCATCGCCGAGATCGAGGCCTACCTGGCCGGGCAGGAGCCCGGCGCCGAGCCGCCGGAACCGCCACCGGCGCCACGCCGGAAACGCCCACCGGCCTCGGGCGAGGCCGCTTGATGCGACCATTCGGCCATGACCGAGGAGTATCGGTTCTACGGTGACCTCGCCGGCTGGTGGCCGCTGATCTCGCCGCCCGGCGAGTACGCCGACGACGCCGCGTTCGCGGCGAGCGCGCTGGAGTCCGCCAGCGTCCCCGTCCGGGACGTGCTCGAGCTGGGCAGCGGCGGCGGGCACAACGCCGTCCACCTCAAGCGCCGGTTCGCGCTGACGCTGGTCGACCTGTCGCCGCCGATGCTCGACGTGTCGCGCCGGCTGAACCCGGAGTGCGAGCACGTCGAGGGCGACATGCGCGAGCTGCGCCTGGGCCGCGCGTTCGACGCGGTGTTCGTGCACGACGCCGTCGACTACATGCTGACCGAGGACGACCTGGGGCGGACGGTCGAGACGGCGTTCGCGCACTGCCGGCCGGGCGGCGCCGCGGTGTTCGTCCCGGACCACACCGCGGAGACGTTCGAGGAGAGCACCGAGCACGGCGGTGCCGACGGCGACGACGGGCGCGGCGCGCGGTTCCTCGGGTGGACGTGGGACCCGGACCCGGACGACACGTGGGTGCGGACGGAGTACGTGCTGCTGCTGCGCGAGCCTGACGGCAGCACTCAGACGGTGCACGAGACGCACCGCACCGGCATCTTCAGCCGCGACGTGTGGCACCGGCTGCTGACCGGCGCCGGGTTCGAGCCGCTGGTGCTGACCCGCAGCGACGGCGCTGACGACGCGCCGCGCGACCTGTTCATCGGCCACCGTCCGGCCTGACCAGCGCCCGCTCGTAGGCCGCGACGGAGCGCCGGACGTGCGCCCGCGACGCCCGCTCGGCCGCGACCGGGTCGCCGGCGGCGATGGCGGCCGTGATCGCCTCGTGCTCGCGCAGCGTCCGCCCGATCCCGCCGGACGGCCGGCCCGACCACGCGAGCCGGACCTGGCCGCTGAGGTTGTCGGCCACCCGGGCCAGCCGCCCGTTGCCGGACGCGTGCCAGATGGCCCGGTGGAACTCGGCGTCGAGGTCGCGCAGGCCGGCGAGGTCGCCGCTGCCGCCGTGCTCGCGCTGCTTCGCCAGCAGCGGGTCGAGCACGGTCCGGACGAACTCGGCGGCGGACGGCGACCGGGCCACCCGCCGCGCGGCGACGCCGTCGAGCATCTCGCGCAGCTCGTAGATCTCCAGCATGTCCCGCAGGCCGACCTGCGGCACGTGGAAGCCGCGGTGCGGGATCGCGACGAGGAAGCCGTCGCGCTCGAGCGCGGCCAACGCGGACTTGATCGGCGTGGCGGACAGCCCGAGCCGCTCGGACAGCAGCCGCACGATCAGCTTCGTCCCGGGCGGCAGCTCGCCGTCCACGATCAGGGCGCGGATGTCACCGTAGGCGGACTGCGCCAGGGTCCGCTCGTCGTTGGGCACACGGCATGATGGCACCGGGGCCGGACACTGGCCGCCGTCACGACCGCGCGGCCGGCGCGATGTTGTGGTTGAGGTGGAAGACGTTCTCCGGGTCGTAGGCCGTCTTCACCGTCGTCAGCCGGTCCAGCTTCGCCGGCCGGTACGCGCGGCGCACACCGGCGGCGCCCTCGTCGCTGAGCGCGTTGACGTACGCGCCGCTGGAGAACGGCTCGATCGCGGCGGCGGTCCGGCGCGCGACGGCCATCCGCTCGGCGTCCTCGGCGGGGTCGTCCCACCGGGAGGCGGCGACGTACTCGAAGGCGGCGTCGCGCTGGCTGAAGGCGGCGTCGTCGTCGGGCACGTCGGCGATGGCGCCGCCGTAGGCCTGCAGGCTGATGCCCATGTCGACGCCGCCGTGCTCGACCATCGCGTCGATCGCCTCGTCGGGCAGCCCGCGCACGTAGTGGCCCTTCCAGTAGCGGCGGAACGCGTGCCCCTCCGGGGAGTCCTCGCGGGTCTGCAGCTCGACGTAGGACAGCTCGCCGACGTTCTCCGTCACCGGCACGCCCAGCGAGCGCAGCGGCGGCAGCAGGTCCGCCGCGTGCTCGGTGTCCCCCGCCCACACGTAGCCGACGGTGGCCAGCCCGCGGCCCATCGACGCGGTGAAGGTCGCCTGACGGGGCGCCTCGGCGCTGAGGTCGCGCCAGCCGCGCAGCACCGCGGCGGCGGCGTCCAGCGGGTAGGTCAGTTCGGCGACGTACGCGCGGGTGCCGACGGGGTGCAGCTGGAACTCGAACTCGGTGACGATGCCGAAGTTGCCGCCGCCGCCGCGCAGCCCCCAGTACAGGTCGGGGTGCTCGTCGCGGCTGGCCCGCAGCCGCTCGCCGGACGCCGTCACCACCTCGTAGGACACGACGTTGTCGCAGCTCAGGCCGTACTGACGGGCGAGCCAGCCCATGCCGCCGCCGAGCGTGAGCCCGCCGACGCCGGTGTGCGAGACGTTGCCGGCGGTGGTGGCGAGGCCGTGCTGCTGTGCCGCGATGTCCAGCGCGCCGAGCAGGGCGCCACCTTGCACACGGGCCCGCCGGGTGGCCGGGTCGACCGTGACCGCGCCCATCGGCGTCAGGTCGATCATCAGGCCGTCGTCCGGCACCGAGATGCCCAGCACGCTGTGACCGCCGCAGCGGACGCCAATCTCGAGGCCCTGTTCGCGGGCCAGCCGGATCGCGGCGGCGACGTCGTCGGGGCCGGCGCAGCGGACGATCATCCGCGGCCGGCGGTCGACCATGGCGTTCCAGACCGTCCGCATGCGGTCGTAGTGCTCGTCGCCCGGCAGCACCAGGCGGTCGCCGAGCTCATCACGGAGTCGCGCTGTCGTCGTCATGTGCCGAGCATCACAGTGACCGGTCCGCGCGATAAGGTCCAATAGCATGGCGGGACTCCAGACCAATTCCGCCGGCGAGAGCCTGCTCGTGACGCTCGACCGCGACAGCGGCGAGCCGCTGCACCGGCAGCTCGCGGCGGCCGTACGCGACGGCGTCCGGTCCGGCCGGCTGCGCCGCGGCACCACACTTCCACCCACCCGCCGCCTGGCCGGCGAGCTGGGCGTGTCCCGCGGCGTCGTCGTCGAGGCGTACCAGCAGCTGGTCTCAGAGGGCTACCTGACCAGCCGGACCGGCGGGTACACCGAGGTCGCCGCGACGCCGGCCGCCCAGCCCGTGCCGTCCGCACCGGCCGCGCCTGCCGCGCCCGCCGTCGACTTCGGCTACGGCCGCTACGACGTCTCGAACTTCCCGCGGGCCGCGTGGCTGCGGTCGATCCGCCGGGCCTACGCCCAGGCGCCGAACGAACGGTTCGGGTACCTCACCGGCCGCGGCGTGCCGGAGCTGCACGAGGCGCTGGCCGACTATCTCAACCGGGTCCGCGGCACCGCGGCGTTCCCCGACACCGTCGTCGTCAGCAACGGCTACGCCCAGGGCATCGCGCTGACGGCCCAGGTGCTGGCCGCCCGCGGCGCCCGCCGCATCGCGGTCGAGGACCCGTCCGCCGACGACGACCTGCGCCCGCTGGCCCGGACCATGGGGCTGGACGTGGTCGGCGTGCCGGTCGACGACGACGGTGTGCGCATCGACGTGCTCGACGGCGTCGACGCCGACGCGCTGGTCCTGACGCCGACGCACCAGTGGCCGACCGGCGCGGTGCTGTCGGCGCCGCGCCGGGCCGCCGTGCTGCGCTGGGCGGCCGCGCGAGGTGCGCTGGTCGTCGAGGACGACTACGACGCCGAGTACCGCTACGACCGCTCCCCTGTCGGCACGATGCAGGGCCTGGCGCCCGACCTCGTCGCCTACTCCGGGACGGCAAGCAAGACGCTGGCGCCCGGGCTGCGGCTCGGCTGGCTGGTGCTGCCGCGGTCGCTGGTCGACGAGGTCGCCGAGGCGAAGCTGCTGGCCGACCGCGGCTCGCCGGTGCTCGACCAGCTGGCCTTCGCCGACTTCCTGGCGCACGGCGAGTTCGACCGGCACCTGCGCCGCATGCGGCCGATCTACCGGCGCCGGCGCGACGTGCTGCTGGCGGCGCTGGCCGCCCTGCTGCCGGAGCTGGAGCCCGCGGGGATCTCCGCCGGGCTGCACCTGGTCGCCTGGTTGCCCGACGGCGTCGACGAGGCGACGGTCGTGGCGGCGGCCGCCCGGCGTGGCGTGCGGGTGAACGGAGTGACGCCATACCGGCTTTCTCCGGCGGAGCGCGGCGGTTTGATCTTCGGCTATTCCGCCCTGAACGAACGCGTAGTCGCAGACGGAGTCGCGAGGCTGGCCACCGCGTTTGCGGACGTTCGCCGGAAATGATCTCCGCGGGCGCGGCCGACGCACGAGGCGGCGAGCCGTCAACGGGCGCCCGACGGCAGACCCGCTGGTCCAGGACGCGCGCCCATGATTTTCTGGATCCAGATGCGCGAAGGGCATCTATGGGTTATCGTTGATTCCCGAGCCGCCCTGCCGTTTTGCCCCCCAAATTGGCAGGGTGGCCCTTTTTATGCCTCGAGCATTTCGCCGGGCACCTAAACCTCTCTATGCCGTGACATCTGTCACACCATTCTCCGACCCTTTCCCGGGCCTAATTCGGTCGTTTGATCACCAGGCCGCCGTGCGCTACTCTTGAAGCATCGACACAGTGAAGGCGCATCACGAAATGACGAGTCTGCAGAAGCACACCGAGGCGCTCGGGCGCATCCTCGAGCTGGTCATCGTCGTCAGCGACGACATGACCCGCACGCTGGCCGCACAGGGCCTCAGCGACGCCCGGGCGCACCTGCTCTGGGAGCTGCACGAGCGCGGCCCGTCGACCCAGCGGGTGCTCGCCGACGCACTGCGGGTCAGCGCGCGCAACATCACCGGGCTGGTCGACGCGCTGGTCGCCACGGGCTTCGTCACCCGCGAGCCGCACCCCACCGACCGCCGGGCCACGCTCGTGACGTTCACCGAGCACGGTGCCGCCATGACCGCCGCCATGGAGCGCGACCAGCACGAGTTCGCCCGCATCCTCTTCGCCGACATGCCCGACGAACGCCTGGCCGCGCTGGTCGACGGGCTCGACGACGTGCTGGCGCGGCTGCGGGCCCACGGCGTGTCCGTCGAGGCCGCCCGCAAGGCCACCGACCCCGAGAGCGAGGCCGGCCCATGACCGAGACGACCAAGCCCGCCGAGGGCGCCACCCTCTTCCAGAAGGCGGCCGCCTTCGAGGCGGGCGTGTGGCGCAGCCTCTACGTCTGGCTGGCCCGGCGCCCGCGGGTGCCCGAGCCCGGCGCCACGCCGTTCGGCTACCTCGAGCCGGTCTCGCTGATCCTCTGGGTGTTCATCATCGGGTCCGCGATCGAGGTGCTGGTCGTCCACTTCATCATCCCGTGGCCGGTCGTGCAGATCATCGCTCTGGTCCTCGGCCTGTGGGGGCTGATCTGGATGCTCGGCTACGCCGCCGCGCTGCTGGTGCACCCGCACGCTGCCGGCCCGACCGGGCTGTGGGTGCGCAACGGGTCGACGGTCGACATCGCGCTGCGCTGGTCCGACATCGACGCCATCCGCATCCAGAAGCGCACGCTGCCCGAGTCGAAGACCGTCCAGGTCGCCGACGGCGACGACGGCGATGTCCTGCAGATCGCGGTGTCCAGCCAGCTCAACGTGCACCTCGTGCTGTTCGAGCCGATGACGGTCCAGTTGCTGAACGGGCCGGTGACCTTCACCGAGCTGCGCTTCTACGCCGACGACCCGAAGGGCCTGGTCGTCCTGGCCCGCGAGCACCTCAGAGCGTGACGACGACCTTGCCGCGGGCGTGCCCCTCCTCGGAGTACCGCAGCGCGTCCGGGAGCTCGGCGTACGGGTAGCTGCGGTCGATGACGGGGACCACCCGCCCGTCGTCCAGGTACTCCGTCAGCGTCAGCAGGTTCGCCCGCCGGTGCCGGCCGCCGACGACGTCGGTCACGACGATCCGCTGCGATACGACGGCGCCGAGCGCGACCGCGGCGAATGTCCGCCCGGCCGGCGACAGCCAGCGCCCGGCCGGCCCGCCGACGACGACCAGCGCGCCGTCGTGCGTCAGGACCCGCCGGAACGCCCGGACCGGGTGCCCGCCGGCGATGTCGACGACGAGGTCGAAGGTGCGCCCGCCGCTGGTGACGTCGGTCGTGGTGTGGTCGACGACGTCGGCGGCGCCGAGCTCCCGGACGAGGCCGGCGTTGCGGCCGCTGCACACGCCGGTGACCTCGGCGCCCATCGCCACCGCCAGCTGGACCGCGAACGTGCCGACGCCGCCCGACGCGCCGTTGACCAGCACTCGCTGCCCGGACCGCAGCCGGCCGTCGTCGCGGACCGCCAGCAGCGCCGTGACGGCCGCCAGCGGGACCGCGGCCGCCTGCTCGAACGACAGCGTGCCAGGCAGTGGCGCGAGGTCGGCGGCCGGGACGCACGCGTACTCGCCGAAACCGCCGCCGGCGACCAGGGCGAACACCGCGTCGCCGGGCGCGAAGCCGGTGACGTCGCGGCCGACGGCGGCCACCTCGCCCGCGATGTCGGCACCGAGGATCTCGATGCCCGGCCGGCGCAACCCGAGCAAGCCCGGAATGAGCCGGGCGATCCGCGGCTCGCCGCGGAGGAGGTGCCAGTCGTAGGGCTGTACGGACGTGGCGCGGACCCGGACCAGCACCTCGTCGTCGCCGGGGACCGGCGTCGCGACGTCGGCCAGCTCGAGGTCGTCGGGGGAACCGTACGCACGAACGACGAACGCCTTCATCGCGCTCTCCTGACCAGCGTTTCTTACGCCGTAAGGTGACCTTACGACGTAAGGTAGCGGCCGCGCACGAGCGTGTAAAGACCACGGACGGGATGGCTGAGGGATCGGTGCTGCTCTGACAACTGTCCAGCCCTGGCGACCCGGATCCCTCAACCATCGGACCGCCGGCTACGAGGTGGTGGGCAGTTTGGTGGGGCCAGGGCACCACCAAACTGCCACCACGGGGACCACCTCGCCGCGGCGGACGAACGGGCCGATCGCGTCGTACAGCACGAGATCGTCGTCGTAGTCGGCGGCCGCTGTGGCGGCGTCCCGGCGGCCGAACGCCCGGGTTCGGGTCTCCAGCAGCTCCCGGATCTGCCGGTCGCTGTCGGCCGTCATCGCTGGGCCACCTGACGACCGAGGGCGTCCAGCCAGTCGCCGGTGCCCTGCTCGCGCCACTCGGGCTGTTCCTGGTCGTCCAGGAAGGTGCCCTGTTCGGTGAGCACCAGGCGGGTCCCGTCGCCGTCACGGACGAACCGCACGGTGGTCAGCGACACGGTCGTCGGGGACGATGTGTGGTGTTCGCTCCTCGCGACGAGATCGGCCCCGTCGCCGCCGTGTACGGCCTCGGTGCCGCCGACCCGGAAGTCCAGCGAGTAGCGGCCGTCCTCGGCCGCGAACCACTTCGCCTTCGTGTCGCGGTCGGACCACGCCGCGAAGACCGCGGCAGGCGTTGCGGCGTAGGTCCGCTCCAGCGTGAACGTGCTGTGCTTCACCGAATGGTCGGTCATGATCCTGGCTCCTTCGTCTGGTCGTCGAGGACCGCGCCGAGGCGGTCCAGGCGGTGCTCCCACGCCGTGCGCTGACGCTGCAACCACGCCTCGGCGTTGCGGAGGCCGGCCGGATCGATCTGGCAGGTACGGACCCGGCCGACCTTCTCCGACCGCACCAGCTCGCTGTCCTGCAGCACCTGGAGGTGCTGGACTGTCGCGGCGACGGTCACCCCGAGCTGGGCTGCCAACTCGCTCACGGTGGCCGGTCCGCGGGTCAGACGCTCGATGACGGCCCGCCGGTTACCGTCCGCAAGTGCGTGGAACACTCGGTCCGTCGCCTCACGCTTAAGCATGCACTTAACTTTAATCGCCGAGCCTGGAAAGTCAAGTGCTCACTTAAGTGAGTGCCAGGGGGAGCTCTCGCGCAGCCGGTCGAGACCGTCGAGCAGGAGGTCGAGGCCGAACTCGAACTCCGCCTGGTCGTCGCACCAGCCCAGCGTGGAGCCGGGGTCGTCGTGCGTGATCTCGGACAGCATGCCCACCAGGTGCGGCAGCCGCTCGGCGAACCCGGCCAGCTCGTCGCCCGCGCCGGACCCGTCGCCGGGGTCGAACAGCTCCTGGCTGAACCCGAGTGCCCGGCTGCCCAGGGCGTGCAGCGCGTGGTGGCCGAGGTCGTAGGAGAACCCGCCGTCGCGCATCAGCCCGAGCAGGCGGTCGTGGTAGACCAGGATCTCCGGGCTCATGGCCGCGCGGGTCTCGAACACGGCCGGCGCCCAGGGATGACGCAGCAGCACCTGGCGGGCGGCGAGGATGCGGCGGCGGACGGCGTTCTTCCACCGCGCGCCCGCCGACGGCACGTTCAGCGCGTCGACCACCTCGTTGATCTCGCGCGCGACGACGTCGGCGATGCCGTCGAGGACCTCGTCCTTGTTGGCCACGTGGTAGTAGAGCGACATGGCCTCGGCGCCGAGATCCTCGGCGAGGCGCCGCATGGTCAGCGCCGCGATGCCGCCCTCGTCGGCGATGCGGACGGCGGCCCGCAGCACGCGGTCGCGGCTCAGCGGGGCCCGGACCGGACCCGCCTCGGCGTCGGCCGCCACGAGCATCACCTCAGTCGAAATCGTACTCAGCCGAGCTCGATGATCCGGCGCAGGTCGGCTCGCAGCTCCTGCAGCCGGGCCGCGCCCAGCTCGCGGGCCAGCCGCAGCTCGATCTCGGGCACGGCACCCTGCGCGATCGCCACGACCTCGCGGCCCTTCGCCGTGGGCAGGACGAGCTTCGCCCGCCGGTCGGACGGGTCCGGCTCGCGCACCACGTAGCCGTGCGCCTCCAGGTGCTGGACGAGCTCGGCGGCGGCCTGCTTGGTGATCTGCGCCCGCTCGGCCAGCCGGCTCACCGTCGTGCCAGTGTCGTCGAGGTGCTGGAAGTGCGCTCAGACCGGCGGCCCGATCTTCGCCGTCGAGACCCGGATGCCGCCCGGCGGCGGCCCGCCCATCATGCACCGGCACGAGCCGGGCGAGATCTACCACGTCCTCTCGGGCGAGTTCAGTGGTGCACTCCCCGGCGCCCCGATGGAGGGCTTCATCCGCGCGGCCGCAGCCCTGGCCGCCGGCGGCGCCGAGCCGAGCATGGCCGACGTCCTCGACCTCGCACATCGCCACGGCATCGAGATGCTGGGCCCGTACGCCGAGGTCAGCGCGGCACCGTGAGCACGACCTTGCCGAACCGGTCGCCAGAGTCGAGGTAGCGGTGTGCCGCGACGACGTCGGCCAGCGGGAACAGGCGGTCGACGACGGCGCGGAAGGCGCCGTCGCGCAGGCCGGACGCGACGAAGGCGACCGCCCGGCGCAGCCGTTCGGCATCGCGGGTGATCTCGTGCACCGTGTAGGTGCGCACGTTCAGCGCCGGCATGCCCAGCTCGAACCCCGGGTACGGCGTCGGCCGGCCGCTCTGCGCGCCCCAGAGCAGCAGCGTCCCGCCGGCCGCGACGGCGCGGGCGAGGTCGACGACGCCCGGCCCGGCGACGGCGTCGAACACGGCCGCCGCGCCGCGCCCGCCGGTCAGCTCCAGCACGCGAGCGGCGACGTCCTCCTCGTCCGAGACGACGACTTCGGCCGCGCCCTCGGCCAGCAGCCGGCCGGCCTTGGCCCGGGTGCGGGTGACGGCGACGGGCGTGGCGCCCAGCCGCGCCGCGGTGTGCAGGGCGGCCAGCCCGATGCTGCTGGAGGCGGCCGTGACGACCGCGACGTCGCCCGGCCGCAGCCCGGTGACCTCGGCCATCGCGCCGTACGTCGTGAGGTACGGCATCCAGACCGCCGCGCCGGACACCGCGTCGACGCCGTCGGGGCGCGGCACCAGCGCCCGCGCCGGGACCACCGCACGCTCCGCGTAGACCCCGTAGTCGTTCTGCGAGAACGCCGGCACGACGCTCACCGCCTGCCCGGACGCGAGCCCCTCGACGCCCGGGCCGAGCCGCTCGACGACGCCGGAGGCCTCGGCGCCGAGCCGGGCCGGGAACGCCGCGGCCGCCTCGATGTACTGACCGCCGCGGAACAGCGCCTCGGCCCGGTTGACCCCGACGGCGTCGACGCGCACCAGCACCTCCCCCGGTCCCGGTTCACCGGCGTCGACGTGGTCGAGGCGGAGCACCTCGGGACCGCCGTACTCGTGGAACCGCACCGTCAGTGCCATGGCTCCCACTCTGCGCGCATTATTCGACGCGTGTCAAACTTCGACGGCCGTCGTACTATGGACCGCGTGAGCCGGACCCCGCCGCACCCCGAGGTGTCGCAGATCGCGCTGCAGCAGGTGCTCGAGGCCGTCGTCGACCCGGTCCGGCGCAGCATCGTCGCGCAGCTCGACGCCGCCGGCCACGACATCAAGTGCGGCGACTTCGACCTCCCGGTCAGCAAGTCGACCGCGACGCACCACTTCACCGTGCTGCGCGAGGCCGGGCTGATCCGCCAGTACTACGTCGGCACGGCCCGCCTGAACGCCCTGCGCCGCGCAGACCTCGACGAGGCGCTGCCCGGCCTGCTCGCCGCGATCACCCGCTGAACGCGTCGGCGACCAGCCGGTCGACGGTGGCCGCGGCGGTCCAGTCGACGCTGAACAGGTTGCGCAGGACGGCGACCGCGACGCCGGAGTCGATGTCGGCGTAGGCGGCCGACCCGTTCGCGCCGAGCGTGCCGAACACCGAGCCGGGTCGACTCGGCGCGCCGCCGGGCGGCCGGTGCGGGCCGAACCCGAACGCCCAGGCCGACGGCACATTCATCACCTCGTCCAGCCCTTCGTATGTGACCGCGGCGATCGTCGCCAGCCGCTCCGGCTCGACCAGCCGGACACCGTCGACCGGGCCGAGCAGCGCGCCGTACACGCGGGCCGCGCCGCCAGCGCTCATCGTGCCGATGGAGGGGATGTCCGAGGTCAGGACGTCGCGGCGGTTGGCGGCGTCGGCGTCGAAGAACAGGCCGGGCGGCAGGGCGCGGTCGGCCGGCGAGCCCGGCTTCGGCCGCGGCCGCGGGGTGGGCGGCCGGTGCTGGTGTGCCACCCGGCCCAGCAGCGGCTCGGGCACGCCGAAGTGCACGTCGCCGGCGACGCCGAGCGGCTCGGTCACCGCCTCGCGCAGCCACCACCTGATCGTCCGGCCGGTGGCGCGGCGCACGATCTCGCCGAGCAGGAAGCCGAAGGTCTGCGCGTGGTACCCGAACCGTGTCCCAGCCGGCCACCACGGCTCGGCGTCGGCGAGCACGGCGCACATGTGCTCCCAGTCGCACAGCTGCTCGACGGTGGTGTCGTACGGCGGCGCCGGCACGCCCGCGGTGTGCAGCAGCACGTGCCGCAACGTGATGTCGTCCTTGCCGTGCCGGGCGAACTCCGGCCAGACATCGGCGGCGCGCAGGTCGTACGTCAGCTCGCCGCGCTCGGCCAGCACATGCGCCACCGTGGACGCGATGCCCTTCACCGCCGACGCGGACCAGAACAGTGTGTCCGGCTCGACCGGCTCGGACCGCGCGGCGTCGCGCGTCCCCGCGACGGCGTCGACGACCAGTTCGCCGCGGTGCAGGACGGCCACCTGCAGGCCGACCTCGGCGCCGTCGCGCACGAGCCCGTCGATCGCCGCCTGGACGCGGTCCTGCAGCTCAGCCGTCATTCTGAGCGGGTTCCCTGGCCGCCCGGACAACGGCGACGGCGATCGCGCGGCAGCCGCCGGCCAGCGCCAGCCCGAGCCCGGCCGCCAGCAGCGGCAGGCCGAACCCGAACGGCATGCTGGCCAGGTAGTTCAGCGCCGACCCCTCGCTGACGTGCGAGAAGCTCGCCGCGACGACCGCCAGCGTGAAGACGCCCGCTCCCACCGTGCCGACAACGGCCCACATGGCGGCGGTGAGGCTGCGCGCGGCCCAGAGGCTCGCCACCACGGCAACCGCCAGGAAGGCAAGCGTCAGCAGCGTCCAGCCGCCGCCGGAGCTGAGGCTCGCGTACGCCCACCCGGAGTACGACCACGAGTAGCCGTCCTGGTGGAACCACGGCACCAGATAGCCCAGCACCGCCAGCAGCGACCCGCCCAGCAGCGCCGCGTCGGGCGCCGGGCGCAGGCTCTCGTCGGACTCCATGGGTCGGCAGCGTAGCGACGCCGGGCGAACACCAGGTGACGCCGCTTCAGCCGCCTGGAGCGAGGCGCTCGAACCGGAGCCGGGCGGTGAGCCAGTCGGGGTCCGTGGCGTCGGCGGCGATCTCCTCGTCGGCCAGCCGGTAGGGGTGGCCGGCGAAGAGCTCCTTCATCGCCCGGACCCACTCGTCGAGCAGCTGTCGCTTGGACCGTGGCGCCGAGAACCGCGGCAGGTAGACCGGCAGCCGCCGGTCCAGCTCGGCCCGGTGGTGGGTGAGCGACTCCGCCAGCAGCACGACGTCCCGGTGCGGCGGGTCCCACGGGCCGAACCCCGGGCTGGGAGGGCGCCGGTGGTCGGCGTCGCCCCGGCCGCCGCCACCTCGTCCGCCGGGCCGGCGCCGGCGAGCGAGGTCGGCGCGGAGCTGGTCGATGTCGGTCCGTTCGAACCTCAGCCGGGCGACGAGCCGGCGCGCGTCCTCAGGATCGGGGCCGACGTACTCCTCGACCAGCCGGTAGGGCAGGGCGGCGTAGAACTCCGTGATGCCGCGGATCCACGGCTCGAGGTCGTCCGGCCGGGTCGACGGCACGCCGGCGCCGAAGCTGCTGCGCCAGGCCATCACCCCGTCCGCCAGGTGCGCCCTGGTGCGCGCCAGCGACCGCTCCGGGTCCGGCACGCCGCCGTGGTCGTCGCCGTCCCACCCGGCCATCCGCATGTCAGGACTGTCCTCGCCCCGGGCGGGGCGAGGCAAGACCCGGGTGGCCGCTGTTCACGGCGCCGATGTCCGGCGTTACCGCAGCACGGGCCGGCCCTTGGTGGCGTCGAAGGTCCAGACGGTGGCGAAGTCCCAGCCCATGGCCTCGTAGGTCGCCTGGCTGGCCGCCTCGGCGGCGGTGCGGGTGGCGCCGTTCAGGGTGTCCGGGCCGGTCGCCGGGACCGACTGCGTCCCCGCGACGACCGCCTCGGACGCGGCGTTGCCGGCCAGCGTCGCCGTGTTGCCGGCCAGCACCCGGGCCACGACGCGGTGGGCGTAGCCGGTGGCGACGACCCGGGAGTTGAGCGCCATGCTGTCGCGCAGCGTCGTGCCGGTGTAGGCGTAGCCGCTGATGCCGCCGGCGTTCGCGTCGCCGACGACCTCGACGTGGCCGGTGGCGTAGACGCGCTCGGTGAGCGAGCCGACGCCGGTGATGCCGGCGACGCCGCCGGCCTGCCGGGTGTCGACGGCGTAGACGTCGGCCGTGGAGTAGCTGTCGCGCAGCTGTCCGTACGAGTACCCCACCACCCCGCCGACGGTGGAGCCGCCGACGATCAGGCCGGACGTCGTGACGCGCTCGACGACGCCGTGGCTGGTGTTGACGAGGATGCCGACGTTCGCCGCGGCGGTCTCGACGGCGGCACCGTCCACGGACACCGAGTGCACCCGGCCGCCGGCCGCCACCAGCGGGAACAGCCCGCCCGACGGCGACGTGAACCCGGTCAGCCGGTGGCCGGCGCCGTCGAGCTCGCCGGTGAACCCGGTCCGCGCGACGGTGAGCCCGGGGCGCCCGCTCAGGTCGAGGTCGGCCGCCAGCCGGAACCGCTGCGCTGGGAACGCGGTGAGCTGTCCGAGGTCCGCGACCGACGACACCAGGTAGGCGCCGTCGTCATCCTGGGGCAGCGACGGCGTCCCCGGCTCCCCGGTCCCGGGCGGCACGTCCTCGGGGACGGCGCGCAGCACCGGCCGACGCCCCTCGGCGGACCAGGTCCAGACGGCGTCGAGGTCCCAGCCGAGCGTGTCGCGGTAGAACGCCGGGTCCTGGGTCTGCGCGACGGTCGCGGTGGCCCCCGCGAGGTTGGTCGCGGCCGGCGGGTCGAGGACCGTCTGCTTGGTGGCGACGACGCCCTCGGACGCCCAGTTGTTCTCCAGCGTCGCCGTGTTCCCGGCGAGCACCCGGCCCAGCACGCGGTGGGCGTAGTCGGGCGCGGTCACCGTCGGGTTCAGCGCGATGCTGTCGCGCAGCACGGTCCCCGTGTAGCCGTAGCCGGCCACGCCACCGGTGTTCCGGGTGGACGCGCCGACCGGCCCGCCCGCGTAGACCCGCTCGGTCGTCGACCCGGCCAGCGCGACGCCCACGGCGCCGCCGGCCTCGGTGCCGTAGCTCTGCACGCGGGCGGTCGAGTAGGCGTCGCGGAGCACCCCGGCGTTGTCGCCGACGATGCCGCCGGCCCGCGAGCCGGCCGTGACCAGGCCGGTCGTGTAGACCCGCTCGACGGTGCCGGCGTTGGTGTCGGCCAGGATGCCGCCCCGCGCGGTCGCGGTGGCGACGTCGGCGCCGACGATCGCGAGGTCGCGGACGGTGCCCTCGTTGACGCCGATCAGCCCGCCGGTCGTGCTGGTCAAGCCGGTCAGCGTGTGCCCGGCGCCGTCGAGGTCGCCGCTGAACTCGGCGATCCGCTCGACGGCGAGGCCGGTGAGGTCGACGTCGGCGGTCAGGCGGTACGACGCGTCCGGGTCGGTCTCGACCTTGCCGAGGTCGTCGGCGGAGTCGAGCAGGTATGGGTCGTCGGCGGTGCCGCTGCCGGCCAGCCCTTCCTGCAGGACCAGCGCAGGCCGCAGCTCCTCGTCCTTCCCCGGGCCGTCCCAGAAGTGCACCTTGACGGTGTCGTGCGCGCCCGCCGTCAGCTCCGGCTCGAACGCCACCCATTGCTCGGCGCCGCGCTCGTCCAGGTCCACCTCGACCAGGCGCGAGTCGAGCACCTGCTCACCGGCGGCGTCGTAGCGGACCGCCTCGACGGAGACGGAGCGCGGTGCGCCCGGGTGGCTGATCAGCCCGACGCCGTCCAGGACCCCGCCGTCGAGGGCCGCGTGGCTCACGTCCCACGTCCCCGACGGCCGCGTCAGGACGGTCTGGTCGACCAGCCGGCCGCCGACGGTGTACGTGCTCAGCTCCAGGCCGCGGCGGGTCACCCGCAGCGCCGTGCCCATCTGGGTGTCCTCGTCGTCGACGACGTCGGCCCACGGCTTCTCGGTGGCCGCGCCGAACGACGGGCCGGCCGGGCCGAGCGTCACGAACGTGGTCCCGCCGACCTCGGTCCGCGCGTAGACGTCGTCGTGGCCGCCGGCGTACACATCGACGCCCAGCCGCTCGAACAGCGCCGCGACCTCCTGCCGCCGCTCGCTCTGGCCCGGGCCGTCGGCGCCGGCGCTGCCGAAGAACGCCTCGTGCCCGACGACGACGTTCCACGGCCGGTCGGCGGCGTGGATGTCGTCGACCAGCCAGTCCAGCTGGGCCTCGAGGTCCTGGGCGGTGTTCAGCACGGCCACGTGCACGTCGCCGCGGTCGAACGAGTACGCCGTCTCGCCGATCGGGCCGCCGCCGGGCAGCGCGTACATGCTCGACGTGATCGCGTTGCGGTCCGGCGAGACCAGGTTGTACTCCAGGTCGCCGTCGCTCTCGGCGTCGCCGACGACCGGCGCGACCTGCAGGTCCAGGCCCGCGTAGACGTGGTCGAAGACGTCCTCCCAGTGCTCCCGGTGCACACCGCTCGCCACGAGGTCGCCGGTCTGCACGACGGTGTCGCCACCCGGCACCTGCGCGCGGACGGCGTCCAGCGCGCCGCGGAACAGCCCGAGCTCCTCCGGCGACCGGGACGCCGCGGCGAGGTCGCCGAGCAGGTAGATCGGCCGGTTCTGCCCGCCACCGGCGACGAACGAGCCGCGCACGTCCGACCAGGCCGCCTCGTCCAGAGCGCTCGGTGCCTCGCCGTCCACCGCGATACCGAAGCGGTACTCGTAGCGGGTGGTGTCGCGCAGCCCGGTCAGCTCGAACTCGTGGCTGCGCAGTGGCTGCCCGGTGACGGTGTCCTGGTAGACGCCGCCCGGCTTGCCGATCGTGTTGAGCTCGTAGGTCGTGTCGCCGGTGGACGTGAGCACCGGCGCGCTGCGCCAGATGCGGTGTCCAACTGGGCGGACCTGCGCGTACACCGTGCCGACCGTGGCGTCGGTGCTGACGCTGAGGCCGGCGGTCCCGGCCTCGGCGCCGACGGTCGCGACGCTGCCGAAGAACTGGAACACGCCGGCCGGGTCGGCGCCGTCCTGGCCGACCTGGAGGCGCAGCAGCTGCGCGCCGACGTTGCCGGCGGCGTCGGTCGCCTTCACGACGACGACGTGGTCGGAGAAGCCGCGCACGGTGAAGGCGCCGCCCTCGACCGGGACCAGGCCGTTGTCGTCCCACACCTCGTAGGTGACGGCGGGCTGCTCGCCGCTCTCGTCGGTCGCGCTCACCGGCGGCAGCGCGACGGTGTCGCCGTAGGCCACGGTCGTGGGCGCCGCCGGGTTGCACGACCAGGCGCTGCTGACCCCGCTGTACGTGGAGAACTTCCGCTTCGCCTACCGCGGCGACCGGTTCACCGGCTTCGACCCGTCGCCGTCGGACCTGCTCGGCATGGTCACCGGCTACTCGCTGTCCCAGGTCACGACGGTCGACTAGATGACCTATTCCAAGGGGTCAGTGGTCGTATGCGAGAAGGGATCGTTTGATCGGTTGGCCGGTGCGGTCGTTGTGCCAGATCGCCGCGGTCAGTGCCAGGACGCGTTGCGCGACGCGGACCCAGACCCCGGTCGGGGTGTGCCCGCCGTGTCGTTCCAGGTCCAGTTGGCCCTTGAACGTGTCGTTGATCGACTCGATGACCTGCCGCAACGGTTTGAAGAAGCGGACTCCGGCGCGTGGGCGTTCGCCCTTGCGGGCCGGGCGCAGCAGGTCCAGGCCGGCCTCGGCAAGCGCTGCTTCGAACTGGCGGCCGTAGTAGTTCTTGTCCGCGATCACGACCTGCCCGACGCGGGCGGTGCTCAGGTCGGGATCGGCGCCGAGCATGCCCAGCAGGGTCTGGCGTTCGTCGGCCTTCGCGCCGGTCAGGGCGAACCCGACCGGCAGCCCGTGCAGCGTGCACAGCAGGTGCAGCCGCAGTCCCCAGAAGAACCTGGAATGGGAGGCGCAGTAGCCGTACTCTGCCCACCCGGCCAGGTCCGAACGCTGCACCGTCTCCTTCGACCGGCCGCATTCGACCGGGGTGGAATCGACCACCCAGACGTCATCGGTCCACAAGCTGGTGTCGCGGGCCAGCGCCCCGACCAGCCAGCCGATCGTGTCGGCCAGCCGCCGCAGCCGCTTGTTGTAGCCGGGCTGCTGCGGCAAACACGGGAACAAATGCCGCAGGTGAGCGCGCGCATGACGCAGCCAGCGCGCTTCGGAGGTGAAGCCCAGCAGCGCCTGCATCACCGCCAACGTGACCAGCTCAGCGTCGCTGATCTTCGGTTCGATCCCCACCCGCGGCCGCCACGGCAACCGGTGCGGAGATTCGATCAACAGGTCATCGACCGTCACGTACAGTGCAGTCGCGAGGGTGTCCAGGTCTGTCTTCACAAACCGATCTTGGACACCCTCGCCCATGCCACTGCCTCACGACACGCACCCGACCCCTTGGAATAGGTCATCTAGCCGCCGTGTTGAGGTATGCCGCGAGTCGGCTGTTCCGCGCGATCCTGACCATCTGGATCGCCGTGACGGTGACGTTCTTCCTGCTGCGGCTGCTGCCGGCGGACCCCACCCTCCTGGTGGTGGAGGGCGACATGACTCCGGAGATGCAGGACGCGCTCCGGAGTCAGTACGGCCTGGACCAGCCGATCCTCCAGCAGTACGTGCTCTACCTGGGTCAGCTGGTCCAGGGCAACCTCGGCGTCTCGTTCCGGCAACTGGTCCCGGTCAGCGAGCTGCTGCTGGACCGGCTGCCGTGGACGCTGCTGCTGGCCGGCTCCGCGTTCGTGCTGACGTTGCTGATCGGCATCCCGCTCGGGGTGCAGGCGGCCGTCGGCCGGGGCGGGCTGGTCGACCGCGGCGTGCAGTTCTTCGGCATCACGTCGAACGCGCTGTTCATCCCCAGCGTCGCGATCCTGCTGCTGGTGGTGTTCGGCTCGAACCTGGGTTGGTTCCCGATCGGGCAGGCGATCGACCCGGACACCCGGGGGCTCGCGGCGTACGTGTCGCTGCTGCACCATCTGGCGCTGCCGCTGTTCTCGCTGGTGCTGGTGCAGCTCGGCCCTTACGCGTTGACGCTGCGGACGAACATGGTCGAGGTGCTGGGCGAGGACTACATCACCAGCGCGCGGTCGCGCGGGCTCACGCACCGGCGGGTGGTGTGGCGGCACGCGCTGCGCAACGCGGTGCTGCCGGCGCTGATGCTGATGGGCCTGCAGCTCGGGACGTTGATCGGCGGCGCCGTGCTGACCGAGACGGTGTTCGCCTACCCGGGCGTGGGCCGGCTGATCTTCGAGTCGGTGCAGCAGCTGGACTTCCCGGTGCTGCAGGGCGCCTTCGTCATCCTGGCGGTCACCGTCGTGCTGGCCAACCTGCTCACCGACCTGCTCTCGATGGTTCTCAACCCAAGGATCCGCACATGAGCACCGAGCCGCAGTCCTTGAAGGCCGACACCCCGTCGGCGGCGCTGACCAGTGGCCGGCGCCGCCGCTCCGGCGGCTACTTCGCCGCGCCGTCCGGCTGGCTGTCGGTCGGCGTGCTCGGCCTGTTCGCGCTCGTCGCGATCTTCGGGCCGCTGGTCGTCGACTCCCCCAGCGGCCTGGGCACCGACATCCTGCAGTCGCCGTCCGCCGACCACTGGTTCGGCACCGACGACCTCGGGCAGGACGTGTTCGCGCAGGTCGTGTGGGGCACCCGGATCAGCCTGCTGGTCGGCGCCGTCGCATCGCTGATCGCCATCTGCATCGGCACGCTGCTCGGCCTGGCCGCCGCCTACGTCAAGCTGCTGGACCCGGTGGTCACCACCGCCACCGACGTCATGCTGTCGCTGCCGATGCTGCCGCTGATGATCCTGGTGACGGCGCTGGCCGGGCCGAGCGTCGTCACGCTGATCACCGTCATCGGGCTGCTGTCCTGGCCCGAGGTGACCCGGATGATCCGGGCGAACGGGCTGGTCGTCGCGGCGATGCCGTACATCGACGGCGCCCGGGTGCTCGGCGCCGGCGCGACCCGGATCATCTCCCGCGAGATCCTGCCCGCGGTCATGCCGCTGGTGGTCGTCAACGTGCTGCTCACCGCCGCTCGCGCGGTGATCGCCGAGGCCGGCCTGTCGTTCCTCGGCATGGGCGACCCGTCCTCATGGTCGTGGGGCCGCATCCTGCTCAACGCGCAGCGCTCCGGCACCATCGCGTCGGCCTGGTGGCAGACGCTGTTCCCGTCGCTGGCGATCCTGCTGCTCGTGCTGGCCGCGACCATCGCCGGCATCCGCTACAACGACTCGCGCGACCCGCGCACCCGAGGAGTGTGACCCGTGCAGCTGCCCGACTCCTTCTACCTCGGCGCGCTCGACCGTGTGGTCGAGCGGCTCGGCGCCGACGGCGACGACGGCCTCCTGGTCACCCATCCCGCCGACGTCGCCTACCTCGTGGGGTTCTGCTACGCGGTCACCGAGCACCCGGTGTACCTGTGGATCGGCGCCGACCACGACCGGTTCGTGCTCGTCCCCGAACTGGACCGCGAGTACGCCGAGCAGCAGCGCATCCACGCGCCGGTCCAGACCTACTTCGAGTACCCGGGCGTCACCAGCCCCGAGGAGCACCTGGCCGGGCTGCTGCGCCGTCGCGGCCTCGGCGCCGGCCGCATCGCGTACACGTCGTCGGTCTCGGTGGGGACGTTCGACCGGCTGCGCGCGGTGCTGCCGGAGGCCACCTGGGCGACGTCGGACGTCGTCGCGGGGCTGCGGCTGACCAAGGCGCCGGAGGAGATCGAGCTGCACCGGCAGGCCGCGGACATCTGCGACTCGATGCTGGCGGCCGGCCGCACGTACATCGAGGACGCCATCGCCGCGGCCGGGGAGCTGCCGCGCGAGGGCGAGATCGCCCGTCACGTCATCGGCCACGGCACTGACCTGGTGTACCAGCGCTACGACCGTGTGGTGTTCACGACGAAGCTGGCCGGCGGCCTGGTCTACGCCGGGCCGAACGCGGCCAACCCGCACGGCCTGCCCAGCAGCCGCCGGGTCCAGCGCGGCGACACGCTGATCCTGTCGCTCGGCGCGGCCGTGCTGAGCCGGTTCGTGGAGAGCGAGCGGACGTTCGTCATCGGCGAGCCGAGCGCGGAGCAGCGCCGCTACTTCGAGACCGCCCGCACCGCGCAGCACATCGGCACCGAGGCGATGCGAGTCGGCCGGACCTGCGCCGACGTCAACGCCGAGTGCCTCGACGTCATCCGCGACGCCGGCTTCGGCGAGTACCTGCGGCACCGTCAGGGCCACGGCATCGGCGTGCAGAACCACGAGGCGCCGTGGGTCGAGGACGGCGACCCCACGCCGCTGGCCGCCGGCATGGTGCTGTCCAGCGAGCCGGGCGTCTACGTCCCGGGGCACGGCGGCTACCGCATCTCCGACACCGTGCTGGTCACCGCCGAAGGGCCCGAGCGGCTGACCACCTACCCGCGCAGCCTCGAGGAGAACGTGATCGCGGCATGACGACCTCCCGTACGTACACCGAGACGATCAACGGCGCGCGCCTCGTCATCGAGGAGCTCGGGCCGCAGGACGCCCCCGCGATCGTCGTCCACCACGGCGCGCCGGGCCTGGGGTCGCGGGCGGAGCCGCTGCGCTCGTTCGGCCCGTTCGCCGACGCCTACCGGATCGTGACGTTCGACGCGCGCGGCTCCGGCGCCTCCTCCGACGACGGCCCGTTCAGCCACGAGCAGTGGGTCGCCGACATCGAGGAGATCCGCCGCCGGTTCGGCCTCGGCGACATCGTCATGGCCGGCGGGTCCTACGGCGGCTTCCTCGCGATGGAGTACACGCTGGCGCACCCGGACCGCGTCCGTGCGCTGGTGCTGCGCGACACCGCGGCCGACACCTCGCACGACCACCTCGCCGTCGAGCGGGCCAGCGACTTCGACGTCGTCCCGATCGATCCGTGGGCGATCGAGCGCATCGGCACCGGCGGGTTCGCCGACAACACCGAGTTCGAGCGGTACTGGCGGGCCATCCTCCCGCTCTACGACCACCACTACGACCCCGCGGCGGTCGAGCGGAAGGCCGCGAGCACGCAATACCACTACGCGACGCACAACGCGGCGTTCGGCGTGAACATGCCGGCCTACGACCTCACCGGCCGGCTGGCGGAGATCGCCTGCCCGGTGCTCGTCACCGTCGGACGGCACGACTGGCGCACGCCGGTGCCGGCGTCGGAGCTGATCGCCGAGCGCGTCGTCGACGGCCGGCTGGTCGTGTTCGAGCACTCCGGCCACTCGCCGCAGCTGGAGGAGCCGGAGCTGTTCCAGGCGACGGTGCGGGAGTTCCTGCGCGACGTCCAGGCCACTCCTTTTGGGAGGCCTCATGGCTGAGACGCTGGTCGCCGCGCCACGGCCGCCCGCCACGGGCGCGCCGGTGCTCAGCGTGCGCGACCTGTGCGTGGAGTTCGACACCCGCGACGGCGTGCGGCCGGTCGTGCAGGACGTCAGCCTCGACGTGTACGCCGGGCGGACGCTGGCCGTGCTCGGCGAGTCGGGCTCGGGCAAGTCCGTCACGGCCCGGTCGATCATGGGGCTGATCGACTCGCCCGGGCGCATCACCGGCGGTCAGGTGCTGTTCGAGGGCAAGGACCTCGTCCGGGCCTCCGCCGAGGAGCGGCGGCTGATCAGCGGCGAGCGCATCGCGATCGTCTTCCAGGACGCGCTCTCCGCGCTCAACCCGGTGTTCTCCGTCGGCGAGCAGATCGCCGAGCTGCTGCGCACCCGGCGCGGCCTGAACCGGCGCGCGGCCGCCGCCGGCGCCGTCGAGCTGATGGCGCGGGTACGCATCCCGGCGGCGCGGCAGCGGGCGAAGGAGTACCCGCACCAGTTCTCCGGCGGCATGCGGCAGCGCGCGATGATCGCGATGGCACTGGCCCTCGACCCCACCGTTCTCATCGCCGACGAGCCGACGACGGCGCTCGACGTCACCGTCCAGGCGCAGATCATGGACCTGCTGCTGGACCTGCAGGACGAGACCGGCATGGGGATGATGCTCATCACCCACGACCTCGGCGTCGTGGCCGAGGCCGCCGACACGCTGGCGGTCATGTACGCCGGGCGGATCGTGGAGCGCGGGCGGGTCGACGACGTGTTCGCCCGGCCCGGGCACCCGTACACACGCGGCCTGCTGCACTCGATCCCGCGGCTGGACCGCGAGGAGGAGTCGCTGTGGGCGATCCCAGGCTCGCCGCCGACCGTGCTCAACCGGGTGGCCGGGTGCGCGTTCGCCGGCCGCTGCGACGTCGCGATCGACCTGTGCACGACGTCGCGTCCGGACCTGACGGAGCTGCGCCCGGCCGGCCGGGCCAGCGCCTGCCACCGTCACGAGGAGGTGCTCCATGGCCGCGTCTGAGCCGGTGCTCTCGGTCGAGAACCTGACCCGGCACTTCGCCGCGCGCCGCGCGGTCCTGCCCGGACGCCCGGCGCCCGCCGTCCGCGCCGTCGACGGCGTCAGCTTCGAGCTGCACGCCGGCGAGACGCTCGGCATCGTCGGCGAATCCGGCTGCGGCAAGACCACGCTGGCCCGGATGATCGTCGGGCTGGAGACGCCGACGTCCGGCGTCGTCCGGTTCCGCGGCACCGACGTGCACGCCGTCCGCGGCCGCCAGGCCCGTGAGCTGCGCCGTCGCGTGCAGATCGTGCTGCAGGACCCGTACACGTCGCTCAACCCGCGCCGCACCGTCCGCGAGCTGCTGCGCCAGCCGTTCGAGATCCACCGCGAGCTGCTGCCGCGCGGGCAGCAGGCGGCCCGCATCGCCGAGCTGGTCGAGCTGGTGGGCCTCGACCCGGACCACCTCGACCGGTATCCGTTCCAGTTCTCGGGCGGCCAGCGCCAGCGCATCGGCATCGCCCGCGCGCTCGCGCTCTCGCCCGACGTCATCGTCTGCGACGAGCCGGTCTCCGCGCTCGACGTGTCGATCCAGGCGCAGGTCGTGAACCTGTTCCAGCGCCTGCAGCGCGAGCTGGGTCTGGCCTACGTGTTCATCGCGCACGACCTGTCCGTCGTCAGGCACATCTCCGACCGGGTCGGCGTGATGTACCTCGGCAAGCTGGCCGAGCTGGGCGCGCGCCGCGACGTCTACGACCACCCCCGGCACCCCTACACGTCGGCGCTGCTGTCCGCGGTGCCGATGGCGGACCCGCAGCTGCGCGGACGGCGCACCCGCCGGTTGCTCGAGGGCGACCCCCCGAGCCCGATGGACCCGCCGTCCGGCTGCCGGTTCCGCACCCGCTGCTGGAAGGCGACCGACGAGTGCGCGACGGTCGAGCCGCTGCTCGCCGGCGACGACCGGCACCGCCAGGCGTTCGCCTGCCACCACCCCATGCCCGTCCAAGCCGATCCCGCGACCGCATGACCCCGAGGAGCACAGTGACCACGTCCCCCGCCCCCGCGTACGACGGCTACCGCGCCTACTCGTACCTCAAGGCCGGCGTCGACTACCAGGACTTCCGGCTGGCCGCCGAGCTCGGCCGCGTCCCCGCCTACGACGGCGGGCTGACCGACGACGAGCGGGCCCGGGTGGCCCGGCTGCTGGCCGAGAACGTCGTGATCTCGCTGCACGAGCACGCCGTCGTCCTGCCGGAGGACCCGGACGAGATCCGCCGCTACAACCGCACCGGCCGGCAGCGCACCGCCTACGAGGGACTGGCGCACTCGGGCCTGACCGCGGTGGTCGACAACTTCATGGCCGGCGCGTCCTGCGTCACCAGCCAGCACGGCTGGAAGTGGGACGACCTGATCTACGCGCTCGGCTTCCGGCTGGCCGACCTCGCCAAGCAGGACTTCGTCGTCCACGCCACGACGGTGCGGGACATCCGCGACGCCAAGGCGGCCGGCCGGGTCGCGCTCATCGCCGGGCTCGAGTGCGCCACGATGATCGAGAACGAGCTGGACCGCATCGACATGCTCTACGGGTTCGGCGTGCGCCAGCTCGGCATCGCCTACTCGCAGGCCAACCTGCTGGGCTCCGGGCTGTCCGAACGCTCCGACGCCGGCCTGACGCACTTCGGCCGGCGCGCCGTCGAACGGATGAACAAGCTCGGCATGGCCATCGACATCTCGCACTGCGGCGACCGCACCAGCCTCGACGTCATCGAGACGTCGTCGGTGCCGGTGATGATCACGCACGCCGGCGCACGCGCCGTCTGGCCGATCGCCCGGCTCAAGCCCGACGACGTCATCCGCGCGTGCGCGGAGCGCGGCGGCGTCATCGGCATCGAGGCGGCGCCGCACACCACGCTCTCCGAGGCGCACCCGGAGCACTCGCTGGAGTCGTTCATGGACCACTTCCAGTACTGCGTCGACCTGGTCGGCATCGACCACGTGACGTTCGGCCCGGACACCATGTTCGGCGATCATGTGGCGGTGCACCGGACCTACGCGGGCAACTACGCGCACAAGGACGAGGGCCGCCTCGAGCACCCGCGGGTCGACTACGTCGCGGGGGTGGAGAACCCGGGCGAGAGCTTCCATCACATCACCGGCTGGCTGGTGCGGCACGGCTACGCTGATGCAGACATCGCGAAGGTGCTCGGGGGCAACACCATGCGGGTGCTGGAGACGGTGTGGCGGTCCACCGATGACACCGATGACGTCGCGCAAGGACGGTAACCGAGCATGAGGCGGGACTCGGCGGCGCAGAGCGCCCTGTTGCGGTTGCGTCACCTCATCGCGACCGAGTTCGTCCCGGGTGACCGGCTGCCGCCGGAGAAGGAGCTGGCCGAGACGCTGGAGGTGTCGCGGACGACCGTCCGCGAGGCGCTGGTGGTCCTGGCCGCCGAGGACATCGTCACCCGCCAGTGGGGCGCCGGCACGTTCGTCAGCGAGCCGTCCAAGGTGGCGTCGCTGAACATGTCCACGATCGAGTCGTACCGCGACCGCGTCGGGTCCGGCGGCCGCGGCGTCACCATGCTCGACGCGGCCTGTGAGCTGGTGCCGCCGCCGGCCGCTGCGGCCGCGGCGCTGCAGCTGGAGGCCGGCGCCAAGGCCTGGCACGTGCGCCGCCTGTTCGCCGTCGACGGCGCGCCGTCGGCGCTGATGCGCGAGATCGTCCCGGCCCGCCTGTACGGGCGGCCGCTCGACCCCAGCCCGATGCTGCACATCGAGACGTCGCTGTACCAGCTGCTCAACCGGCACGCCGCCGGCGCCGCCATGCACGCGTCAACCGAGCTCGAGGCGGTCTGCGTGAACGGCGACGACGCCCGCGCTCTCGACCTCGACGACGGCGCCCCGGTGCTGCGGGCCACGCAGACCACGTTCGCCCGCCGCGGCGAGCCGGTCGCCCACGGCGTGTCCCTGCAGCGCACCGACCTCGTGCGCATGCGCATCACTCGGTGAGAATGGCTAGTTGGGCATCCCCCTGCTGCCCATTTTCTTAGCCGCGCACCCGCGCCTCAAGCGGACTGATGGGCGCTTCGCGCCGACGATGACCGCTTGACCCGCAAGCACGCGGCCTAAGAGGGCGTCTGATCCGTTGATGTTCTGGTTGTGAGGTTGGCTGGTGTTCGGGTCCTCGTTCTTGGGCGGGTGGTGTGGTAGGGCTCGTCGTTGTGATGTCCAGGGCGCCGTACCGTAGCGATCTGTCCGATGCCCGGTGGGCGCTGATCGAGCCGGTCATGTCCGGGTGGCGTGCGGCCCGGCGCGGGCTGGGGATCAGTGAGCCCGTCCATGACCTGCGAGAGATCGTCAACGCGATCTTGTACGTGAACCGGACCGGCATCGCCTGGGAGTACTTGCCGCACGATTTCCCGCCGTTCAAGACCGTCTATGACTACTACGCCAAGTGGGAGAAGGACGGGACGACGGAGAAGATCCATGACCTGCTGCGCGGCACGGCGCGCGCAGCGGCCGGGCGGGCCAGTGAGCCCAGCGCGGCGATCCTGGACGCGCAGTCGGTGAAGACGTCGTCGAATGTGGCCGAGTCCGATCAGGGCATCGATGCGGGCAAGAAGATCAAGGGACGCAAGCGGCATATCGCCACCGACACGCTGGGGCTGCTGCTGGTGGTGTTGATCACCGCGGCCAGCGTGCACGACACCGCAGGTGGGCGTGACCTGGTTGATCGCCTCGCCGATCGCCACGCGGGCGTGTCCAAGGCTTGGGTGGACCGCGGCTACCGCGCCAGCGTCGCCCAGCGTGGGGCGTGTTGAATCTTTCGTGTAAGGCCGGGTGGGCCAGGATTGGTCCGGGCGTGTTTGCGTCGTGGCCGCGAGAGGATTCTTTGTGTCGGAGCAGGAGAAGGTTGTCGATTCCTCGGATGAGGCAGCTCGTCGGTTGGCGGCGGTGTTGCCGGATGAGGCGATTGATAATCTGTTGGCGGATGCCGAGTCGTCCGGGACACCGGTTGATGGTGTTCATGGGTTGTTGAATCGGTTGACGTCGAGAGTTCTGGAGCGGGCGTTGGAGACCGAGATGACCGATCATCTCGGTTATGAGCCCGGTGATCCGGCTGGGCGCGGATCGGGGAACTCCCGGAATGGGCGTTCGGCCAAAACGGTCGCGACGACGGCCGGCCCGGTGAACGTGACCGTGCCACGAGACCGGAATTCGACATTCGCCCCGCAGATCGTGCCGAAACACTCCCGGCGTGTCGGCGCGATCGAGGACATCATTCTGTCGTTGTATGCGCGCGGGCTATCGACCCGGGAGATCGAGGCGCACCTGAAGGAGATCTACGACATCAACACGTCGCCGGCGCTGATCTCCAAGATCACCGACGTGGTCGTGGACGAGATCACACTGTGGCAGAACCGGCCGGTCGACGAGGTCTACCCGATCGTCTACGTCGACGCCATCCGGATCCGGGTCCGCGACCGCGGCTCGGTCACGCTGAAGTCCGCACACCTGGTCGTGGGCGTCGACGTCGACGGGTTGAAGGACGTGCTGGGGATCTGGATCGCCGCGGAGGAGGGCGCGAAGTTCTGGGCGCACGTGCTCACGCAGCTGCGCAACCGGGGCCTGCGCGACGTCCTCATCCTGTGCTGCGACGGGCTCACCGGGCTGCCTGACGCCGCGCGCAGCGTGTTCGACAAGGTCACCGTGCAAACCTGTGTCGTGCACGTCATCCGCAACACGATGCGATTCATCTCCTACGGCGACCGGAAAAAGGTCGCCACGGCGATGCGTCACATCTACACCGCTCCCGGCGTCGCGGCGGCCGAGATCGCGTTGAAAGAATTCGAGCAGAATTTCGGGCAGCAGTATCCCGGCGCGATCGAGGTGTGGAAGAATGCGTGGAACGAGTTCATCCCGTTCCTGGATTACCCGGCCGAGCTACGCCGAATCGTCTACACGACGAACCTGATCGAATCAATCAACTACCAGCTGCGGAAGATCACCAAGACTCGCGGCCACTTCCCCGACGATGACGCCGCCATGAAGCTGCTCTTTCTCGGGATCCGTAACATCAGCCGGAAACGAGGAGGAGCATCAGGCACCGGAACCCATGGATGGAAGAAAGCACTCAACTTGACAGGCCCCGACGCGTGGACACCGGTGCACTACCCCGGCGCGGTCGTCGACCCGGACACCGGGCAGTTGATCTCCGACGCCCACGTCGCCGAAGTACCGTTCACCGCGTTCGGCTCCAAGGCCAAGAAGCACCAGGTCACCGCCCGGCTGATCGTGCGCCGGGTCCGCGACCGCGCCAAGACCGATGAACTGTTCCCGGTCTGGCGGCACCACCCGTTCTTCACCGACAACACCGAACCGACCGCCGACGCGGACATCACCCACCGCGCGCACGCGATCATCGAGACCGTGTTCGCCGACCTCATCGACGGGCCGCTGGCCCACCTGCCGTCTGGCCGGTTCGCCGCGAACGCCGCCTGGGCGACCTGCGCCGCGATGACCCACAACCTGCTCCGCGCCGCCGGCACCCTGACCAGTCCGCGGCATGCCGTCGCGCGCGGCGCGACACTGCGCCGACAGATCGTCACCGTGCCCGCCCGGCTGGCCCGCCCGCAACGCCGCCGCGTGTTGCACCTGCCCACGCACTGGCCCTGGGCCCAGCAGTGGACCCGCCTCTGGAACCACGTGCTCGCCACCGGGCCACCCGCCGCGGCGGCCTGACCGTCGACCACCGCCCGCACCGGGCCCCGACCGGACACCGACACGTGGAAGAGCTGGGCAGACCAGCCGACCAGCCCTGCCCACGACCCCGATCAAGATCAACAGTCAGGAGCGAAGATCACCCGATAGCCCTTCCACGGATCGAGGCTAAGAAAATGGGCAGCAGGGGGACGGCCAACTCGGCAATCTCCACCGCAAAACCCCCGGCGAGCACGAACTTCCCGCTACGACAGGCGTACCTCGCGCCTTGGCCCTATGCTCATCCCCGCCATCTCACGCGGGAGGATCATCGTGGCTGGACGCAGCAGGAAGAAGAAGGAGGTCGTCCGGGTCGAGTCCGCCCCGGAAGCCACGACCGAGCGCACTGCCGACGAGCCGACCTGGACGCCGACGCCCGAGGCGAAGCAGCAGGCCACGAAGTTCCGGTTGATCGCCGGCGGGCTGTGGCTGCTGGCCATCGCCGGCGAGGCGTTCGCCATCTTCTGGGTGCTCCGGCAGGACCCCGTCAACATGGTCCTGCTGATCGCGATGATCGTCGTCATCGGCGCGCTCGCCATCGGCGGGTCGCTGCTGTGGAAGCGGGCCAACCGGCTGGACCCGGCGCGCAAGAGCGAGCCGACGCGGTTCTTCATCCAGAACCAGCTCGGCGCGATCATCACCGTCATCGCGTTCCTGCCGCTGATCGTCCTGATCTTCACCAACAAGGACATGGACGGCCGGCAGAAGGGCATCGCCGGCGGCATCGCGGTCGCCGTCGCCGCGGTCGCGGTGTTCTTCGGCATCGACTTCGACTCGCCGTCGGTCGAGCAGTACTCCGAGGAGACGAACATCGTCGAGCAGCTGACCGGCGAGAACCTCGTCTATTGGACCCGGTCCGGCTCGGTCTTCCACGTGTGCGAAGAGGTCCCCGACGTCAACCGCGAGTCGCAGGACGGCCGCATCTACGAAGGCACCGTCGCCGACGCCCACGCGGCAGGCAAGTCCCGGCTGGTCAGCTACTGGCAGCGCGAGGCGGTCAACTACTGCGGCTACACCCAGGAGCAGGTCGACGCGGTCGAGGCCGGCGGCTCCGGCGACGACGCGACGCCACCCGCCGACGACGACGCGACGGCGCCCGCGGAGGACGCCGCCACGCCGTAGCGGCAGGACGAACACCGGGTCAGGACGGCGCCGGCTCAGCCTGGGCGGGCGGCGCCGCGGGGACGCTCTCCGCGGCGGCCGGCAGCGGACCCCGTCGCAGCAGCAGTCCGCAGGCGACCGCGCCGGCGGCGAACAGGCTGGCGCACCACCAGAACACCCTGGTGTAGCCGTCGATCGCGGCGAGGTGCAGAAGCTCCGGCGCCGGCGGCCCGTCCGCGTGGGCGGCCAGGTAGTCGGCGGTGGCGTTGGCCGCGAGCGTGTTGAACAACGCCGTGCCGACGGCGCCGCCGAGCTGCTGCCCGATCTGCAGGGTCGCCGACGCGACCCCGGCGTCCTGAGGCGCGACGCCGAAGGTGCCGCTCTGCAGCGCCGCGGCGTAGATGAGGCCCATGCCGGCGCCGACGACCGCGAGCGGGCCGAGCAGTTCGGCGACGTAGTTCGACTCGGCGCCGATGCCGGTCAGCCAGGCCGACCCGGCCCCGCTGAGCAGCAGCCCGGCGACGGCCGGCACGCGCGGGCCGAACCGCGGCATCAGCGCGACGTTGCCCCAGTTCGCCGCCACGGCGGTGACCGCCACCATCGGCAGCAGCGCGAGCCCCGACCTGATCGCCGAGTACCCGAGCGTCGTCTGCAGGTAGTAGACGAGGAACAGGAACAGGCCGAAGATGCCCGCGCCCACGACCAGCAGGCTGACGTTCGCGCCCGCGCGGGTGCGGTCCAGCAGGATCCGCGGCGGCAGCAGCGGCTGGGCCGCCCGCGTCTGCCAGAGCACGAAGACGGCCAGCAGCACGCCACCGGCGGCGAGGAAGCCCCACGTCCCCGGCGTCCCCCAGCCGTCCGTCGCCGCATTGGAGAAGCCGTAGACCAGGAAGAACATCCCGCCCGACACCGACAGCACGCCCGGGACGTCCAGCCGGGCGCCGGACGTCCGGGCCGGCCGGTCCAGGTACAGCAGGCCGCCGACGATCGCGACCGCGGCGAAGACGACGTTGATGTACATGCACCAGCGCCAGGACAGGCCGGAGGTCAGCGCGCCGCCGATGAGCAGGCCGAGGCCCGAGCCGCTGGCGGCGACCGCGCCGAAGGCGCCGAACGCCTTGCCCTTCTCCGCCGGGTCGGTGAACGTCGTGGCCAGCAGGGAGAGCGCGGCCGGCGCCAGCAGCGCGGCGAACACGCCCTGGCCGGTGCGCGCCGCGACCAGCAGCTCGAAGCTGTTCGCGGCGCCACCGACGGCCGAGGCGGCAGCGAAGCCGCCGAGCCCGACCAGGAACGTCACTCGGCGCCCGATCAGGTCGGCCAGCCGGCCGCAGAACAGCAGCAGGCTCCCGAACGCCAGCAGGTAGGAGGTGAGGACCCATTGCCGGTCGGCGTCGGAGAAGCCGAGGTCCTCCTGGGCCGGCGGCAGCGCGAGGTTCATCACGGTGGCGTCGAGGACCACCATGAGCTGGGCGACGCAGATGACCGCCAGGATCAGCCAGCGCCGCGGGTGCGCGTCGGTCATGGCGTCGCCTCGGGTGGGATGTTGAAGTTCTGGCGGAACAGGTTCTCCGGGTCATAGGTCCGCTTGGCCTCGACCAGCCGCCGGCGCGTCTCGGGCGGGTAGAGCTCGGCCACGTCCTCGGGGTCGAGCGAGCTCATCAGGTTCCCGTAGGCGCCGCGGGTGTGCGGGGCGAGCGTGGCCCAGTACGCGTCGAACGCCGCGCGCGCCTCCGGTGCGGGCGACAGCGACACGGCCGACAGCATCGCCTCGCTGTCGCGGTAGGCGAACGCGGTCGCGGTGCCGGGCACCCGGGCGACGGCGCCGCCCAGGGCGCGCACCTGCCCGACCACCGGCGGGCCGCCGGCGAGGCCGGCCAGGTAGAGGTCGATCAGCTCGTCGCTGAGCACGCTGGTCAGACGGTTCTTGGCCAGCACCGGCACGCCGGCCGGCGGCGCCGGGGGCGGCGGGGCGAGGACGTCGCCGTACGGCCGCACCTTGAGGTCCAGCGGGGTCGCCGCGCCGAGCCGGAGCAGCGGCTCGACCACCTTCTCGGCCGCGGCGGCGTCGCCGTGCGCGACGCAGACGCCGATCATCAGCGCCTGCGGCGCCATGCCCTCCGGCAGCAGCACCAGCATCGAGGTGAGCTCGTCCGGCGCCGCCCGCATGACGTCGCGCCAGCCCCTGAGGACGGCGGCCGCGTCGGAGCGCGGGTAGGCGATCGTCCCGGAGTACACCTCGGGCACCGGCTGGGCGACCACCTCGAAGCGGGTGACGACGCCGAAGTTGCCGCCACCGCCGCGCAGGGCCCAGAACAGGTCCGGGTGCTCGGCGGCGCTGGCCCGCAGCACGCGGCCGTCGGCGGTGACGACCTCGGCCGCGACCAAGGCGTCGATGGTGAGGCCGACCTGGCGCACCAGCCAGCCCATGCCGCCGCCGAGGATCAGCCCGCCGACGCCGACCTCGGTGGTGTCGCCGGAGGAGATGGACCAGCCGTGCGGGGCCAGCGCCTGCGTGACACCGGCCCACCGTGCGCCAGCGCCGATGCGGACCAGGCGGCGGCCGGCGTCGAGGACCTCGACGTCGTCCAGCGGGCCGAGGTCGAGCACGATGCCGCCGTCGTTGGTGGCGAAGCCGGGACCGCCGTGGCCGCCGCTGCGCACCGAGAGGACGAGGTCGTGCTCCCGGGCCGCGATGACGGCCCGGCGGACGTCGTCGGTGCTGCCGGCCCGCACGATCAGGGCCGGGTGACCGTGCCGCTGGTAGGCGTTGCGGTACGCGTCGTAGGAGTCGTCGCCGGGCCGGACGAGCTCACCGTCGACCGGGGGCGAGAGATACAGGGTGGATGTGTCGCTCATACCCAGGCGACGAACGAGCGGCCGCCCAGGGGACGGCTGATCTTCGGAGACTGACGTCAGACCCTGCGGTCGGCAGTAAGCGCCTTAGAGTTCTTCCAGCCGCCGGGTGAGGAACCGCCGCTCGGGTGTCGTGGTGGCCAGGCCGAGCGCACGGCGGTACGCCGCCTCGGCCTCGGCGTCGCGGCCGAGCCGGCGCAGCAGCTCGCCCCGGGTGGAGTGGAAGTACAGGTAGCCGTCGAGGGCGAGGCGGTCGACGGCGCGCAGCGCGGTCGCGGGGTCGCCGGCCTGGGCCAGCGCCACGGCCCGGTTCAGCTCGACCACCGGCGAGCCGGTCAGCTCGGCCAGCCGGCGGTACAGCCCGGCCACCCGGTGCCAGTCGATCCGCTCGCGCGTCTGCTGTGACGCGATCGCCGCCTGCAGCACGTACGGCCCGCGCCCGCCCAGCTCGACCGCACGGTCCAGCGCCGCCCGGCCCGCGGCCAGCAGCGACTGGTCCCACAGCGAGCGGTCCTGGTCCTCCAGCAGCACGAGGTCGTCGCCGTCGAACCGGGCCGCCTGGCGGGCGTGGTGGATCAGCATCAGCGCCAGCAGCCCGTGCGGCTCGGGCTGGTCGGCCATCAGCGCCGCCAGCACGCGGCCCAGCCGGATCGCCTCTGCGCCGAGGTCGACCCGGCCGCTGTAGCCCTCGTTGTAGATCAGGTAGACGATCGCCAGCACCGCGTCGAGGCGGTCCGGCAGCAGCCGCTCGTCGGGCACCGCGAACGGGATGCCGGCCGCCTTGATCTTCGCCTTCGCCCTGGTCAGCCGGCGCTTCATCGTCTCCTCGGAGACCAGGAACGCCCGGGCGATCTCGGCGGTCTCGAGGCCGCCGAGCGCCCGTAGCGTGAGCGCGACCTGACCCTCCAGCGCCAGCGCCGGGTGGCAGCAGGTGAAGATCAGCTCGAGCCGCTCGTCCTTGATCACGGCGTCGTCGAACTCCTCCATGGTGACCTCCGGCGCCGGCAGGAGGTGGATCTTCTCCGCCAGCGTGCGCTCGCGGCGGATGCGGTCGATGGCCCGGTTGCGCGCCGTCGTCACCAGCCAGGCGCCCGGCTTGTCCGGCACGCCAGACTCCGGCCAGCGCGCTGCGGCGATCGCGAACGCCTCCTGCGCGGCCTCCTCGGCCCGGTCGAAGTCGCCGAGAAACCCGACCAGCGAGGCCAGCACCCGGCCCCACTCGTCGCGGAAGACCTCCTCCAGGCCGCTCAGCGCAGCGCCACCAGCGGACGGACCTCGACGACACCGCCGTAGCGGGCGGCCGGGACGCGCGCCGCCACCTCGATGGCCTCGTCGAGGTCGGCGGCCTCGATGAGGCAGATGCCGCCGAGCACCTCTTTGGTGTCGGCGAACGGGCCGTCGGTCAGCAGCGTCCGGCCACCGGCGACGCGCACGCTGGTCGCGGTCTCGGCCGGCTGCAACTGCGCGCCGCTGAGGAAGCGGGGATCGTTGCCGAGGGCCTCGTACTCGGCCTGGACGGCGACCCGCTCGGCCTCGGGCCGGTCGTCGTCGTGGCCGGGCTCCGCATAGAACATCAGGGCGTACCGCATGGGTTACCTCCGCTCTCATCCTTATGACGAGACAGGGTCCCGAAATGGGACGCGTCAGAATAAACTTCTGACATCTGTCGAATCACAGTATTTACTGCTAGCCTCCTGATCATCTGCCGGCCGCAGAGATCGACCATCCAGACGCGCAGCTGCCACCCCTTCCAGCGAAGCATGGAGCCGCCAACGATGGACGCACCACGCCTCGCCCGGCCGCCCGCCGTCATCGGCGTACTGGTCGCGGCACTCTCCCTCCTGCTCTCCGTTCTGGTCCCCATGGCACCGGCGCGCGCCGAGGGCTTCACGCCCGAGGTCACCGTGCACTCCGACCTCACCCTGCTCGACGGCGACGGCATCCGCACCCCCGACATCATCTCCACCAGCGAGAACAACGTCGTGACCGCCTGGCGCGAGGGCAACACCGCCGGCCAGTTCGACAACGGCGCCATCAAGTACTCGTACTCGACCGACGGCGGCGCGACCTGGAGCGCGCCGCAGACCCTCGCCGCCAAGGACGCCACCTACGGCTGGCACTACGTGATCTTCTACCGCGACGGCACCGACCTGTACGCGTTCCTCGGCCGCGCACCCACCAGCTCCCACAACGGCCAGCCGGTCACCAACTTCATGAAGAAGAGCACCGACGGCGGCCACACCTGGACCGACCACACCGTGAACTTCAGCGGGGTCCCGTCGAGCTTCGTCGTCGCCGGCCGGCCCCTGAAGTACGGCAACTACCACATCGCACCGTTCTGGAAGGGCGGCCAGGTCGCGGTCATGCGCTCGACCGACCTGGTCAACTGGACGGCGGGCGCGTTCGCCCCGGACCCGCTGAGCACCGGGTCGGGCGAGAACCAGCTGGTGGTGAACCCGGAGAACCCGAATCAGCTGATGATGTTCAACCGGGTCGCCGCCACCGAGCAGGCCTACCTCGACGGCTCGGTCTACATGTCGCGGACCACGAGCAACGACGGCGGCCTGACGTGGTCGCCGCTGGCGTTCGACACCAACATCCCGAACATGGGCACCAAGGGCTACGTGACGGTCGACTCGAACGGGCAGTTCCTGGCCATCTACAACACGATGGGCGGCAAGTTCCCGAGTCCGGTCGAGACCCGCCCGCCGCACTGGCGCTCGATCCTCAACTACAAGGTGAAGAAGCCGGGCCAGCCGTGGGGCCCGGGCCGGTTCTTCGCCGACGGGCCACCGGTCGTCGCCCGGCCGCACAGCGCCGGCTGGGACACCTACACGATGGCCGACGAGTACGCGCCGGGGAAGTTCTTCGTGGTGTGGGAGCACGACACGTCGGCGATCAAGGTGGTGAAGCTGGACATCTCCGACTCGTTCACCGGCATCAACGAGAACTGGGACGCCACCGGGCCGTGGACCACCACCGCGAACGGCGGCACCGCGGCGGTCACCGGCGGCCGTCTCAACCTCGGCAACGCCGCCGGCACCACGACGACGGTGCACCAGAACCACGCCTACCAAGGCAGCTTCATCGCCGCGATGAGCGGACGGGTCACCACCGCGTCGACGCTGAACACCACCACCGGGGTCGGCGCGAACCTGCAGCTGCGGGTGGCCAACGGCAGCCGGGAGCTGGCCTTCACCGTCCAGCCCGACGGCGTGTATGCCCGGGTGTCCGGCCAGGCGACCTGGCAACGGGTGTTCACCCAGACCATCGACGCCAACGACCACCAGTACCGGGTGATCGTCGACGCCGACGGCACGGCGCGGCTGTTCTACGACTCCACCGACACCGGGGTGGAGTGGACGGTCCCGGCCAGTGCTGCGCCGGTCCGCACGACGGTGTCGGCGTCGGGCACCAGCGGGCAGCCGGCGGCGTCGTCAGTGAACTGGGTCAGCGTCGAGGAGAACCTCGTCTCGACCCCGTTCGACGACCTCACCGGCTGGGAGCCGTTCGGCACCGGCGGCACCATCGCGCCGGCCGGCGAGCTGCGCGTGCAGAGCGGCACCACCACCCAGAACGCGGTGACAAAGGCGCTGCCGGACCGGTGCGACTTCTCGGTGGACTTCCGTGCCCAGGTCACCGACTACGCCGCGCTGAACACGTCCAACGGTCACGGCACCAGCCTGGCCGTCAGCGTGACGAACCGCAGCCGCCGGCTGATGCTGTCGATCCAGCAGGACGGCGTCTACACGATCAAGAAGGGCGACACCGCCTGGACCCGCGTCTACGCGCTCAGCAACGCCGGAGCGCTGGCGTCGTGGCGGGTCGACACCGACGGCGGCGAGGCCCGGCTGTACCGCAACGGCGTCGACACCGGCGCGAGCTGGACGATCCAGGACCGCGACACCGATCCCGCGGTGCGGCTCTGGTCGGCCGGCAACAACGGTGACACCGCCGCCTTCCAGATGGACTGGCTGCGGGTGACCTGCGAGATCCGCTGACAGACGGTCCGCCCGCCCGGCCTCGCGTGGCTGGGCGGGCGGGCCGCGTCCGTCACCAGTCGTGCACGGTGCCGTCGGCCAGCCGGTTCACCGGCAGGTAGCCGGGCTCGTACGGGAACGCGGCGGCGGCCTCCTCGTCGACGTGCACGCCGAGGCCGGGCTCGTCGCCGGGGTGCAGGCCGCCGTCGGCGAACGTGTACGTCGAGCGGAACACCTCGTCGGCCAGCGGGTGGTGCCGCATGTACTCCATGATGCCGAAGTTGTGGACGGCCAGGCCGAGGTGCAGCGACGCGGCCAGCCCGACCGGCGACACGTCGACCGGCCCGTGCATGCCGGAGCGGACCTGGTACATCGCGGCGTAGTCGAGGATGCGGCGCAGCCCGGTGATGCCGCCGGCGTGCGAGACGGGCGACCGGACGAAGTCGATCAGCTGCTCGCGGATCAGCAGCTGGTAGTCGACGACGCTGTTGAACACCTCGCCGATCGCCAGCGGCGTCGTCGATGCCGCGCGGACCAGCCGCAGCGCCTCCTGGTTCTCCGCCGGTGTCACGTCCTCCAGCCAGAACAGGTCATACGGCTCCAGCGAGCGGGCCAGCCGGGCCGCCTGGATCGGCGTGAGCCGGTGGTGCGCGTCGTGCAGCAGCGGCAGCTCCGGCCCGAACTCGGCCCGGACCGCCTCGAACACGCCCGGGATGTGCCGCAGGTAGGCGGGGCTGTCCCACGTCTCGACGTTGGGCAGCCCGCCCGCGCTGGTCGGCTCGTACCGGCCGAGGCGGTCGTCGGCCGGCGGGATGCCGTAGATCGAGCCGAGCCCGGGCACCGCCGACTGGATCCGAATCGCCCGGTAACCCAGCGCCAGGTGCGCCCGCACCGAGTCCAGCAGTTCCTCGGTGTCGCGACCGTTGGCGTGCCCGTAGACCAGGCAGCGGTCCCGGCTGGCGCCGCCGAGCAGCTGGTACAGCGGCAGCCCGGCGACCTTGGCCTTGAGGTCCCACAGCGCGACGTCGACGGCGGCGATCGACGCCATCGTCACCGGGCCGCGCCGCCAGTACGCGCCGCGGTACAGCAGCTGCCAGGTGTCCTCGATGCGGTGCGCGTCGATGCCCACGAGCATCGGCGCGACGTGCTCGCGCAGGTACGCGGCGACCGCGAGCTCGCGACCGTTCAGGGTGGCGTCGCCCCAGCCGACCAGGCCGTCCTCCGTGGTGAGCTTCAGCGTGACGAAGTTGCGGCCGGGGTGGGTGACGATGACGTCGGCGGCCTTGATCAGCATCGGTGTCCTCTCTCAGGGGTGTCTCCCGAGTCACCGCTAGGCGGCGGTGTCGTAGGCCGCGCGGGTGATCTCGTGCTCGAGCGGCCGTCCGGCCAGGAACCGCAGCACCTCGTCGACCGTCACCGCGCCCTGCTCGCGCAGGGTCTCGGCGGTCAGGGCCGCGATGTGCGGGGTGGCCACGACGCCGTCGGCGCGGCGCCACGGGTCGTCGGCGGGCAACGGCTCGGTGTCGAAGACGTCGGTGACGACGCGGACCCGGCCACGGGCGGCGGCGGCCAGCAGCGCGGCGCCGTCGACCAGGGCGGAGCGGGCGGTGTTGACGACGAGCGCGCCCGGCCGCAGCGCGGCGACCTCGGCGGCGCCGATCATCCCGCGGGTCGACGGCAGCACCGGCGCGTGCAGCGTCACGACGTCCGCCTCGCGCAGCAGCCGCGGCAGGTCGGCCGGCTCGGCGCCCAGCGCGGTCGCGTCGGCGGCGGACAGGTACGGGTCGTACACCAGGCAGCGGCAGCCGAACGGGCGCAGCCGGTGCAGCGTCGCCCGGCCGGTGCGACTGGCCCCGACGATGCCGACCGTCTGGTCGCGTAGCAGCCGGCCCGGCGGGCGTGCGGCGAGGTCCGCCCACGGCTCGCCGGACCGCAGCGCGGTCGCGAACCCGACCGCGTCGCGCAGCCCGGCGATGATCGACATCACCGCGAACTCGGCCACGGCCTCGGCCAGCACCGCGGCGACCTGGGTGACCCGCAGGCCGCGGTCCAGGGCGGCCGCCGGCACCAGGTGGCGCACCGATCCGCCGGTGTGCGCGACCAGCCGCAGCCGGGCGCCGTCCATGTACGACGACGGCGGCAGCGGCGGCGTGTCCCAGCCGGTGACGCAAATGTCCGCGGCGTCCAAGGCGGCCGGGTCGCGCGTCAGCACGACGTCGGCGGCCGCGGCCAGCCGGTCCAGGTCGGTGTCCCTGAGGATCCGCCGGCGCAGGTCATCGCCCAGCGCGACGACGACGCGGGCGCTCACCGGGCGCCGTCGACGATGGTCGTGGCCAGCGGGCCGATCCCCTCGACCTGCGCGACCACCTCGTCGCCGGGCACGAGGTACTCCGGCGGCGTGCGGGCGTCGCCGACCCCCGACGGCGTGCCGGTGAGCAGCACGTCGCCCGGGTGCAGCGTCACGAAGCGGGACAGCTCCGCCAGCAGCGCGGGCACGTCGAACACCATGTCCGCGGTCGTGGAGTCCTGCTTCACGACGCCGTTGACCGTCAGCGTCAGGCGCAGCGCGCCCGGGTCGGGCAGCTCGTCCTTCGTCACCAGCCACGGGCCGAGCGGGCAGAAGCCGTCCAGGCTCTTGCCCAGGAACCACTGGCCCTCGGGCCGGCCGTGCTGCTGGTCGCGGGCGGACAGGTCGTTGGCGGTCGTGTAGCCGAAGACGGCGTCGGCGGCATCCTCGCGGGACAGGTGCCGGCCGCCGGAGCCGAGCACGACGGCCAGCTCGACCTCCCAGTCCACCCGCGTGGTCAGGCCTGCGTCGACGGCGACCGGTCCCGGCCCGGTGACCGTGGTGGTGGCCTTGGTGAAGAAGATCGGGCTGGCCGGCGGGCCGGCCGAGTGCTCGGACTCCTCCACGTGGCCGCGGTAGTTGGCGCCGACGGCGAAGACGTTGCGGCGCGGCCGCGGGATCGGCGCCAGCAGCTCCACCTCGTCCAGCGCGACGCCGTCGCCGGCGCGGGCGGCCAGCGCCGCGAGGACGGCGTCGCGCTCGGCGGCCGGCAGCTCCAGCAGCGTCGCGACGTCCGGTGGCGCGGTGTCGCCGGCGACGGCGACCCGGCCGCCGTCGCGGACGCCCCAGGCCGGGCCCGATCCGGGCAGGCGGAAGCTGAGCAGATGCATGGGAGGACCTCGTTCCGGTGATCGGTCAGGAGAGGGAGCGCAGCAGTTCGAGGTCGGCGGCCAGGCCGACGGCGGCCGGCGGCAGCACGTCCGGGTACCAGCGCCGCTCGTACTCCAGCGTCAGCGCGCCGGTGTACCCGTCCAGCAGCCGCAGCGTCGCCGGCCAGTCCACCTCGCCGCCGGCCAGGCCGACGGGGGTGCGGCCCTCGAAGCCGCCGGAGCGGACGAAGTTCTTCACGTGCACGTGCCTGATCAGCTCCCGCTGCAGGCCGACGGCGACGGCGGCCGGCTCGGCGCCCATGATGGCGAGGTTGGCCTGGTCGTACAGGACGCCGACGGCCGGCGCGGCCGCGGCGTCGACCAGCTCCCGGGTGGCGGCGGCGCTGGTGGCCAGGGTGTCCATGTGGTTCTCGACGTTCAGGCTCACCCCGGCCTGGTCGGCGTGGCCGGCGACGTCGTGCAGCGTCGCGGCGGCGCGCCGGACCGCGGCCGGCCGGTCGGGCGGCGGACGGTCGCGGCCGGCCAGCACGCGGACGTGCCCCGCCCCGGCGGCCACGGCCAGGTCGACCGCCCGGCGCAGCGCGTCCGCCGTCGCCCGCCGGGTCGCCGCCGACTCGTCATCGAGGTCGCGGGCGTACGAGCACAGCGCGCCGACCCGAAGGCCGAGCCCGTCCGCCACCCGTGCGACGGCGGCCGCCTCGGCCGTGCCCGCACCGGCCGGCAGCGCCGCCGGGTAGCCGTCGGCGACGATCAGCTCGACGCCGTCCAGCCCCAGCCGGTGGGCGACCCCCAGGCAGCCGGCGGCGTCGGTCTCGGGCGTGGCCATCGAGTGCAGCCACAGCGGCCACCGGGCGGTGGCGTTCATCCCTTCACCGCGCCGCCGGTCAGCCCGCCGGTGATGCGCCGCTGCACCAGCAGGAACAGCACCAGCGTCGGCAGCACCGCCAAGGTCGTGGCGGCCATCAGCGGGCCCCAGTCGGCCACCTCACTGCCGATGAAGTTGTAGATGCCGACCGGCAGCGTCCGCCGTTCCCCGCTGCCGAGGATCACGAACGACAGCAGGAACTCGTTCCAGCTGTTGACGAAGCCGAAGATCGCGGTCGTCGCGAGGCCCGGCGCCGCCAGCGGCACCGCGATGCGCACGAACACCCCCGCGTGGCTGAGCCCGTCGACCCGACCGGCCTCCTCGACCTCGAGCGGCAGCGTGCGGAAGTACTGCATCATCAGCCACACGCAGAACGGGAAGTTGAACACCACGTGCACCAGCACGATGCCCGGGTAGGTGCCGGCCAGGCCGAGGTCGGAGACCAGCGTGAACAGCGGCATCACGAACAGGATGGTCGGGAAGACGTAGGCGACCAGCACGCCGCGCGACAGCAGCGTCCGGCCACGGAACCGCCCGCGGGCCAGCCCGTAGCCGGCCATCGCCGCCAGCACGACGACGATCGCCGTCGACGCCAGCCCCACCACCAGGCTGTTGGTCAGGAACGTCGTGAACGGCGTGCCGTCGAGCACCCGCCGGTAGAAGCCCCAGTCGATGCCGTCGGGCAGCCAGCCGGGGTCGCCGGAGTACAGCTGCTCCGGCGTCTTCACCGACGACAGCGCCATCCAGAGCAGTGGGAACACCGCGAACGCGACCAGCGGCACCAGCACCACGGCCGCGCCGACGCGGGTGGTCCGGCTCCGGCCGCCGCTGCCGCGCGTGAGCATCGTCGCCATCTACGCCTCCTCGTCCCGGTCCGGCCGCAGCACCCGCAGGTAGACCGCGACGATGACGGCCAGCACGGCGAGCATCGCCACCGAGACCGCGGCCATCCGGCCGATCTCGAAGCTGCTCCAGCCGACCCGGAACGCGTAGACCGCCAGCGTCTCCGTCGCGCCGGCCGGACCGCCCGCCGTCGCCAGGTACACGAAGTCGAAGTTGTTGAACACCCAGATGGTGCGCAGCACGACCAGCGCGCCGATCAGCGCCCGCAGCGCCGGGACCACGATGTGGCGCAGCTCCTGCCAGAAGTTCGCGCCGTCGACCCTTGCTGACTCGTAGTGCTCTGCCGGGATCGTCTGCAGCCCGGCCAGCAGCGCCACCATCATGAACGGGAAGCCGAACCAGATGTTCATCGCGACGATCGCCGGCATCGCGGTCGTCTCGTTGCCGAACCACGCCACCGGCTCGTCGATGACGCCGACCGCCAGCAGCGCGTCGTTGACCACGCCGACGATCGGGTCGAGCATGAACCGCCAGCTGAACGCCAGCACGATCGACGGGAACGCCCACGGGACGATCAGCCCGAGCCGCAGCGGTGTCTGCGCCCGCCGGACGTTCTGCAGCGCCACGGCGCCGGCGAACCCCAGCAGCAGCTGGCCGGCGACCGAGGCGAACGTCCACACCAGCGTCTTGCCGATGGCGGAGTAGAACGCCGGGTCGTCGAGCACCCGCTGGTAGTTGTCCAGGCCGACCCAGCTGGTGACCGGGAAGCTGAGGTTACGGTTGGTGAAGCTGTTCCAGAGGTTGAAGCCGATCGGGTACGCGACGACGGCCAGCAGCAACAGCACGCCGGGCAGCACCAGCAGCAGGTGCGTGCGCCGGTCCGCCCAGCCGCCGAGCCGGGCCAGCGGGTCGCGCCCCGGCGGGCCCGCGACCGGCGGCGAGGGGTCCCGCCGCCGGTCCGCGGCCGGCTCAGCCGAGGCGAGACGAGACATCGTCGAGGGTGGACTGGAGCGTCTGGTTGGCCGCGCCCAGCGCGCCCTCGACGCTCGCGCCACCGGCCAGGATCGACTGCAGCGCCTGCTCGATCACGTGGCTGGAGAAAACCGGGCCGGCATAGGGCGACGGGCCGTCCTCGAAGCCGGGCGCGGAGCCCTCCTCGATGCCGGTCATGGTCTGCTGCGCGGTCGCCTGGTACTGGGCGATGGTCGGGTGGTCGAAGAACGCCGGACCGTTCGCCGCGGCCAGCGACGGGAACATGAACAGCGGGATGGTGTGCAGGAACGGCACGTAGTTGTCCTCCGCGTAGAGGAACGCGGCGAACTCCTGCGCCAGAGTGGGGTTGCGGCCCTTCGGCAGCGCCAGCGAGATCGCGCCGATGAGGTGGCCGGGCACGACGTCGGTCGGCATGAACGTGGTCGCGAGCTGCGCGGCGATGTCCGGCGCCTCGATCGCGGCGGTCCCGATCTCCGCGCCGGAGACCTCCGCGAGCACCGTCGTGCCGGCGTTGATCAGCGAGAAGTTGTCGTTGATGTTGTAGTTGACCTGGCCCGGCCCGCTGGCCGTGCGGCCGATCTCGGTCAGGAACTCGGTCGCCCGGCGCACCTCCGGGGTGTCCAGCATCGCCTTCCCGTCGGCGTCGAACAGCCGACCGCCGGCGGAGTGGGTGAGCATGTAGAGCAGGTAGCCGCCGCCGGTGTCGGCCGCCGACAGCTTCAGCATCCAGCCGAACTGGTCCGGCTCGCGCGTGGCCGCCTGCGCCGCCGTCAGCACCTGGTCCCAGGTCGGGCGCTCGGGCAGGCTCGCCCCGGCCGCGCTGAGCAGGTCGGTGCGGTGCGCGAGCAGCCGGTTGTGCACGTAGTGCGGCAGCAGGATGTACTCGTCCCGGTACAGCCCGATCTTGTCGACCAGGCCGGGCACGAACGCCGACCCGCCGCCCAGCTCGTCGAGCACCGGGCCCATCGGGTTCAGCGCCCCGGCGTGCCACATCGAGACCGCCTGCTCGGGCAGCACGGTGGTGACGTCGGGCAGCGACCCGGCCGCCTGGGCGGCCGGCCACTTCGTCGGGAACTGCGGGAACGGGACGACCTCGATCTCGACCGTGGTGCCCGGGTGGCTCTCCTCGAACCGGTCGGCCACCTGGCGCATGAACTCGACCCGCGCCTCCTGCGTGTAGTTGTGCCAGAAGACCAGCCGGCCGCCGCCGTCGCCGGACGACGTGTCGTCAGAGCCGCAGCCGGACAGCGCCGCGCCGACCGTGCCTGCCGCTGCCGCGCCGAGCACGCCGCGGACGAAGGTACGTCTGCTCAGGGGCGCACCGTTGACACTCCCGATCATGGGACCTCTCCTTCGAATGAGCCGTGGGCTGCCACGACCGGAGTTCCGGCCGCGGCGTAGATGCGATCGATCACGTCCAGTGCCTGGCAGGCGGCGCGCAGTGTCACCGGCGCCGGCCGCCCGTCCCGCAGCCGCTCGACGACGTCGGCGGCGAAGATCCGGTAGCGCTGCGACACCGACGGCGAGGCGACGGTGGTGCTGCCGCCGGCCGTGCTGACCTCGACGACGTCGTGCAGCTCGCGGACCGAGGAGCCGGCGCCGGTGAGCGCCCACTCGTGGTCGGTGCCGTCGCGGTCCGGGCCGCTGTAGCCGACCTCGACCAGCCCGATCAGGCCGGTCTCGTCGCGCAGGATGGCCATCGCGTGCTCCTCGACCGGCAGACCGTGCTGCCGATGCGAAAGTGCCGCGCCGAGCACGCTGACCTCGCCGACGGCCAGCGACAGGAACGCGTCGACGGCGTGCGGGCCGAGGTTGCGCAGCGCGCCCCCGCCGCTGACCGCGGGGTCCAGCACCCAGGCGACGTCGTCCTCGACGTAGCGCTCCGGCGAGCCGTTGACGATGCGGAACCGGGCCACCGTGGTCGGGTCGAGCAGGCCGTCGGAGCGCAGCCGCCCGACCTGATCCCAGAACGCGCTGTAGCGGTTGATCAGGGGTACGGCGGCGAACCGGCCACGAGCCTCGGCGGCGTGCACCAGCGGCCACAGGTCAGCCGCGTGCGCGGCGGCCGGCTTCTCGACCACGAACGGCGTGCCGTGCTCGACCAGCCGCGCGATCACCTCGGGCGCCGTCCGGTGCCGGGGCATCGCCAGCACGAGGTCCGCCTCGTGGGCGAGCAGGCCGTCGAGCGTCGGCTCGGCCGGGCAGCCCAGCCGGGCCGCCCACCGGTGGGCGGCCGCTGCGCTGTCGTCCTGCACCGCGACGACGGTGGCGCCGGCGGCCACGAACGCCTCGACGTGCCGAGGCGCGTGCCAGTGCCCTGCCCCGGCGATGCTCAGCCGCACCCCGTCCGTCACGAGCCGCTCCGCCAGTCCGGCGGGAGGTCGTTGAACCGGGCCTGGGTGGCGCCCAGGTCCTCCAGGCCCGTCGTCGAGCCGCCGCCCTTCTCCTCCGACACCGCCGTCGCGATCGCCTCGAGCAGCGCCAGCCCGGCGACCCGGGCGCCGAACTGCGCCGTGCCGCGCGAGACGGCCTCGCTGAAGATCGTCAACGACGCGTCGGACACGTCGCCGATCGGCGACTGCGGGTTCGCCGTCAGCCCCACGGTCTCGACGCCGCGCTCCTTCGCGTACGTCAGCGCCTGGACGGAGTCGCGGGACCGGCCCGAGTAGGAGATGGCGAACACCAGGTCGCCCGGGCTGAGCCGGGAGACGTGCGCGAGCATCATCATCGGGTCCGCGGTCCAGGTCACCGGCACGCCGACGCTGGCCAGCCGGTAGGAGAACATGTGGCACAGCGGCGCCGCGGTGCCGGTGCCCAGCAGGAGGACGGCCGGCGCACCCGCCAGGCGATGCACCACGTGGCGCAGCGCCGGCTCGGACAGGTTGGCCAGCGTGTCCTGCATGCACTCGACCTCGAGTGCCATGACCCGCTGCACGAGGTCCAGCGGCCCGCCGAGCCCGGCCCGCGACTCCAGCACCAGCTCGACCGGGTGAGAGTGGTAGAGCCCGAGCGCCTTGCCGAGGTCCAGCGACAGCGCCTGGGCGAACTCGCGGTAGCCGCTGTAGCCGAGCGCGTGGGTGAACCGGCTGACGGCGTTCTCGGAGACGCCGGCCATCTGCGCCAGCACCTGGATCGAGGCGCCGCGGACCTTCCACGGGTCGGTCAGCACGGTGTCGGCCACCCGGGCGCGGGCGCCGCTGAGCTCCGGCCTTGCCTGGCGCAGCCGGTCCAGGCAGGACGGCTCGGAACGCGCTCCGGCCTCGCCGGACCCGCCCGGCTCAGGCGGCGGGGTGGTGGGTGTCTCGGTCACGGGAAGCTCCTCTGGATCTGCAGTCGATGGGCCGGCGATCGGTGGGTGCCGGCATCATGGCGCGGCCACGGGTGGCGCCGGGTGTGACGGGCCGGCGCGGATGGCCTCGGCCCAGGGCGCGCCGGCGGCGACCAGCTCGCGGGCCTGCCGCAGCGCCTTCGGCAGCCGCCGGCCGACGGCGCCGGTGACGCGTCCGTCACGGCCGTAGAGCGCGACGAACCGGCGCTCCTCGATGCTGCCCTCGACGACGGCGACGTCGTGGCTGCCGCTCGTGACGCCCCAGGCCTGCAGGCGGACGCCGTACTGGTCGCTCCACACGTACGGCACCGGGCGGAACGGCGCGGGCGCACCCAGGATCGCGGCGGCGACATGTTCGGCCTGCTCGGTGGCGTTGGTGCGGTGCTCCACCCGGAGCCGGCCGTGACTCGCGTGCCGCCACGAGGCGACGTCGCCAGCGGCGTAGACGTCCGGCGCGACCCGGCAGGTGGCGTCGCCCTCGACCCCGTCGCCGAGCGGGAGGCCGCTGCCGGCCAGCCAGTCCGTCGCGGGGCGGCAGCCGATCGCCACCAGCACGACGTCGGCGGCCACCCGTGCGCCGTCGGTGAGCGTCACGCCGGTGACCCGACCGGCGTCGTGCTCGAGGCGCCGCACGCCGGTGCCCAGCCGCAGGTCGACGCCGTTCTCGGCGTGCACCGCGGCCAGCACGCCGCCGACGACGGCGCCCAGAGCAGCCTCCGCCGGCACCGGCCGCGGGTCGACCAGGGTCACGTCGAGGCCGAGCCCCCGGCAGGTGGCCGCGGCCTCCGAGCCGAGGAATCCGGCGCCGACGACGATGATCCGGCGGGCCACAACAAGGTCGGCTCGCAGCGCGAGCGCGTCGTCGAGGGTGCGCAGCACGTGCACGCCGGCGAGGCCGTCGGTCCCGGTCAGCCGGCGCGGGGTCACGCCGGTCGCGATCACCAGGGCGTCGTACGGCAGCCGGCGGCCGTCGGCCAGCGCGACCGTCCGCTCGGCCCGGTCCAGCGCGACGGCCGGGGTGCCGAGCAGCAGCTCGATGCCGCTCCCCGCATAGTGCCCGGCGTCGCGCAGCGCCGTCGCGGCCGGCTCACGGGTGCCCGCCAGCACCTCCTTCGACAGCGGCGGCCGGTCGTACGGCAGGTGCCGCTCGGCGCCGGCCAACGTCAGCTCGCCCTGGTAGCCGCCGTGCCGCAGCGCGTCGGCCACCGTCACGCCCGCCGCGGACGCACCCACCACGACGACCCGCGCCGGCAGCCCGGTCACGGCGTCGCCACCGTGATCGCGACCGCGGGGCACAGCCGGGCGGCCTGCCGCACGTCGTCGTCGTACTCAGGTCCGGGCTCGGGGTCGAGCAGCACCACCGTGCCGGTGTCGTCGTCCTGGTCGAACACCGCAGGAGCGGCCATGACGCACTGCCCGCCGCCGACGCACTTCTCCTCGTCGACGAGGATGCGGGTCACGGGGTCACCTGCCAGGTCACCGGCAGCTCGCCGAGGCTGGACAGCAGGTACTGCCGCACCACGATCCGGTCCGTGTCGACGGCCAGCGCCAGGCCGGGCAGCCGGCGGAACAGCGTTTCGTACACGACGTTCAGCTCGAGCCGGGCCAGCGGCTGGCCGAGGCACTGGTGGACGCCGTAAGCGAAGGCGACGTGGTGCCGCGCCTCGCGGTGGATGTCGAGCGTGTCGGGGTCGGGGAACGCCCGCGCGTCGCGGTTGGCGGCGGCCAGCGGCGTGATGATGCCCTCGCCCGCCGCGATGACGACGCCGCCGACCTCGAGGTCCTCGGTGGCGACCCGGTTGGGCGAGATCTGGAAGACGCTGACGTAGCGCAGCAGCTCCTCGACGGCGTTGGGCCACAAGTCCGGCCGCCGCTTCAGCTCGTCCAGCTGGTCCGGGTGGCGCAGCAGCTCCAGCACGCCGAGCGCGATCATGTTCGCCGTCGTGTCGTGGCCGGCCGCCAGCAGGTGCCGCACGATCGCCACCAGCTGGTCGCGCTCGACGGCGCCGGTGTGCAGCTGGTCGCGCACCAGCTCGCTCACGATGCCGTCGTCGGGGGTGTGCTCCTTGCGAGCCACCAGCTCCGCCGCGTACCCCAGCATCTCCGCCGTCGCGGCCTCGACCTCCGCCGGCGTGGAGTCCAGCGCGTTGCGGGCGTGGTCGCGGCTCTGGAAGAAGAACCGCTCCTCGGGCGGGATGCCGAACAGGTGGCAGATGGTCCGGGCCGGCACCTCCAGCGCGACCTCCCGCACCAGGTCGATCGGCGGCCCCGCCGCGGCCGCCCGCCCGATGACGTCGTCGGCGATGCCCTGCACCACCGGCCGCAGCGTCTCGATGCGCCGCACCGTGAAGTACTTCGTCACCAGCTTCCGCAGCCGGCCGTGGTCGGGCGGATCCTGCGAGATGAACGCCCGCTCGCCCCGCTCGGCGGCCGCCCGCGCGGGCGTCGCGAACGGGTAGCCGGCGTGCTGCCGCCGCGAGCTCACCCGCGGGTCGGCCAGCACCGCCCGCGCCTCCTCATACCCCGTGACCAGCCACGCCGTGCGCCCGTCCCACAGCTGGACGAGGGTCACCGGCGCGGTTGAGCGGAGCCGCGCGTAGGCGGCCGGCGGGTGGAACGGCGTCTCTCGCGGCATCGGGAACCGCGGCAGACTCCCCGCCTCATCCCGCACGCTCGTCACGTCCACCGGGTGCCCTCCCTGTCGTCGAGTGGGCACAGTTTAGAAATAAATGATGGCGAGACGCAAGAGTGAGAAGAAACTTCTTCTACGTTGCGGGATTGACGGCTCAACTGTTTGGGTGTTGTATAACACCATGACAGCGCCTCAGGCCGCCGCAGACGCACCCGAGCCATGGGCGCGCCTGCGCGTCGACCACGGTTCCGGCGTCCCGATGTGGGTTCAGCTGAAGACCCAGCTCGAATACGTCATCGCCACCGGAGCGGTGCCCACCGGCACCCGGCTGCCGTCGGTCCGCGCTCTGTCCGGGCAGCTCGGCGTCGCCGTCGACACGATCCGCCAGGCCTACGACGAGCTCGGCAAGACGGGGCTGGTGGCGACCCAGCGGGGCGCCGGGACGTTCACCACGCTCCCCGAGTCTGCCGGCAGCGACGCCGCCAGGCCGGACATGACGTGGGCACGCGCCGACACCGCGGTAGCCGATCTCATCCGCACCGGCGAACCGCCGCACGAGGCGGCCCGGGCGATGGCGCAGCGGCTGGCGCTGCTGCAGCGCGGCATCGACGTGGTGTTCGTCGGCGTCGCCGCGTCGTCGGCGAGGTACGCGTCGCTGATCTCGGCACAGGCCGCGACGGACTTCGGCCCGGTCCGGCCGGTCGTGCTCGAAGAGCTGCGCAGCCGGCCGCACTCGCCGGCCCTCGACGCGGCGACCTACGCGATCAGCCTGGCCTTCCATGCCCGCGAGGTCGAACGGCTCCTCGCCGACCGTGCGGTGCGGGTCCTGACACTGATGTCCAGGCTCGAGGAGGGCCTGCTGACCGTCCTCCCCCACCATGACGGACGACCGCCGGTCATGGTCGCTCGCCCCGAGACGCGCCCGATCTACGCCGACCTGCTGACGGCGCAGCGGCCCGACCTCGCCGACCTGCCGTTCGCCAGCGACTCCGACCCGGAGGCGGTCGCCGCCGCACTCCAGCACACCAGCGTGGTGCTCCACACCTCGGCAGCGGCCGGCCTGGTGCGCTCGCTCGCGCAGCCCGGCCACACCCTGGTCGAGCTGACGCACGTCCCACACGAGAAGTCGCTGCACCAGCTGATCCAGATCCTGCGCACCGACCGCGAACTGATGCTCGACCTGCAACGCCTGCACATCGCCTCGTCCTGACGCATCGGAACCCTGCCGCCCCCGTCCGTACGGGTCGCGGCCCGGTCGACGCTGCCCGCGAGCAGTGAGAACGGAGCACACATGCGCGCCACCCCAGTCCTTGCCGTCGCCGCCGTCCTGGCCCTGAGCGCCTGCGGCTCGTCCGACGACTCCGGCGACTCCGGCGACGACGGAGCCAGCACCTCCGACGAGATCACCCTCTCGCTCACCTGGTGGGGCAACCCGGCCCGTGCCGAGGCCACCCAGGAGGCGGTCGCCCTCTTCGAGGAGCGCAACCCGAACGTCACCGTCGAGGTCAGCCCGGCGTCGTTCTCCGGCTACTACGACAAGCTGAACACCCAGTTCGCATCCGGCGCCGCGCCGGACGTCTTCCAGGACGACCAGGTCACGACCTACGTCGACCAGGGCCTGCTGCTCGACCTCGGCGAGTACGACGACGTCCTCGACACCGCTCAGATCGACGACGGGTTCCTCGAGCAGGCCAGGGTCGACGGGCAGCTCTACGAGGTGCCCGCAGGCAGCAGTCCGATGGCCCTGGTCCTCCGGCCGGCCGCGTTCGACGCCGCCGGCCTCGAGCCGCCGACCGCCGAGACGAGCTGGGACGAGTTCGCCGACCTCGCCGTCGACCTGCAGGCGACGCTCGACGACGGCACCTGGGCGCTCGCCGACAGCAGCTCGCTGCCCAACCACTTCCAGGTCTTCCTCGGCCAGCGCGAGCGCGACTGGTTCAGCGAGGACGGCACCGAGTTGGGCTTCGCCGCGGACGACCTCGCCGAGTGGTGGACCTACTGGGCCGAGCTCCGATCGGCAGGTGCGGTGCCGCCGGCGGACGTCACGGTGGCCAGCGCCGGCGGCGACGTCACCGAGTCGCCCGTAGCGAAGAACCAGGTCGCCATGAGCATCTACGGCACCAGCATCACGCTGCCGAGCGACGAGTGGACCTACGGCGCATTGCCCGACGAGGCCGGCCACCCCGGCGTGTACCTGATGCGCTCGAACAGCTGGGCGGTCAACGCCGAGACCGAACACCCCGACGAGGCCGTCGCGCTCGTCGACTTCCTCGTCAACGACCCCGACGCCGGCGAGATCCTCGGCCTCACCCGCGGGGTGCCGCCGAACCAGTCGATCGCCGCCGCGATCAAGGACGGCCTCGACGGCAAGGAGCAGCAGATCGTCGAGTACGTCGAGTACCTGGGCCAGGACGGCAACAGCCGCCCGGCGCCGGCTCCAGACCCGGCCGGCACCCGCAACGTCCGCTCGGAGATGTTCGACCGCTACTCGCAGGAGGTGCTGTTCGGCCAGCGCGACCCGGCGGAGGCGGCCGAGGCGTTCGTCGCGGAAGCCCAGCAGCTCATCGACTCGACCCGCTGAGCCATGCCGGACCTCCACCTGCTCTCCCGCCCGGACGCCGGCGAGGCGCCCGTCCGGGCGGGGGATCCGCACTCGCCGTCGGGGCGCCGGCGGCCGGGGCGGGACTTCACCTGGTCCCGGTCCGGCTACCTGTTCCTGACGCCGTGGCTGGTCGGCGTCATCGGGCTGGTGCTGGTGCCGCTGGCGTTCTCGCTCTACCTGTCGTTCACCGACTACAACCTGCTCAGCTCGCCCGAGTGGGTCGGCCTGGACAACTACCGCCAGCTGTTCGGCGACGACGACCGGTACCTGCACTCGCTGCGCCTGACCGTCGGCTACGTCGTCCTGGCGGTGCCGCTGCAACTCGCCGCGGCGCTCGCGGCGGCGCTGCTGCTGGCACCGCGACGGCGCGGGCAGGGCGCCTACCGTGCGCTCTTCTACCTGCCCTCGCTGCTGGGCGCCAGCGTCGCGGTGTCGATCACCTGGCGCGCGCTGTTCGACTACGGCGGCGGCGTCACCGGCTTCCTGGCGAGCTTCGGCATCGAGGAGCGCTCGTGGGTGAACAACCCGTCCTCGGTGCTCTGGGTGATCATCGCCCTGGAGATCTGGCGATTCGGCGCGCCGATGGTCATCTTCATCGCCGGACTGCAGCAGATACCGGCCGAGCTGTACGAGGCCGCCGCCCTGGACGGGGCCGGCCGGCTGCGCACGTTCGCCAGCATCACCGTGCCGATGCTCAGCCCGATCATCTTCTTCAACCTGGTGCTCGGCGTGATCTCCGCGTTCCAGACGTTCACGCCGGCGCAGCTGGTCGGCGACGGACGCGGCGGACCGGCCGACTCGACCCTGTTCTACGCGGTCAACCTGTACCAGCAGGCGTTCGAGTACCAGCGGATGGGCTACGCCTCGGCCATCGCGTGGGTGATGCTCGCGCTGCTCGGCGTCGTCGCCGGCCTGCTGTTCTGGACCTCGCGCAAGTGGGTGCACTATGGCCGCTGACCAGACGATCGCCCGGCCGGCGCGCAGCCGGCGCCGGCCCCGCGCGGGAGCGCTGTGGCCGCACGCCGTCGCCGGACTGTGCCTCGCGGCGCTGCTCTACCCCGTGCTGTGGCTGGTCCTCACGTCGTTCAAGCCGACCAGCGAGATCATCGAGGGCGCGTCGTTCTGGCCGCGGACGTGGACGCTGGACAACTTCGTGCAGAGCTGGGACGGCGCCGGCGTCGAGTCGTTCGGCACGTTCTTCCTGAACTCGGCCATCATCGCGACGGCGGCGGTCGTCGGCAACGTCATCAGCTGCACCCTGGTGGCCTACGCGTTCAGCCGGCTGGCCTTCCCCGGACGGGCGGCGCTGTTCGCCGTCGTCATCGCGATCCTGTTCCTGCCCAAGGAAGTGCTGCTGATCCCTCAGTACACGATCTTCCACACCCTCGGCTGGACCGACAGCTTCCTGCCGCTGATCGTGCCGCAGTTCCTGGCCCTGGACGCGTTCTTCGTCTTCCTCTCGGTCCAGTTCCTGCGCGGGCTCCCCCGTGAGCTCGACGAGGCCGCCGTCCTGGACGGGTGCGGGCCGTGGCGCCGGCTGTGGCACGTCACGCTGCCGCTGATCAGGCCGGCGATCGCCACCACGGCGATCTTCACCTTCATCTGGACGTGGAACGACTACATGCCGCAGCTGATCTACCTGAACAGCCCGGAGAACTACACCCTCTCCGTCGGGTTGCGGATGTTCCTCGACGCCACGTCCGGCTCGGAGCTCGGGCCGATGTCGGCCATGTCGCTGGTCTCGCTGCTGCCGCTGTTCGTCCTGTTCGTCGTGTTCCAACGCCGCCTGGTCTCCGGCATCACCATGACCGGGCTCAAGTGACCGGGAGGTCTCGCCGATGCCCGCACCCCTGATCGTCGTCACCGCAGGCCACAAGACCCCGCCGGGACCCTACGAAGAGGCGGTCCGGCGGGCCGGCGGACGGCCGCGCGTCCTGCTGCCCGCCGACACCGTCGCGCCGCTGCCCGACGACGCCGCCGGGCTGATCCTGGCGGGGGGCGCGTCCGTCGAGCCGGCCCGGTACCGCTCCGGCATCGAGCCGGGGGTGACGCCCACCATGGACCCGCCGAGGGACGAGCTGGAGTGGGCGATGATCGGCCAGGCGCTGGACCGCGGCCTGCCGATCCTGGGCATCTGCCGCGGGCTGCAGGTGATCAACGTCTACTACGGCGGCACGCTGCACCAGGAGCTCGCCACCACCTCGTACGCGCCGTTCCACCGTCCCGACCAGCATCGCGCCCACCTCGCCCACCCGGTGCGGGCGCACGGAGGCCGGCTCGAAGGGCTGCTGGGGCCGGGTCAGCTCTGGGTCAACAGCATCCACCGGCAGGGCGTCAAGCGCATCGGCGCCGGCCTGCTCGCCACCGTCTTCGCCGACGACGGCCTGATCGAGGGCGTCGAGACCCCCGACGGCCAGGTGCTGGCCGTCCAGTGGCACCCCGAGGAGCTGGTCGCGCACGACCCCGCGGCCCGCGTGCTGTTCGCCGATCTGCTCGAACGTTCCCGCCGCTTCACCACGATCGGAGTGACGTCATGACCGCACGACGCACCGTCGCCGCCGGACTGGCCGCCGCCTCGCTGACCATCGGCTGCCTCGCCGCCGCCGTCCCCTCACAGGCCTCCAGCTCCGGGACCGCCACCGGCCCGTCCACGGTCGACGGCCGGCCGGTGATCTGGAAGAACCGCGACCACTGGTCCACCCCGGACGGCTGGAAGGTCCTCCCCTACGCCTACGCCGCCGACGGCGCCACCTTCGGCTCCGGCGACCGCTACACGTCCCGGTTCGACTACACCGGCATCACCGCGCTGGGATCATCCGGACTCGACGCAATCACCGGCGAGCAGATCCCGTGGGCCGGCAGCAACGACCGGGGGCTCGGCCTCGTGCAGGTCTCCGGGCACACCCTCACGTCCGCCTTCGCCACCGCCCACGGCTTCCCGGTCTCGCAGGACCTCGCGGCCGGCATGACCGGCGGCTACCTCAACCACGTCCTGCTCTCGCGGGCCGAGCACGTCGACGAGGTCGAGCAGATCCTGCGCGACACCAACGACGGCGGCGGCTTCAACGCCAGCACCGCCCGCAACACCTCGACGATCATCACCGTCTTCGACCGGTGGGGCAACGTCGCGACCTTCGAGCTCGACGGCGACAGCTTCACTCGCGACAACGTCACCCAGGAGCACCTGCCCGACGCCGCCGGCAACTACACGTCGCCGCACGACGATGACAAGGACCAGCCGAACCCGGCCGACGGCGGCTACGGCGGCTTCGACTGGCGCACCAACTTCGGCAAGGTCGACTGGACGAAGCCGAGCGGCTTCCCGTACTTCCTCGACGAGCAGGTCACGTCGGTCGACGCGAACGGCGACGTCGTCAACTCGGGCGACACCCCCGACGGCATCCACGACTGGGAGGACTCCTCCAGCGCCGTCTACCGGCACGACCGCGTGGGCATCCGCATGGACGACCCGCACGACAAGAGCTACCGGTACTTCATCCAGCAGCAGGTGCCGTCGCACGGCATTCCCACCGAGCACTCCATCGAGTCGCTGTCGCGCGGCATCGGCGACCTGCCGTACAGCGGCGAGAAGCCGCTCGGCTGGCACGTCAACCGGTTCGTCTCGACCTTCGGCTTCGTCAGCGTGGGCTCGAAGCCCGGCGATCCCTACGACGGGAAGCTGACCACGATCTGGGTCGCGCTGGGCGAGCCCGCCGTCAGTGTCTTCGTGCCGATCTTCCCCTACGCCGGCACCGTCCCCGACGCCCTCGACGACATGTACCTCGCCAGCAACGACAAGCGGCACCTCGTGTACGACTACACCGACGACGCCGCGTGCGGCTACAGCTGCGGCCGCAACGTCGACCACTCCATCGACGTCGATGCCCTGGTGGGGCCCGGCGGGTACTACGGCGAGGGCGGCATCCAGGGCTACACCTTCGGGATCGAGGACTGGGCCTTCGAGCAGTACGAGACGTTCATGGCCGACCTGCGCACCGGCGACCGCACCGACGCCGAGCTGCGAGCGGACATGATCGCCTGGCAGGAGGACATGGCGACCACGATGAAGGCCCACTACGTCGCCGGCACCGTGCCAGCCCCATGATCGAGGGCCGGACGTAGAACCTCGCGTGAACCCTCGACGAACAGTGGCCATGACGGCCGGTGGAAGGTCCCGCGGCGTGGTTAGCCTGCTCCCGGCTTTCCCCTGCAGTCCCCGCGCGAGGATGTCATGAAGCTGTACGTCCAGATCCCGTGCCTCAACGAAGAGCAGACACTCCCCCTGGTGCTGGAGTCGATCCCGAGCACGATCCCCGGCGTGGACGAGATCCGCGTGCTGGTGGTCGACGACGGCTCCACCGACCGCACCGCCGAGGTGGCCCGCTCCTACGGCGCCGAGGTGCTCCGTCACCCCCGCACGATGGGCCTGGCCCGGTCCTTCCGCGACGGTGTCGACCACGCCCTGGCGCACGGTGCGGACATCGTCGTGAACACCGACGGCGACAACCAGTACCCGCAGGACCGCATCCCCGACCTCGTCTGGCCGGTGATCGCCGGTCAGGCGGACGTCGTGATCGGCGACCGGCAGACCAGCACGATCGCTCACTTCTCGCCGTTCAAGAAGGCGATGCAGCGGTTCGGCTCGCGCGTGGTGAGCTTCGCGGCGGGCACCGACCTGCCCGACGCCGCCAGCGGGTTCCGGGCCTACTCGCGGGCGGCGCTGCTGCGGCTCAACGTGGTCACGCAGTTCAGCTACTGCATGGAGACGATCATCCAGGCCGGCAACAAGCGCCTGGCGATCACGTCGCTGCAGATCGTCACCAACGCGAAGACCCGCGAGTCGCGGCTGTTCAAGAACCAGTGGCAGCACATGTACCTGTCCGGACGGGCGATCTCCCGGTCGTATCTCATGTACCGGCCGAACGTGATCCTCGGCTGGATCGGCGTGCCGATGCTGCTGGCCGGCCTGGTGCCGTTCGTGCGGTTCCTCGTCTACTGGTTCATGGGCGACGGCGACGGCCACGTCCAGTCGCTGATCTTCGGCAGCGCGATGCTCGTGGGCGCGCTGCTGACCTTCGCGCTGCTGGTCATCGTCGACCTGCAACGGACGAACCGCATCCTGCTGGAGGAGTCGCTCGAGCGGATCAAGTCGATGCAGTACGAGGACGCCCGGCGCGAACCGGCGACCGCCGCCGACCTCGCCGGTGAGCTGCCCGACGAACTGGCCGGCGAGACGGCGCTCGCGTCGTGAAGGTCGTGGCGTTCGGGACGTACGACGCCACGGCGCACCCCAGGATCCAGGTCCTCGTCGACGGGCTGCGTGAGCGCGGCATCGACGTGCTGGAGATCGACGAGCCGCTCGGCCTCGACACCGCGCAGCGGGTCGGCATGCTCCGTCAGCCGTGGCGGCTGCCGCTGCTGGCCGCGAAGCTGGGCCGCCGCTGGCTGAGCCTGGCCCGGCGCTCCCGCCGGCTCGGCCGCGACGAGTGGCCGAGCCACGTGCTGGTCGGGTACCTCGGCCACTTCGACGTACTGCTCGCGCGGGTGCTGTTCCCGTCCGCCACGATCGTGCTGGACCACCTGATCTTCGCCGCCGGCACCGCCCGCGACCGGGGTGTGGACGGCGGTGTCCGGACGGTGCTGCTGTCCGGCCTCGACCGGCTGGCCATCGCCGCGGCGGACGTCGTCGTCACCGATACCGAGGAGCACGCCGCGCAGGTGCCGGAGCGGCGGCGCAAGGACACCGTCGTCGTCCCGGTCGGCGCGACGCGGGCCTGGTTCGACGCAGGCGCCCGCGCGACGGCCGGTGCGGACGGCGACCCGCTCGGCGTGGTCTTCTTCGGGCTGTTCACGCCGCTCCAGGGCGCCCCGGTGATCGCCGAGACGCTGCGGCTGCTCGACCGCCGAGGCGTGCGGGTGCGTGCGACGCTGGCGGGGTCGGGCCAGGACGCCGTGGCGGTCCGGGAGATCCTGGCCGCGATCCCGCCCGGCGGCACGGTCGACGTGACCTGGCGCGACTGGGTCGAGTCCGCGGAGCTGCCCGGCCTGGTCGCCGCGCACGACGTCTGCCTCGGCATCTTCGGCGCGACCGCCAAGGCGCTCGCCGTGGTCCCGAACAAGGTCTACCAGGGCGCGGCGGCCGGCTGCGCCGTCGTGACCAGCGACACCGAGCCGCAGCGGCGCGCGTTCGGCGACGCCGCGGTGTTCGTGCCGCCCGGCGACGCGGCCGCGCTCGCCGAGGCGATCGCGACCGTCGCCGACCGCGCCGTGCTCGTACGGACGCGGGCGGCCGGCCGCGCGGCGGCGCAGCGGTTCACCGCCGGCGCCGTCGTGGCGCCGCTCGTCGACGCCCTGGACTCCGCATCAGCGACGTCACGACGATGAGGCGGCTGCTCGCGCTCACCCGCGACCCGTGGGTGCGGCGGGCGTTCCTCGTCCTGGCGCTCGCCGCGGCGACGTGGGCGATCGCGAGCCGCTGGGACGAGGTCCGCGACGCGTGGTCGGCGCTGCCGCCGCTGACGGTGCTCGCCGCGTTCGCGCTGGCGCTGGTGTACGTCCTCGTGACGATGGCGTCCTGGCGCGCGGTGCTGACCGACCTCGGCTCGGCGGTGCCGATCGGGCCGGCGGCGCGGATGTTCCTGCTGTCCCAGCTCGGCAAGTACCTGCCCGGCGGGGTGTGGAACCTCGTCGCCGCCGCCGAGATCGGCGCCGACCTGCGGATACCGCGGCGCCGGTCGGTGACCGTCATGGCGGTGGCGCTGCTGGTCTCGATCGTGACCGGGCTGCTGGTCGCCGTCGTCGCGGTGCTCGCCGGGCCGCCGGACGTGCGGGACAGGTACGGCCTGGCGCTGCTGGCGCTGCCGCTGCTCGCCGTGCTGCTGCTGCCGCCCGTGCTGAACCGGCTGCTCGGGTTCCTGCTGCGCCGGTTCGGCCGCCCGCCGCTCGAGCACCCGCTGAGCGCGGCCGGCGTCGCCACGGCGTCCGCCTGGGCGCTGCTGGCGTGGCTGCTGGCCGGCCTGCACCTGTTCCTCATCGTCACCGCGCTCGGCGCCGAGGCGACGCTCGCGACGGCGGCCCTGACGACCGGGGCGTACGCGCTGGCCTGGACGGTGGGCTTCCTCGTCGTGGTGGTGCCCGCCGGGGTGGGCGTGCGCGAGGCCGTGCTGGCCGTCGTCCTCGCCGACCAGGTGTCGAGCGGGGCCGCCGTCGTGGCCGTGCTCGCGTCGCGGGTGCTGATGACCGTCGCGGACCTCTCGCTCGGCCTCGCCGCGGCCCGGCGGAGGCGAGCGGCCCATGCGTGACGCCACCGGCTACCGCGCCGCGCTCGGCGCGATCACGCTGCTGGTGGTGACGGTCGCCGCGAGCTGGGCGGTGCTCACGCCCGCGTTCCGCGCGCCGGACGAGCCGCAGCACCTCAACAGCGTGCTCCGGCTCGCCTACGGCGGCGGCTGGCCGGCCCCCGGCGAGGCGCTCATCGGCCCCGCGGTGGACGGCGCGCGGGGGCAGGCCGCCCTCGACTCGGACCTGCCCGGGCGGCACTGGAACCGTGACGACGTCGTCCAGTACACCGACGTCGAGCCGCTCCCGGACGACCGGCGGCTCGAGGTCTCGGCGGACAACGCGCTCCCTGCGCCCGGGGGCGGCGGGTGGCGCCTCGACGCCGTCGACCAGATGACCCAGCACCCGCCGCTCTACTACGCGGCCGCGGCGGCCTGGCTCAAGGCGACCGGCACGGCGGAGGCCCGCTGGGACCACCTGCTGCTGTCGCTGCGGCTGTTCGACGTGCTGCTGCTCGCGCCGTTGCCACTACTCGCCGCCGCGACGGTGCGCAGCCTGCTCGGCGACCGCCCGGACGCGCGGCCGGCGGCGCTGGTCGCCGCCGCGGGCGTGCTGTTCGTGCCGATGTCCGCGCACATCCTCACCGCCGTCACGAACGACGCGCTGGTCACGCTCTCGGGCGCGGTGATCGTGTGGCTGACGGCCAGGGTGCTCGCGGGCGACCTGCGGTGGCGGACCGCGGCCGGGCTCGGCCTCGCGGTCGGCGTCGGGCTGTTCACCAAGGTGATGGCGGCGTTCGCCGTCCCGATGATCGTCGTGGCGTTCATCCTGGCCGGGACCACCGGCCGGCCGGTGCTCGCGGACCTGCGCCGGACGTGGTGGCCACGGGCGTCGCGGCTGGGCGTCGCTGGCCTGGTCGCGTTCGCCGCCGGCGGCTGGTGGTGGCTGCGGAACCTCCTCGTGTACGGCGCCGTCCAGCCCGTCGGGATCCCCGAGCGGTGGGAGCCGGTGCCGAACGCCGGGCTCAGCCACTTCGTCACGACCGTCGTCACCGCGTTCACCCGGTCCTTCTTCGGCGACTTCGGCTGGCTGGAGCTGCGGGTGGCGCCCGTGGTGTTCTGGGGCGGCGCGACGATCGTGGCGGCGCTGTGCGTGGCGGCGCTGGTCCGGCCGGACTCCCGCCGCGACGCCGCGGTGCTGCTGCTCTTCCCGGTCGCGCTCTGGGCCAGCGTGGTGGCGAACGCGTGGCAGCACTACGTCGAGACCGGCTGGATCACCGCGGTGCAGGGCCGGTACCTGTTCGCCGGGCTCGCGGCGCTGGCCGCGGTGACGGCGCTCGGGATCCGGCCGCGTGCTGTCGCGGTGCCGTGGATCGTCGGCGGCGCCGGTGTGGTCGCGGCGGTGTCGCTGGTCTACGGCTTCCGCGGCATGTACTGGGGGCATCTGGAGGGCGTCTCCGACGCCGCGGCGCTGCTGGCCGCGTGGAGCCCGCTCTCGCCGGGTCAGCTGGTCGCGGTCGGCACGCTGACCTGCGTGGCCGGCGCTGCTGCCGTCGGCGCCTGCGTGCGGTTCGCCGTCGTCGTCTCGGCCACCAGCCGGGCCGTCGCGATGACGGCGGCGCCGGCCAGCACCGCGGCCACGACGGACGGGACCGGCGCGTCCGTGTAGTACCACGGCTCGGCCGGCGCGGTGCTGAGCTCCCGCGCCACCCAGCCGGCCAGGTCGGCGAGCGTGACGGCCGTCCACACCGGGAGCAGCAGACGTGGCCGGGTGGCGAGCCCGGCGGCGATCGCCAGGCAGAGCGGCAGCGCCACCGGCAGCAGGTAGCGCGGGTACACGCCGCCGCTGTTCGAGGCGAACACCACCTGGATGGCCACCAGCACCAGGAGCGGCAGGACCAGCAGGGCGAGCAGCAGCAGCCGGTCGGTGTCGTCGACCCGGCGGCGGATCAGCCGGGCGACGGCGATCGCGATCGGGACCCACACCAGCACGATGCCGGTGACGATCATCGTCGCCCAGACGTAGGTGGTGCGGGGCGGCTGCTGACCGGACCACCAGAACAGGTTCGGCAGCCGCAGCCAGGTGACGTACTCGACCAGCACCAGCCAGAGCGGCTTCGGCGACCGGCCCTGGTTCTCGATCGACCAGTCGAAGTGCGACCCGGTCACGGTGCCGGTCAGCTCGACGTTGCGGACGTAGAACCAGCCGGCCGCGGCCAGGACGATCGCCGGGCCGCCGAGTGCAAGGCCGGCCACCGGCGCCCACCGTCCGCGGCCCTGGCGTGCCCGGACGATCCCCGCGAGCCCGGCCACGCCCACCACGACGACGGCCACGATGCCGGCCGAGAGCCGGGTCAGCGCCGCGCCGCTGGCGAGCAGCGACAGCGTCAGAACCAGCCGAGTGTCCAGGCCGCGCCTGATCGCCGTGCCTGCGACGCCGAACGTCGCCGTCACGAAGACGGCCGCGAGCAGGTCGTTGTAGCCGGAGCCGCCCATGAGCGACTTCGCGGCCATCGCCGCGACGACGAACGCGACCATCAGCGGGACGGCGCTGCCCGGCCGGCAGATCCGCCGCGCGGCACCGTGCGCGACCAGCACCAGGACGCTGGACAGCAGCACGTTGACGGCCCGGGCGGCGTACACGGCCGCGACCGGGTGCCCGGCCTCCGCCAACGGGCCGACGACCGGCGCCACCAGCAGGTAGAACAGCGGCGGATGCTGCGCCGTCCACTGCACCGGCGCGAGCCAGGCGCCCTCCGGGCGGTGCTCGAGCCCGTCCTCGAAGACCGGCAGCTCGCCCTGCCACACCTGGTACGCGTAGTCGATGTGCGGCGCCTCGTCGCCGGTCACGTACGGCGCCTGCACCAGCGCGGCCACGGCCGAGAGCAGCAGCGCCGCGAGCACGGCGAGCGGGAGCGCGGCGCGGGTCGCGAGCCTCACGCCACGAGTTCCTTCTCGCGCTCGACCGGCGCGGCCGGCGCAGCCGCCTCGCGGACCGTCCAGCGGACGAGGAAGCCCGCCGCGACCAGTCCCGCCACCAGCACCACCCCCAGTAGCACCGGCGGGAACGGGTACCAGAACGCGATCGCCTCGACGGCCCGCCAGAGGCCGCCGATCCCGTCCGCGGGCAGCCAGTAGAGCGTCCACACGTCGTGCCAGAACGCGGCGTGCATCGCGACCGCGAGCGCCAGGAGACCCGGCAGCAGCCACCGCCGCCAGGCCACCGGGAGCGCCACGGCCCCCGCGACGGCCACGACCATCAGCCCGACGAAGCCGGGGAACAGGTAGCGGCCCTGCTGCGCCGCCGCGGTGTCGCCGAACGCGGCGAACTGCTCCCACGAGCCGCGCGCGACGATGCCGGCGAGCGCCGGGATCGGGAACAGCAGGACCAGCGCGGCCGGACGGGGCAGGCCGCGGCGGGCCAGCGCGACGGCGATGCCGGCCAGCAGCACGACCAGCGCGACCCGGGCCATCCACCACGACGGGTCCAGGGAGCGGGAGGAGTCGTGGTCGTTGACGAAGAACAGCGTCACCATCCGCTCGGCGAAGCGGGACAGCCAGTCCCAGCCGCCGTCGGACCAGCCGTAGACCGCGGTGAGGTCGGGCGGTTCGGCGTGCGTGCCGTGCGGCTGGATCGTGCCGTACTCGAGCTTGTTCCGCAGCCACCAGAGCGCACCCGGCACGCTGGCCGCGCCGGCCACCAGCAGGCCGCGGACCGCGTCGGCCCGCCGTCGCTCCCGGACCCCGGCGACCACGTAGGCCAGCACGATCCACGCGGGCATCAGCAGTGCGAAGCCCTTGGTGAGCAGCGCCAGGCTGGTGACGGCGCCGAGCGCGGCGCCGGTGCGCCAGCGCAGGTCGCCGGTGAGCACTCTGGCCACCAGGTAGGTGGCCGCCGCGAACAGCACGATCAGCAGGTTGTCGTTGTTGACCGACGACTCGATGTGCATCAGCTCGGGCACGACCAGCGGCGTCGCGGCCGCCACGACCGGCAGCGGCGACGCCAGCCCGAGGCGGCGCGCGGTGAGGAAGAGCAGGATCGGCAGCACGGCCGTGAGCAGCGCGTTGCCCCAGCGCAGCACCATCCACACGGCGTCGAGCGGCTGGTCCGCCCAGCCGGGGATCAGGCTGACGACCGCGCCGCCGAGCAGGTAGTACAGCGGCGGGTGCTGGATGAGCTGGTTGTACACCGGCTCGTCGACCGGCCCGTCCAGCGGCGTCGCGCCGCCGGCGTCGGCGTAGCTCGGGCGCTCGCCGCGCGCCGGGACGTCGTCGCGGTCGGCCAGGTGCTGCCGCTCGGGCAGCCGGTCGGTCGGGACGAAGAACCCGGCGTCGACGCCCTCCGTGACGAACGCGGTCCCGGGGTCCGGCCACGGCCACGCGTCGCCCTGGGCGACCTGCAGCACGAGGTCGACCTGCTGCCGCTCGTCGGGCGAGCGCGCGTTCGGGAAGACCGCTGTCTGTGCGAGCGCAACGACCAGGTGCACCGCGGCGATCAGCCACACCACCGTGGGCACCGCACGCCTCATGGGCAGGAGGGTAGACGGCCCGCTACCCCGCTGCGGCCGCATCCGGGCGCATGGCGGATGAACACTCGATGTCACAGATCGCCGCCGTCAGGCGTCGTATGAGCATGAAGGCTGAACTCGGTGCGGAACCGCACCACGTGCTCGGGGTACGGCGGGGCGCGACTCCGCAACAGGTCGCTCAGGCGTTCCGGCGCGAGGTGCTGCGGGGCGGCCACCCAGACACCGGCGGCGACGCGCGAGCCTTCCGGCGGCTGGTCGCCGCGCGCGACGCCCTGCTCGAGCCGCCGCCCTCTCCGTCGCCGTCACCGGCACCGCCGCGACCCGCACCGGCCGCGGCCGCCGCGCCGCGTCAGCCCCGTCCGGCACCGCCTCGAGGGTCCGACTCCAGCGCGCTGCCGCTGATCGTCCTGCTCTTCCTCGCCTTCGTCGCGATCCCGCACGTGCTGCTCGCGATCGTCATCACGGTCGTGCCTTGAAGTGGCGAGGCCGATACAGGGCGAGTGCATCGTGAATGGTTGCGGGATCCGGGTCGCCATGGCTGCACCGATCCCTCATCCACACCGCCGTGGCCGCCGGGGTGACCGACTGCCCGTTCGCCGGCTTTGCAATGAGCACCAATACGCACCACTGGCCGGGCGTGGACCTGGCCGCCTTGGCTCGGCTAACGGTCGCCTTGGCTACTCTGGCCGCCGCCTTGGCGACCGATGTGCCCGGTCCCGAGCGACGACCAGCTCCGCCAAGGCCGCAGCCGGGGCGGGTCGTGCGTATAGGTGCGCATTACAGAGGCAGCCGGCGCCGTGCCCTCGGCTCCCCCGCACCGGACCGATGCCCGTCGCGCCCATCCACGTCGAACAGGCTCGGACCCCACCCACGGCAGCAACCGGAGAGCCTCATTTTGCGGGCTCTGCTGCCCCGGCGTGTACGTTGTTGATCATGGGGAAATTGGGGTCTCGGGGCCCCGGGAGGCCGCGCTTCTCCATGATCAACGCGACGGTGTGAGCCTGCAGGCTGTGCCCACCGACCGCCGACCCACGGAGCGAGCAGGAGAGCCTCACTTGCGCCGCCTATGGCGCGTCGGGCGCGCTGAAGTGCTGGTAGTCGGGGTCGGAGAACAGGCCGCCCCACTCCCAGCCGATCCGCTCGAACGCCTGGCGCACGACGTCGCCGTCGCGGATGACGCCGGGCAGCGCCGGGGCGTCGGACGAGCGATCGACGTCCAGGAACGGCGCCCCGGCCGGCGGCAGCACCACGTCGCCGAGGACGTACGGGTTCTGCACGGGGTTGATGTCGATGGCGCGTCCGTAGGCGTGGTTGGACCACGTCGACTGGCCGGCGACGCGGCGGCAGTTGTAGCCGGAGGTGTTGTTGGCCGCCATGGACGCGTTGTCGTCGCCGCCGTACTCGTCGACCAGCAGCATCCGCTCGATCGGGAACCGGGCGGAGTAGAGCGTGGCGAACACGTCGACGACATCGGCGGCGACGTCGGCGTGCACCACCAGCTCGCCGCGGCGGGCGCGGCCGTCGAACCCGACATGGGTGACGACGAGGTGGCGCAGGTCCGCGAGCGGGACGGGGCACGTCCCCTCGGTGTGGCTCACCATGCCGGCGCTCACCGACGGGCCGATCGGCTCGATGGAGGAGGCGAACGCGGGCAGCTCGGGGGCGACCGGATCGGGCGGCGGGCCGGGGGCGACACCGGCCGCCGCCGGGTCGGGGCCAGGCCCGGGGGCGAGGCTCGTGCAGCCGCGCAGGTCATGCCACTCCCGCACCGCCTCGGTGCGGACGCTGCCGGTCAGCGGGATCGCGCCGCCGCCCTCGGGGACGAACCGCGCCGGCAGCCACTCGTCGCCCACGACGACGCCGCCGCTGACGTCGAGCTGGAGCACCCCGGTCTCGGACTCGCGGCCGTGGTACCAGTAGAAGTTGCCGAGACCGTAGGCGACGTAGGTGGAGCCCTGCAGCCCGGCACCGAGCGGGATGTGCGCGTGGGTCCCGACGACGATGTCGGCGCCGGCCTCGGCCAGCTGCCCGGCCAGAACCTGCTGGCTCTCGATCGGGCAGGCGTTCTGTTCTTCGCCCCAGTGCAGGTAGACGACGACCAGGTCGTCCGTCTGCGCCGACACGCGGACGGCGGCGGCGAGCGCGTCGGCCCCCGGACCGCGCGCGGACGCGAGGCCCGGCCCGGTCCCCGGCGCGGCCGCCCAGATGGGGTCGGCGCTCTCGGCCCGCGAGGCGTCGGCGGCATGGACGGCGATGTCGGTGCCCTTGACGCTGACCCGGTAGGGCGCGTACGCCTGCCGCTCGTTCCGGCCGGCGCCGACGACGGCCACGCTGCCGGTCTCGACGGCCGCGATGGTCTCGATGAAGCCGGCCGGGCCGAAGTCGGCGCCGTGGTTGTTGGCGACCGACACGACGTCGACGCCGGACCGGGCCAGGACGTCGAGAGCGGCCGGGCCGGTGCGGAACCAGAACCGGTTGGCCGGGTCCTCGAGCTCCTTGGCGGCCGGCATGCCGCCGACGGCCAGCGCCGACTCGAGGTTGACGATGGCCAGGTCGGCCGCGCTCAGCACGTCCGACATCGGGCCGAGGGTGCTGGCGGGATCGGCCGGCACGTCGCGGTAGTCGCCCTCGAAGTGGATGTCGCCGGCGAAGGCCAGCCGCACCGTCTCGTCGCCGGCGGCCGCGGGCGGCGTCGTCGCGGTGGCGTCCGGGGCCGGGTCGGCGGGTGCGGGTTCGGGCATGCCGGTCGTCGGAACCGATCCGGCCGGCGGCTCGGGCAGCGGCGCGCCCACGATCACCGCGGCCGCGGCGAGGCCCGCCACGAGAACGAGCCGGCGACGTCTCGGCATGATCACGATGATAAACGCGGCTTTATCAGAGAACTCTGAGATCTGCCCCCCGGTTCGGGTATTGACGGGCCCCGAGGCGCGGTCTAATCTCCCGGACAGCTTGGTGAAATGGTTCACTTCCTCGTGACCAGGGAGATCGATGATGCTCAGACCAGGCAAGCCCCTCGCCGCGCTGCTGTCCGCCGCCCTGGCGATCGCGGCGGTCGTGCTCGCGTACGCCCCGGCGGACGCCGCGCCACCCGACCGCACCGGACCGGCCCAGACCGCCGAGCGTTGGATCACGACCGAGCTCGCGCTGCAGAGCACGCAGTCCTACCCGAACCCGTTCCTCGACGTCGAGGTCATGGCGACGTTCGCGGGACCCGGCGGCGAGGTGATCAGACGGCCGGGCTTCTGGGACGGCGGCGACACCTGGAAGGTGCGGTTCGCACCGCCCACGGTCGGCACGTGGACGTACCAGATCGCCAGCAGCGACCCTGACAACAGCGGCCTGCGGCGCACCGGCACGATCCAGGCCGTCCCCTACACCGGCGACCAGGAGATCTACCAGCGCGGCTTCCTGACCGCGGGCGACGGCGGACGCCAGCTCGCGTACGCCGACGGCACGCCGTTCTTCTGGCTCGGCGACACCCACTGGTTCTTCGACCGCAAGGAGTCCTGGGACACCTCGAACAAGCCCGGCGTCGACTCGCAGTTCCGGAGCATGGTCGACCGGCGCGCCGAGCAGCGGTTCACCGTCTACCAGAGCGTCGTCTTCGGCCCGGAGTCGAGCTACTGGCGCGACGGCCGGCAGGGCGTGGAGATCGACCCGGCCTACTTCCGCGATCAGCTGGACCGCAAGATGGCCTACGTCGCCGACGCCGGCCTGGTCAACGCGTTCGGCGTCGGGTTCCACTCGAACATCGACGGCTTCGTCGAGGGCGAGCAGCGGCTGGCCGAGTACGTCGTCGCGCGCTACGGCGCCTACCCCATGGTCTGGACGACCGCCGGCGAGGGCGCCGGCTACGACGTCGGCACCCGCGAGGCGCGCATCGACGGGTGGCGCGACGTCGCGCGGACGATCCACCAGTACGACGACTACGACCACCCGCAGACGGCGCACACCACGGCGCTGACGGAGAAGCAGACCTTCGGCCTGCCGCAGTACTACGAGGGCGAGGGCTGGTTCGACTTCGAGATGCTCCAGGGCGGCCACCGCAAGGTCGTCCCGACCGGCGACTACGACTACTACGCGGAGCAGTACGGCGCCCCCTTCTTCGAGTCGGAGGCGAACTACGAGCAGATCCTCGACGGGTTCGCGACCGACACCGTCGTCCGGCAGTCGGCCTACCGCTCGATCCAGGCCGGCGGGTTCGGCTACGGGTATGGCGCGCACGGCATCTGGAACGCGGCCTGGGACGACCAGGACACCGCCGACGACTACGGCTACGGGCACCGGAACTGGTTCGACGCGATCGACTTCCCCGGCGGGGACCAGATGACCCACCTCGCCGACTTCTACCGCTCGCTCCCGCTGTCGACGATGAGCTACCGGCCGGACGGCTGGGCCGTCTGGGACGGGGAGTACAGCGCCGAGCTGACCGACCCGACCCTGCGGGCCGACGACGCCGCCAACGTGGTGACCGTGTACTTCCTCGCGGACACCTCCTCGCGGGGCGCGCTCGTGCTGCCCGACGCGGCGTACGAGGCGCAGTGGTACGACCCGCGCACCGGCGAGTACCAGCTCATCGACGACTCGCTGACGCCCGTCGCCGGCCGGTGGACGGTGCCGGAGAAGCCGACCGGCGCGGACTGGCTGCTGCTGGTGCGCAAGCTCCAGCCGACGGCCCTTCCCGCGGCCGGCGCGACCGCGTCAGCGGGCCTGACGGTGGTCTCCGACGGCGCGGTCGTCACCCGGCTGGGCGAGCGGCGGCCGCGCGCCCTTCAGGTCGACCTCGGCGAGCCATACGAGCTCGCCCGGGTCGGGCTCGACTTCCCGGCCGGCCTGCTGCGCCACCAGTACCTGCTGGAGGGCTCCGTCGACGGGCAGACCTGGACCACGCTGCAGGACCACACCGGTGCGCCGGTGTTCGGCGCGGAACAGACCGAGCGGGTCTCCGGGACGGCCCGCCATCTACGGCTGACGCTCAGCGGGCCGTCGAGGGTGGCGCTGGTCAACGGGTCGGACGTGACGGTGACGGCGTACGCGAAGGTCGGCACGGCCGCGACCGTCCGGTCCACCGCCTACCTCGTCGGCGACCGCGAGCGGACGATCGGCGGCGTGACGAACGGCACCGACCGGGCCGCGTTGCTCGCCGCCCTGACGCCGACGGTCGGCGCGTCGACGAAGGTGTGGCTCGCGGACGGGACGACCGAGGTGACCAGCGGCGGCATCGAGGACGGCATGCTGCTGTCGGTCACCTCCCAGGACGGCCTGCGGACCCGCTTCTACACCATCGACACCGTCGCCGACCTGGGCGAGAACCTCGCGCTGACGGCTGTCGCCACGGCGTCGTCGGTCGAGAGCACGAACTACTCCCCGGCCGCCGTGAACGACGGCAACAACAGCACCGAGACGTGGTCCGGCTGGGCGGCGGTCGTCTTCCCCGCGTGGCTCGAGCTGGACTTCGGGCGCGACCGCACGTTCGACCGCGTCGAGGTGTACACGAAGAAGGACTACGAGCAGAAGGGCTACACGCTGCAGTACTGGGACGGCGCGGGGTGGGTCGATCTCGTGACGGTGACCGGCAACACCACCGACCACCTGACGCACACCTTCGCACCGTCACGGCGTCGCGGCTACGGGTCTGGACGACGGAGGGCAACGTCCAGCAGGACGGTCCGCCGCCCGGCGAGAAGGTGGCCCGCCTCAGCGAGGTCGAGGTGTACCTGTCGACTCCCTGACGACCAGCTGCGGCCCGAGCACGATCTGCTCGTGGCGGTGCTCGGGCTGCAGCTCGTCCAGCAGGAGCCGCGCGGCGGACTCGCCCAGCGCGTACTGGGGCACGGCGATCGTGGTGAGCGGCACGACCGCCAGCTGAGCGGCGACGACGTCGTTGAACCCGACGATGGAGATGTCGCCGGGCACCTGGACGCCCTGGCGCAGCAGCCCGTTCATCATCGCCAGCGCCAGGCTGTCGCTCGCACAGAAGGCCGCCGTCGGCCGCGGGTCGAGGGCGAGGACCTGGTCGGCCAGCGCGACGCGGTCGCGGACGGTCGCGCTCGCCGCGTCGATGCGCCGCAGCGACTCCGGATCGAGCCCCGCGTCGCGCAGCGCCGCCTTGGCGCCGGCGAAGCGGTGCTCGATCTGGTGCTCGCCGCCGGGGCCGCCGAGGAAGACGAGGTCGCGGTGGCCGAGCTCGATCAGGTGCGCGGCGGCGAGCCGGCCGCCCTCGTCGTCGTCGAAGGTGATCGAGCACGTGTCGTCGTCCCAGTCGCGCAGCACGACCACCCCGGCCCCGGAGGCGCGCAGCGCCCGGAACGGCAGGTCGCGCCGCTCGAACGACGGCATGACGATCGCGCCGGCGACGCGCATCTCGGCGAGCGCGGTGATGTAGCTGCGCTCGTACTCGCGCGAGCCCTCGGTGTTGCACGAGACGACGACCAGCCCGTGCTCGCGCGCGACGTCCTCGATGCCCCGTCCGACCTCGACGAAGAACGGGTCCGGCGAGTCGGACACGACGTAGCCGATGGCGGGTGCGCGGGCGCCGCGCATCACCTTGACGGCCCGGTTCGGCACGAACTCGAGGTCGGCGATGGCCTGCTCGATGCGCTCGCGGGTGGCCGGGGCGATCGGCTTGACGTCGTTGAGGTAGTTGGACACCGTCCCGATCGAGACGGCGGCGGCCTCCGCGACGTCTCGGATGGTGGGACGAGTGGTCACGTGGGTCCTCGGTCGTCGCTGGGTCTGCGGATCACCACACCATAGTGCTCGGACGGCGACGTGCGGCCATCCGACCAGGCGATTCCGCTCTTGACAACTCCTGGGGCGACGCTAGAGTAACCGCTCGGTGAAATGGTTCACCGAGCGGCCAGAGAGTCAGGGAGGACTCACATGGCGATGAGATCCCACGTCGCGCTCGGCGCGGTGGTCGCGGCGAGCGTGCTCCTGAGCGCCGGCTGTGCCGGCGACGACGCGCCCGCGGCGCAGCAGTCGGAGTCCGAGGGCGGCACCTGGTCCGCCGAGGAGGTCGCGGAGGCGACCGGCACGCGCGCGGTCGTCCCGCTGTTCGCGGTGCCGAAGGACCTGCCCGATCTGCAGCTCGGTTTCGCGAACCCGGGCCTGAGCTACCCGTTCTTCGCCGAGTGGTCGACCGGCATGCACGACGCCGCCGAGTTCTACGGCGTCGCCCTCGACGAGGTCGACCTCGCGTTCAAGTACGAGACCGCGATGTCAGCGTACGAGCAGATGTCGGTGAAGCAGCCCGCGGTGATCGGCAGCGGCGGCGGGGCCATGAACGCCGCCGTCGTGGCCGCCGCCGCGGCGAACGGAACGGATGCCGTCGTGATCGACGGCGCCGTCGATGGTGCGGCGGACTTCGGCGTCTCCGACGCCGAGGTCGGCTCGCTGGCCATCACCACACTCGCAGAAGCCGTCGACGCGAAGCTGGCCACCGAGTGGGCCGGCAAGGAGCTGTACATCGCCGGGATCTCGGCGGCGAACTGCCCGCCGTGCGACGCGCGCGTGCGCCAGTCCTTCGCCGACGCCGCGGCCGCGTGGGACATCCCCGAGGACCGCCAGGTCCGGCTGGAGCCCGTCGGCACCGACCCGACGAACAACGCCGCCGACACCTTCACCGACTTCCTGACCGCGCACCCCGACGCCGCCACCATCGTCGTGTCCTACGGCGACGCCCCGGTCGTCGGCGCGCTCAACGCGGCCAAGTCCGCCGACCGCACCGGCGACATCCTCGCGGTCGCGAGCGGCGGCGACTCGGCCGGCCGGACCGCCCTGCGCGACCCCGACAACGCGGGCGTCCTGCTGGGCGCCATCGACTTCCAGCCCTACTCCGCGGGGTGGAACTGGGTCGAGGCCGCCATCGCCACGCACCTGGGCGAGAGCTTCGACGAGTACGCGGTCACCCGGGTGCTGACGGCCGAGAACGTCGACGAGTTCTACCCGGACGACGACCGGTGAACGTGACGACGCAGCCGGTCGTCACGCTCGAGGAGCCGCGGGTCCGGCGCCGTCCCGCCGACGTCGCGCTCGACTACGGCCTCTACGCCGCGCTGGTGGCGCTGATCGTGTACTTCTCGGTCGCGTCGCCGTACTTCTGGACGCAGGCGAACCTGCTCAACATCGGCCTCGCCGTGTCGCTGAACGGGATCATGGCGGCGGCGATGACGGTCGCGCTGATCGCCGGGCAGCTGGACCTCAGCATCGGCGCGTGCCTGGCGCTGAGCGCGGTGATCACGGCGATGGCGATCCAGGACCTGCAGCTGCCCGCGCTGGTCGCGGTGCTGCTGGCGGTCGGCGCCGCGCTCGTGGTCGGCCTGCTCAACAGCGCACTGGTGATCCAGGTCGGCATCAACAGCATCATCGTCACGATCGCGGTGGCGCTCACGGTCCGCGGCGTCGCGCAGATCCTCACCGACGGCCAAGCGGTCGCGATCACCGACCTCAGCCTGCAGCGGTTCGTGAACTCGCGGCCGCTGGGCATCCCGACCCCGCTGATCCTGCTCGTGGTCGTGTTCGCGGTGCTCTTCGTCCTGCTCCAGTACACACGGACGGGCTGGCACGTGTACGCCGTCGGCGGCAACGTCATCGCGGCGATCCGCAATGGCGTCGCGGCCAAGCGGATCTACTTCGGCGTCTTCCTGCTCACCGCCGGCGCGGCCGGGCTGTGCGGCGCGCTCTCCGCGGGCCGCGCCGCGTCGGGCGGGCCGTTCTTCGGCGCGACGACCGAGTTCGACGTGCTGACGGCGGTGCTGCTCGGCGGCGTCGGGTTGAGCGGCGGCGCCGGGCGGATCGAACGCACGCTCGCCGGCGTGCTGCTGATCGGAGTCCTCAACAACGGGCTCACGCTGCTGTCCGTCGACACCTACGTGCAGGCGACGGTGCGCGGCGCGGTCTTCCTGCTGGCGGTCGTGCTCGGCGCGATCGCGGCGAAGCGGATGACCCGATGAGCGCCCCGCTGCTGCAGGCGCGCGAGCTGCGCAAGACGTTCGGCCACGTCCAGGCGGTGCGCGGCGTCGACCTGGAGGTCTCGGCCGGCGAGGTGCTGTCGATCGTCGGCGACAACGGCGCGGGCAAGTCCACGCTGATCAAGCTGCTCGCCGGCGTCTACGCGCCGGACCCCGGCGGCGAGATCGTGGTCGGCGGCGAGGTCCAGCAGTGGGCCGGGCCGAAGGACGCGATCGACGCGGGCATCGCCACCGTGTACCAGGACCTCTCGCTGGTCGACACCCGCAGCGTCGCGGCCAACCTGTTCCTCGGCCGCGAGCTGCGCCGCGGCCCGTTCGTCGACCACCGGGCGATGATCGCCGAGGCGGAACGGATCCTGCACGAGTTCACCTTCCGGCTCCCGAGCGTGAAGGTGCCGGTGAGCATGCTGTCCGGCGGCCAGCGGCAGTCGGTCGCCATCGGCCGCGTCCTCCTGCAGGGCGCCCAGCTGGTCATCCTCGACGAGCCGACCGCGGCCCTCGGCGTGCAGGAGTCGCGCCGCGTCATCGACGTGATCGCCCGGCTGCGCGACGCGGGCAAGGCGGTGATCGTCATCAGCCACAACCTCGAGCAGGTGTGGGACGTCACCGACCGCTTCCTCGCCCTGCGCCTGGGCCGCGTCGCCGGCATCCGCGCGAAGGAGGACACCACGGTGGACGAGATCGTCCGCCTCAACGTCTACGGCGAGTGACGCCGCCGCACCCGATCCCCGTCCCCGAGCCGAACGACGAGGCCATGAACCGACCCCAGATCCTCTGCTACTACTTCCCCAACTGGCACGTCGACGAGCGCACCAGCGCGTACTTCGGCACCGGCTGGACCGAGTGGGACCTGCTCAAGGCCGCCACGCCGCGGTTCCCCGGCCACCGTCAGCCGCGCGAGCCCGCCCTCGGCTACTTCGACGAGGCGGACCCGCAGGTGTTCCAGACGCAGATCGACCTGGCCGTCTCGCACGGCGTCGACGGGTTCCTGTTCGACTACTACTGGTACGACGACGGGCCGTTCCTGCAGCGCGCGCTCGACGAGGGGTTCCTGAAGGCGGAGTCGCGCTCGAGCATGACGTTCGCGCTCATGTGGGCCAACCACGCGCTCACCGACATCTTCCCGTCGCGCTCGGCCGACGGGACCGCCACCGTCCTCAAGGACGGCGCCATCGACCGGCCGGCGTTCGAGGCGATGGCCCGCCACATCACCGACCGCTACTTCACCGAGCCGAATTACCTGACCGTCGACGGCCGCCCGTGGTTCTCGGTCTACGAGATCGGCTCGCTGGTCGCCGGGCTCGGCGGCGTCGACGCCACGATGGACGCGCTGGAGTGGTTCGACGCGCACGTGCGGTCGCGCGGGTTCGAGGGCGTCCACCTGGATGGCATCGTCAGCTCGGTCAACGAGCTGCCGGGGTCGACCGACTGGGAGCAGTCGCTGACGGCGCTGCCCACCCTGGGCTTCCGGTCGGCGACCGCCTACGTGTGGATCCACCACGCGCCGGCCGACGCCATCGGCTTCCCGGCCGCCGACTGGGACCACACCCGCCGGCTCGCCTTCGAGTCCTTCGAGCGCATCACCGGCTACCTCGACCTCCCCTTCTACCCGAACGTCACGGTCGGCTGGGACTCCAGCCCCCGCACCGACCAGGACGTGCCGTTCGTCGAGGGCGCGTACCCGTGGATCCCGACCTCGGACCCCGAGCCCGAGCAGTTCGCCCAAGGACTGCGCGACGCCCTCGACTTCCTCCGCAGGCACCGGCCGCCGCACTCGATCGTCACCGTCAACGCGTGGAACGAGTGGACCGAGGGGTCGGCGCTGCTGCCCGACACCGTCCGCGGGATGCGCTACCTGGAGGCGCTGCGCGACGTCCTGGCCGAGGACTAGGCCCTGGTCGCGATCCGCCTCAGGCCAGCCCGCGGCGGATCGCGGCGATGATCTTCGGCCGCAGCTCGGCGACGGAGACGACCTCGTCGACCGAACCGACCTCGACCGCCCGCCGGATGCTGTGGATGCGGTCGAACTCGGCCGCCACCTCGGAGATCTTCTCGGCCCTCAGCTCCGCCCGGAGGTCGGCCAGCTGGACCAGCAGCGGCCCGCGCTCGCCGTTCGTCGCGGCCTCGATCTTCCGTTCCAACGCCATCACCGCGGGGTCGGCGGCGGCCCGCTTGTCGACCTCGGCCGAGAACACGACGGCCGCGGCCGGGGCGCCGCCGAGCACCGAGGCGTAGGAGCCCTCCAGCGCCAGCACCGTCATCCGCGGGTTGAGCCGCTTGGAGAACACCACGAAGGCGCCGCCGTGGTAGCGGGAGATCACGCAGAACACGATCGGCCCCTGGAAGTTGACCACCGCCCGGCCGATCTCCGCGCCGTACTCCAGCTGCAGGTTCCGCATCGACTCCGGCGATCCGTCGAAGCCGGACAGGTTCGCCAGCACCACCATCGGCCGGTTGCCCGACGCCGCGTTGATGGCGCGGGCGATCTTCTTCGACGACCGCGGGAACAGCGTCCCCGCGGTGTAGGTGTCCGGGCCGTCGGTGGGCGGGAATCCGCGCCGCGGCACCGGCTTGGACTCGATCCCGATGAGGCTGACCGACTGCCCGCCGAGCCGGGTGTCGGTGACCACGGCCGTCTCGGCGTCGGCCATGCCGGCCCACCGCTCGCGCAGGCCCGCGTCGGCGTCGGCGACGGCGCGCATCACCGTGCGGATGTCGAACGGCTTCTTCCGGTCCGGGTTCGCGGCCGCGGAGAACACGTCGCCGACCGTGGCGAACTCGCCGCCGTGCGGGTACGGCGAGATGTCGCGGTTGTCGGGGTCGGTGCTGACGGCGACCCGCGGCCCGCGCTCGCCCGGCAGCACGTAGGTCTGCTCGTAGTGCGCCATCAGGACGCCGAGCGCCTCGGCCAGGTTCGCCACCCAGTACTGCGCCTGCCCGTTCGGGCCCATGACGCGGTCGTAGCCGCCGATGCCGAAGTTGTCCTCGGCGGACACGCTGCCGGAGAAGTCCAGCGTCTGCTTGCCGGTGAGCACCATCGCCGAGTCCGGCGTCATGATCAGCACGCCGCGGGTGTGCATCAGCATGGTCGCCTCGGCGTTCCAGTACGGCTGCGCGCCCACGTTGATGCCGGCCACGACGACGTTGATCTCGCCGCCGCGCTGGGTGAACTCGACGATGCGCCGCAGCGCCGCGGCGACCCAGTCCATGTTCTCGGTGCCGGAGTCCATCGCGACGCGGGCGCCGGCCGACAGCGCGAACCACTCCAGCGGCACGCCGAGGTCCTCGGCGAGGTCGAGCGCGGCGATCACCCGCGCGCACTCGGCCTCGGCCAGCGCGCCGAGCGACATCGTCGGGTCGCCGCAGAGCACGATGCGGGTGACGCCCTCGGGATAGAGCTTGGTCGGCGTCGTCACCTTCGCGACGATGATCCCGGCGGTGTTGCGCCCGCGCGGGCGGAGCACCTCCACCAGCGCGCCGTCGTCGTCGAGGTCGAGCTCGGTCAGCGTGCCGCCGCCGGCCAGCACGGCCTCCAGCTCGTACGGATAGACCAGGCCGCGGCGTCGGGCCCGCAGCACCTTGGCGGCGTAGTCGTCCAGCGGCGCCAGCGGCTTCGTCGGCGGCGCGATGATGTCGGCGACGGTGCCGGCGCCGGGCTGGGCGTGGAACCGGATGGCGATCGGGTGCACCTTGCCGTCCTGGTCGGCGATCTGGCCCTGGGCCAGCACCTCCTCGAGCCCGGCGCCCTCGCTCAGCGGCGTGATCTTGGCCTGCAGCGCGGCCAGCTGCTCGACGTCGGCCTCGACCACCGGCCAGACGGTGACCCAGACGTGGTTGAGGTCCAGCCGCGTGCCCGCGCGGCCGCGGGCGGTCCGGACCCGGCGGATCGCCTCCAGGCACTGCTCGACCGCCCGTTCGGCGTGCGGCAGGCCGACCACCCGGCCGGCGTCGTCGCGGACCACCGCCAGCTGCCGCACCTGGGCGCAGGCGACCAGCCGCCGGTCGGCCGGGTTGGTCTTGGCGACGGCCTCGTAGAGGATCACGTCGCCCGGCGCCTCCAGCCGCGTCACGTCGAAATTGATCAGCCGCCACAGGTTGAGCCGGCGGCCGACCATCGGGTGCATGCCGCGCACGAGGTCGTCCTCGACCAGGGCCGGCGGCGCCGCGTCCGGATCGGGCCGGAAGGTGAAGTAGTCGACCGCCCGGCCGAGCTCCGGGCAGGTCGCCACGCAGATCCGGCGCACGCGGGTGGCGAACGGCTGGGCCGCGATCAGCTCGTTCAGCCGAGCCGACGTGTCCTGCGGGTCGTCCGGCATCCCGTCCCAGCGCAGATAGACCTCGACGACGTTCTCGTGGTCGTCGGCCAGCGCGCCGCCGATCACCGCGGCCAGGCCGGTGCCGTCAGACGGCGCGGTCAGGTCGGCGATGTCGGCGATGGTGGAGATCACCCGGGTCGAGCCGTGCTCGTCTGAGTGGTACTCGGCCCGCACGAGGGGGCGGCCGGCCACGTCCGTCACGGCGACGTCGTGCAGCGCGTACTCGCGGTAGTGCCGGCGGATCAGCACCTCCAGCAGCGGCTCCGTCGCCGGGAACTGCTCGAACATCCGGTCGCGGAGGAAGCCGACCAGCTGCTCCGGGATCTGCGTCAGCGCGTCGATCCGATGCTCCCGATCGGGCGCGTCGGCGGAGGTCAGCGCCCGCACCTCGGCGGCGACGCCGTCCAGCACCGCCCGCCGCTCGGCGTCCACCAGCGGCTGGTCGAACCAGCGGAACCGGATCGACCGGGCCAGGTCGCCCACCACGGGAAAGCGCAGCTGGGTCGCCCGGACCAGCCGCTCCAGCTCGCCCCGCGCGGCCCGGGCCAGCCCCGTCGCCGGCCGCGGCTCGGCCAGCCAGCGCTGCAGGATCGACGTCGCGATCTCCACGTCGGTGTCGGTCTGCTGCTGGGCGAGGAAGATCCGGAACAGCGCCTCGCCCAGCTCCGGCGTGCGGTCCAGGCCGGTGACGCGGTAGTGCCGCAGCACGCGCAGCAGCCGCTCGCGGAACTGGTCCGGCAGGCCGCCGCGCTCGGGGTCGAGCGACAGCAGGAACGTGTGGAAGTGCTCACGGGTGCTGTGCACGCGCAGCTCGGTGTTGCCCTCGTCGCGCGCCGGCCGGTTGCGGCTCAGCTCGGCGAAGTCGGTGATCAGCCAGAGCAGCCGCATCTCCGCCCGCAGCACCGCGGGCCGGTCGTCGGCGAGGTGCTCGCGCAGCCGCAGGTGGTCGGCGATCGCCTCGCGGCGCCGGCCCGGGTCGACGTCGTAGCCCATCACCAGGCCGCGCAGCAGGTCGAGGGCCGCGACCGCCTGGGCCCGTTCGGTCCGGACCGGCCGGAGCGCGGCCACCTCGGCCGCCGGGTCGTCGCCGGCCGGCCGGGCGTCCCGCGGCGCCGCGGACGGGTCGCCGATCGGTTCCAGCCGGGCCAGCGGCGCGCCCGTCTCGACCTGGCTCCCGGCGCGGACGACCAGCTCCTTGACCCGTCCGGCGAACGGCGCCGGCACCACGGTCTCCATCTTCATCGACTCGAGCACCAGCACCGGCGCACCGGCCGCGACCTCGGCGCCGACGGCGACCGGGGTGGCGACGACCAGCGCGGGCGCCGGGGCGCGCAGCATGCCGCCCTCGGCGCGGCTGATCCGGTGCGTGACGCCGTCGACCTCGACCAGGTGTACCGGCGGATGGGTGGCCGTGACCAGCCGGAACGTGTGGTCGCCGATCCGCAGCCGGCCGTGGACCTCGTCCAGCCGGTCCAGCCGCGCTTCGACCACCTGCTCGACGCCGGCCGCGTCGACCAGCCCGACCTGGTAGCTGCCGGCCGCGCACTGCCGCACCGTCATCGTCGACGTCGCGCCGCGCAGCTCGAGCTCGATCACCCGGCCGGGTTCGTGCTGGGTCTGCGGCCGGCCGCCGCGGGCGGTCTCGAGGAAGCGGGCGACCTCGACCCGCTCGGACTCCTCGTACGCCTCGATCGCGGCCGCGACCAGCGCCACCCCGGCGTGCCGCCGTGACACCAGCCGGCCCTCCGACCGGACCCGGTCGATCCAGCCGGTGTCCGCGCATGTCACCCCTTGCGCCCCCAGGACGCGGCCGTCCTCGTCGAACGGGCCGATGACCTCGGGCTGGTCCAGCAGGTCGAGCGCGAAGCTCTTGTTCGTCGCACCGCCGTCGATCACCACCGTGGTCTCGGCCAGCGCGCGGCGCAGCCGGGCCAGCGCCTCGGCGCGGTCCGCGCCGTGGGCGATGATCTTGGCGATCATCGAGTCGAAGTCGGACGGGATCGTGTCGCCCTCGGCGACGCCGGTGTCGACCCGGATCCCGGGCCCGGTGGGGAACTCGAGCCGGCCGATCCGGCCCGGCGCCGGGGCGAAGTCGCGGTCGGGGTCCTCGGCGTTCAGCCGGGCCTCGACGGCGTGCCCGCGCTCGGCCGGGCGCTCGCCCGTCAGCGCCTCCCCGGCGGCGATGCGCAGCTGCAGCAGGACGAGGTCCAGCCCGGTCACCGCCTCGGTGATCGGGTGCTCGACCTGCAGCCGCGTGTTCACCTCCAGGAACGCGAACGAGCGCTCCCCCGGGTGGTACAGGAACTCGACCGTGCCGGCGCCGGCGTACCCGACGGCGATCGCCAGCCGCTCGGCCGCCGCCTTCACCTCGGCGACGCCGTCGGGCGGCAGCAGCGGCGACGCGGACTCCTCGATCACCTTCTGGTTGCGGCGCTGGATCGTGCAGTCGCGGACGCCGACCGCCCACGCCGTCCCCTGCCCGTCGGCGATGATCTGCACCTCGACGTGCCGTGCGCCGGTGACCAGCCGCTCCAGGAACACGACGCCGCTGCCGAAGGCGCGCTGGGCCTCGTCCCGGGTGCGCTGGTAGGCCTCGGTGAGCTCGGCCGGCGATCCGATCCGGCGGATGCCGCGGCCGCCGCCGCCCGCGCTGGCCTTGAGCATCAGCGGGTAGCCGATCCGCTCGGCTGCGGCCAGCGCGTCCTGGAGGGTGTCGACGCCGCCGCGGCTCCACGGCGCGACCGGGACGCCGACCTCCTCGGCGATCAGCTTGGACCCGATCTTGTCGCCCAGCCGGCGCATCGCCTCCGCGCTCGGCCCGATGAACGTGATGCCGAGCCGCTGGCACAGGTCGGCGAAGTTCGGGTCCTCGGCGACGAACCCCCACCCCACCCAGACGGCGTCGGCGCGGACGTCCGTCAGCGCGCGCTCCAGCCTGGCCAGGTCGAGGTACGGCCGCTGTGCGGCCGGGCCCAGCAGGTACGCCTCGTCGGCCTGCCGGACGAACGCCGCCGCCGCGTCGACGTCTGTATACAGCGCGATCGTCCGGACCTTCGCGCCCCCGCCCGCGGGTCCCGGCCTGGCGTTGAGGTCGCGGACGGCGTGGATGAGCCGCATGGCGGCCTCTCCCCGGTTGACGATCGCGATGCGGGAGATGTCGGGCACCTTTCGACCTTGTCAGGCGAAGGCCGCCCCGCGGGTGGCCCTTCCGTCACAAGGTCGCGGCCCGTCGTTGTGCGGTCCCCACAACCCGGCGTCCCGGATATGACACGGGACTTTACAGGAAGGAAGCTTTCCAATAGCGTCCGGGTCACCCATCCGGAGGAGGCCATCGGTGTCCGCCATCAGGAGACTCGCCGGCACACTCGCCGCACTCGCCCTCGTCGCGTCCGGATCGGCGGCCGCCGCGCCGGCGGCCGCGGCCGTCCCCGCCACGATCCCGCTCACCATCACCAACGACTCCGGCCGCGGCGACCCCGTCCACATCTACGTCCTCGGCGAGCGCGACGGCCGGCTCGGATACGCCGACGCCGCCGGCACCTTCCATCCGTGGCCCACGGTCGGCTCGGTCCCGGTCGACGCGCCCGACGCCTCCATCGCGGGCCCGGCCGACAGGCAGTCGCTCACGATCCAGCTGCCCCAACTCTCCGGCCGGGTCTACTTCTCCTACGGCAGCAAGCTCGTCTTCAAGATCGTCAACGACGGCCGGCTGGTGCAGCCGGCGGTCCAGAACCCCAGCGACCCGAACCGGAACCTCCTGTTCAACTGGACCGAGTACACCCTCAACGGCTCCGGCCTGTGGATCAACAGCACCCAGGTCGACTTCTTCTCCGCGCCCTACCAGACCGGTCTGCGCCGCGCCGACGGGTCGGTCGCCGGCACCGGCATGCTCCAGCCTGACGGCTTCGGCGCCGTGGTCGCGGCCCTCGACGCGACACCCGGCTGGGACGGCCTCGTCCAGACCGCACCGGACGGCTCCGTGCTGCGCGTGCTGTCGCCCGGGCACGCGGTCGGGACCGGACAGCTCGACCCGAACGTGTTCGCCGGCTACGTCGACCGGGTCTGGGCCAAGTACCGCGCCGAGACCCTCACCGTCCGGCCCTACGCCAACGAGCCGGGCCGGGTGTTCCACGGCCGCGTGTCCGGCGACGTCATGACGTTCACGAACGCGGCCGGCGCGGTGGTCACCACGTTCCCGAAGCCGTCGAGCGACTCGATCCTCGGCTGCCACCGCGACCTCGCCGCCCCGAACGACGACGTGGGCGCGATCGCGCGGACCCTGTGCGCGGGGTTCAACCGGTCGACGCTGCTGGTGAACTCGCAGCAGCCTGACTCGGGCAGCGGCGCGTTCTACCAGGACGCGGTGACCAACCACTACGCGAAGCACATCCACGCGCAGATGGCCGACGGCCGGGCCTACGCCTTCGCCTTCGACGACGTCGGCCAGCACGAGTCGCTCGTGCACGACGGCGACCCTGCGGCGGCGTACATCCAGCTGGACCCGTTCTCCGGCGCGGCCACCCCGATCGGCGGCGGCTAGGCCTGTTCTGCGGGTGGCCGCGGCCCTAGGATGACCTCGCCCCGGGAGCTACGGCGGAGGGTCGATCATGCCGCGCATTGGTCCGCTGGTGACACTGCTCACGGGTGCCGCGCTGGGCGCCGGCCTGCTCATCGCGAGCATGGCGGCGACGCCGGAGGAGCCCGCGGCCGACGACGAACCGGCGGCCGCGGCGACCGAGACGGAGACGCCGACGCCGGCCGCCGAGGCCACCACACCACCGCCGACGACCGAGCCGCCCGAGGCGACGACGCCGCCACCGGCGCCGGCCGAGCCGGTGACGTACGTCGGCTACACCGGCGACGGCGGCGCATCGGTGGCGGTGATCATCGACGGGACCGAGGCGATCGCCTACGTGTGCGACGGCGCGAGCCGCGAGGCGTGGCTGACCGGGACGGCCGCCGACGGCCGCCTCGAGCTGACCGGAGACCGCGGGACGCTGTCCGCCACGTACGACGGTTCGGTCGTCGAGGGCGAGACGACGGTCGACGGCCAGACCTGGACGTTCACCATCGAGCAGGTCGCACCGCCGGACGGGCTGTACCGGTTCGCCGACACGATCTCCGGCGGCGCCGAGGTGGTAGGCGGCTGGATCGTCCTCCCCGACGGCAACCAGGTCGGCGCCGTCAGCGTCGACGGCCAGACGCAGCCGGCCGCACCGATCGACGTCGGCACCGGTCAGGTCACGGTCGACGGCGAGATCGTGGAGCCCGAACTCCAGACCGACGGGAGCATCGAATGAGCCCCGGGGAGCCGCTGTTCGTCGAGCCGGAGCGGCGAGCGACGCTGCTGCTGGTGCCGTTCCTCGTCGGTGCCGCCGTCGCCGTCGTGCTCGGCGTGTACGCGAACGTGCACGAGCCGACCGGCATCGCCGTCAACGTCGCCGGTTTCTCCGGGCCGCTGGAGGCGAAGGTCTGGATGACGTCGGCGGCGGCCCTGCTGGCGGTCGTGCAGGTGGTGTCGGCGCTGGCGATGTACGGAAGGCTGGGCCGGTTCGAGCCGCCGTCCTGGATCGGCGCGCTGCATCGCTGGTCGGGCCGGGCGGCGTTCCTGCTCACCGTGCCGATCGCCGTCCACTGCCTGTACGCGCTCGGCTACCAGACCGCGACTCCGCGCGTACTCGTCCACTCGGCGGCCGGGACATTGTTCTTCGGCGTCTTCACCGTCAAGATGCTCGGGCTGCGCCGCGACGGGCTGCCGGGCTGGGCGCTGCCGCTGCTCGGCGGCGCGGCGTTCACCCTGCTGGTGGCGCTGTGGTGGACGTCGTCCCTGTGGTTCTTCACGACCTTCGGCGTGCGGTTCTAGGAGGAGATGTGACGGCGGGAACCCCGAGGCGGCAGGTGCTCGTGCTGGGCGCCGCCGGCGTCGTGACCGCGGCGACCGGATGCACGGTCTACGGCGACGAGAACGACCCGCCGGACCCGCCCGACTCGCCCGACTCGCCCGACCAGCCCGACGCCAGTGACGGCGGCGGGGCGAGCGGCGGGGGCGCCGTCGTCGCCACGACCGGCGACGTCGAGGTCGGCGGCGGCCTGATCCTCGCCGAGCAGCAGGTCGTCATCACGCAGCCGGCCGAGGGCGACTTCAGGGCCTTCTCCGCCGTCTGCACGCACCAGGGCTGCACGGTGAGCTCCGTCGGCGACGGCACCATCGACTGCGCCTGCCACGGCAGCCGCTTCTCGATCGAGGACGGCTCGGTGGTGCAGGCAGCGTCGGGCCTCTCACCGGACGATCAGGACCCGCTGCCGCCGGTGGACGTGACGGTCGACGGCGACCAGATCAGCCTCGCGTCCGGGTGAGGCCGGAGCTCATCCCTTCAGCCCGGAGTGGGCGAGTCCCTCGACGAACTGGCGCTGGGCGATCACGAACACGATGAGCACCGGCACCACGGTCATCGTCGCCGCGGCGAGCTGGGTGTTCCACATCTCGCCGCCGTAGGCGTCGGTGTAGCGGGTCAGCGCCTGCGGCAGCGTGAACAGCTCCGGCGAGGTCAGGTAGACGGTGGGCTCGAGGTAGAGGTTCCACGACGCCAGGAACGTGAGGATCGTGACGGCCGAGAGCGCCGGCTTCGCCAGCGGCAGGGCGATGCGCGCCCAGATCGCCGGCCGGCCGAGGCCGTCGAGCCGGGCCGCCTCCTCGAGCTCGCCGGGAAGCGCGAGGAAGAACTGCCGCATGATGAACGTCGCCAGCACGCACGGTGCGGCGAGCGCCGTGACGAGGATCAGCGGCCAGTGGGTGTTCACGAGGCCGACCTGCTTGAACATCTGGAACAGCGGCACGATGGTGACCTCGCTCGGCACGAGCAGGCCGACCAGCACGACCAGGAACAGCGCGTTGCTGCCCGGGAACCGCACTCGGGCGAAGGCGTACCCGGCCATGCTCGACACCACCAGCGTCACGATCGTCACCACGACGGCGATGTAGACGCTGTTGACGTACTGCCGGGCGAACGGCTGGAAGCTGAACGCCTCGACGTAGGCGTCGAGCGTCGGCGAGTCCGTGAACAGCGTCGGCGGCGACTGGAAGATCTCGGCCAGCGGCTTGAACGACGACGCGATCATCCAGACCGTGGGCACCACGAAGGGCACCGCCAGCACCGTCAACGCGACGACCAGCCCGATGCGGCGCGCGAGGTCAGGCCTCATGGAACACCCACTTCCGGCGCAGCTGCCACTGCAGCAGCGTCAGCAGCAGGACGAACGTCAGCAGCATGAGCGCGAGGGTCGAGCCGTAGCCGATGTCGTTGAACTCGAACGCCTGCTGGAAGACGTAGAAGACGAGCACGGTCGTGGACAGGCCCGGTCCGCCCTGGGTGAGCACGGCGATCTGCGCGAACGCCTGCAGTGCGCCCACGATGGTGATGATGGCCGTGAGCAGGACCGTCGGCGAGATCAGCGGCAGCGTGATGCGGCGGAAGATCGCGGCGTCGCTCGCGCCGTCGATGCGGGCCGCCTCGTAGAGCTCGCTCGGCACACCCTGCAGGGCGGCGAGGAAGAGCACCATGTTGACGCCGACGGAGCGGATCACCTGCGTGACGATGACCGCGGCCATGGCGGTGTCGCCCTGCTGCAGCCAGTTGGCGCCGTCGAGGCCGACGACGTCCAGGGCGGCGTTGATGCCGCCGTTGTCCTGCAGCAGGAATCCCCAGACGAGCGTCCAGGCCACGACCGACACGACGACCGGCGAGAAGAACAGGGTCCGGAAGACGGTCACGCCGCGGAACCGCCGGTTGAGCATGACGGCGAGCGCGAGACCGAGGGTGATGTTCAGGACGACGACGCCGCCCGAGAACACCGCGGTGGACGTGAGGACGGCCGGGAGCTGCGGGTCGTCCAGCAACGCCGCGTAGTTGTCCCCGCCCACGAAGGTGAGGTCGCCGCGGAAGATGTTCCAGTCGTTGAGGCTGTACCAGATGGCGAGGCCGACCGGCAGCAGGACGAACACCGCGACGCCGGCCAGCTGCGGCGTGATGAAGAGGTAGCCGGTGAGCGCGTCGCGTCGCCTGGTGGTCCAGAACGGACGGCGCCCGGGCGAGGGCGGCCGGCCCCGGGAGGCGGCTGCGGCCGCCTCCCGGGTCGCCTGGCTCGTTGTCGTGTTCATCAATGCGCGAGCAGCGGCTGGATCGCGTCACAGACCGAGCCGAGCACCGCTTCGACGTCGGCGCCGGCCGTCCACAGCGCGTCCAGCGCGGTCTTGCCGGTCTGGGCGATCTCGGCCGGGTTGGCGTGGTTCGGCAGTGTGACGGCGTCGGGGATGCGGTCGACCACCACCGTCTGGAGCTGCTCGGCCGTCAGCATCGGGTTGTTCGCGGCCAGCGCCTCACCGGTCAGCAGCGACTCGCGCGGCGGCGGGAAGTACTGCGCGAGCAGGGCCGCGTTGTCCGGGTTCGTCAGATAGGCGAGGAACTCCGTCGCCTCGTCCACGTGGGCGCTGGACGAGAGCACGCCGACACCGGCCTGGCCGATGACGGAGTACTCGCCCGCCGGGCCCGCGGGCAGCGGGATCACGTCGTAGCCGAACGATCCGTCCAGCAGCGAGGCGCGGGAGACCTGGGCGACGGTGAAGGCGGCGTCGCCGGCGAAGAAGTCCGCGGTCGTCCCCGGGCCGGGCATCGAGCCGTCGACGAAGGCCGCGTCGTGGAGGAACCGGAACGCGTCGGCCATCTCCGGGCTGTCGAACGTGCACTCGGTGCCGTCCTCGGACCAGGCCGCGGCGCCCCAGGCCGGCCACACCGTGCCGAGCACGTTCCAGGACGAGTAGTCGAAGTCGCGGATGACGAAGCCGCCCTTGCCGGTCGCCGTGTGCACCGCGGCGCCGGCGGCCGAGACGTCGTCCCAGGTGAGCCCGTCGGCGGGGAGCGTCTGGCCGGCCTGCGCGAGCAGGTCGGTGTTCACGTACAGCGCGAACGGCGAGTTCGAGAACGGATAGGCGAACAGCTCGCCGTCGGCGGAGAACTCCGCCGTCACGCTCTCGAGCAGGTCGTCGTACTCCCAGCCGTCCGTGCCCTCGAGCGTCTCGGTGAGCGGCACCAGCGCGTCCGCGGTGATGAGGTCCTCGGACAGGTCGCCCATCCAGGCGAGGTCAGGGGCGTTCCCGCCGGCGATCTGGGTGGTGAGCGTGGTGTTGTAGTCGGCGAACGGCAGGCTCTCGAAGGTGATCGATCTCGGGATGCTCGCTCCGGTACGCCTCGGCGATCGAGTCGAACAGGGCGAGGTGGTCCTCGTTCGACGTCCACACCGTCATGCGCAGGTCGACGCTGCCGGCCGCGGCGGGGGTGGACGACGTCTCGTCGTCGCTCGCGTCGGCGGAGCATCCGGCGACGACGAGCACGGCCGCGGCCGCCAGTGCGGCGGTGCGGCCCAGCCTCGTTGCTGTGATCATGTGTGTCTCTTCCCCTAATAGCCGATGATCTCGGGCCAGTGGATGTCGACGCCCGCCTCGACGAGCCGGGCTTGGAACCGGTCGACCAGTCGCGGATCCGACACGACGTCGCCCGGGCTGACGGAGCCTTCGAGGCAGAACGCCGCGAGCTCGCCCGCCGACTCGCCCACGTTCCACTCGACGGGGTGCAGCCGGTAGGCGCCGTTCGTGATGTGCGTCGTGCCGATGTTCTTCGCCGCGGGCAGCAGGTTGACGGTGCGCAGCGGCACGAGCGCGCCGAGCGGGATCTCGAACGGCGCGCACTCGACGTCGATGTAGTTGTCGCCGCCGGTGGACGGGTGCAGGTCGATGCGGTACATGCCGACACCGACGGAGTCGGCGAACCGCGCCGGTCCCGCGTGCCCGCGAACGGCGACCGACACGTCCTGCTCGACGATGGTGCGGCGGGCGCGGATCCGCCGTGACTCCCGGATGTAGGGCGCCTGGGCGAAGCCGTCGTCGGTGCCGAGGACGTCGCCGCGCAGCCGCAGGCCGGGCCACCCGGCCCCGCCGTCGGGGCGCGGCGCCTCGGTCTGCAGCCAGTAGAAGTACGCCCGCGACTGAGCCTTCGCCGCGGCGAGATGGGCCTTGCGGTCGGCGGTGTCGATGATCGAGCCGCCGACGTAGTCCAGCTGCGGCCAGTTGGCCAGCACGATGTCGCTGTCGTAGAACCCGGCGCGGAACGTCTGGCGGGCCGCGATGCGCCGGAACTCCCAGAGGTCCTGGTCGCCGGCGTCGACGCGGGGGTCTCCGCTGCGCTCGGTCGTGGGGTTGACGTCGAGGGTGCGCGTCTCGGGCTCGAGCGTGCGCGGGTTCGGTGCGACGAACGACAGCATCGGTGCGCCCCAGAACGGCAGTTCGACGGCGCGCCACTCGTCGTAGTCGGCCGGCCGCTCGATCGTGTGGTCGCCGTCGACGTGGTCGAAGGCGAAGCACCAGGCGATCGACTGGACGTTCCCCGGGTCGCCGTCGACGGGCGCACTGGGCTCGAGCGTCTCCTCCCGCGACTCCGCCCCGACGACGTAGTCGGTGCCGGTGAGCGGCAGCAGGTCGCCGGTCTCGGTGGCGTCCAGCACGTACGAGGCGTGGATCGTGGTGCGGGCGCCGTCGGCCAGCCGTTCGACCGTGACCGAGCGCACGCGGTCGTCGTCGACGTCAGCCGCGACGGGCACCGTGCGCCGCAGGACGACGAGGCGGCCGCTCGCCTCGTACGGGCCGAGCAGCTCGGCGACGACGGCCGCGGCGACCCTCGGCTCGTGGCAGAGCCGGCTGACGCGACCGCGGCCGGGGTTCAGCTCCCGGTCGGCCCGGGCCGTGTCCGACAGCGGGTAACTGCGCCGGTAGTGGTCGCGGATGCCGTCGCGCAGCGCTCGGTACCGGGCGGTGACGCCGAACCGCTCGACCCAGATGTGCTCGTCCGGCGGCACGCCCTGCGACGTCAGCTGACCGCCCAGCCACGGGTGCTCCTCCGTGAGCACGACCCGCAGGCCGCGGTCGAGCACCGCGAGCGCGGCCGCGACGCCGCCGAGCCCGCCGCCGATGACCGCGATGTCGGTGTGGATCGCCGTCATCGGGTCGCCCGCTCGACGATCGTCTCGCCGGGCTCGACCTCGGCGCCGAGGAGGCGCTGCGTGTCGAGGGAGTCCCAGTCCTCGACCGGGGAGGCGATCAGCTCGTGCAGCACCTCCAGCGCCTCCGCGGCGACCTCGTCGCGCGGCACGTGGAACCCGGTGAGCACGCGGCCGTCGCTACGGTGCCCGCGGACCTCGGCCAGCGCGGCGACGGAGACGTCCGCCGGCGTCCGCACGCCCGCGCCCGTGAGTGCGTGGATCGCGTCCTCGGCCAGGAACGCGTCCTCGGCGAACAGCACCGTCGCACGGTGGTCCCGAACGAGGCCGGCCAGGCCGGCGAGGTCCTCGGCGCCGCTCAGGGCGAACGTCAGCCGGCCTTCGGCGCCGGCGGACTCGATCGCGGCGCGCCGGTCGCGAGCGGTCGGGCTCGGCCGGTCGCGGTGCAGGTAGACGGCGCGCTCGTGGTCGAGGGCCACGGCGCGGTCGATGAGCGCCCGGGTGGGCGTCACGTAGTCGAGTCCGACGTACGGGACCTTGGCCTCGGTCTCGTCCCGGCGTCCGACGGCGACGAACGGGAACCGCTCGTCGACCAGCCGCTCGAGCTCGGCGCCGTCCATCTGCTGCCCGAGCAGGATGCATCCGTCGGCCAGCCGCAGCCGCGTCTTGCGGTGGAACAGCCGCCGGGTGCCGTCCTCGACCGGCGAGCTGGTGAAGAACAGCAGGTCGCAGCCGACCTGCTCGGCCGCGCGCTCGATGCCGTTGAGCAGCGGGCCGTAGAAGTCCATGCTCTCGGGCGACAGAGCCGGCTCGTAGGTGAACACGCCGACGATCTGGTTGTCGAGGCCCGCGAGCCGGCGGGCGGCCGGGTCGGCCACGTACGTCGCCGCCTCGATCGCCTCACGCACCCGCTCCCTGGTCTCCTCGGGGATGCGGATGTTCGAGCCGTCGCGGTCGTTGAGGACCAGCGAGACCGTCGTCTGGCTCACTCCCGCGATCCGGGCGATCTCCCGCTGGGTGACCCGGCGAGGCTTCGGTGCCATCTGAGCTCCTGAACTTGATAATGCCTATCTTCACGAGGTGTCGGCGACGATAATGCGTAACACCAGATCGCGCAACCCTCCTTGACAGCGCTTCGGCGCAGCGCTCAGGATGAGGTCGCCCAGGATGCTAATAGGCATTAGCAGGCTCGCGATGAAGCGAGCGGAAACGGAGCGACGATGACGTCGGCACGCACCCCTTCGCGCGATCTGAGCCGCCGCGGATTCCTCGGAGCGACCTTCGCGGCGGGCGTGCTGCTCGTCGCCGAACGCTCACCGGTCACCGCCTCCGCCGCCGCGGGCGACGTCACGCTGTCGGCGGCCGGGATCAGTGTCGTCGCCAGTGTCGGCGGGCGGATCGCCATCCGCGACGGCGCGGGCGTCGTCCGTTCCCAGGGCTCGCGCTTCCAGGTGAAGGACTCCCGCACCGGCGTCCACGTCTCGACCGGCGGCCAGCCGACCCTCGTCACGACCGCCGACGGCGCGCCCGCGATCCGCATGGCGTACACCTTCGACGCGGCCGCCGGCCCCACGACGGTCGTCGGCACGGTGACGGTGGCGACCGGCCACGCGCACCTCGAGTGGCGGGTCGACGGCGCACCGACGCTGCTCCCGGACGGGTTCCTCTTCAGCCGGGCGATCCTGTCCGCCTCCGAGGCGGACGACTACATCGCAGTCACCGAATGGGTCCGCGACGCCGGCGGCGGCATCCCGTACGAGCGGATGGTCGGCGTGGCGCATACCTCGGCCTGGGGCGCCCTGCACGGGATGTTCCTCCTCGAGCGGTCCCGGCAGGCTTGGTCGAACAGCACCTGGATCCACTCCCCCGGCGTCGCGCTGCCGGGCGGCGGCCACCTGAGCCGGGCCGACTTCTTCTTCAGCTCGACCCGCCCCTCGGCGACGGCGTCGATCGGCCTCGGCCGGGAGCTCGGCGTCGAGGTGTGGACCGACCGCGACTTCATCCTCTGGGCGCAGGCGGGCGAGACGATGTCCGTGACCGCGCTCGTCGCGAACGGGAGCGACGCGGACAAGACGGTCGACCTCGGCTGGTGGGTCCGTGACTACGACGGCGCCCAGCTGGCGAACGACACCCGCCCGGTCACGATCGCGGCCCGCTCGACCCTGGAGCGCACCTTCACCGTGGCCGCTCCGGCGCAGGGGATTCTCGTGGCCGAGGTGTTCGCCCGATCCGGCGACGACGAGGCCTTCGCCCGCACCACGCTCGCCGTCCTGCCGAGCGAGCCCGCCGCCGGCCCGTCGGCGCAGAGCATGTTCGGCATCGCCAACTACCCCTGGCTGCAGCGCCCCTCGGCCGACGCGCTGCTCGACCTCTGGCAGCGCGTCGGCGTCAGCCGGGTCCGGATCGCCTACGACGGCGGCCCCGGCCTGCCGCCCGCGGCGTACGACGAGCGCGGCATGCCGCACAACATCGAGCTGCAGCCCTCTCTCGACGCGACGCCCGAGGCCGCTGCCGCCTGGGCGGCGGCGAACCTCGGCACCGCGATCGCCGCCGGCGCCGAGTACTTCGAGGTCGGCAACGAGCTCAACCGCCCGTTCAACACCGGCGTGGCCGCTCAGAGCTACATCGACAAGGCATTGCGCCCGGTCGTCGACCGGGCCGCCGCCGTCCGGGCGACGGTGAAGATCATGAACAACGGGCTGGCCGGCATGGACGAGCCCTGGGTGCGGAACTTCCACGCGGGCGGGGGCTGGGACCTCATCGACGCGTTCGCCTTCCATCCCGGCCGGGGGAACTTCACCCCCGACTACGTGCCCGACGACGAGTCGGACCCCTCGGCCCACGGCGGCTACTGGAACTTCTACGGCGGGCTGCTCCGGCTGAAGGCGCTGATGGCCGAGTACGGCGAGAAGGAGATCTGGCTGACCGAGGCGTACGCGTGCACCCGTCCGAACGCGTGGTGGAACGACACCTACCGGCACGCCGCCGAGAACGTCTTCCTCACCCTCGCTCTTGCCAAGGCCGAAGGCGTTCGCGGCGTGAACTGGTACCAGTTCCACGACAGCGTGCTCGGCAACGCGCAGGTGGCCGACCCCGGCAACGTCGAGTACCACTTCGGCCTGATGAACCGCGACCTCAGCGCGAAGCCGTCACTGCTGGCCTACGCGAACGCCGCCCGCCTGCTCGACGACGCCGTCTTCGGCGGCTGGCTGGAGTTCGGCAACCCGCAGACGAAGGGGCTCTACTTCGAGTCGCCGGGCGGCGACCTCGCGGTGCTCTGGAACCGTGCCGACGGCTACCTCCTCAACGCCGGCCATCCCGACGAGGGCGACTACTTCCCCGCCCCGGAGGTCTGGGTCGACCCCTGGCCGACGAAGACCACCCTGTCGGTCACCACCAGCGGTGACACCGCCGTCGCCGTCGACGCCATCGGGCGCCGCACCGACCTGACGGTCACCGGACGCACCACCCGGCTCGTCCTCGACGGCGCGCCCCGCGTGTACCGCGGCCTCACGATCATCCCGGGCCGCGCGGCCGGCCGGACCACCCCGGCCAGGCGCCCTCGCCTCGGCGGCGCGCATCGCGTCTGAGCCCTACATCCGCGATCTCAGCACGTCGATCTCGCCGCCCGGCATCGACGGGTCGAAGCCGTGCTCGGCCAGCCAGCGGACGTTCAGCAGGCTGCGGATCGACCACCATGCCCGGATCACGTCGCGGTCGACGTCGCCTCCGTAGCCGGCGACGACGTCGGCCAGGTGCTCCTCGTGTCCGAGCGTCAGGGTCGCGAGATCGAACATTCCGTCGCCCCGGCTGGCCTCGGACCAGTCGAGCACGCCGGTGACCTCGTCGCCGTCGACGAACACGTGGGTGATCTGGAAGTCGCCATGAATGAACACCGGCGTCCACGGCCGCAGCGCGGCCTCGGCGACCTCACGGTTGCGCGCGACCAGGTCGGCGGGAAGGACGCCGTCGGCGACGAGCCGCTCACACTCGGTCTCGAGCTCCGCCACCAGGGTGTCGCGGCTCCGCCACGGCCAGGGCGGCAGCGGCGCCTCGTGCAGCTTCCGCGCGGCGGCGCCGGCCGCGGCCCACGCCGCCGGCGACGCGGGCGACGGCTCGCCCAGGCGGCCGAGCGCCGTCCCCGGGAGGGCGGCGAGCGCGAGCACGGGCGGCCGGCACCACAGGACGTCCGCGGTCGGGATCGGCGCCATGGCCATCGCCTCGACCTCGACCTCGGCGTGCGCCGGATCGGCGTCGATCTTCAGGAACACGTCACCGACCCGCAGCGTCGCCCGCTCCTGATGAGCGACGACGACCTCGACCTCGTCCACGCCGGCCATTCTCGAAGGACGATCACCGACGCGGCAACGGGTTTGTCTGCCGCCCCAGGCGGACGGCGGAGATCAGGAAGAAGATCCCGCCGAGGACGGCGTAGCCGCCCACTCCGGAGATGCTGTCCGGGTCCTGGAACGACTGCGCCAGGAAGGCGAGCCCGGCCACGATCGAGAGGGCGCCGCTCAGGATCTGCGGCACCTGGCCACCGGAGCTCCGGCGCCGTACCGCGGTGACGAGCTGCGCGACTCCGGCGGCCGCGGCCCACGCGCCCCAGACCCCGAGGGCGGCGGCGACGGACCCGGACGACACCCAGCCGAGCACGATGGCGACGACGACGCTGACCACCACGTTGGCCCACTCCGCCACCCGCGGGCCCGCCGTGTGGTGGTCCGATCGCAGCTGCCAGAGAACGGCGGCCGCGTCGGCCAGCGGATAGACGACCAGGAGGACGGTCAGCAGCGGCCCGGTGCCGTCCGGCGTCAGGAACAGCAACACCGCCCAGACGACCGCGAAGGCGAAACGGACGACGTACAGGCGGCGAAGCGTCGCGGTGAACGTCGACGGGGACGTCGATTCGAGCGTGGTCACGATGGTCCTCATTCGTGTGCTGGCTGGGCGACGGTGGTGGTGAGCGTGACGGGCACGTTGCCCCGCGTGGCGGCCGAGTAGGGGCACACCTCGTGCGCCGCGGCGGTGAGGCTCTCGGCGAGCTCCTGGGCGATCCCGCCGCCGACGTGCACGCGCAGCGCGGCGGTCAGCGTGAATCCGCCGGCCCCGGCCGGGACGATCGACACCTCGGCGACGACGGTGGAATCGGCCAGCGACACCTTGCGCCGCGAGGCCACGAGCTTCAGGGCCGAGTGGAAGCACGATGCCCAGCCCGCCGCGAACAGCTGCTCCGGGTTGGTCGCCCCGCCCGGGCCGCCCATGTCCTTCGGGACGGCGAGCGTCACGTCGAGCAGGCCGTCGTCGGTCACCGCGCGGCCTCCGGCTCGGCCGTCGCCGGTCGAGGTCGCGATGGCGGTGTACAGGGGTGCGGACATCAGATCTCCCAGTTCGTCGGCATGTAGAGTTACTAGTACGTCTACATAAACGACTCTAGACTGTCCGCAGCGCTGGCGCAATCGGCCCCGGCCGGGAGGGGAGCACACATGCACGCCGACGTCACCGAACCGGCGACGCGCACCCCCTCGGGGCCGGCCACCAGAACGCGCATCCTCACCGCGGCGAACGAGCTGTTCTACGCCCACGGCATCCGCGCCACCAGCGCCGACCGCATCATCGAGCAGGTCGGCATCACGAAGGTCACGTTCTACCGGCACTTCCGCACCAAGAGTGAGCTGGTGGTGGCCTACCTGGAGCAGCAGGCGGCCGCCGAGCGCGCGTGGATGCAGAGCGTCCGCCGCAAGGGCGACGCCGTGGGGTCGCTGCGCGCCCTCGCCACCGACATCGGCGCCGCGAGCTGCCGTCCGGGGTTCCGGGGCTGCGCGTTCATCAACGCGGCGGCGGAGTACGCCGACCCCGGCGACCCGGTCCGGGTCGCGGTGGCCGCGCACCGCCGCTGGATGCTCGACGAGTTCGCCGGCATCGCCGCGGAGGCCGGCGTCGACGACGTCGACTCCGCCGCAAGGCAGCTGATGATCCTCCGGGACGGCGCGATGGTGAACGGCTACCTCGGCGAGGCGTCGTCAGTGGCCGATGCCCTCGGCGCCGCGTTCGCCTCGGTCGTCACGACGGCCGCGCCTGGGCCGTCGGTCAACGGATCACCCTGAACCGCAGGTGAGTGGCGTTCGGCGTCTCGATCACCATGGTGCGCTCGAGCTGGAACCGGCCGCCCAGATGCTCGAACAGCCGGGTGCCGCCGCCGAGCAGGACCGGGGCCAGATGGAGCTGGATCTCGTCCATGAGACCGGCGGCGAGGCACTGCTGGGTGGCGCTGGCGCCGTGCACTCCGACCACCTTGTCGCCGGCGGCCGCCTTGGCCTGCTTCACGGCACTGTGGATGCCGTCAGCGACGAACGTGAAGACCGACGGTGCCCGGACCGTCGCCGGCGCCGGCGGGTTGTGGGTGAGCACGAAGCACGGCGCCGGGCCGGCCGGTCCGCCGTCACCCCAGCCGCCGTCGCCCTCGGCCAGGTCGTAGGACCGCCGGCCCATCAGGATCGATCCGAGCCCTTCGCCCATCGCCGCCAGCAGCTCGGTGTCGCGCGGGTCCGGATGACGCAGCCACGCGTGCAGGACCTCGCCGCCGTCGCCGAGCTGCTGGTCGCGGGTGACGTCCGGCGCGGTGATGAACCCGTCCAGCGACATCGAGATTCCTGCGATGACCTTGCCCATGACGTCTCCTTCTCGCGCGTCTCAGCCGACGGTGTGCTTGTCCGCGTGCCCGCGAGCTAACTGTGTCCTATGGACACTGTTTTCGCAAGAGCCCGGTTCACGACGACTGGTCCATGCCGCCGTTCGCGCCGTAGGCCAGGCCCGACTGGTAGGCGATGACGACGAGCTGCGCGCGATCGCGGGCCTGCAGCTTCGTCATGGCGCGCTGCACGTGGGCCCGGACGGTGAAGGGGCTGAGGTACATCCGCTCGGCGATCTCCTGGTTGGACAGGCCGGTCGCGACCAGGGCCACCATCTCGCGTTCGCGCGGGGTGAGGGCGTCGAGCTGCTCGGGCCGGTGCGCGGGCGCGTTGTCGGCCGGTGTGGCCAGGAAGCGGGCGATCAGTGCGCGGGTCGCGGCCGGCGAGAGCAGCGTCTCGCCGTCGGCGATCGTGCGGACGGCGTCCAGCAGCTCGGCCGCCCCGATGCCCTTGCCGATGAAGCCGCTCGCGCCCGCACGGAGCGCCTGGGCGACGTGCTCGTCGGTCTCGTAGGTCGTGAGGATCAGGATGCGGGTGGCCTGCAGCTCCGCGTCGGCGCAGATCTCGGCCGTGGCGGTGAGGCCGTCCACGTCGGGCATCCGGATGTCCATGACCACCACGTCCGGGTGCAGCTCGCGGGTGAGACTCACCGCTTCCCTGCCGTCGGCGGCCTCGCCGACGACGGTGAGGTCGTCGGCGGTGTCGAACAGGGTCCGGAACGCCTGGCGCAGCAGGGCCTGGTCGTCGGCGAGGAGCACGCGGACCGTCATCGCGTGCTCCTGACGGCCGGGAGCGGCAGGTCGGTGGAGACGAGGAAGCCACCCTCCGGGCGCCGGCGCGCGGAGAGCTGCCCGCCGACCGCGGCGGCTCGTTCGCGCATCCCGATCAGGCCGAAGCCGGGTGGCCGGTCCGGGGCCGGACGAACGTTCGTCCCGTCGTCGGCGACCGTGATGGTCAGCCGGTCGCGGCTCCAGACCAGGCCCACCTGGGCGTCGCCGGAGCCCGCATGCTTGGTCACGTTCGTCAACGCCTCCTGGATGATGCGGTAGGCGGTGAGGTCCACCCCCGGTGGCAGCGGCCTGGCCGTGCCCTCCTCGTGCACCGAGACCTCCAGGCCCGCGCGGCGGAACGACTCGAGCAGGGTGGGGAGCCGGGACAGCCCGGGCACCGGTTCGGCGGGCGCGACCGCGTCGCCTGACTGACGCAGCAGGCCGACCGTGGCGCGCAGGTCGTCGAGGGCGTTTCTGGTGGTCTCGATGACGTCCTCCAGGCTCTCGCGGGTCTGCTCGGGACGGACGTCGAACACCTGGGCGGCGACCATGGCCTGGGCGTTGGCCAGGGTGATCTGGTGGGCCACGAGGTCGTGCAGCTCACGGGCGATGCGCACCCGTTCCTCGGCGACCCTCCGGCGCGCCTCGCTCTCACGGCTCTTCTCGGCCCGGCGGGCCCGCTCCTCGACGGCGCCCAGGTAGGCCCGCCGGTTCTGCACCGACCACCCGAGCACCCCGGCCACCAACGGGACCGCGACCACCGTGCCCAGCCGCGTCACGTCCTGCCACGACAGCGTCTCGGCGAAGGGCGTCGTCGAGACCAGCAGCGCCGCCGACACCGGGATCGCGGCCGCCGCCCGCCTCTCGTCGCGCACCGCGAGGGCGTAGGCGGCGACCGCGGCCGGGGCCACCACGAGCGGCGTCAGCAGCAGACCCACCGGGGCCACCAGCAGGCCGCCCGCGGTCGTGAGGGCCAGGGCGGCCAGCGGCGCGCGGTGCCGCAGCGGCAGCACGGCGCACATCAGGACCGCGACGACGTACGCCGCGGCCGGCGGCGGCCCGAACGTGCCGTCGGCGTGCGCGACGCCGCCGGAGAGACAGAGCACGAACGTGGTGGCGAGGATCGCCGCCTCACGCCACCACGGTGCGCCTGGTCGCATGTCCCCGTTGGCCAGCACACGGCCCACGATACGAGGCGGCGACCCGGCGGGCATCGTCCTCAGCAACCGTCTGTCCTAGTGCACACGCACCAGACGAAGTCGGTTGCGAGGGACGACGACCGGCGGCTCGTCCGTGGGGAGCATGGGTTGCTGAATCGTCCGGCGCGAGCCGGACAGGAAGGCGGCATGAGGAATGTCCCACGACAGCGACAACACGACCGACGCGGTCCGGCTGACGGCCGTCCACAAGGTCTACGGCAAGCGCGACAACCAGGTGGTGGCGCTCGACGGCGTGACGACGCGGTTCGGCCGGGGCACGTTCACGGCGATCATGGGCCCGTCGGGATCCGGCAAGAGCACGCTGCTCCAGTGCGCGGCCGGGCTCGACCAGCCGACGTCGGGTTCGGTGCTCCTCGAGGACCACGAGCTCAGCGAGCTGGACGAGACCGAGCTGACGAAGCTGCGGCGCGACCGCATCGGCTTCGTCTTCCAGGCGTTCAACCTGCTCCCGGTCCTGACGGTGCGGCAGAACGTGACGTTGCCGCTGCGGCTCGCCGGGCGCAAGCCGGCCAGAGGCCGGGTGACGAGCGTGCTCGAACAGGTCGGCCTGGCCGAGCGGAGCAGGCATCGTCCGGCGGAGCTGTCCGGCGGGCAGCAACAGCGGGTCGCCATCGCGCGGGCGTTGATCACCGAGCCCGCGGTCATCTTCGCCGACGAGCCGACGGGCGCGCTGGACACGGGGACCGCGCGGGGCGTTCTCGGGTTGCTGCGGCACTCGGCGCGGACCGCCGGCCAGACGATCGTGATGGTGACGCACGATCCGGTCGCGGCGTCCTACGCCGATCGGGTCGTGTTCCTCGCCGACGGGCGTCTGGTGGGCGAGCTGCACTCGCCGACGGCGGCCGCCGTGGCCGAGCGGATGACCCGCCTGGGCGCCTTCGCCGACGACGTACCCCTCCCGTCCTCGGCGACGGTGGCGGGAGGGCGGCGCTGATGTTGCGACTGGCGCTTCGCACGCTGCGGTTCCGGATGGGCACGTTCGTGGCGGCGTTCCTCGCCATGTTCTTCGCCGCGGCCATCGTGATGGCCTGTGGCGGGCTGATCGAGACGGGCATCCGCACGGCTGTTCCTCCGCAGCAGCTCGCCTCGGCCGACATCGTCGTCGCCGGCAACCAGGAGTACGACGCTCGCGGCGGCGACCCGGACGAACCGGCGATCCTGCCCGAGCGGGTCCGCATCGACGCCGGGCTGGAGGACACGATCTCGGACCTGCCGGGTGTGCAGGAGACGACGACCTACGTCTTCGACGGCGACCCGCCCGCGGGGACCGTCGACGCGATCGGCGTGGTGACCGAGCCCGGCGCGGACGTGGGCGAGGTCCGGGAGCGCATCGACGCCGACCTGGACGGCACCACCACCACCCTGGTGGGCGACCAGCGGGGGCAGGCGGAACTGCGCGAGGCCAAGGGCACCAGTGTGAACATCGTCGCCCTGGCCGGCGTCTTCACCGCCTTCGCGATCATGGTGTCGGTCTTCGGAGTGGCGTCGATGCTGGCCCTGTCGATCACTCAGCGCCAGCAGGAGCTCGCGCTGTTGCGGGCCATCGGATCCACGCCCCGTCAGGTGCGCCGGCTGATCCTCCGTGAGACCTTGGCACTGTCGTTGGTCGCCACCGCGCTGGCCATCGCCCCGGGCCGGTTCCTGGGCGAGTTCGTGTTCGACCAGCTGGCCGATCGCGGCATCGCCACCGAAGGGGTGGCCTTCCACCAGGGCTGGATACCGACGGTGGCCGCGATGGGGATCGCGGTGATCGCGGCGCTCGCCGGTGCCCTGGGTGCCGGGCGGAGAGCCGCGCGCATCAAGCCCACCCAGGCCCTCGCCGAAGCCTCTCTCGAAGGCAGGCTGATCGGCGGGTGGCGAGCCTTCATCGCACTGCTCCTGATCGGTGGCGGGGTCGCCCTGACCTTCGTCAGCATCGCGGTGATGAGCGGACCGCTCACTCCGGCCACGGCTGCGCCCGCGGTCATCGTCTTCGCCATCGGATTCGCCCTGCTGGCCCCCGTCCTGGCGAAGGTCATGACCTTCGTCCTCCAGTGGCCCGTGCGCGCGCTGGGCGGCGTGACCGGCCAGCTCGCCGTGCTCAACGCCCGCGGCCGGACCGGCCGGATGGCGGCGGTGATGGCACCGGTCGTCCTGCTGACCGGCGTGGCGACCGGCATGCTGTACCTGCAGACGACCAACGACGACGCCGACCGGCAGATCTTCGCGGACAGCCTCATCGCCGACGCGGTCGTGACCGCCGAGGACGGGCTCGACCCGGACCTGGTCGAGCGGATCGACGAGCTGCCCGGCGTGGCCGGCGCGTCGGAGTACGTCAGCAGCACCGGGTTCATCGAGAACCCCGACGACAGCTCACCGGCGGGTGAGGGCTGGAACCTCCAGGGCGTCACCGCCGGCGGCGCGGACGCCACCACACCCGTCGACGTCACCGCCGGCGACTTCGCCGACCTGCGCGGTGACACGGTCGCGCTCGAAGACCAGCACGCCGGCAGGCTGGGCGTCGACGTCGGCGACACGATCTCGCTGCGGATGGGCGACAACACCACGATCGACGCTCAGGTGGCCGCGCTGTTCTCCGCCCCGGACGACTACGACACGCTGCTGCTGCCGACCGAGACCCTGGCCGCGCACACCACCGACGGGTTCGCGACGCGGATCCTGGTCACCGCCGACGCGGACACCGACCCCGGCGCCCTCAGGGCCGATCTGACGGACTTGCTCGCCGGCCAGGACGGACTGACGGTGAGCGGCCGCGACGTCCTGTTCAGCGAGTACGACGAACAGCGGACGACCGCCACCTTCGCGATCTACATCATGGTGATCATGATCGCCGGGTATGCGGCCATCACGGTGATCAACACCCTGGCGTCGAGCACGACCGCGCGGCGGCGGGAGTTCGGGCTGCAGCGGCTCGCGGGCTCGACCCGCGGTCAGGTGCTGCGGATGGTCGGGATCGAAGGCGCGATCGTCGCCGTCAGCGGCGTAGCGCTGGGCACCATGGCCTCGATCGCGATCCTGGTCCCGGTCAGCCTCAAGCGCCTCGACTCGGTGCTGCCGTCGGGTTCCCCGTTCATCTACGCGGCGACGGCCGGCCTGGCCGTTCTGCTGACCCTCGGCGCCACGCTGCTACCCGCCTGGCGGGCGACGCGTGGCCGGCCCGCCGAGTCGGCACTCGCCATCGAATAGTCGCGAGCGTCGCCGAAGCACTCAGACCACGGTGGGCCCGAGGTCGTGTTCGGGTCTGCCGTGGGCTTCGACGGAGAGATCCTGCCAGTCCGCCCAGGTCTTGAGCCGGTCGGCGTAGACCTTCTGGATGATCTGATAGCCCTGGGGGCCGAAGAACACTCGCAGGGGCGGGTTCTCGGAGTCGACGATCTTGAGCAGGGCCTGGGCCGCGGCCGCCGGGTCGCCGCCGGGCGACTTGCCCATGAACGCGGCGATGCGCTGGCGGAGGCCGTCGTAGATCGGATTGCGGCCGGCCTGGTCGCCGTCGGTGAGTGGATCGGGCTTCTCCCCGCCGCGCCTGGTGGCGAAGCCGCCGGGTGCGACCACCGTCACCTTGATGCCGAACTCGCCGACCTCTTGCGCGAGCGAGTCGTTCAGGACCTCGAGAGCCCACTTCGATGCGTGGTACCCGCCACCGAGTGGTGCCGCGAACAGGCCCGCCATGGACGACATCTGGATGAGGTGCCCGCTGCCCTGCACGCGCAGGTACGGCAGCGCGGCCTGGACGACCCGCAGCGCGCCGAACACGTTGGTCTCCAGTACGTCTCGCAACTGCTGCTCGGCCAGTTCCTCGACCGCGCCGATCAGGGCGTAGCCCGCGTTGTTGACGACGACGTCGAGACGGCCGAAGTGCTCCTCGGCTCGCCGCACACTCTCGAACACCACGGCTCTGTCGGTGACGTCCATGTCGAGCGGGAGCACCGCATCGCCATAGGTGCCGACCAGATCCTTCAGGGTTGCGCTGTTCCTGGCGGTCGCCGCCACCTTGTCGCCGCGAGACAGGGCGGCCTCCACGAACTGGCGACCCAAGCCGCGGGATGAACCGGTGACGAACCACACCTTGCTCATGAATTCTCCGAATCTCTGGGGTCGGCTCTCAAACCCCAGACGAGATGGACCGGCAAGGATGTGACATCGCCACGAGGACGGCCTCGCGGCGCTCCAGGAGCGCAGTGTGTGCAAACTTGGTGTGCCCCCGGTCGGACTCGAACCGACACTGTTCAGCTTTTAAGGCTGATGCCTCTGCCGATTGGGCTACGGGGGCCGGATTCAGTATCGCGTCCGGCAGGTCGCCTGTCTCCTGACGAAACCTCCCATTCCGGACACGATCGGGTCACGTGTCAGGCGGGTGTGAGACCCCGGCGCCCAGGCCGGCGGCTACAGGTAGGTCTGCCGCGGGAAGACGGCGTGGGCGCCGGCGACGCGGTCGAGGAAGAGGAAGCCGGCGCAGTGGTCGATCTCGTGCTGCAACGCTCTGGCCTCGAACGCGTCGGTCTCGACGGTTAACTCCTCGCCGCTGCCGGGCAGCAGGCCGCGGACCGTCAGCCGGGTGGCGCGCTTGACGTCGCCGGTGAGGTCGGGGACGGACATGCAGCCCTCGCGGCCCTTCTCCTTGCGGGTCGCTTCGACCACCTCGGCGTTGCAGAGCGCGAAGGTGCCGTGGCCGGTGCGGGTCTTCGGGTGCTGGCTGACGTCGACGGCGAAGAGGTGGGCGGCGACGCCGACCTGGCAGGCGGCGAGGCCGACACAGCCGGGCGAGACGCGCATGGTGGCGACGAGGTCGGCGGCGAGCTGCACGACCTTCGGGTCGGCGGGGTCGACCAGCGGGGACGGCGCGGCGAGGACGGGGTCGGGGGCGCGGACCACGGTGAGGACGCGGCCCGGCACCCCGAGGTCGGCCTCGGTCCAGTCGGCGATGCTCACAGGACGTCGGTCTCCTGCGGCCGCAGGGTGACGCCGACACCCAGCTCGGCGCCGGCGTCGCGGAGCCGGCCGCCCACCGCGTCGGCGTCGGCGTCGGCGGGCAGGTCGACCTCGGCGATGGCGACGTAGAGGTCGCCGGTCAGCCGGGTCGTGAGGTCGGTGATGTTGCCGCCGGCCTCGGCCAGCACGCCGGTGACGGCGGACACGATGCCGGGGCGGTCGCCGCCGTGCACCGTCAGCACGTACGGCCGCAGCGACCGCGAGCCGGCGCCATCCTCGTCGGGCACGGCGGCAGCCGACACCTGGAGCCGTCCGTCGGCGGCCAGCCCGGCCAGCGCCTGCTGGACCTCCGCCGGCGACCGGTCGCCGGAGCAGATCAGCATCATGGCGAAGTGACCGCGCAGCAGGGTCATGGTGGAGTCTTCGAGGTTCAGGCCGAGTCCGGCCAGGCCGGCGGTGGCGTCGGCGATGATGCCGGGGCGGTCGTGTCCGATGACGGTGACGGCGATGAGGCTCACAGGCTCCATCCAACCGGACGCACCATCGGCAGGTCACTTCGGCCGTCGCGATGTGGGCGCACGGCCAGCACCTGGTCGACGCCGATGCGGGCGGCGTCGAACGAGACGGCCGACGCGGTCATGTAGAGCCGCCACACGCGGGCCCGGCCCTCGCCGGCCAGCTCGACGGCGCGCCGCCAGCCGCGTTCCAGGTTCGCGACCCACGCGCGCAGCGTCCGCGCGTAGTGCTCGCGCAGCGCCTGGACGTCGCGCACCTCGAACCCACCCGCCTCCAGCCGCTGCACGACGTCGCCGATCGGGATCAGCTCCCCGTCGGGGAACACGTACGCGTCGATGAACGTCCGCCGCGGCCGGGCCAGCCCGTGCGCCCGCGGCCGCCCGGACCGCACGATCTGGTGGTTGAGCAGCCGGCCGCCGGGCCGCAGCAGGCTGTACAAGCGGGCGGAGTACTCCGGCCACGTCGCCGCGCCCAGGTGCTCGGCCATGCCGACGCTGGCGATGGCGTCGAACGGGCCGTCGGCGACGTCGCGCCAGTCCTGCACGCGGATCTCGACCGCGTCGGACCGGCCGGCGTCGGCGACTCGCTGCTTGGCGTACTCGGCCTGCGGCACCGACAGTGTGACGCCGACGGCCTCGACGCCGTGGTGCTCGGCGGCGTGCAGCACCAGCGAGCCCCAGCCGGAGCCGACGTCGAGCAGCCGCATGCCGGGCCGGAGCCCGAGCTTCTGGCAGATCAGCTCGTTCTTGGCCCGCTGGGCCTCCTCGAGCGTGGCGGCGTCGCCGGTCCAGTAGGCGCACGAGTAGACCATCGACGGGCCGAGGACCAGCTCGTAGAAGTCGTTGCCGACGTCGTAGTGGTGGCTGATGGCGGCTTGGTCGCGGCCCTTGGAGTGGCGGTCGCCGGCCAGCACGACCTCCTCGGGCGGCGGCTTCAGCGGCGGCCCGACGGCGCCGAGCATGACCCCCAGCCGGATGACCTCGGCGCGGTCGGCGGCACTGAACCGGCCGCGGCGGCCGAGCTCCCGCAGGGTGTCGTCGAGCCTGGTCAGCGCCTCGTCGAGGTCGCCTTCGACGTCCAGCTCACCGGCCACCCAGCCGCGGGCCAGGCCGATCTCGTCGGGCTGCCACAGCAACCGGCGCAGTGCCCGGCGGGACCGGATGACCAGCACCGGGCCGTCCTGCGGGCCGGCGTGCGCGCCGTCCCAGGTGCGGATGCCCAGCGGCAGCGGCCGCCCCAGCAGCCGTTCGACCAGCCCGGCGATGCGTCCCGCCGCTCCCCCAGTGGACATGGCGACCTCCCAGTCCGTGCCCCTCCCCTGCCACGCTAGCGAGACGGCGGGGTCGCTGCCACGGCTTTCGGCAGGGGCCGCCCACGGCGAGCGGAGCGTCCGCGCGGTGGCTCAGCCGCGCGGAAGCCGGCCGCCCGCCGTGGTGGCTGTCTCCGCCTGGCGGGGAGCGCTCGGTTGCGCGGCCCGCGGCGCGCCCGGTTGCGCGGCCCGGCGGAAGTCCTCGCGTGGCATCCGCATGCGGCCGAGCGTGACGACCTCGCGCTTGAACAGCAGCGCCAGGGTCCAGTCGACCACCACGCGGAACTTGCGGTTGAACGTCGGCATCTTGCTCATGTGGTACGTGCGGTGCATGAACCAGGCCGGGAAGCCGCGGACCTTGATGCCGTAGGTGTGCGCGACGCCCTTGTAGAGGCCGAGGCTGGCGACCGAGCCGATGTACTTGTGCTTGTACGGCTTCGGCAGCCCACCCTCGAGGTCGGCGACGATGTTCTTGGCCAGCAGCTTCGCCTGCCGCACGGCGTGCTGGGCGTTAGGCGCCGTCCACACGTTCGGTTGCCCCGCACTGAGGTCCGGGATGGCGGCGTTGTCGCCGGCCGCCCACGCGTCGTCGAGACCGTCGATGCGCATCTCGGGCAGGCAGCGCAGCCGGCCGCGCTCGTCCAGCGGCAGGTCGGTGTTGGCGAGGACGGGGTTGGCCTTGACGCCCGCGGTCCACACGATGGTGTCGGCGTCGAACGGCCTGCCCTTGGACAGCACGACGTGGCCGTCGACGCAGGACTCGAGCAGCGTCTCGAGGCGGATCTCGATGTCGCGCTTGCTCAGCTCGACGACGGTGTATTCGCCCATCTCCGGGCCGACCTCGGGCAGGATGCGCCCAGCGGCCTCGACCAGCACCCAGCGCATGTCACCGGGCTTGAGCTGCGGGTAGTACCGCAGCGCGTAGCGGGCCATGTCCTCCAGCTCACCGAGCGCCTCGACGCCGGCGAACCCGCCGCCCACGAAGACGAACGTCAGTGCCCGCTTGCGCACCTCGGGGTCGGTGGTCGACGCGGCGACGTCGAGCCGGTCGAGGACGTGGTTGCGCAGGGCGATCGCCTCTTCGATCTGCTTGAAGCCGATGCCGACCTCGGCGAGGCCGGGGATCGGCAGCGTCCGCGAGATCGACCCGAGCGCCACGACGAGGATGTCGTAGCCAAGCTGGTAGTCGTTGCCGATCTCCGGCTTGACGGTCACGGTCTTGGCGGCGTGGCTGATCGCGGTGACCTCGCCGGTGATGACGTTGCTGCGCTTCAGGACCCGGCGAAGGGGCACGACGACGTGCCGCGGCTCCAGCGAACCGGCCGCCGCCTCGGGCAGGAACGGCTGGTAGGTCATATAGGAACGCGGGTCGATGACGGTGATGCGGGCCTGGCTCCGCTTCAGGGACCGCTGCAGCCCGAGCGCGGTGTACATGCCGACGTACCCGCCGCCGACGATGAGGATGTGCGGGGTTCCGGTGCGTCCGACTCTCCCGTTCATACCCCTAGCCTAGGGGCTTGTGAATGCGTTCACAAGCCATTTCAAGGTGCGCTCGACCACATCCGCGGCGTCTCGGAGCGGAAGCTGTGCCCCAGCTCGCCGCCGAGCCCGAAGTAGTGCCGGAAGTTGTAGATCAACGGGGTCCACCGCGCCGGGTCGACGTGCTGCGTACCGGGCACGACGATGTCCGGGTCGGCGTGCACGCGCAGCACCCGGGCCTCGACGACGACGAACGTGCTGTCGGCGCCCGGGCGAACCTCGGCCGTCGCCTCGAGCCACAGCGGACACTCGGCCACCCCCGGCGGGCCGACCAGCTCGGACGGCGCGGGCGTCAGGCCGGCGGCGGCGAACTTGTCCGGTTCGTACCGGAACCCGGGCTTGCTCGCCGGCACCGGATCGCGGCCGGTGAGCGGGGCCAGCCGCTCGACCGCCGGCCAGAGCTCCGGGGCCGGGAAGCTGATCGTCAGGTCCGGCCGGACGGCGAGGTTGGCCGCGGTCTGCCCCTCGGTGCCGAGCCCGAGCACCATCACCTGGCCGAGTGCCCAGGCCGACGACATCGGCGCCAGGTTGGCCGTGCCGTCCGGGTTCTCGGACGCCAGCAGCGCCACCGGAGTGCCGACGTACAGGATGCTGGGGGCGATCGTCACGTGGTCCACGCCGGTCGACGCTAGGCCCGTGACGGTTCGGCGCCGGCCGAACCGTCACGGGGCGATGATGGTGGACATGACCGACACCGCACTGGCGGGAACGGCCCTGGCCGGCCTGGCCGGGCTGCTCGCCGACCGCACCCGGGCGACGGTATGTCTGGCGCTCATGGACGGCCGGGCCTGGACCGCCGCCGAACTGGCCCGGACCGCCGGCGTCGCGCGGTCGACGGCCACCGAGCACCTGAACCTGCTGGTGTCCGGCGGCCTGCTCACCGAGGTGCGGCAGGGCCGGCACCGCTGTCTGCGGCTGGCCGACCACGCCGCCGAGCTGGTCGAGCGGCTGGCCGCCGCCGCTCCTCCCGGTGCGGCCGCGCCGGTGCGTTCGCTGACGACGGCACACCGCCGGCGGGCGCTGGCCGCCGCCCGGACCTGCTACGACCACCTGGCCGGCACCCTCGGCGTCGCGGTGACCGACGCGATGACGGCGCGCGGCCTGCTCTCCTGGGACCGCGGCCTCACCCTCACCGACGACGGCGACCGCTGGTTGGCCGCACTGGTCGGCGCCTGGCCACCCGCGTCGCGGCGGCCGCTGGTCCGCTCGTGCCTGGACTGGACCGAGCGGCGGCCGCACCTCGGCGGCGCCACCGGAGCGGCGCTGTGCTCCCACGCCGTCGAGGCGGGTTGGGTCGTGCGGTCGAGGCAGTCCCGTGCATTGCGGATCACCGACGCCGGGCGTTCGGAGCTGCGCGACCACCTGGGACTGGAGCTGCCCGCCGACGTCGGCGCCCGCCCGTAGGGTGGGAGGCCCCCCGGCGGGCGGGGACCACCTGGCACACCGGCCAACTCCCGACCGGGCGGCGACTGAGAATTCTCTCGTCGCGGTTGTCGATTCCGCCGGCCGCCGCGTGACGGACTCGGTGAAGGCACCGACCAGAGAGAGGACCCTCATGTCGCACTACGCGATCCTGATCTACGCACCTGGAGAGCCGGCAGACGCGGCGGCGGACGAGCGCGGCGTGCACGACCGGCACGCCGACGAGCTGGCGGGCGCCGGCTCGATGGTCGCGGCGTACGCGCTGCAGCCCGGCGCGCAGGCCCGGTCGGTGCGGGCCGGCGGCGTCACCGACGGCCCGTTCCTGGAGACCAAGGAGGTCGTCGCGGGCATCTACGTCGTCGCGGCGCCCGACCTCGAGACCGCCGTCGCGATCGCCGGGCAGAACCCCGTCGTGCGGCAGGGCGGCGGCGTCGAGGTGCGCGAGATCGAGAGCGGCACCCTCCCGGCCTGACGTTAGGTCGCGGCGGCCCGGCCGAACACGTCGTCGAGCATGGGCTCGGTGAGCCTGCCGGTGAAGGTGTTCTGCTGGCTCGGGTGGTAGCTGCCGATCAGCCGCACCGGCGCCGTCGCCGGCGACCCGTCCGCCGGGTCCAGCGTCACGTCGGCGCCGTGCCCGAACACCGGCCGCGGCCGGGGCACGGTCAGCCCGGCCCGGCCGAGCGTTCGCAGCGCGGCGGCCCACGCGAACGACCCGAGCGCGACCGCGGCGCGCACCGTCGGCAGCACCAGCTCGACCTCGCGGTCCAGCCACGGCACGCAGGCGTCGCGCTCCCCCGGCGTCGGCTTGTTGTCAGGGGGTGCACAGCGGACGGCGGCGGCGATGCGGGCGCCGATCAGCTCCAGGCCGTCACCGGCGTGCGTCGCGGTCGGCTGGCTGGCCAGGCCGGCGCGGTACAGCGCGGCGTAGAGCCAGTCGCCGCTGCGATCGCCGGTGAAGACGCGGCCGGTGCGGTTGCCGCCGTTGGCCGCGGGCGCCAGCCCGAAGACCAGCACCCGCGGCCGCGGGTCGCCCCAGCCCGGCGTCGGCCGGCCCCAGTACGGCTGGTCCGCGAACGACTTGCGCTTCTCCCGGGCGACGTCCTCGCGCCAGGTCACCAGCCGCGGGCAGGCCCGGCACACCGAGGAGCGCGCGACCACCTCGGCCAGCGACGCGCCAGCCGCCAGCCGCGCGACGTCGGCGGCCGACCTCGCCACCGGGGTGTCCGGCCCGGCCGGGTCGCCGGGCCAGCCGGTCCCCGGCGGAACGGGGCTGGGGAACGGCTGGCCGGTGAGCGGATGGGGCAGCAGCACGCCCCATATTGTGCCTATCGAGTGATGACGCCGGTGAGGCGGTCGTAGCGGAGCACCCGCGACACGCTCTCGCTCGGGTCGGCCAGGCCGGTCACCTCGAACGCGGTGACGCCGAACTTCACCCGGTCGACGGTGGCGATACGCAGCCACGGCGCATTGTCGCGCAGCACCGTGACCTCCTCGAGCAGCGTGCCGTCGCGGCCGGCGGCGATCGCGTACGTCGGGCCGGTCGGCGCGGCGAGGTCGATGCCGCCGTCCTCGCGCAGCGTCATCGTGCAGGTGAGGTTGCCGCGCCCGCCGTTGTCCGTCCCGATGAAGTCGTACAGCGGCGCGGGGTCGCCGACGTAGTAGCGCAGCCGGCCGAGGCCGGTGACGTCCATGCCGTTGTAGAAATTCTTGCCCTCGCGGTCGAGCCAGAGATGCGGGTTGTGCGTCTTGGCGTTGAAGTCACGGCCGGAGTTGTAGGAGATGTGCCAGTGCGGCGGGTTGTCGGCGTGCAGCGTGTTGTTGGTCTCGAAGCCCATCAGCACCCACCGGTGACCCTTCGCGGCCGCCGTCGCGACCAGGCCCGACGCGTGGCAGATGTAGTTCGCGGCGACCAGCTGGTGCACGACCGACTTCACCTCGCCGGCCGGCCACGGCACCGTCGTCCACGGGCCGGCGACGCGGTCGGCGTCGTTGTGCTCGATGCGCCAGTTCATCCCCGACACGTTCTCGGGGAAGCTCCACACCTGCAGCGTCGGCTGGTTCGCGTCGGCCGACGTCTGGGTGACGGGGAGCGTGAACGTGAACCGGTCGCCGTCGGCGGGGTCGGGGCGCAGCGCCAGTCGGGTGTCCTGGTGGACGACCGTCTCGACCGCGACGTCCGGCCAGCGCACGGCGATCTCGATGCCGGTGGAGCGCGGGCCGACCACGAACGTGTAGTACTCCGCTCGGCTGGCGACGGAGTAGCGGGTCCCGGCCAGGATGCTGTAGCCGGCCGGCAGCGTGATCTCCGGGACGCTGGGGGTGTCGGGCCGGGTACGGACGACGCGGAAGGCGGCGTACGCGGTGGGTTCGGCGCCGCTGGCGGCGCGCGGGACAGTCAGGGCGAGACCCGCTGCGGAGGCACCCGCGATGAGCGTGCGCCGGGTCAGTGCTCCGGACATGTGAAGGCCCTTCTCTCGTCGAGTCGGCGAATCGGTCCAGTCCGAATCGTCGCGGTATGCCTGAACCGACACACGGCCGGGAGCTGAACGGCAGTTGAAGACCGTCGCTGCTACCGTTCGCGGCATGACCGGGGCGCAGCACGATCTGACCGGCACCTTGCACGTCGCCCTGCCGCCGGCCGAGGCGTTCGTGCTGTTCACACCGCGCGGCGAGATCGCCTGGGCGCCCGGCTGGGAGCCGCGGTTCGCCGGGCCCACGGACGACGACGCCGCGCCCGGCACGGTGTTCGAGACCGACGCGCACGGCGCACCCACGATCTGGGTCGTGCTGCACCGCGACCCCGGCCGGAGCGTCTCCTACGCCCGCGTGACGCCGGGCGAGCGGGCCGGGACGGTGCACGTGGCGCTGCGGCCGGGCGACGGCGGCGGCAGCGACGTCACCGTCACGTACGCGATGACGGCGCTCACCGACGCCGCCGCGGCGGAGCTGGACCGGTTCGCCGCCGGGTTCGCCGGCTACCTGCGGAGCTGGGAAGAAGCGATCGCCGCGCTGTCCTGAGGCCGCGGCCTCAGACGACGCTCCAGGCGATGCCGTCGAGGATGTCGTGCTCGCTGACCAGCACGTGGTCGACGGCGGCGCGGTCGACCACGCAGCGCAGCACCAGCGCACCGGCGGCGATGACGTCGGCCCGGCCGGGGTGCATCGGCCCGATCGCCAGCCGCTCGTCGTGGGTCAGCGTCAGCAGCCGGTCGCTGATCGCCCGCACCTGCGCCGCCGGGATGCGGCTGTGGTGGATCGCCGTGGAGTCGTACTCCGCCAGCCCCAGGTGGATCGCGGCGACCGTCGTCACCGAGCCGGCGAGCCCGACCAGCGTCCGAGCGTCGCTGATTGGCACGACGGCGGCGGCCTCGTCCAGCCCGGCCTCGATGTCGGCCCGGGCCGACGCGACCTGATCGGGCGTGGGCGGGTCGGCCTGGAACCGCCGTTCGGTCAGCCGGACGCAGCCGATGTCGACGCTGCGGGCGGCGATGACGCCGTGGTCGCCGCCGAGGGCCAGCTCGGTCGAGCCGCCGCCGATGTCGACGACGAGGTACGGCGCGTCGCCGTCGCCGGCCAACCCGCGCACCGCGCCGTCGAACGAGAGTCCGGCCTCGGCCGCGCCCGACACGACCTCCGGCTCGACCCCGAGGACATCGACGACGCCGGCGACGAACTCGTCGCGGTTGGCGGCGTCGCGGGTGGCGCTGGTGGCGACCATGCGGACGTGGTCGGCGCCGAGCTCGGCGATGACGGCGGCGTACTCATGCAGCGTCTCGAACGTGCGGGCCAGCGCCTCGGGGGCGAGCACACCGGTGCGGTCGACGTCCTTGCCGAGCCGGACGATGCGCAGCCGGCGGTCGAGGTCGTGCTGGAGGTTCGCCGCCGGGTCGAGGTCGGTGACGAGCAGGCGGATCGAGTTGGTGCCGCAGTCGATGGCGGCGACGCGCGTCACGCGGGGCTCCAGTCGCAGGCCGCCGGGGTCCACGTCGGCGCCATCAGCTCCAGGGCGCGGTCGCCGAACGGGTTGACGCCCGGCCCGGCGGCGAGGCTGTGCGCAACGAGGACGTGCAGGCACTTGACGCGGTCGGGCATGCCACCAGCGGTGACGCCGGCGATCTCGTCGACGTGGCCGATCGCCTCGCGCCGGGCCAGGTACGACTCGTGCGCGGCGCGGTAGGCGGCGGCCAGGTCGGCGTCGCCGGCCAGCTCGTCGGTCCACTCGCGCATGACGCCGACGGACTCCAGCGTCGACGTCGCGGCGACGGCGCGCGGGCAGGTCAGGTAGTAGAGCGTCGGGAACGGCGTGCCGTCGGGCAGCCGCGGCTCGGTCTCGACGACGGACGGGTGCCCGCCGGCGCACCGTGCGGCAACGGCGCGGACGCCCCGGACCGGGCGGCCGAGCTGCTGGGTGACGGTGTCGAGGTCGGCGGGGGTGGGCGGGGCGGCGGTCATTCGTCGACGGGTGCCTCGGGATCGGGCGGCGGGCTGTCGGCGAACGTCACCGACGCCCAGAGCCGCTCGTACCAGGTGCCCTGACCGGACGGCGGCAGCCCGCCGGCCTCGGCGGCGGTGTCGTCCGGCGCGTCCGGGTCGGGCAGCACGATGTAGCTCTGCTCGCCCGGCAGCACGAAGCCGAGCCGCTCGCGCGCCTGGGCGGCCACGTAAGCGGGGTCCTCCCACAGCCGCAGCTCCTGCTCGAGGTCGTCGACCGACGCCGTCAGCTCGTCCTGCTCGCGCTGCAGCTCGACCCGTTCGCGGTGCTGGTCGAACCAGGTCCGCAGCGGGTAGGCGTACGACACCAGCAGCACCGCCAGCACCAGCGCGAGCACCGCGGCCCGGCCGGTGACCGAAGGGCGGCCGCCCTTCGGCTGCGGCCGCCGCGGTGGTGGCGGAGGAGGCGGCCCGTCGCCGGCGTCGGCCCCGGTGCGGGGCCGTGCCGCGGCGGTGCCGCCCTTGGGCGCGCGGGCCGACGGACGGCCGGCGCGGCCCGCGCTGGGACGTCGCGCCGTGCCTGCGCCCGCCGCGGGGCGGGCGCTGGGCGAACGGCGCGACGTGGGCACGGCCCGCTCCTACGCCTGGAACCGCGGGAAGGCCGACGCGCCGGCGTAGCGGGCGGCGTCGTCGAGCTCCTCCTCGATGCGCAGCAGCTGGTTGTACTTCGCGACCCGCTCGGACCGGGCCGGTGCGCCGGTCTTGATCTGGCCGGCGTTGGTGGCGACGGCGAGGTCGGCGATGGTGGTGTCTTCGGTCTCGCCGGACCGGTGGCTGATCATGCAGGTGAACCCGGACCGCTGCGCCAGCGAGACCGCGTCGAACGTCTCCGTCAGCGAGCCGATCTGGTTGACCTTGACCAGCAGCGAGTTGGCGGCGTGGTCCTTGATACCGCGCTCGAGCCTCTCGGGGTTGGTGACGAACAGGTCGTCGCCGACGATCTGCACCTTGCTGCCCAGCACGTCGGTGAGCGCGGCCCAGCCGGACCAGTCGTCCTCGGACAGCGGGTCCTCGATGGAGACGAGCGGGTAGGCGCCGGCCAGCTCCTCGTAGTACTTCGTCAGCTCCGCAGCCGAGATGCTCTTGCCCTCGAAGGTGTACTTGCCGTCGTCGTAGAACTCCGTGGACGCGACGTCGAGGGCCAGCGCGATCTGCGCGCCCGGCGTGTAGCCGGCCTTCTCGATGGCGGTGACGATGATGTCGAGCGCGTCGCGGTTGCTCGGCAGGTTCGGCGCGAAGCCGCCCTCGTCGCCCAGCCCCGTCGACAGGCCGCGTTCCTTCAGCACGCCCTTGAGCGTGTGGTAGACCTCGACGCCCCACCGCAGCGCCTCGCGGTAGGTCTCGGCGCCGATCGGCGCGATCATGAACTCCTGGATGTCGACGTTGCTGTCGGCGTGCGCGCCGCCGTTCAGGATGTTCATCATCGGCACCGGCAGCAGGTGCGCGTTGGGCCCGCCGAGGTAGCGGAAGAGCGGCAGCTCGGCGGAGTCGGCGGCGGCCTTGGCTACCGCCAGCGAGACGCCGAGGATGGCGTTGGCGCCCAGCTTGCCCTTGTTCGGCGTCCCGTCCAGGTCGATCAGCGCCTGGTCGACGAGGCGCTGGTCGCTGGCCTCGAAGCCGAGCAGTTCAGGGGCGATCTCGTCCATGATGGCCGTGACGGCCTTCTCGACGCCCTTGCCGGCGTAGCGGGCGGCGTCGCCGTCGCGCAGCTCGACCGCCTCGAACGCGCCGGTGGAGGCGCCGGACGGAACGGCCGCGCGGGTGATGGTGCTGTCGTCGAGCGCCACTTCGACCTCGACCGTCGGGTTGCCCCGGGAGTCGAGGATCTCGCGTGCTCCGATTGCTTCGATCGTGGCCACGTATCGTCTCCTGCGGTGTGTCGCTGTCGTCGTCGTACGTGGGCGCAGAGACGACGGCGGCGCTGCACGCTCGTACGACCGCAGCCTACCCGGACCAAGTACCCGAACCCGGACCGACGGGCCGGGCGCCGCTCGACGGGTGTCTGAACGGCGCGGCCCCGGCTCTCGACAGTTGCACGGTGACGCGCGCCCGCCCCGATGCCTACCGTGGCGCACCGCAGGCGCGTCGAGAGGGGCAGCGATGAGGATCACGGGCCGGAGGCTCGGCATGCTGCCAGTGCTGGTGCTGCCGGCGGTGCTGCTGCCGGCCACGACGGTGCCGGCGACCGCGGAGCCGGACGAGCCCGGCAGCATCGTGGTCGAGGACGGCGTGACCCAGCCGGTGTTCTCCTACGACGACGCGATCCGGGAGGTCGTCCGTGTCCAGTCGCCGGTGATCAGCCAGGACAGCGGCGAGCCGGACCTGATCTACGTCGACATCATCCGCCCGGCCGCCTCCGACGGTGACCTGAAGGTACCGACGATCATCCACACCAGCCCGTATTTCATGGGCTGGCAGGACTTCAGCAACAACCGGCACGGCGAGATCAAGCCGCCGCCCGGCGCCCCGCTCGACTTCTTCCCGCGGTTCTACGACAACTACTTCGTGCCGCGCGGGTACGCGGTCGCGCTGGTGGACCTGACCGGCAGCCGCGCGTCGACGGGGTGCGCCGACGTCGGCGGCCCGGCCGAGACCGAGGGCCTGGCCGCCGTCGTGGAGTGGCTGGCCGGCGAGGGGCACGCGGTCGACCTGGACGGCGACGAGGTCACCGCGGACTGGGCGAACGGTCTGTCCGGGATGATCGGGAAGTCGTGGGACGGCACGGTGCCGAACGCCGTGGCGGCCCGCGGCACCGAGGGGCTGGCCACCATCGTGCCGCTGGTCGCGCTGAGCGACTGGCACACCGACTTCTGGGCCAACGGCGCGCGCCATGGCGGCACGCCGACGCTGTGGCACGACCGGCACAGCGACAACCCCGCGATGGCGACGGAGTGCGACACCGTACGGGCCGAGCTGGCCGCGGGCCAGGAGGACCCGGACCCGGGCACGGACTTCTGGCGGCAGCGCACCTTCGTCCCGGACGCCGACAAGGTCGAGGCCAGCGTGTTCGTCGTCAGCGCGATGAACGACTACACGGTGCCGCCGGTCAACTTCGGCCGCTGGTGGGAGGCGCTCGGGGACGCGGACGTGCCGCGCAAGCTGTGGCTGTCGCAGACCGCGCACGAAGAGCCGTTCGACTTCCGGCGCACGGAGTGGGTGAGCACCCTGCACCGCTGGTTCGACCACTGGCTGCAGGGGGTCGACAACGGGATCATGGACGAGCCCATGGTCGAGATCGAGCGCGCGCCGGGCGAGTGGACCGCTCACGACGACTGGCCCTCCGGCGCCACCGCCCCGGTCTGGCTCGGCACGCCGCGCGACGCCGGCGATCCGCGGCTGGGGACCCTGCGAACGGACCCGCGCGACGCCGTCCGCGACCGCACCGCCACCTTCACCGAGACGCGGCGCAGCGTCAGCCAGCTCGCGGCCGCGCCGACGACCGTGGACCCCCGCCGCCTGGTCTTCCAGAGCCCCGTGCTGTCCGAGCCGGTGCGGATCAGCGGCTCGGCCGACGTGACCGTCGACGCCCGCTTCGCCGGCCCGAACGCGACGCTCACCGTGCTGCTGGTGGACTACGGCGAGGCCGAACGGCTGCAGCACGCCACCGACGGCGGGCTGGCCAACCTGCCGACCAGGACCTGCTTCGGCGCGGGCAACGCCGCCGACACCGGCTGCTACGCCGACGTCGGGCTGCGCACCCACATCGCCCCGTTCGAGGTGGTCACGCGCGGCTGGTCGTACCCGGCGTTCCAGACCGGCGTGGACGCGTTGGAACCCGGCACGGACTACCGGCTGACGATCGACCTGCAGCACCACGACTACGTGTACGAGGCGGGCCACCGGATCGGCGTCGTGATCGCCGGAGCGGAGACCGGTCTCGTGTCCAACCGGCACCCGACCACCGGCAACCCCATCGAGATCGACCTCCTGGGCAGCCGCGTCGAGCTCCCCGTCGTCGGCGGGCCGAGCGCGCTGCGCGCCGCTTTCGAGTGAGTCGCGCGGGACGTTTCCTCGTTCCCTCACAGCGCCGCCGGTGACATCGTGGTTCCCGGCCGGTCAAAGCTCGTGACACCCGAGGAAAGGAACCGCCATGTCGGAGCTTCTCGTCGACTTCATCACCTCCCTCGACGGCTACGCATCAGGCGAGGGATGGCCCGGGTTCTGGGGCCTCGAGGGCCCGGAATACCTCGCATGGCTCGGTGAGCAGCCCGAGGTCACCTACCTGATGGGCGCGAACACCTACCGCCTGATGTCGGGCTTCGCCGCCGGCGACGTCCCGAGTGGCCAGGACGAGTTCAGGCCCGAGGAAGAGGCGTCCGTCGACGAGCTCACCCAGGCGTCCAAGGTGGTGTTCTCCTCCTCACTCGAGGAGCCCATGACCTGGGCCAACTCCACGCTGGTCCGCGGCGACGCCGTCGAGGCGGTCCGCGCCATGAAGTCGAGTGGCTCGGGGCTCCTCAGCACGATCGGCAGCCTCAGCCTGTGCCGGTCCCTGCTACGCGCCGGACTCGTCGACCGCTTCCGGGTCGGGATGTTCCCGGTGATCACCGGGGCCACGGGCGCAGAACGCATCTATGACGGCTATCCGGACGTCGCCCTCGAGATGATCGAGCACCGCACCTTCGACGGCCGCATCCAGCTGGTCGAGTACAAGCCCACCGTGCTCGAGCACCCGCCGCTCGGCGCCCCTGCGTGACGTCGCCCCCTCTGAGGCCCGGGTTCCGGACGCGGATCGTCCGGAACCCGGCCTACAGTGCGACGCATGGCTATCGCACGCTTCCCGAGCCTCGTGATCGACTGTCCCGACGCGAGCGTCCTCGCCACCTTCTACGGCACGCTGCTGGACTGGAAGATCGAGACCTCCCCCGGCTGGGCGGAGATCCGCGCCGACTACGGCCAGTGCATCTGCTTCCAGCAGGTCGAGGACTACACCCCGCCGCAGTGGCCGGCTCAGACCGTGCCGCAGCAGATGCACCTGGACGTCAACGTCGACAACCTGGACGCCGCCGAGGCGGCGGTGCTCGAACTCGGTGCGACCAAGCACGAGCACCAGCCCGGCACGTCGTTCCGGGTGTTCCTCGACCCCGCGGGGCACCCGTTCTGTCTCTGCGTGGACTGACCCAGGTCACAGCGGCGAAC